>NZ_JBZDPT010000009.1:0-119592 GCF_058270035.1 Mycobacterium shunyiense | reverse complement strand
ATCGGTGGACTCAACGTCAGCGGCGACTTCGCCAGCTTCCTCCACGTCAGACTCGGCCTCGGCTCCGTCAGCCTCGCCTTCGACATCAGCGGACTCGCCGGCCGCGGTGACATCGTCCGCAGCTTCTTCCACGGGTTCCGACTCAGCTTCCTCAGCTTCGCCTTCGACACCAGTGGAATCACCCGCGACAGCGGGCTCGTCGGCAGACTCTTCTTCGACGCCCGACTCGCCTACCGCATCCTGATCGGTGACCTGCTTCTCGGCAGACTCGGCGACATCATCCTCGGCGTCAGTAGCAGTGCGCTCGTCATCAGCGACCTCGCCGGCAGCTTCTTCCTCGACGCCCGACTCGGCTTCGACTTCTTCGGCTTCACCTTCGTCATCAGTGGAATCACCGACGACAGCGAGCTCGTCGGCAGCTTCTTCCTCGACGCCCGACTCAGCTTCTACAGCTTCAGCTTCTGCCTCGGTGTCTTCAGCCTCTGTGTCTTCTGCCTCGGTGTCTTCAGCCTCGTCCTCGAGATCCGCCTCGTCTTCGGATTCTTCGGACTCCTCGCCGCCGTCGCCCTCGTCAGACTCGGCCGCGATCCCCTTCAGTTCGATGGCCGCGGCAGCTTCGGCGCCGTCGTCCTCACTCGCACCGACCTCGTCCGGATGCATGTGGTCGGCATCTTCGTCGTCGTCCTGACCCGCTACCACTGCGGCCGCGACGACACCGGTACCCGCCGCTGCGGCAACCAACTCCTTGCCGAGTTCGTCGACCGCGGATTCGTCCTCTTCGTCATCGCGTTTACCGACCAGCGTCGCAGGGTCTTCCCGACCCTTGGTCGCCAGCATGATGTAGACGACCGCTCCGATGAACACGAACGTCGAGGTGAAGGTGTTGACGCGGATACCGGCGAATTCGGTCGCCGGGTCGCTACGCATCAATTCGACGAGGAAACGGCCCGCACAGTAGCCGGCTACATACAACGCAAACAGCCGGCCGTGGCCGAGCCTGAACTTGCGGTCCGCCCAAATCAGTAGCGCGAAAACCAGTAGGTTCCACAGTAATTCGTAGAGGAAGGTCGGATGCACGACCTTGATGACCTCGCCGGTGGACACGCCATTGAGATCGTCGGGCATGCCGGCGGCATTCAGTCGCTTGTAGATCTCCAGGCCCCACGGCAAGGTGGTGTCCCCGCCGTACAGCTCCTGGTTGAAGTAGTTACCCAGCCGCCCGATGGCCTGGGCCAAGATGATTCCGGGCGCGATCGCGTCCCCGAAGGCCGGCAGCGGTATCCCGTGTGCCCGGCAACCGATCCAGGCACCGACACCGCCCAGTGCGACGGCGCCCCAGATCCCCAGACCGCCTTGCCAAACCTGGAATGCCGCACCGAGACCCTTGCCGGTGGGCCCGAAATACGTGGGCCAGTCGGTCATGACGTGGTAGAGCCGGCCGCCGACAAGCCCGAACGGCACTGCCCACAAGGCGATGTCGTAGATGACGCCGGCTTGCCCGCCCCGCGCCTGCCAACGCCGGTCACCGATCACCAGCGCTGCGATGATGCCGACGATGATGCACAGCGCGTACGCGCGTATCGGCACCGGGCCCAAATGCCAGACGCCCTGTGACGGGCTGGGCAAGTACGCGAGCACGGTAGTGGTCAAGCTGAAATCCTCTGCCTAACGCCGTTGGCCAGTTCTTCGGTGAGGCGCCGGACTGCGTCCAACCCATCACTCAGGGCCGACACCAACGCCGACCCGACGATGACGCCGTCAGCGTAGGCGCCGATCTCGGCTGCCTGCGCTCCCGAGCGCACGCCCAACCCCACCCCGACAGGGATGTCGGAGACTTCCTTGACGCGGCGCACCAACTCCGGCGCTGCGTTCGAGACCACGTCGCGTGCCCCGGTGACGCCCATGGTCGATGCGGCGTAGATGAAGCCTCGTGCAGCGTTCACCGTCGCCGCGAGCCGCTCCGGCGTAGACGACGGGGCGACCAGGAAGATCCGGTCCAAATTGTGCTCCTCCGATGCCGCGATCCAATCGACGGCTTCTTCGGGGATCAGGTCCGGGGTGATCAACCCGTATCCACCGGCAGAGGCCAGATCGCGGGCAAACGTGTCAACGCCCTTGCGCAACACCGGATTCCAGTATGTCATCACCACTGCGCGGCCGCCGGCGTTGCTGATCGCCTCGACCGCCGCGAGGGTGTCGCGCACCCGAACCCCACCGGCCAACGCCGCCTCGGTGGCTGCCGCGATCGTCGGCCCGTCCATCCCCGGATCCGAGTAAGGAACGCCGACTTCCACCAAGTCACAACCGGATTCGACCATCGCCGTCATCGCCGCGATCGACGTCTGAACATCTGGGAACCCGGTGGGCAGATAACCGATCAGTGCGGCACGACCCTCGGCGCGGCAGCCGTCGAACAACTCCGCCAGCCGGCTCATCCCGCGCTCCCCTCGTCGAGCAGTCCGAACCACTTGGCCGCAGTCTCAACGTCTTTGTCGCCACGCCCGGACAAGTTCACCACGATGATCGCTCCGCTGCCCAGTTCAGGGCCCAACTTAAGCGCACCGGCCACCGCGTGCGCCGACTCGATCGCCGGGATGATGCCCTCGCGGCGGCACAACAACGAGAACGCGTCCATCGCCTCGGTATCGGTCACGGGGCGGTACTCGGCGCGACCGATGTCTTTGAGGAATGCGTGCTCGGGCCCGACGCCCGGGTAGTCCAAACCGGCCGAGATGGAGTGCGATTCGATCGTCTGGCCGTCCTCGTCCTGCAACAGGTAGGAGAACGATCCCTGGAACGCGCCGGGAGAGCCGCCGGTGAATGTCGCGGCGTGCCGACCCGTCTCGACGCCGTCGCCCGCGGCCTCGAAACCGACCAACCGCACCGCCGGGTCATCGATGAAGGCGTGGAACACACCGATGGCGTTCGAGCCGCCGCCGACGCACGCAGTGACCGCGTCGGGCAACCGGCCGGCCTGATCGAGGATCTGCGCTCTGGCCTCCATGCCGATGATCCGCTGAAAATCCCGCACCATCAGCGGGAACGGATGCGGGCCTGCCGCCGTCCCGAAGCAGTAATAGGTGTCGTCGGCGTTGGTGACCCAGTCCCGGAAGGCCTCGTTGATCGCGTCCTTGAGTGTCTTGGACCCGGCCTCGACCGAGACGACGGTGGCTCCGAGCAAGCGCATCCGCGCGACGTTGAGCGCCTGCCGGGAGGTGTCCACCGCGCCCATGTAGATGATGCATTCCAGTCCGAGCAGGGCACATGCGGTGGCGGTGGCCACTCCGTGCTGACCGGCTCCGGTCTCGGCGATGACCCGCGTCTTGCCCATCTGCCGCGCCAACAGTGCCTGACCCAGAACGTTGTTGATCTTGTGAGAACCGGTGTGGTTCAGGTCTTCTCGCTTGAGGAAGATGCGTGCGCCACCGGCGTGCTCGGAAAGTCGGGTCGCCTCGTACAGCGGGGACGGACGGCCGCTGTAATGACGCTGCAACCGGTCGAGCTCGTCGAGGAAAGCCTGGTCACCGCGGGCCTTCTCGTAGGCCGCGGTGACCTCTTCGATCACCGCCATCAGCGCCTCGGGAACCAACCGGCCGCCGTAGGATCCGAAATGTCCCAACTCGTCGGGATCGTGAACGGTGGGTTCGGCAACGCCTGCGCTGGTACGGGGCAACTCGGGCCCCGCGAGATCCGCCATCAAAGTGTCTTTTCGTACAAGCGGCTCATTGACTGGTTCAGCGAGCCGGTTTCGGGCAGGACGGGTGCGTGCCGGCGGTGACCAGATCGGCGACCGCGCTGCGGGGATCCCCGCTGGTCACCAGGCCTTCACCGACCAGCACAGCATCGGCACCCGCGCCGGCGTACGCCAGGAGGTCAGCGGTTCCACGGACCCCGGACTCCGCGACGCGGATGACATCGGAGGGCAGCCCCGGCGCGATCCGGGCGAAGCAGTCACGGTCGACTTCCAGCGTCTTGAGGTCGCGGGCGTTGACACCGATCAGCTTGGCCCCGGCCTGCAATGCCCGGTCGGCCTCCTCTTCGGTGTGCACCTCGACGAGCGCGGTCATCCCGAGGGATTCCGTCCGCTCCAAAAGCGATTCCAACACCGACTGCTCCAGTGCCGCCACAATGAGCAGCAACAGGTCGGCGCCGTGCGCCCGAGCCTCATGGATTTGGTACGGCTTGACGATAAAGTCCTTGCGCAGCACCGGAATTGACACTGCCGCCCGCACCGCGTCCAGATCGTCGAGTGAGCCGTTGAACCTGCGCTGCTCGGTGAGCACGCTGATCACCCGGGCGCCACCGGCCTCGTAGGCCTGCGCCAACTGCGCCGGATCGGCGATATTGGCCAACTCACCTCGGGACGGGCTCGCACGCTTCACCTCGGCGATCACGGCAATACCCGGTTCCCGCAAGGCGGCCATCACGTTCAGTGGCGCCGGTGCTTCCTGGGCCCGCGCCTTGATATCAGCCAAGCTGATAACGGCCTCGCGGGCGGCAACGTCGGCGCGAACTCCCTCGATAATGGAGTCGAGCACTGTGGCCGAACTCATCGCCCGTCGGTTCCTTTCTGGTGCCTCCGGGCCGGTCCCGGTTGCCCTCCCTGGAAGGGTAGCCGTCGCCACACCTTCACCATTCACCGGCCCTTACTGTCCGGATCACTGCCGTCACCGGTCGGATCGTGACCTTCGTCCAGCGCATCCCACAACATTCGCTCCGACATCGGTTCATCACCGCCGTCGCCCTTGGCCGCCTCCCGCCGCGCTGCAGGTGCCGCGTAGCGGGTCGCATTGCCACGCCTCGCGCCGTTGGCCGACCGCATCAGCAGCACCGCGCCGACCAGTGCACACCCAGCTGCTACCAGCGTCAGCACCGCGCCACCATAGGAACGACTGGTTCCGCCCCCGGCGGCGGTCAACTGGGAGACGGGTACGACTGCCAGGTCAGCGGCCCGCTGCGCCACATCCTTGATCACCCACAGGCTGATCCCCAGGTACCCCATGCCGGCGCTGGCGGCGGCGATCAACAGGGCCAGCAGGCGCAGCGCCCAGCCGTGCACGGCCAGCGTCGCGACCGCGGCCGCCAGCACGAGCAATGCCAGCGGGATCAACGCCGTCGACCAGGATGCGCCCGTCAACGCCGTGGTCTTGGGCTGGCCGAGCCCGTCGAACGATGTCACCGAGACCCAGGTCATCCGCGAGGCGACCCACAGCAGCACCGCCGCGACGACGAACAGCGCCTGTGCCACCCGTGTCACGGCTCGGCCAATGTGTCGGCGGCGGCGATGGCGTTGAGCACGGCTTTGGCCTTGTTCGCCGATTCGTTGTACTCGTAGGGGCCGTTGGAATCGGCCACGACTCCCCCGCCGGCCTGCACGTAGGCCGTGCCGTCACGCATCAGGGCGGTCCGGATGGCGATCGCGAAGTCGGCGTTGCCCGCGAAGTCCAGGTAGCCCAGCACGCCGCCGTACAGGCCGCGTCGGGTCATCTCGACCTCCTCGATCAACTCCATGGCACGCACCTTGGGTGCCCCCGACAGCGTGCCGGCCGGGAAACATGCCGTCACCGCGTCGAGCGCGGTCTTACCCTCCGCCAACTCCCCGGTCACCGTGGACACCAGGTGCATCACGTGGCTGTAGCGCTCGATGTGGCTGTAGTCCTCGACCCGCACCGTGCCCGGGCGGCACACCCGTCCCAGGTCGTTGCGGCCGAGGTCGACCAGCATCAGGTGCTCGGCACGTTCCTTCTCGTCGGACAAGAGCTCTTTCTCGAGAAGGACGTCTTCTTCCTCGGTGGCACCGCGCCACCGCGTTCCCGCGATCGGATGGGTGGTGGCCCGGCCGTCCTTCACCGTGACCAGCGCCTCGGGACTGGAGCCGACGACCGAAAAGTCCAGTCCGCCATCGGCATCGGGGACATTGAGCAGGTACATGTACGGGCTCGGGTTAGTCACCCGCAGCATCCGGTAGACGTCAATGGGATCGGCTTGGGTCGTCATCTCGAACCGCTGCGAGGGCACCACCTGGAAGGCTTCGCCGGCCTCGATGTCGCCGACGAGCTTCTCGACGATCGCGGTGTACTCCTCCACTGTGCGCTGTCCGCGATGGTCGGGTTCGGGCCGGCTGAATGTCGCCACCGTGGACGACAGTGGTTGGCCCAGCGCAGTGGTCATGATGTCGAGGCGCCGGACCGCATCGTCGTAGGCCTCGTCGACGCGCTCGTCGGTCCCGTTCCAGTTCACCGCGTTGGCGATCAGGGTGATGGTGCCCTCGTGGTGATCGACGGCGGCGATGTCGGTGGCCAGCAGCAGCACCATGTCCGGCAGGCCCAGATCGTCCACGGTGAGCTCCGGCAGCCGTTCCAGACGCCGCACCATGTCGTAGGCGAAGTAACCGACGAGCCCCGAGGACAGCGGCGGCAGGTCGGGCACCGCCTCGGTCTGCAGCAGATCCAGCGTGGCCCGCAACGCCGCCAGCGGCTCGCCACCGCTCGGGGCGTCCTTGGGGGCCGTGCCCAGCCACACCGCTTGGTCATCGCGGACCGTGAGGGCCGAAGGTGCACCGGCGCCGATGAACGACCAACGCGACCACGAGCGACCGTTCTCGGCCGATTCGAGCAGGAACGTACCGGGACGGTTGGCGGCGAGCTTGCGGTACGCCGACAACGGCGTCTCGCTGTCGGCCAGCACCTTGCGGGTCACCGGGACCACGCGGTGCTCGGCGGCCAATGCCCGGAAATCCTCGCGCGATGTGGTGCGGGTGAGGCTGTCGGGGGTGGTTTGCACAGACCAATCCTCCCAGATCGTCCGAGCAGGATCGGCATGCAGACGGCGTAGCGTGAGCGACCATGACACAGATCAGGACCGGTGACACCGTTCCCGACTTCGAGCTCCCCGACCAGACCGGCACGATTCGCAGCCTGACGAGCCTGCTCGCCGACGGACCCGTGGTGCTGTTCTTCTATCCGGCGGCGATGACGCCGGGGTGCACCAAGGAGGCCTGTCACTTCCGGGATCTGGCCGGCGAGTTCGCCGCTGCCGGGGCAAACCGGGTCGGCATCAGCACCGACCCGGTCGCCAAGCAGGCCAAGTTCGCCGACATCCAGAGTTTCGACTACCCGTTGCTCTCGGATGCCGACGGCAAGGTGGCGGCCCAGTTCGGGGTGAAGCGTGGTCTGCTCGGCAAGCTCATGCCGGTGAAGCGGACCACGTTCGTCATCGATACCGACCGCACCGTGCTCGCGGTGATCGCCAGCGAGATCAGCATGGACACCCACGCCGACAAGGCACTGGAAGTGCTCAAGGCGCGTTGACCGCCCGCAGCACCGCCGCCATCGACGCCGCGAGCACCGAATCGCTGCGCCCGCACGCCCATCCGGTGCGACTGGGCGACCGGTACTCCAGGTAGCTGACGGCGGTGCTGCCGATCGACTGTTGGGTCAGGCTCAACACCTCGACCGGATGGCCGATCTCGGCGAGCGCGGCCCGCAGTGCATCCACCGGTCCGATGCCGCGATGGCTGCTGGTGACCGTGCTGCCGTCGAACACCAACGTCAGGTCGGTGACTGCGGCCGCGCCGTCGCCGCCGGTGTGCCAGTCCTTGAGTTGCACCGGCCCCGCCGCCTCCAGATAGGTCGCCTCGAACAGGTCGAACAGTTCGGCGGCGGTGACCTCCGCACCGCTTTCGTCGGTGTGGGCCTGGACGTGACGGGCGAAGTCGATCTGCAGGCGGCGCGGCAGGTCCAACCCGTAGTCGGTGGCCAGCAGGTAGGCGATGCCTCCCTTGCCGGATTGGGAGTTCACCCGGATCACCGCGTCGTAGGTGCGGCCGATGTCAGCTGGGTCGATTGGCAGATACGGTACCCGCCAATCGATTTCGTTCTCCGGATGCCCGGTGGCCGCGGCCCTGGCGCGATGTTCGGCGAAGCCCTTCTTGATCGCATCCTGGTGTGTCCCGGAGAACGCGGTGTGCACCATGTCCCCGACATAGGGATGGCGTTCGTGGATCGGCATGCGGGTGCAATGGCTGACCGTGCGCGCGATCTCGTCGATGTCGGAGAAATCGATCATCGGATCCACGCCTTGGGCATGCAGATTCAGCGCCAGGGTCGCGATGTCGACGTTGCCGGTGCGTTCTCCGTTGCCGAAGACACACCCCTCCACGCGCTGAGCACCCGCCAGCACCGCGAGTTCGGCGCAGGCGATGCCGGTCCCCCGGTCGTTGTGCGGATGCACTGAGAGGATGACGCTGTCGCGGCGGGACACGTTGCGGTGCATGTACTCGATCTGGTCGGCGTAGACGTTGGGGGTGGCGATCTCGACGGTGGCCGGCAGGTTCAAGATGACCGGACGTCCCGGGGTGGCTTGCCACAGCTCGATGACCGCGTCACACAACTCCAGCACGTAATCAGGCTCGGTGAGGTTGAACACCTCCGGGGAGAATTCGAACCGCATATTGGGCATGCCGTCGGTGAACTCGAGGACGTCACGCGCACCCGCCAGGATTAGGTCCCGCAGTTCGGCGCGCGCCTTGCCCAGTACGACATCGCGCCAGGTCGGAGCGGTAGCGGTGTACATGTGGACGACGACGTCGTTGCCGATGCCGCGCACCGAGTCCACGGTTCGTTCGATCAGGTCGCGGCGCGCCGGGACGAACACCACGATGGTGACGTCCGGCGGGGCGATGTCGGACTCGGCCAGCAGTCGGACGAAGTCGAAATCAGTCTGCGAGGCGGACGGATATCCGACCTCGATCTCCTTGTAGCCCATGGCCACCAGCAGCTCGAAGAAGCGGCGCTTGCGGGCCGGGTCCATCGGTTCGGCCAGCGCCTGATTGCCGTCACGCAGATCCACCGGCACCCACAGCGGCGCGCGTTCGATCCGGGCGGTGGGCCAATCGCGTTGCACCAGTGGAACTTCGACTCGGTCGTAGACACTGGCGTAGCGGTGCGACGGCATTTGCGAGTGCCGCTGCCGATTCCAGGCCGGTGCGGTGGCCGGGATCTCCCCGGCCGGGGTGTTGATGGTGGGAAATACAGAACTGGTCATGAGGATGCCTTCGGTCGGATGGGAGTTCGACCGGCGCGCCACAGCCCCACGGCAGGGGGCCGGTCGATTCAGGCCCCGCCGCGGCGGCTAAGGAGGAGGGCACGCGTCATGATGGGTAGACTATACACAACTCCTCAGACAAGTAGACAGGTTTCGATGACCTCCCAAGTTCAGCGTCACCCGCTGGCGGCCCAGACCGCCCAGCTTCTACTGACGCGCATCCGCCAGGGCGAATGGCCACTCGGACATCGACTTCCAGGTGAGACAACCCTGGCTGCACAGCTCGGCGTAGGCCGCTCCACCCTGCGCGAAGCCATCCGCGAACTGTCCGGCAAGGGCGTGTTGGAGAGCCGCCAGGGTGCCGGCGTATTCGTCACGGCCCTCGACGCCGCCGAAGACTGGGATACCGTGCTGCGCCGGGCCACCATCGTCTCGGTGATCGAGGCACGCATCGCCATCGAGGCCGAAGCCGCCGCGCTCGCCGCGACCCGGCGTACCCCAGCCGATGTGCGCGCGATCCGTCGCACCCTGGCTGCCCGCGGGGTGACCGGACAGTCCGTACCCGACCACGTCGATGCGGACATGGCGTTTCACCGCACGGTGATCACCGCGTCCCACAACGAGGTGCTGATCCAGTTGTTCGACGCCTTCCTGCCGCGGCTGCGGCTGGCGATGATCGACATGCTCAAGATCCGGCCGATCGCCTCCGAACCCTGCGATCACGACCTGCACCAGCAGTTGGCCGACGCGATCGTCGCCCGCGACCCCGAGGCCGCCGCAGCCGCCAGCAGAACCCATTTGAGCTCATTGAAGGAGTCTTTCGCATGACCCCGGTCCTCGACATCGCCGATGTGACGTTCCGCCGCGACGGCAAGCAGATCATCGACGGCATCTCCCTGACGGTGCAGGCCGGTGAGCACTGGGCCCTGTTGGGACCCAACGGCGCCGGGAAGAGCACGCTGCTGGGTTTCTGTGCCGCCGTGACCTTTCCGACCTCAGGCACCGTGCACGTGCTCGGCGGCCAGATGGGCCGCACCGACCTGGCCGTGCTGCGCCGCTCCATCGGCCACGTGAATCCCCGGCACCGGCTGCAGTACCCGCTCACCGTGCGCGAGGTGGTCCTCACCGGCATCACCGCCACCATCGACATCGCCGCGCACTGGGAACCGACCGCAGAACAGGCCCGCCGGGCCGAGGAACTGATCGACACCGTGGGGCTGTCGGCGCGGGCCGACGCGATCTGGCCCACGCTGTCTCAGGGCGAGCGCGGCCGCACCCTGATCGCGCGGGCATTGATCGCCGATCCGCAGCTGCTGCTACTGGACGAGCCGACCACCGGTCTGGACGTCGCGGCTCGCGAGCAATTGCTGGAAACGCTTGACACTCTGGATGACTCGCATCCGGACATGGCCTCGATCCTGGTCACTCACCACCTCGAGGAGCTGCCCACCAGCACCACGCACGCCCTGTTGATCGCCCACGGCCGCACGGTGGCCAGCGGCGCGGCCCGCGACGTCGTCAACACCGAACACGTCAGCGAAGCGTTTGCGCACCCAGTGGTGGTGGGGTATCAGGACGGCCGGTGGAGTGCGCGGGCCAAGGCCAGTTCGCGGGTGTTGTAGCTTCCGCGAGTGCGACGCAATGGTCGTTCGCAGCGCCAATGCGCGACCCTTGCGTTGATCTCGGCGATTGCATCAGGCTTCGGCGGCTGTGTTACGCCGCCGACGCGCCTCACGGTGCCGGGTCACCGGTGTGGTGTCGATGACGCGGTTGACCATGGTCGCCAGAAAACGCGAGGGTTGCAGCTCGGGCGGCACCGTGTCATGCCGGATCGCGATGTCGGGTAGTGCCGCCAACGCCTCGTCGACGGCGGCTGTGGCAACGTCGACGATCTCGAATAGCGCGTCCGGCTCGGCCTTTTCGATGCTGTCGACCTCCTCGTCCGCGGACTCGGCGACCTCGACGTCGTAATCGATCATCACCAGCGCAACCGCGTGATAGGCGTCGTCCTCGGTGCCGAGCTTGCCCAGCAGATCGATGAGCCACTCGGCCTTGTCCGGTTCTGTGCTCAGAATCGTCGAGCGCAAGCCGTAGACAAAGCCCAGCGCCGAAAGCGGGTGGCGCAGACGCAGATTCTTGGCGTCGCCGTAACTTTCCTCGACCCGGTTGGCGGCATTCTTGCCGAAGCTGGAATCCATACGTTTGGTACTGATCAGCAACTCCGGGCCGGTGTCCCAATCCGACATCACCACGTCGACCTGTTTCATGTAGTGCTTACCGAGCACGCTGGCACTCGACGCGGCAACGCCTTTCATCGACCGCTTCAGCCGTTGCTCGATGAGGTGGCGTTCCTTCTGCGGCAGCGCCTCGAGCAGACTGGCGATCGCGCTGGGCATGATCCGCGGATCCGTTGCTCGGGGCCACACCGCATCCGGATCGAATCCAGCACGCCGCAACTCGTAGGCCAGCCACACGTCCAAAGCCAGCGCCGGAACGCCGGTGGTGGACGGCGCGTCCAGGAACAGCGGGACGCCGAGAAGCTTGCGCAGCACCCGGAAATCGGGAACGAAGGTCAGTGCGCCTCCGCTGCGCACCCACGGATTGGTGTGCACACCGCCGGGCGCGGCGTCGGCCACGATGCGATCGAAGATGGCCCATGCTGTGGCCTTGGTCGACGGTTCAGCGGGCACGCCGAGACCTTACCGTCCGGCGGGTCGCCAATGAATCGCGCGCGGCACGAACGGGTTCCAGAACGATCCTCGTCTCCAATCCCAACGCATCGTCGACGACGCGAGTCGCATCGAGCAGACGGCCGCGCTCCAACAGCGATCCGACCCTCCGGCGGACGGCCCGCAGTTCGTCGGCACGAGCGGCCACCAGATCGGGTGAGGGAACGAGCCAACGGTCGGCCTCGCGCGGTTCGATCTTGAGGATCCCGCCGCCGTAGGAACGGCCGACGATCTCGGCATGTAGCACCGTCACCGAGTTCAGCGCCGCCAAGCCCAGCAGGTCGCGCCCCAGCGTGCGCACCCCGTCACGCAGATACACGCCGTGCACCGAGTTGAGATGATGTGTCTTGGCCCGGTTGCTGATCAACCGCGGAGTATCGGCGTTCATACAGGTCAGCAGCAGGTCGGCCGGTTTCACCAGTGGCACCAGATACCAAGGCTGACGCACCCGGCATTTGTAGGCCAGATGCACGCCTGCGGCGTGGCCGGCGTCGATGTAGCGCTGCGCAGCGGCCGATGGCTGCCCGGCCGGACGGAACAGGTGTATCGACCGGCCGTCCTCCCCCAGCCTGGCCAGTTGCTCGGCGGTCAGCGTGAGGCCGCGTAGATGGGCACTGCCCGGCGGGGACAACGGCAACAGGTCAGTACCGCGCAGACCCAGCTCATGCACGCGCTCAGGCGACAGCGCGAAGAAGCCGTTGTTGCCGGTCACCATGCCCAGAGTCGTGTCGCCCCACGTCTCCAAGGTTGTGAACTGCCCAGCCTCGTGTAGACCGTGGAGCGCATCGACCGGCGCGTTACCGATCAGGCCGCTGACCCACTTGTCTGCGGGATCGCGCGGCGACCAACGACGTTGTGCGAGTTCGGATGTCAACGAGCTCGCGTTGCAGGCCCGGTGAATGACGGCGTGACTGGTCGGCCCACCCCCATAGCCGTCGGCCAGCAGCAGCACCACATCGGCTTCGGCCTCGGGAAACACCTGCTCGTCGAACATCACCAACTCGACGCTGGCGAACCGATCGAAGAGAAACTTCCGCACCGCCGCCGCGTAGTTGACGCTCAGCAGCTCGGCGGGCAGCACCAGGGCCAGGCGACCACCTGGCTGCAGGAACAACGCAGCGTGCACGGTGAACGCGGCCCAGCTCGAGGCCAGCCCAGACAGCGTGACGCCCGCCTTGAGTGCGGCGCGGCGCGACTGTGCCCGGGTGGCACCCCGGAAATCCTGGTAGCGGATGTAGGGCGGGTTGCCGATCACCGCCGTGTACTCAGCACGCGGTTCGACGTCGAAGAAGTCGGACGTCCTGATCCTGGCCCGTCCCCCGGCTTCAGTGACGCGGCGGCGCGCCGTGGTGGCGCTGCTTCGGTGAATCTCGATGCCGTCGAGCTCGGGATGCTCGAGACCGAGCTGCTGCAGCCTGCGGGTGGCGGCTACCAGGAAGGCCGCGTCCCCGGCCGAGGGCTCCAAGATCCGCTCATCGGCGGACCGCACTGCCCATTGGGTTAGGTAATCGGTGATCTGGACCGGGGTGAAGTACGCACCGCGCGCTTTGCGGGCTTCGGCAGAATCGCCGTGGGCCGGCCCAGCGCTGTCAGTCACCCCGTTATTGTGCGATACCGCACCGACAAGCCCATGACCGCAACGCCCGCTCAGAGTTTGAAGTTCGTATAGACGATCCGGTGCCCGAGAAATCCGCTGACCTCGGCGATGAACTCGGGCGCCAACGGATTCCAATTCCAGACCTCCATGGTCAGCAGGCCGAACCCCCAGGTCGGCTCCCAGTCCCACCCGTTCACGTCGTTGTCCGCACCACAAGACGGGCACGGCATCGCACCGACACCACCATCAGCCCAATCACCGATGGCAGCGAATGCCGCCTGCCAATTCTGATCATCCGGTGCCGGCAGCTCCCGGTGCCCGCAGCGCCGGCAAGTCAATACCTCAGGCTCGTAGCTGTATGACACCACCCGGCCGACGCTGATGGCGGCCCCGTTTGTCCAGAGCACCGGTGCCGGTTCGGTACCGCCGATGGCGTGGCCATAGTTCGGTCCGGGCGGGTGACCAAGTGGCGTCCCGAGCACGCAGTCGGATTGTTCGGCACTGATCACCCCGGTGTCGATGAGCCACCGGGTCAGGCGGGCACCCAACTCGGGTGCGTCCTCGGCCGACACCTCGACATCGACCAGTGACTGCGACCAATCTCCCATCGCTCCACGGTAATGCCGCGTCAGTCAGTCTACGGCCGCCAAAAGCACGTCCGCGTCGAAGCAGGTGTGCGCCCCGGTGTGGCAGGCGGCGCCGATCTGATCGACCTCCAGCAACACCGTGTCGCCGTCGCAGTCCAGACGGACCGAGTGCACGTATTGCGTGTGCCCCGAGGTCAGGCCCTTGACCCACTGCTCGCCGCGGGAGCGTGAAAAATAGGTGGCCTCACGGGTTTCCAGGGTGCGAGCCAGCGCGTCGTCGTCCATCCAGGCGACCATCAGTACCTGACCGGTGGAACGCTCCTGCGCCACGGCGCTGAACAGCCCGTCGGCGTTGCGCTTGAGGCGCTTGGCGATGTCGGGATCGAGAGCCATCACCGCACCACGATTCCTTCGGCCGCCATCGCTGCCTTGACCTGACCGATGGTCATCTCCCCGAAGTGGAAGACGCTGGCGGCCAGCACCGCATCCGCGCCAGCCTGCACGGCGGGCGCGAAATCAGCCACCGCGCCGGCACCACCGCTGGCGATCACCGGGACGCCCACTGCCGCGCGCACGGCACGCAGCATCGGCAGATCGAACCCGGCCTTGGTGCCGTCGCGGTCCATCGAGTTGAGCAGGATCTCGCCGACGCCGAGTTCGGCGCCGCGGGCGGCCCATTCGATGGCATCGATGCCGGTGCCGCGGCGCCCGCCGTGAGTGGTCACCTCCCACCCCGAGGGAGTGGGCTGATCACCGGCGGGCACGGTACGCGCGTCGACGCTGAGCACGATGCACTGCGAACCGAACTGGCGCGCCATCTCGGCCAACAGTTCGGGCCGGGCGATCGCCGCGGTGTTGACCGACACCTTGTCGGCGCCGGCACGCAGCAGCACGTCGACGTCCTCGACCGCGCGCACACCGCCACCGACGGTCAGCGGGATGAACACCTGCTCGGCGGTGCGCTTGACCACCTCGAGCATGGTGGACCGGCCCGACGAGGACGCGGTCACATCGAGGAAGGTCAGTTCATCGGCGCCCTCGGCGTCGTAAACGGCCGCGAGTTCCACGGGATCGCCCGCATCGCGCAGGTTCTCGAAGTTGACACCCTTGACCACCCGGCCGGCGTCGACGTCGAGGCACGGGATCACCCTCGTCGCGACGTCACTGATGGTGCTCACAGATAGTCCTCCGGATTGCCAGCGGATTTCACGATTTCCAACATGCGTTCGTGCACGCCGGGCGCGGCGGCCAGCGCCGACTTCGACTCGGCGGTCCACGGATCGCCGGCCAGGTCCGTCACGATGCCGCCCGCGGCCCGGACCAGCGCCACACCGGCAGCATGGTCCCAGATGTGGTGGCCGAAACTGATGGCCCCACCCAGGATCCCGGCCGCCACATAGGCCAGGTCCACCCCGGTGGCGCCGTGCATCCGCACCCGCGAGCACACCCGGCTCAGATTGGACAGCACCTCGACCCGGTAGCGGCCGGGGAACCGGCCGCGAGAATCGATGTTGAAGGTCTGGATCCCGACGATCGAGTCGGTCAACGTCGGCGACCCCAGCGGCGGCAGCACGGTTCCGTTGTCCCGCACCGGTCCCCCAGCCAGCGCCGAATACCGCTGTCCGGTGAACGGCAGCCAGGTCAGGCCGGCCACCGGCTCGCCATCGGCCAACAGTCCGAGCAGGATGGCCGCCATCGGCGAACCTGCCGCGTAGTTGAACGTGCCGTCGATCGGGTCGAGCACCCACACCAGCGGGGAATCGATGGGCTCACCACCGAATTCCTCACCGTGAACCCCGATTCCGGTGGCCTCGGTCAGGGCCCGCACCACCTGCCGCTCGATCGCCAGATCGACCTCGGTGGCAAAGTCGTTGCCCTGCTTGGTGACAGCCGAATCCGCGCGGTGCCCGGCGATGAACGGCACGGACGCCGCGTCGAGGATCTCGGTGGCGGCAGCAACCAGTGCGGCCAGCTTCGACGAATCCAGGTCACCCACCTCGCTTATCCGCTGACCGCGGCCAGTGCCTGCGGCAGAGTGAATCGTTCGGCGTAGAGCGCCTTCCCGACGATCGCGCCCTCGACACCGTGACCGGTCAGGGTGGCGATTGCCCGGAGGTCGTCGAGGCTGGAAACCCCGCCCGAGGCGATCACCGGAGCGTCGGTGCGGTCGGCCACCGCGGCCAACAGTTCCAGGTTGGGCCCGGTCAGGGTGCCGTCCTTGGTGACGTCGGTGACGACGTAGCGCGAACACCCTTCGCGATCAAGGCGATCCAAGACCTCCCAAAGATCGCCGCCGTCGGTTTCCCAGCCGCGGCCGCGCAGCCGCCAGCTGTCGTTCTCGAACTGAACATCCAGCCCAACTGCGACCCGGTCGCCGTACTCGGCGATGGCCCGACGGCACCACTCGGGGCTTTCCAGCGCCGCGGTGCCGATGTTCACCCGCGCGCAGCCGGTGTCCATGGCCGCCTTGAGCGAGTCGTCATCGCGGATCCCGCCGGACAGTTCGACTTTCACGTCGAGCTTGCCGACCAGATCAGCCAGCAGTTCGCGGTTGCTGCCGCGCCCGAAGGCGGCGTCCAGGTCCACCAGGTGGATCCACTCAGCGCCGTCACGCTGCCAAGCCTCCGCAGCTTCCAGTGCCGAGCCGTAATCGGTCTCACTGCCGGCCTTGCCCTGCACCAGACGCACCGCCTTGCCGTCCACCACATCGACAGCCGGCAACAGAATCAAACTCACAGTCCCTCAACCCAATTCGCGAGAAGCGTCGCACCGGCGTCGCCGCTCTTCTCCGGATGAAATTGCGTAGCCGACAACGCGCCGTCTTCGACGGCGGCGATGAACGGCACGTGATGCGTCGCCCAGGTGACGCGTGCGTCCGGATTACCGGACCATTCCTGGGCGGCGTACGAATGCACGAAATAGAAACGCGTGGCGGTGTCGAGGCCCTTGAACAGAGTGCTGCCGGCCGCAGCTTCGACGACATTCCAGCCCATGTGCGGAATCACCGGCGCGTCCAGTCGGGTCACCGAGCCTGGCCACTGCCCGCACCCGGTGGACTCCACGCCGAACTCCACGCCGCGGGCGAACAGAATCTGCATACCGACACAGACGCCCAACACCGGACGACCATGCTGCAGGCGGTCGGCGATGATCTTCTCGCCGCCGATCGCCCGGAGTCCGGTCATACAGGCCTCGAAGGCACCGACACCCGGCACCACCAGTCCGTCAGCTGCCGCGGCGGCGCCGGGATCAGCGGTCACCTCGACGTCGGCGCCCACCCGCTCCAGCGCCCGCTGGGCAGAGCGCAGATTGCCCGATCCGTAGTCCAGGACGACGAGTTTCTTGGTCACAGAGTCCCTTTGGTGGACGGGACGCCGGTGACCCGGGCGTCGTACTCGACCGCCTGTCGCAGCGCGCGCGCCACCGCCTTGTACTGCGCCTCGGTGATGTGGTGCGGGTCCCGGCCGTAGAGCGTCCGCACGTGCAATGCGATGCGGGCGTTGAAGGCCAGCGATTCGAATACGTGGCGGTTGATCACGGTGTGGTAGGGCGCGCTGGACCCGGCGATGGTGAATTCGACCATGAACTCGGGTTCCCCGGTGTGCACGAAGTAGGGCCGGCCGGACACGTCGACGGCGGCGTGCGCCAGCGATTCGTCCATCGGGATGAACGCATCGCCGAACCGGCGGATGCCCTTCTTGTCGCCCAACGCCTGGCCGAGTGCCTGGCCCAACACGATCGCCGTGTCTTCGATCGTGTGATGCCCCTCGATTTCGATGTCGCCCTTGGCGTGCACGGTCAGATCGAAGCTGGCGTGGGTGCCCAGCGCGGTCAGCATGTGATCGAAGAACGGGACACCGGTATCGATGTCGACGACACCGGTGCCGTCGAGGTCGATCTCGACGGTGATGTCGGATTCCCTGGTCTTGCGTTCGACTTTCGCGCGACGGGTCACGATGCTCCTACCGGGCTGTTGGCGGGCTGAAGTTCGGTGGTGGCCAGATCGGCGCTGGCGGCCAGGAATGCGTCGTTCTCCTCGGCCAGACCGATCGTGGTGCGCAGGAAGCCAGGGATACCAACATCGCGGATCAGAATTCCCTTGTCCAGGTAGCGCTGCCACGTCGCCGGCGCATCGGTGAAATCGCCGAACAACACGAAGTTCGCGTCGCTGGGGATCACGCGGTAGCCCAAGCGGGTCAATTCGGCGCTCACCCGGTCGCGTTCGGCGGCCAGGGTCGCCACGCTTCCCAGGGTGTCATCAGCATGACGCAGTGCTGCACACGCGGCGGCCTGGGTGAGCACGGACAAGTGATACGGCAAGCGCACGAGCAGCAGCGCATCGATCACCGCGGGAGCGGCGGCCAGGTAGCCGAGCCGTCCGCCGGCGAACGCGAACGCCTTGCTCATCGTGCGGGTGACGATCAGCTTGGCCGGGAACTCGTCGATCAGCGTGACCGCACTGGGCTGCGAGGAGAACTCGCCGTAGGCCTCGTCGGCGATCAAGATGCCACCCGTCATCTCTTGCAGCAGCCGGCGCAGGTCCTCGATCGGGACGCTCTGTCCCGACGGGTTGTTGGGGCTCGCCACGAACACCACGTCGGGTGTGCGCTCCTTGACCGCGGCCACCGCTACGTCGATGTCGAGCCCGAAATCCGCGGCGCGGGCCGCCTGCAGCCACTCCGTCTGGGTGCCGTCCGAGATGATCGGGTGCATCGAGTACGACGGCACGAAACCGATCGCGGTGCGCCCCGGCCCGCCGAAGGCCTGCAGAAGCTGCTGCAGGATCTCGTTGGAACCGTTTGCCGCCCATAGGTTGTCGACGGTGAGCGGTACGCCGGTTGCCGCCGTGAGATAGGCGGCCAGATCGGTGCGCAACTGAACCGAGTCCCGGTCGGGATAGCGGTGCAATTCGGCCGCGGCGTCGCGGACCGATGCGGCGACGTCGTCGATCAGAGCCTGGGTGGGCGGGTGCGGGTTCTCGTTGGTATTGAGCCGCACCGGAACCACCAGTTGCGGTGCCCCGTAGGGCGATTTCCCGCGCAGGTTTTCGCGCAGCGGCAGATCGGCCAGCGTCACATCCCGTGCGCTCATGATCGCCTGTTCTTCGCGCAAGCGCTCATCACCGTTCAAACCTCCGTCGTACCGCCTCGCCATGTGAGGGCAGGTTTTCCGCCTTGGACAGCGTGATCACATGGCCGGACACATCTTTGAGTGCGGCTTCGTCGTACTCGACGACGTGGATGCCGCGCAGGAACGTCTGCACGGACAGGCCGCTGGAGTGGCGGGCGCAACCCGCGGTCGGCAGCACGTGGTTGGATCCGGCGCAGTAGTCGCCCAGGCTGACCGGCGACCAGGCACCGACGAAAATGGCTCCGGCAGAACGAATCCGGCCGGCCACCGCAGGAGCGTCTTCGGTCTGGATCTCGAGGTGCTCGGCGGCGTAGGCGTTGACCACGCGTACCCCGGCATCGATGTCGTCGACGAGCACGATCGCGGACTGCTTGCCCGAGAGCGCGGCCTTGACACGCTCGACATGCACGGTGGTCTCCAACTGGCGAGTGAGCTCGCGGTCGGTAGCCGCGGCCAGCGCCTCGCTGTCGGTGACCAGCACACTGGCCGCCATCTCGTCGTGCTCGGCCTGACTGATCAGGTCGGCGGCAACGTGCACCGGATCGGCCGTGTCGTCGGCCAGGATCGCGATCTCCGTCGGACCGGCCTCGGCATCGATGCCGACCTGCGAACGGCAGATCCGCTTGGCCGCGGTCACGTAGATGTTGCCGGGGCCGGTGATCATGTCGACGGGGGCCAACTCGGCGCCATCGGTGTCGGTGCCGCCGTAGGCCAGCAACGCCACCGCCTGCGCACCGCCGACGGCCCACACCTCTTCGACGCCGAGCAGCGCCGCAGCGGCCAGAATGGTCGGGTGCGGCAGGCCCGCGAATTCCGCCTGCGGCGGGCTGGCGATCACCAGCGAATCCACACCGGCGGTCTGCGCGGGCACCACGTTCATCACGACACTCGACGGGTACACGGCGTTGCCGCCGGGTACGTACAGCCCGACACGCTCGACCGGGACCCAGCGTTCGGTGACGGTGGCACCAGGCCCCAGCGTGGTGGTGGTGTCGGTGCGTCGTTGGTCGGCGTGCACCGTGCGGGCCCGGTCGATCGCGACTTGCAGGGCGGCGCGGACATCGGGGTCGAGGTCGGCGAGGGCCGCAGCCAGCCGGTCCGCGGGCACCCGCACGGTGTCGGGACGGATGCCGTCGAAGGTATGGCCGTAGTCCAGCGCGGCCTTCGCGCCGTGCTCGGCGACGGCCTCCACGATCGGGCGGACTTTGGGCACAATTGCGTCCACGTCGACTCCGCCGCGGGGCAGCGCGGATCGCAACTGCGCGGCATTCAGCGCACGGTTACGCAGGTCGATACGGGACATCTGAAACTCGGCCATCGGTTCAATTGTCCCTGATCAGTCCAGTTGATAAAAATCCGTCGTCGGCTGCCGCCGGCACAACCCGCCGTAGTGTGGTCCCAGACTGCCGAATGGAGCCCTAGATGTCCGCGAAAGACCATCCGAACAACGCCCCCGGCGTACCGATGCTCATACCGCCCGCGCTGGAGCGGTTCCAGATCAAATACATCAACCCGCTGGTCAAACCGTTTTCCAAGCGCTTGCCCGGCTTCACCGTGATCAAGCATCGGGGCCGTACCTCTGGTACGCCGTACGAGACGATCGTGACCAGCTACCGCAAGGGCAACGTTTTCGCGGTGACGCTCCTGCACGGCAAGACCAACTGGGTCAAGAATGTGATCGCCGCCGGCGGTGCTGACGTGCACCTGTTCCGCGGCGACATCAAGATCACCAATCCGCGCGTCCTGCCGGCGGGCACCGACGATCCGACCCTGCCCCGGATCCCCCGCAACGCGGCCCGCCGGATGGGCGTCTTCGTCGCAGATATCGTTTGACACGCTCGCCAGACTGCACATATGACCTGGCAGATCTGGCTCGCGTTTCTCGGCGCGTCGATCGCCATCAGTCTGTCCCCCGGTGCCGGGGCGATTCAGTCGATGGCGACCGGCCTGACCCATGGCGTACGCCGTGGGTCATGGAGCGTGCTCGGACTCCAGCTCGGGCTACTTGCACAGCTGGTGTTGGTGGCCGTCGGACTGGGGGCCGTGGTCGCGAAGTCGATGCTGGCCTTCCACATCGTCAAGTGGATCGGTGTGGCGTACCTGATCTACCTGGCCATCCAGCAGTGGCGCAGCGCCTCGCAGGATCTGCGCGACCGAATGGGCGGCACAGGTGAACGCGGCCGACTGTCCCTGGTGATGCGCGGATTCCTGGTGAACACGACCAACCCGAAGGGCTTGGTGTTCCTCGTCGCGGTGCTGCCGCAGTTCGTGGTGCCGACGGCGCCGTTGCTGCCGCAGTACTTGGCTATCGGAGCGACCATGGTCGTCGTCGACGTGGTCGTGATGAGTCTCTACACCGGCCTGGCGGCGCGGCTACTCAACTGGCTGCAGACACCGCGTCAGCAGACGATGCTCGGCCGGGTGTTCTCCGGGCTGTTCGCCACGGCCGCGGTGGTGTTGTCGTTTGTCCGCCGCGGCGCGACCGCGTAGGAACCCTCTGTTGAGCACTAAACCGAGGATCTCAGCCACATATTGACCGGAATCCTCGGTTCAGTGCCCCAGGCCTGCCTAGTCGACCGTGTTCTCCTGCGCGCTCTTGATGATCGGGGCGGCCTGCTCCATCGCGGCCCGCAGCGGGCCCGCGGCCTCGTCTGGCAGGACATCACGCGACCACAGGAAGCGGCAGCGGTGCGGGCCGTCGGACACCACCTGCATCACCGCGTTGTCGTGCTCGGGCCTAGCGGTGTCACCTATCAGGGAGTACGCGACACGGCGCGTTGACTCGTCACGGCTGACCAGCCGCTCGCGGGCGACGAAACCGTCGGCGAACGTCACCACCCGAACGTCATCATGGGCTTCGGAGGTCGCCACGAATCCGGGCGCCATGCGTACCGGGCCGTCGGACCAGTCGCCGATCACCTCCCACACCGTCGCGCTGTCAGCTTCAATGTCGAACTCAATGTGGATCGATGCCATACCAGCCAGTCTGATCGCGGGCCGACCAGGCGTCTTGAACATTTTTGCGGGCCGTATCTGTCGGTCGCGAAGGCTAACGTGGCGCACATGCTGACCGCCCAGGCACTGATCGCGCGGCCGGAATTCAGCATCGCCACCTGGAGTTGCTCCGGCGAGCACCCGGACTGGTCAGAGGCCGAATGTCCGGTCGACGGGCGATTCGTGCTGGTGCGTTCGGGGTGTTTTCGCCGCCGCGGGTCCGGCGAGCCAGTGGACCACGATGCCACCATGGGCTACCTCGGCGAACCCGGAGAACACGAGCATTTCGCCCACCCACACGGCGGCGATGCGTGTACGTCACTACAGCTCAGCGCAGACCGCTGGTGGCAACTCGCCGGCGAGCGGAATCGGATCGGGCCGTCCTCCGTCTACGTGGATGCCCGTCTCGAACTTGCGCACCGACGGCTTCTGGCCGGCAGTCGCGCCGATCCCGATTACCAACTGGCGGAGGGCCTGGTGCGGCTGGTCGGGTCTGCGTTGCGTGCGGCCGCACGACGTCCGATACCGGCGTCCGATCCACCTGCTCGGCCATCGGATCGGTTGGTCTCGCAAGCCCGTGACGCGATCAGGCAGGCGGATGACGCCGCGGTCGGGTTGTTCCCGCTCGCAACTGCGCTCGGGGTCTCGCCATACCGGCTGAGCCGATCGTTCAGCAACGAACTCGGGGTGTCGGTGACGCGGTACCGCAACCGGGTGCGGGTCGGCCGGGCTCTCGACCATCTGCACCGCGGCAAATCCACGATCGCCGACGTCGCGGCCACACTGGGTTTCGCCGACCAGGCCCACTTCTGCCGCACACTGCGTGCGCACACCGGGTTGACGCCGACCGCGGTTCGACGCGAATTACGCTGCGCGGGTTAGGTATCGAGCCCGAGATCGAGCACCCGCACCGAATGAGTGAGGGCACCGATCGCCAGGTAGTCGACCCCGGTACCGGCGTATTCGGCAGCGCTGTCAAGGGACAGACCACCCGAGGATTCCAGCAGCGTCTTGGGCGACCGAGTGTCGCGGCGCTGCACGGCGATCTGGGTCTGCCAAACCGGGAAGTTGTCCAGCAACACCAATCCCACGTCGGCGGCGAGCACGTCATCGAGCTGTTCGAGGGAATCCACCTCGACCTCACACGGCAGATCCGGAGCCTCGGCCCGGACGGCCTTGAGTGCGGCCAGCACCGACCCGGCCGCGGCGACATGATTGTCCTTGATCAGTGCCGCGTCGCCCAGCCCCATCCGGTGGTTGACGCCGCCACCGACGCGCACCGCGTACTTCTGCAGCGCACGCAGGCCCGGCAGTGTCTTGCGGGTGTCGCGGATCTTGGCGTTGGTGCCGGCCACTGCGTCGACCCAGGCGGCGGTCGCCGTGGCGATCCCCGACAGGTGGCACATCAGGTTCAGCATGGTGCGTTCGGCCGTGAGCAGCCCGCGGGTCGGCGCCTCGACCGTCAGGATCGAAGAACGGGCGTCCAGCCGGGCACCGTCCTCGACGCGGTCGATCACGCGGTAGCCGTCGGCGCCGAGGACCTCGTCGAGCACCAGCAGCGCAATGTCGACGCCGGCGGCCACGCCCGGCTCCCGATTCACCACCGAGGCGGTGGTCATGGCATCGGCGCCCACGGTGGCGAGAGTCGTGATGTCCGGGCCGAAGCGCAGGTCCTCCTCGAGCGCACGGGTGATCGTGGCCCGGGCCTCGGCCAGCTCAGTATCCGAAAGTGCCATCAGCACACCGCCGTTGCGGTATCGAGGACGGGGCGGCCGGCTGCGGCGCGAATTGTCACGGAATGCTCCTGAGCGGGGTCGGTATCGGGGTGATCGGCGCGATGGTGGCAGCCACGGCTTTCGGTGCGGGCCAGGGCCGCGACGGCGATTGCGCGTGCGGTCGCGGTGAGGGCCGCATCCTCGAAGCTGTGGCGGTCCGCGGGCTGCACCGAGCGCGCATCGGCCAGAACGGCGTCGAGTCGTTGCAGGCCCTCGGCGTCACGGACCACTGAAGCATGCTCAGACATGGCGTGCTGCAGGACATCTCGGTCAACGGAGTCTTGACGGCGATCCTGCGGCGCCTGGGCGCGCACCGAACCGGCCGCGCTCGCGTGCTCGGCGGCCAACCTGCCGGCCCGGCCACCGACGACGAGTCCCTCCAGCAAGCTGTTGGACGCCAACCGGTTGGCCCCGTGCATCCCGGTGCGGGCGACCTCGCCCGCGGCGAACAGCCCGGGCAGTTCGGTACGTCCCTGCACGTCGGTCACTACACCGCCGCAGCTGTAGTGGGCGCCGGGAACCACCGGAATCGGTTGGCAGGTGGGGTCGATCCCGGCCGCCGCACAGGCCGCCGCCACGGTGGGAAACCGGTCGGAGAACCGGGCGATACCCCTGGCATCCAGATACACGCACGGGTCACCCGTGGCGCTGAGCCGGGCGTTGATGGCCGCCGCGACCACATCGCGCGGGGCCAGGTCCCCCATCGGGTGCACCCCGTCAGTCACCGAGTGACCTTGCGAATCAATGAGTATGGCGCCTTCACCGCGTAGCGCTTCAGTGATGAGCGGACGCCGTCCGCCGCCGTTCTCCACGTACAGCATGGTCGGGTGGAATTGGACGAACTCGATGTCGCGGACCGCAACTCCGGCCCACAACGCCAAGGCGATACCGTCACCCGTCGAGCCACTCGGATTGGTAGTTGCCGCGTACACGTGGCCGAGGCCGCCGGTCGCCAGGATGACCGATGGCGCATGGATGAGACCCAGGCCGTCCTCGTTGCGGACCAGCACTCCGGTCACGCCACTGTCGTCACGCAGGATCTCGCACGCCACGTGGTCCCGGCGGATGTCGAGTTCGGCCGCCGCCGAATCCAGGGCGCGCTGCACCTCGGCCCCGGTGGCGTCACCCCCGGCATGAATGATCCGGCGTCGGGTGTGGCCGCCCTCGCGGGTCAGCGCCCAGCGCCCGGGAGCTGCCTCGTCGAACTGGGCACCGTCGGTCACCAAATCGGCCACGGCGCCGTAGCCGGCCGCAACGATGGAGCGCACGGCATCCGGGTCGCACAGGCCACCCCCCGCGGCGACCGTATCGGCAACGTGCGCCTCGACGGAGTCGTCGGAATCCGGCAACACGACGGCGATCCCGCCCTGGGCATGGAACGTCGCGGTCTCGCGAGCCTTGCTCAGCACCACCACTCGACGGCCCCGGCGGTGCGCCGCCAAAGCCGCCACCAGACCGGCGACTCCGGTGCCGACCACGACAACGTCAGCGCGCTGCTGCCACAGCGTCGAACTGCCGCAGGCGAAGCGGCTCGATCCCCGGGCGCTGCCCGTCGGGGTCATTCGCCGCCGCCGGGCTGACCAATCGCGATCATGCGCTGCACGCTGGCCCGTCCCAGCCGAGCGGTCTCGGGATCGACATGCACCTCGTCGGCACCTTCGATCAGGCAGCGCAGCAGTGCGGCCGGCGTGATCATCTTCATGTAGGTGCACGACGCGCGGTCGTTGACGGCCAGGAAGTCGACTTCCGGTGCAGCCCTGCGCAACTGGTGCAGCATTCCGACCTCGGTGGCGACGAGCACCTGCCGGGCCCGGGTTTCCCGGGCCGCGTCGAGCATTCCGCCCGTGGACAGTATCTTCACCCGCTCCTCGGGAACCGCACCCTCACCGGCCAGGTAGAGCGCCGAGGTGGCGCAACCACATTCGGGGTGCACAAACAGTTCGGCGTCGGGGTGCGACCGGGCCTGGTCGGCCAGCTCGTCGCCGTTGATCCCGGCGTGCACGTGGCATTCGCCGGCCCAGACGTGCAGGTTCTTGCGGCCGGTGACGCGGCGCACGTGTGCACCCAGGAACTGGTCCGGGCAGAACAGCACCTCGCGATCCTCGGGGATCGAGGTCACCACCTCGACGGCATTCGACGACGTGCAGCAGATATCTGTCAGTGCCTTCACCGCGGCGGTGGTGTTGACGTAGGACACGACGACCGCGCCGGGGTGCTCGTCCTTCCAGGCCTGCAGCTCGTCGGCGGTGATCGAGTCGGCCAGCGAGCAACCGGCGCGCTGGTCCGGGATCAGCACCGTCTTGTCGGGGCTGAGGATTTTGGCCGTCTCGGCCATGAAGTGCACGCCGCAGAACACGATGGTGTCCTCGGGGGCCTCGGCGGCGATGCGTGAGAGCGCCAGGGAATCACCCACATGGTCGGCGACATCCTGGATGGCCGGCAGCTGGTAGTTGTGCGCCAGCAGCGTCGCGCCGCGCTGATCGACCAAACGGCGAATCTCAGCAGCCCATTTCTCGTCGCCGTCAACGCCGGAATAGCCACCGGGACCATCGACGATCTGATCTGCCAAGCCCCCCGCGAGGGTGTCATCGAGAGCGGTCACGCCGACCTCCTCCACTGCGTCAGGTTTTCGACTTATAATCGAAAACATGCCACATGGTAACACCGCGCACGAAGTGCTCGCCGTCGTGTTCCAGGTTCGCGGCCTCGACACCCGGCAACCCGCACTCAACGTGCTGCTGTGGCAGCGGGCACTGGATCCCGAGCGGGGCAAATGGTCCCTGCCGGGCGGCCGACTGGATGACGACGAGGACCTGATCAGCTCGGTCCGGCGACAGCTCGCCGAGAAGGTTGACCTGCGAGAACTCGCCCATCTGGAGCAGTTGGCGGTGTTTTCCGACCCGCGTCGAGTTCCCGGCACGCGGACCATCGCATCGACATTCCTTGGCCTGGTGCCCTCCCCCTCGACCCCGACCCTACCGCCGGACACCCGGTGGCATCCGGTCAGCGACCTGCCCCCGATGGCCTTCGATCACGCGCCGATGGTCGAACACGCCCGCAACCGACTGGTGGCCAAGTTGTCGTACACCAACATCGGATTCGCCTTGGCGCCAAAGGAATTCGCACTATCCACGTTGCGCGACATCTACAACGCCGCGCTCGACTACCAAGTCGACGCCACAAACCTGCAGCGGGTGCTGGAACGTCGCAAGGTCATCACCCGCACCGGGACCACCGCACGATCGGGCCGCAGCGGCGGCCGGCCCGCGGCCTTGTTCCGGTTCACCGAGTCGCGGTACCGCGTCACCGACGAATTCGCTGCTCTACGCCCGCCCGGGTGAGTCGACTGGCTTCTTAGACCCTTCTTAAGTAAGAATGCCGGGATGGACTTGGGCAGTGCAGCCAGCGTCTCGGCAGCCGAATGGATCGGTCGGGCACCTCACGAGGAGCTCGACCAGGCCTCCCGGCCCGTCCTGCCCCACCACGACGCGTTCTATGTACCGCCTGCGGGTTTCCAGCACGCCGAACCGGGCACCGTGCTGCGCAGCCGTGACGTCGAGCTGGCGTTTCTGGGCCTGATCCCGCAGCGTCTGCAGGCCACGCAGCTGTTGTTCCGCTCCACCGACCGCAACGGCATCCCTGAAGCCGCTGCCACCACCGTCATCGTCCCGGCCGACGCCGCACCGGACTGCCCGATCGTGTCGTACCAGTGCGCGATCGACGCGATTTCAGCCCGATGCTTCCCCTCCTACGCCCTGCGCCACCATGCCAAGGCCACCGGCTCCCTGGCCCAGCTGGAATTCCTGCTGATCTCGGCCGCGCTGGCCGAAGGCTGGGCGGTATCGGTGCCCGATCACGAGGGCATCAACGGCATGTGGGGCGCGCCCTACGAACCCGGTTACCGGGTGCTCGACGGCTTGCGGGCGGCACTCAACTCCGAGCACCTGTCGTTGTCTCCGACGGCCCGTATCGGCCTGTGGGGATATTCCGGCGGCGGCCTGGCCAGCGCCTGGGCAGCCGAGATGGCCGGCAGCTATGCACCGGAGCTCAATATCGTCGGTGCCGTCCTGGGCTCCCCCGTCGGCAACCTCGGAAACACCTTCCGCCGGCTCAACGGCACCGTGTTCTCCGGGCTGCCGGCCCTCGTGGTGGCCGCCCTCGCCGACATCTACCCCAACCTCAACCGAGTGATCGCCGAGCACGCCACCACCGAGGGACGCAAGATCCTCGACCGGCTGCACCGGATGACCACGGTGGAGGCCGTCGTGCGGATGTTCCGCACCGACATGGCCGATCTGGTCGACCTGCCACTGGAACAGATCATCGACGGGCCCGAGGTCACCGAGGTGTTCAAGGACACCAAACTCGGTGTGGCCGTACCGGTCCCGCCGGTTCTGATCGTGCAGGCGGTGCACGACGAGATCATCTCGGTCGACGACATCGACGAACTCGCCGATACCTACCTGGCCGGCGGCGCCGACGTGACCTACCACCGCGACATGTTCAGCGAACACCTGCTGTTGCACCCGTTCTCGGCCCCGATGGCGTTGCGCTGGCTGGGCGATCGGTTCGCCGAGCGCCCGCTGACCGCCAACCTGGTGCGTTCGAAATGGCCGACGCTGCTCAACCCGATCACCTACATGGGCATGGCGCGACTGGCCGGAATCGCCACCAAAGTGGCTTTGGGCCGAACGGTACGGAAGCGCCCGCTCTGAGCTGTCGCGAGCTGGCACAATAGGGGTAGATGCGTTATATCCGTCAGCCCCCGACGGTGGCCCTGCGCGACAGCGTCGACCACCTGTGGTGCATTGCGGACGGACCCACCTACCCGGCGGAACGCATCCTTCCCACCGGCACCACCGAGCTTGTCATCAACCTCGGTGTCGACACCATCGCCATAGCGAACAGCCTAGGTACACAGCGCCTTTCGGGTGCCGTGGTCGCCGGCCCCTACACCCGGCCGTTCGACATCGACGCCCGTGAACACACCGCCATGGTGGGCGTGCACTTCAAACCGGGCGGTGTCCGTGCAGTCCTCGGAATATCAGCGCACGAACTAGTGGGTTCCCACATCAACCTCGACACGGTGTGGAACGGCGCGACGGCCGACCTGCGCTCCGAGATCTGTGAGACGCAGTCGATCACACAGCGGTTGGCGATCGTCGAACGTACCTTGCTCGCCCGACTGCACGGGTGCCGCGGACTGACCCCGGAAGTGGCATTCGTGGTGGACGCGCTCAGCCTCGACCGCCAACCAACGATCGAAAAACTCGCCCGCGCAATCGGCTTCAGTCACCGCAGGCTGATCCAGTTGTTCACGGCCCAGGTCGGAATGCCACCCAAACGGTTCGCCCGCGTTCAACGGTTTCGGCACGCACATGACGCTGTTTCGTCGGCACTCTCACCACCGCATTGGCCCACCTTCGCCATCGAGCACGGTTACGCCGACCAGTCGCACATGATCCGGGAGTTCCAAGAGTTCTCCGGGATGACGCCCGCCCAGCAGCTGCGCCGAAGCAGCTACGTCGCGAAGGATGACCACATCGCACTCGAGCCATAGGTCAATTTTGTTCAATACATCCGGTGCGAAGATCGGCAGACTGCGGTCATGTCTGGACATATCACCTACCGAGCCGGCGCGATCCGCTACCAGGTCACCGACGTCGAGCGCGCGATCGCGTTCTACACGGGCCAGCTGGGATTCGATGTCGCCCTCCGCGGAGGACCCGCGTTCGCGTCCGTGGTCAGCGGCAATCTCACCGTGTTCTTGAGCGGGCCGGGCAGCTCCGGTGCACGTCCACTGCCCGACGGCGCGCCGCAGATCCCCGGAGGCTTCAACCGGATCGTGCTCGAGGTCGATGACCTCGACGCTGCCGTCACTGAGTTACGCGGGGCCGCCGTCACGTTCCGCAACCAGGTGGAGACGGGGCCGGGGGGACGGCAGGTCCAAATCGACGACCCCGACGGCAACCCCATCGAGCTCTTCGAACCCGCAGCCGTCAAGCCCCGGGTGGAGTGACCACCGGCGGGATCACCGGATACGTCGGGGTCTCCACAGGAGGCCAGGCACCGAGATCGTCACGCACGGTCGACACCGCGATCAGCGCGTAGACCATTGCCGCTGCGGCGGCAGGGAACAGGATCGTGCCGGCGATCTGCAGCGGTGTGTGTCCGAAGAAGACCGACGGCGCTTCCAGCACGTAATGCACCCGATGTTCCGTGGTCACCGAGGCTCCGGCGATGTCCAACGAGCCGAACCGCACGTGAGCCAGTGCCGCACCGACACCGGCGGCCACCCCGGTGGCCAACGCAGAGCCCATGGCCAACGCGGCGACCATAACGGGCCCGCGATGCGGGGCCCACTGCCACAGCGCCACTGCAGCCACGACCGCCAGGACAACGAGCATGCCGACGAACATGAATGCCGACGTGAAGAAATGATCGGATTCACTGCCCAGATACGCGTGCACGCGCTCGCCGCTACGAGTCAACGCGATCACTCCGTGAACCCCCGGCGTCAACCACGCCCACAGCGCGCCGAGCAGCGCTCCGGCCACCGCGAGAGCCCCGATGACGGTCAACACCGCCCGCTCACGCGGAACGCGGGGCGCGCCAACGAGATTGGCCGGAGCCGGACCGGCCTGGGCAACCTGCTCTTCGCCCGAGAGGCTCATCGGGACCTTCTGCTCTTCGCCCGAGAGGCTCATCGCCGCGTATCCAGGTCCATCGAATCCACCTGCCCATGCCGCGAACACTTGGCCCACCACCCGGTGGGCCGCACCTGGACGATCATCCGGCGGCCGCATTCGGCACAGAACCGTGGCGGTTCCAGGCCGAGTTGTGCGGCGGTGGGCACGACGCTTCCGTCCGCCGCGTCCGCCTGGACCCCGGTGTAGACGTTGTATAGGCCGGCGCCGACGGGCGCGGGCAAGTCTTGAACCATCACCACCAGTTCTACAGGCTGGCGTTCAGCGCCTTGATCGGCATCTGCAGATCGTCGAGCAATTCAAGGTCCGACTCGGCCGGGCGGCCCAGCGTGGTCAGGTAATTGCCGACGATGACAGCGTTGATGCCGCCGAGGATGCCCTGCTTGGCGCCGAGGTCACCAAGGGTGATCTCGCGGCCACCGGCGAAGCGCAGCATGGTGCGCGGCAGCGCCAGCCGGAACGCGGCCACCGCCTTGAGGGCCTCAGAGGCAGGCAGCACCTCGAGATCGCCGAACGGTGTGCCCGGGCGCGGGTTGAGGAAGTTCAGCGGCACCTCGTGCGGGTCCAGCTCGGCCAGGTTGGCGGCGAACTCAGCGCGCTGCTCCAGCGTCTCGCCCATGCCCAGGATGCCGCCGCAGCAGACCTCCATGCCGGCTTCACGCACCATTTCCAGCGTGCCCCAGCGCTCCTCCCACGAGTGCGTGGTGACGACATTGGGGAAGAACGACTGCGCGGTCTCCAGGTTGTGGTTGTAGCGGTGCACGCCCATGTCCTTGAGGCGGTCCACCTGCTCTTGGGTCAGCATGCCCAGCGAGCAGGCGATCTGAATGTCGACCTCGTTGCGGATCGCCTCGATGCCCGCGGCGACCTGGGCCAGCAGGCGCTCGTCGGGGCCACGCACCGCGGCCACGATGCAGAACTCGGTGGCGCCGGTCTTGGCGGTCTGCTTTGCCGCCTCGACCAGACTCGGGATGTCGAGCCAGGCGCTACGCACCGGAGAGGCGAACAGACCAGACTGCGAGCAGAAGTGGCAGTCCTCCGGGCAGCCGCCCGTCTTGAGGCTGATGATGCCTTCGACCTCGACCTCGGGGCCACACCACTTCATCCGGACCTCGTGGGCCAGGGCCAGCAGCTCTTCGAGCTGGTCATCGGGCAGCTGCAGCACCTGCAGCGTCTGGTCCTTGTCGAGGCCGACGCCACGCTCCAGAACCTGCTCGCGAGCTACGCCCAGTACATCTACGGCTGCCTGCGTCACCGAAAGTCCTCCTGTGGATCATGGGGTCGGCGGTGCCGACAATTGAACACCGTTCAGGCTAGGGTAACGGTGTGCAACTCCACAAACCCGACGTGGTGGATGCGGCGACGGCCATCCTCGACAACTACGGCATCGCCGACCTGACGATGCGCCGCCTGGCGCGCGAGCTCAATGTCAGCCCGGGCGCGTTGTACTGGCATTTCGCCAACAAACAGGAGCTGCTCGGCGCGGTCGCCGACCGCATCCTGCAGCCTGCTCGCACGGATTCCACGACGCCGTCCTGGCCGGGCCGGATCCACGAGATCTGTGTGGCGCTGCGCGACGCACTGCTGTCGCACACCGACGGCGCCGAACTGGTGTCATCGAGCTTCGCGGCTGGGCAGTCAAAGCTGGCCATCGAGATCGTGGCCCAACTCGCCGACGCCGCCCAGCGTGCCGGTGTGGCACCGCCGGACGACGAGTTGGCTGCTCGCACCTTCCTGTACTTCGTACTCGGCTTCACCGCCGACGAACAGTCCCGTCTGCAGTGGGACGCCGCGGGCGCCCTGGCCGACGAGCAGTCGGTGCTCACCCGTGACACCTCCCGGCAGTTCGCCTTCGGCCTGCAGTTGCTCGTAGACGGTGTGGCAGTACGGGGCGCCAGCACACTCAGCTCCGGCCGCGGTGGCCGGCAGCGTAGCGAGAATTGACCCGGCCAGCTCAGAATGCCACCTCAAAATGGCGGTGGTGGTCCATATTCTTCGGCGAGCCAGGCTTGGTATTGGCGTTCGACGTCGAGGTCGTTGTTGAGTTCGGCGCGTAGGCGTCGTTCTTCGGCGATGCGGTCTTGGCTGTCTTGTTCGCGGGTGTGTGAGCGTTTGGGCATCATCGCGCTCCGGTGCGGATTCTCGTTGGGGGCTCCGGGTTCGGACAAGTTGAGGTTCCCGGTGGGTTGACCCAGGGTGGGGAACATACCCGCGCCGTGTGGTTCGGTGACATGCGTGTGGCCGGTCGGTGTGGTGATTTCGACTGTGCCGTCAGGTAATTGACGATCCGACCAGCCGGGGCAAAACGTCTTCACCAAATGATGGGCCCGGCAGTACAGCTTGGTGTTCGATGGATGCGTCGGGCCCGCCGGATAGGGCACGGTGTGGTCGATGTCGCACCGGCCGATCGGGGCGTCACAACCGGGGAACCGACACGTCAGATCGCGCCAGCGGATGAACTCCGACAGTGCCACCGACGGGCGATACCCCGGCTCAGCCCCCTCGGGGGCGGCGGACTCGCTGGGTTCGATCGGCGCCTCAGGCGAACCGCTCGATTCGGTCGACTCAACCGTGTCAGACACCGTGCCTTGTTCGGCCGGAGTCTTAGGCGCTGCAGGCATCCGCACCGGCTTGATCTTGGCCGTGGCCGCCAGGTCGCGAACGGATTCGGCAGGCAGGATGCCATACCCAGGCAGATACCCCGGATTCTGCGAGGTGCCATCGAGAGTGGATTGCTCGGCCAGCACGTGCACCACCGCCGCATCCGCCGCCGCACGCTTTTGGGCGGCCGGGCAATCATCCCGACCACACCGGCAGGTCAAGTGGGCCTCCCGCCGCGCCAACGGCCCGATCGCATCGGCACGGCGCCGCTCCCGGTTGCGCGGATCATGCTCACACACCGTGTCCGCCAGCGCATCCAGGCGTTGATCGAACGCCGCCCCGTCGGCGGCATCCACATTGGCGACGATGGTGGCCTGACCGGGGCTGCCCGGATCGACCTGCACAAACCGGTCTTGCGCCAGATCCGGCGGCACCCGGACCCCGTTCGGATCGAGCTTCGCGATCCACTGATCAATCCGATCCCGCAACTGCCGCTCGGAGAACCGCATCCACTGAGGCGCCCGCGCAGCCAACTCGGCGTCCAGCCCGGCCCACACCGCGCGGTCCGTGGTCTCGGTGCGGGCGATGATCATCCGCACCACCCGATAGTCGATATCGCCGACGGCGAAGCGGGCTGCCACCTGGGGCAGTTTGTCGCGCAAGACCCGAGCGTGATGTACCTGGGTGCCGCCGCGGCCCCGGCTGATCCGCATCGCCACCGACACCTCCGCCGAAACCTCTTCGAACGGATCGGTGCGCCACAAAATGCTGTCGGCCAGTTCCTGTTCACGCAGGCTGTCCAACGCCCCGATCGCGGCCAACCGTCCGGCGATCGCCACCGACTCGGCCCGCGTAGCAGCACTGACCTTGTCGATCAACTCCACATCAGACAGTGAGTCGAACATGTGTTCGATTATGCCACCACCCACCGACGCTGCGGGCGAATTCGGGCCGGACAGACCTAGGGGCAGTTCCCGATCGGGTGATCCAGGCGCTTGTCGCCGTCCCAATGACGTAGCCCGGTCACCTGACCGACGATCTCGGCGGGTCGCCCGGCGATCCGCACAGCGGTGGTCAGCCGGCCCGGAGCGATCCGCCGGGCCAGCGTGACGTGCGGGGTCCAATTCCCCGGTTCGGTGTGCGGCATCGGAGCCGGGTCCATGAACGGCAGACACAGTCGATACACCTCGGCCTGGACCTCGAGCAGCTCATCCGTCGGGACCAGCAGCCGTGCCAATACTCCGGCCGAGCGCCCGAAGATCAGCGTCGCGCCCAGCCGGCACGGCAGCGGGAACCGGTCGACGAGTTCGGTGAGCACGGCGTCGGCCTGAACGTCGATGTGTTGGGCGACGGTCAGCGTCGCGTGCGGCCTGCCGGCGGGCGCCTGGCTGGGAATGTCGGCCTCGCGCAGTGCATCCCAGATTTGCCGGACCGCGGTTTCGGTGTCCGGGTCGAATACCAGCTCGACGGAATGGACCATCTCAAGCCAGGCCGGTCAGCCAGTTCAGATCGAAGGCGTCGGCGCAGATCTTCTCGAACTCCTCGGCGCTCGCCCGGCCCGCCCCTGCGGGCAGTACGGCACGCACCGGCGCCAACCGTGCCAGCGCGTCCCGGTTGCCGGACTCGGCGACCCCGGGGTGGTCCGGCCACGCCCCGATCACCAGACCGGCGCAGGTAATTCCTTGCCCGGCAAGAGCTTCCAATGTCAATGCGGTGTGGTTGAGCGTTCCCAGCCCCGGGGAGACCACCACGAGGACGGCGGCGGAGAGGTCGACGGCCAGATCACGCAGCGTGACGCCGTCAGCCCCCAGCTCGACCAGCAGACCGCCGGCACCTTCGACGAGGGTCAGCCCGTCGGGAACCTCGGCAGCGCGTACCGCATCCGCCAACTCGGTACGCGTCGGCAACGGAAGGCCGGCGCGTTGCGCGGCCGCCACGGGCGCCAGCGGTTCCGGGTAGCGCCATCCGCCGTGCAGATTGCCGACCCCGGACAACCGGTTCACCTCACCGAGGTCGTTGTCACCGTCCACGGTTCCGGTCTGCACCGGCTTGGATACCGCGACATCGAGCCCGGCAAGCCGGGCCGCGCAGGCCAGCGCCGCGGTCGTCACGGTCTTGCCGACGCCGGTGTCGGTCCCGGTGACGACGAGCGTGCTCACAACCGGGCCTCCGACAGAACCTCGGTCAACACCTGACGGGCCAGATCCATCTCGTCGGCGGTCAGCGAGGCCCGGGCCGTCAAGCGCAGACGTGAGGTGCCCTCGGGAACCGTCGGTGGCCGGAAGCAGCCCACCCGTACGCCGCGGTCCAAACAGGCGGCAGCAGCAGCCACCGCGACCTCGGGCTCACCGAGGATCACCGAGACGACGGCGGAATCGGGCACCGCGGTATCCCCGGAGATGCGGGCCAGCTCGGCGGCATGGTCCAGAACCGCTTGCGCTCGCTGGGGTTCGGCGATCAGCACCCGCAGCGCGGCCGACGCCGCACCGACTGCCGCCGGTGCCAACCCCGTATCGAAGATGAACGGACGGGCCGCGTCGATCAGGTGGGCGCGGATCGGCTCGGGGCCGAGCACCACGCCCCCCTGGCTGCCGAGCGCCTTCGACAGTGTCGTCGTCATCACCACGTCCGGCGCTCCCGCGAGGCCGGACTCGTACAACAGGCCCTGTCCGCCCGCACCGCGCACGCCGAGCCCGTGTGCCTCGTCGACGAGCAACAACGCGCCGTGTCGGCGGCAGACCGCGTGCAGTTCACGCAGCGGCGCCAGCACGCCGTCGGTGCTGAACACCGATTCGGTCAACACCACCGCGCGGTCCTCGGTCCGCGACGAGAGTGCGGCATCTACGGCGTCGACGTCGAGGTGCGGCGTGACGGTCACCCGCGCACGGGACAACCGGCAGGCGTCGACCAGCGAGGCATGCGTCAGGGCGTCGGAGACGAGCAGTGAGCCGAGGCCACTCAACGCGACGACGGCACCCAGGTTGGCGGTGTAACCCGACGAGAAGACCAATGCCGACTCGGCGCCGACGAACGTCGCCAGCGCGGTCTCGAACTCTTCGTGCAACTCGGTGTTTCCGGTGACCAGCCGCGATCCGCCGGCGCCGGCACCCCAGGTGCGCAGCGCCTCGATACCGCCGTCGAGGACCTCAGGGTGTTGCGACAGCCCCAGATAGTCGTTGGAGGCAAGGTCCAATTCGGTCGCCACAGCGGGACGGGTGCGCAGCTCGCGACGAAGCCCGGCCTGCCTGCGCTGCTGCTCGACGTCGGTGAGCCAGGCCAGCGGTGAAAGATCCGTGCGCGTCACGTGGTGCTCCCTCGGGCCGACGACCATTGAACACCGTTCAGGTTAGTGCACGAGCGACGCCGACCATGCCAGCGGTGATCTGTTCCACCTCTGCAGGCGTGCAGATGAACGGCGGCATGGCATAGACCAGCTTGCCGAACGGGCGCAGCCAGACCCCGTGCCGCAACGCCGCCAGCGTCGCCACCCTCATGTCGACCGGCTCGCGCATCTCGATCACGCCGATGGCGCCCAGCACCCGCACATCGGCGACGCCGGGCAGCGCGCGGGCCGGCTCCAGTCCCAGTCGCAGGCCCGCCTCGATCTCGGCCACCCGGGCCGGCCAGTCACTGGCGACCAGCAGTTCCACCGCGGCGACACCGACTGCACAGGCCAGCGCGTTGGCCATGAACGTCGGCCCGTGCATCAGCGCGCCGGGCTCCCCCGCACTGATCGTCCGTGCGATCTCACGGGTACACAGCGTGGCCGCCAGTGTGATGTAGCCGCCGGTCATCGCCTTGCCGACACACATGATGTCCGGGCTCACCCCGGCGTGCTCGGCGGCGAACAGCTTTCCGGTGCGACCGAACCCGGTGGCGATCTCGTCGAAGATGAGCAGTACATGGTGGCGATCGCAGATCGCCCGCAAGTCCGCGAGGTACCGCGGGTCGTGAAACCGCATTCCCCCGGCACCCTGCACAACGGGTTCGACGATGACGGCGGCGAGCTCATCGGCGTGCTCGGCCAGTTGCCGCTCGAACGCCTCGCTATAGGACGGCTCGTAGTCGCTGGGCACGGGCGGCGCGAAAACTTGGGGCACCAGAACGTCGGACCACAGGGAATGCATGCCACCGTCGGGATCACACACGCTCATCGGGGTGAAGGTGTCGCCGTGATAGCCGCCGCGCCAGGTCATCAGACGATGTTTCGACCCTCGGCCGACGCTGCGCCAATACTGCAGCGCCATCTTGACTGCCACCTCGACCGACACCGACCCCGAGTCGCTGAAGAACACGGTCTCCAGGGGTTCGGGGGTGAGGTCGACCAGCAGCTGGGCCAGCCGGGCGGCCGGCTCGTGGGTCAGACCGCCGAACATGACGTGGTTCATCGTGGCGAGTTGGTTGTTGATGGCACGGTCCAGCACCGGATGCCCGTGTCCGTGCACGGCAGTCCACCACGACGCCATCGCATCGAGAACCTCGATCGGTGCGCCGTCGGTAGGGTCGATCACAGTCAGCCACGCGCCCTTGGCCCCGACCGCCACCACCGGCGGTAGCGTGTCCGCGCCCATGGCGCTGTAGGGGTGCCAGATGTGGGCTGCGTCGATGGCGCTGATCTGCGCCGGGGTCAGCTCGGCCACAGTCGGGCAGCCTAGCCCTTTGCTCACAGGGTGTGACGCACGCATCCGAAATGTGAGCGGCGGGCCGATGTTAGGTAAATTGGCCTCGACCATGAAAACCCTTGACGCCCCCCGGACGGAGCCCGGCACCGAATCCGGTTCCGTTCCGCACGCAGTCATGGGCACCCGTGCATCAGGTTTCTACCGCCACGATCTGGACGGACTGCGCGGTATCGCGATTGCCCTCGTGGCGATGTTCCACATCTGGTTCGGTCGAGTTTCCGGTGGTGTCGACGTTTTCCTGGCGCTGTCCGGATTCTTCTTCGGCGGCAAACTCCTGCGGATCGCACTCAACCCCGAAGCTCCGCTGTTGCCCGTTCCCGAACTGGTCCGGTTGATTCGGCGCCTACTTCCAGCACTGGTCGTGGTGCTTGCCGCAGCCGCCGTGCTGACGATCCTCGTGCAGCCAGAGACCCGCTGGGAAACGTTTGCTGACCAGAGTCTGGCGAGCCTGGGCTACTACCAGAACTGGGAACTGTCCAACACCGCCGCGGACTACCTTCGCGCCGGTGAGGCGGTCAGTCCGCTGCAGCACATCTGGTCGATGTCGGTCCAGGGGCAGTTCTACGTGGCGTTCCTGGCGCTGGTCTTCGGGTTCGCTTTCCTCGGCCGCCGGATCTTCGGACGGCACCTACGCACCGCGTTCATCGTTTTACTGGGCGCCCTGACCATCGCGTCCTTCGTATACGCGATCATCGCCCACAACAACGACCAGGCCACCGCCTACTACAACAGCTTCGCCCGCGGCTGGGAGCTGCTGATCGGCGCGCTCGCCGGGGCTTTGGTTCCGGCGGTGCGGTGGCCGATGTGGCTGCGCACGATCTTGTCCACAGTGGCGTTGGCGGCCATCCTGTCGTGCGGTTGGTTGATCGACGGCGTCAAGGAGTTCCCGGGGCCGTGGACGCTGGTTCCGGTCGGCGCCACCGTCCTCTTCATCCTGGCGGCCGCGAACCGGTCCGAGGATCCGAGCGCGGGCCAGCGGTTACCCGCACCCAACCGGATGCTGGCAACAAAGCCGTTCGTGTCGCTGGGCTCGATGGCGTACTCGCTCTACCTCTGGCACTGGCCGTTGCTCATCTTCTGGCTGTCCTACTCGGGCCACGCGCACGCCAACTTCCTCGAGGGCACAATCGTGCTGCTGGTGTCGGGCGTGCTCGCCTGGCTCACCACCCGTTACATCGAGGAGCCGCTGCGCTCGCAGAAAAAAGCAAAGGACACCACCCAGAGTGTGTCCATGCCCGCCATTCCGTGGCGGGTCCGGCTGCGTCGGCCCACCATCGTCCTCGGCTCGATCGTCGGACTGCTCGGTGTCGCGTTGACGGCCACCTCCTTCACCTGGCGCGAGCACGTCACCGTGCAGCGCGCCAACGGCAAGGAGCTCTCCGGACTGTCGGCCCGCGACTACCCAGGGGCCCGCGCACTGATCGACCATGCCCGCGTGCCCAAGCTGCCGATGCGCCCGACGGTGCTGGAAGCAAAGGACGATCTGCCCGCGTCCACGACCGACGGCTGTATCAGCGATTTCGGCAACACCGACGTGATCAACTGCACCTACGGCGACAAGGACGCGGCGCGCACCATCGCGGTCGCCGGCGGCTCGCATGCCGAGCACTGGATCACCGCGCTCGATCTACTGGGCCGTCTGCACAACTTCAAGGTGGTCACCTACCTCAAGATGGGTTGCCCGCTCACCACCGAGGAAACCCCGCTGGTGATGGGCGACAATCGCCCCTATCCGAAATGCCATGAGTGGAACCAGAAGGTGATGACCCAGCTCATCGCCGATCGCCCCGATTTCGTGTTCACCACATCGACGCGGCCCTGGAACATCAAAGACGGCGACGTCATGCCGGGCACCTACATCGGAATTTGGGAAACCCTCTCCCAGAACAACATTCCGGTTCTGGCAATGCGCGACACCCCGTGGCTGACCCGCAACGGCAAGCCGTACTTCCCCTACGACTGCCTGGCCAACGGTGGCGATGCCATCTCCTGCGGCATCGATCGGTCCAAGGTACTCTCCGACCACAACCCCACGCTGGATTTCGTCGGGAGGTTTCCTCTGCTCAAGCCACTGGACATGAGCGATGCGGTGTGCCGGAAGGACTACTGCCGCGTGGTGGAGGGAAATGTGTTGCTGTACCACGATTCTCACCATATTTCGACGACGTATATGCGCACGATGACAGGTGAATTGGGCCGTCAGATGGCGGTCGCCACCGGTTGGTGGTGAACCCATGCCGCCGTCATCTCCCGTGCCTCCATCGTCAGCACCCACGCCGATGTCGACTGTGTGGCCCGGCGAGGCCTACCCGCTCGGGGCCACCTATGACGGTGCCGGCACCAACTTCTCGTTGTTCTCCGAAGTCGCCGAACGGGTCGAGCTGTGTCTGATCGCCAAGGACGGCACAGAACATCGGATCAACCTCGAAGAGGTCGACGGGTACGTCTGGCACGCCTACCTACCGACGGTCACCCCCGGCCAGCGTTACGGGTACCGGGTGTACGGCCCGTGGGACCCCGGCAGCGGCCATCGGTGTGATCCCAGCAAGTTACTGCTCGACCCGTATGGCAAGTCGTTTCACGGTGACTTCGACTTCAGCCAGGCCCTGTTCTCCTACGACCTGAACGCCGAGCCGCCCGGTACCGGAAACCCGCCCGGGGTCGACTCTCTCGGCCACACCATGACCAGCGTGGTGATCAACCCGTTCTTCCAGTGGGGATCCGACCGGGCGCCCAAGACGCCGTATCACGACACGGTGATCTACGAGGCACACGTCAAGGGCATGACCCAGACCCACCCGGGAATCCCGGAGGAACTCCGGGGGACGTATGCCGGACTCAGCCACCCGGTGATCATCGAATACCTCCAGTCGCTGAACATCACCGCGATCGAGTTGATGCCGGTGCACCAGTTCATGCATGACCACCGCCTGCTGGACCTCGGGCTGCGAAACTACTGGGGCTACAACACCGTCGGCTTTTTCGCCCCGCACTTCCAGTACGCCGCCACCCGGCACGCCGGCGGCGCGGTGGCCGAGTTCAAGACCATGGTCAAGGCGTTCCACGACGCGGGTATCGAGGTAATCCTCGACGTGGTCTACAACCACACCGCCGAAGGCAACCACCTCGGTCCGACCATCAACTTCCGCGGCATCGACAACGCCGCCTACTACCGTCTGCTCGACGGACAGCCCGAGTACTACAAGGATTTCACCGGGACCGGCAACAGCCTCAACGCGCGGCACCCACACACGCTGCAACTGATCATGGACTCACTGCGGTACTGGGTCCTGGAGATGCACGTCGACGGGTTCCGGTTCGACCTGGCCTCCACACTGGCCCGCGAATTTTATGACGTGGACCGCCTCTCGGCGTTCTTCGATCTGGTCCAGCAGGATCCGGTGGTCAGCCAGGTCAAGCTCATCGCCGAGCCGTGGGACATCGGCGAGGGTGGCTACCAGGTCGGCAACTTCCCAGGTTTGTGGACCGAATGGAACGGGAAGTATCGCGATACTGTGCGCGATTACTGGCGGGGCGAGCCCGCAACTCTGGGGGAGTTCGCCTCCCGGCTGACCGGCTCCTCGGACCTGTACGAGGCCACCGGCCGTCGTCCCGGTGCCAGCATCAACTTCGTCACCTGCCACGACGGGTTCACTCTCAACGACCTCGTGTCCTACAACGAGAAGCACAACGAGGCCAACGGTGAGGACAACCGCGACGGCGAGAGTCACAACCGCTCGTGGAACTGCGGGGTCGAGGGACCGACCGACGATCCGGCGATCCTGGCCTTGCGCGCCAAGCAGATGCGCAACATCGTGGGGACGCTGATGCTGTCGCAGGGCACCCCGATGATCGCGCACGGCGACGAGATCGGCCGTACCCAGTTGGGCAACAACAACGTGTACTGCCAGGATTCCGAGCTGTCCTGGATGGACTGGTCGCTGCTGGAGACCAATGCCGAGCACCTCGAGTTCACCCGCAAGGTATTGGCATTCCGTAAGCGCCATGCGGCATTCCGTCGTCGCCGGTTCTTCGAGGGCAAACCGATCCGCAGTGGTGATCAGGTCCGCGACATCGCCTGGCTCACTCCGGGCGGCACCGAGATGACCCCGGAGGACTGGGGAACGGGATTGGGAACCTGTGTCGCGGTGTTCCTGAACGGCGACTCCATCCCCGCTCCCAATGCCCGCGGTGAACGCGTGGTCGACGACACGTTCCTGCTCTGCTTCAACGCCAATGACCACGAGCAGGATTTCGTCACGCCCAACGGCGACTATGCCGCCGAATGGACCGGTGACCTCGACACCGCCAGTCCGACGGGCGATTCCGATCTGGTGGTGGCCGCCGGCCAGAAGATCTCGCTACAGGCCCGCTCCCTACTCGTCCTACGCAAGACGGCCTGACATGCCGCGCCCGGTGCTGTCCACGTATCGGCTCCAGATGCGCGGGGACTGCTGCACATTCGACGATGCGGTGAACCTGCTCGACTACCTCGACCGTCTCGGTGTGTCACACCTCTATCTCTCGCCGATCCTGTCGGCCGCACAGGGATCGACCCATGGATACGATGTCACCGATCCCACCACGGTGTCGGCCGCACTTGGTGGATCCAAAGGTCTACAGCGCCTGTCGGAAGCGGCCCGATCCCGCGGCATGGGGCTGATCGTTGACATCGTGCCCAACCACGTCGGCGTTGCCCATCCCGAGCAGAACCCGTGGTGGTGGGACCTACTTCGGCACGGCCGAGATTCCGCTTACGCCGGCTACTTCGACATCGACTGGGATCTCGATGCCGGCCGGATCGTGTTGCCCGTCCTGGGTTCAGATGACGACGTCGCCGACCTCGTGGTCGACGGCGGCGTGCTGCGCCTGGGCGATCTGGTCTTCCCCATCGCACCGGGGACCGGCGCGGGTACCGGCAGCGAAGTGCACGATCGCCAGCACTACCGGCTGACCGGTTGGCGCAGCGGAATCTGCGGCTACCGGCGCTTCTTCTCGATCACGTCTCTGGCCGCACTGCGCCAGGAAGACCGTGCCGTTTTCGACGCCAGCCATGTGGAGGTCAAACGCTGGTTCGACGAAGGATTGGTGGATGGTCTGCGTATCGACCATCCGGACGGATTGTCTGATCCCGCAGGCTATCTGCGTTGGTTGCGTGAGCTCACCGGTCCCGACGCGTGGATCGTGGTGGAGAAGATCCTGGCCGCCGACGAGAGCCTCGATGCATCGCTCCCGGTTAACGGCACCACCGGGTACGACGCGTTGCGTGAGATCGGCGGACTGTTCGTCGACCCGGCCGCCGAGAGCCAGCTCACCGCGGTGAGTGGCGATCCGGATCCCGAGGCCGAATCGACGCTCAAGAGGGCTGCTGTGGCCGAGACCCTCGCCAGCGAGTTGGGCCGACTGTGCCGATCCGTCACGGCGGTGACCGGGCAGCACGACCCCCGACTGCCTGCGGCGCTGGCCACACTGATCAGCAGGATCGGCGTGTACCGCAGTGACTATCCGGCACTGGGCACGATCATCCCGATGGCGATACAGGAGTCTGCCTGCGCCGCACCCGAACTCAGCGAAGCGTTGACCGCCATCTCGGTAGCCATGTCCCGCAGCGGCGAGGTGGTCTCCCGGTTCAACCAACTGTGTGGCGCCGCGACCGCCAAGGCCGTCGAAGACTGCCTGTTCTACCGCGAGGCGCGTCTCGTGTCGCTCAACGAGGTCGGCGGCGCACCGGAGTTGTTCGGGGTCACGGCGGCCGAGTTCCATCAGCGGGCGACGGCGCGAATGCGTGCCTGGCCGGCCACGATGACCGCATTGTCGACCCACGACACCAAGCGCGGCGAGGATGTCCGCGCCCGCATCGGCCTGCTGTCCCAGGTGCCCGAGACGTGGGCAGATTCGGTCGAGCGGTGGATTGCAACGTCCACTCCCCCCGACCGTGACACCGCACTTTTCCTGTGGCAGAACATCTTCGGCGTCTGGCCGGTCGACGGCGCCGTGACCGACGAGCTTCGCTCCCGGCTGCACGGCTACGCCGAGAAGGCGATCCGGGAGGGCGCCACCAGGACGTCCTGGCACGACCCCGACGTGGATTTCGAGAATGAGGTACACGCTTGGCTGGACCGCGTGCTCGACGGGCCGGTCGCAGCCGAACTGACGGCATTGGTGAGCCGACTCGAAGCCCACGCCCGCAACGACATCCTTGGCCAGAAACTCATTCAGCTCACGGCACCCGGCATCCCCGACGTCTACCAGGGCACCGAGACGACCGAGGACAGCCTGGTCGATCCGGACAACCGGCGCCCGGTCGACCATGCGGCACTGCGCGGAGCTGTGGAGCGAGGCGACGACGACAAGCTGCGCGTGACCATGGCCGCCCTGGCGCTCCGCCGGGCCCGGCCCGAGACATTCCTGGCCGGCAGCTACGCCCCGCTGCCGGCGACCGGCAGTGCCGCGAGCCACCTGGTCGCGTTTCTGCGAGGTCAGGATGTGGTGGTGGCCGCCTGCCGGTGGACCGTGGCGCTGGCCGAAACCGGCTGGGAAGACACAATGTTGCCGCTGCCCGTGGGCCAGTGGCTGGATCGACTGAGCGGGCGTCAGTGGGCTGGGTCGGTCCCGCTGACCGAGCTGCTCGCCGATTCGCCGGTGGCGCTGCTGGAGCGTACCGATGACTGAATTCACCGTGTGGGCACCGGCCCCCGACCGCGTGCGGGTCGACGTTGACGGAACGCTGCACGACATGGTGCGCTCCGAAGACGGCTGGTGGCGTGCGGAGGTCGCGAGCCGTAGCAATGCCCGATACGGGTTCGTTCTCGACGACGATCCGACGGTGCTGCCCGATCCTCGCTCAGCGCGCCAACCCGACGGTGTACATGAACGCTCCCAGCTGTGGCAGCCCGCGCCCGACGCCTGGACCGACAGCGGCTGGGCGGGCCGCTCGATCAGCGGCGCGGTGATCTACGAACTTCATGTCGGAACCTTCACTCCCGAGGGCACATTCGATTCCGCCATCCACAAGCTCGACCACCTGGTGGATCTCGGTGTCGATTTCGTGGAGTTGATGCCGGTCAATGCCTTCAACGGCACCCATGGGTGGGGCTACGACGGCGTGCTCTGGTACGCAGTGCACGAGCCCTACGGCGGTCCCGACGGCCTGATCCGGCTCATCGATGCCTGCCATGGGCGTGGTCTCGGTGTACTGATCGACGCGGTGTTCAACCATCTCGGCCCCTCGGGCAATTACCTTCCGCGGTTCGGCCCCTACCTGTCATCCGGCCACAACCCGTGGGGCAGTTCGATCAACCTGTCCGATGCCGACGCCGACGAGGTGCGCACTTACATCATCGATTGCGCGCTGCGCTGGATGCGCGACTTCCACGCCGACGGCCTACGCCTGGATGCAGTGCACGCACTGGTGGACAACACCGCAATCCATCTGCTCGAGGAACTGGCGACCGACACCGACGCCCTGGCCGGGGAACTCGGCCGACCGCTGTCGCTGATCGCCGAAAGCGACCTCAACGATCCGCGGCTGATCACTCCTCGCGACCGCGGCGGGTACGGGCTCGCCGCACAGTGGGACGACGATATCCACCACGCCATCCACGCCGCGGTGTCCGGTGAAAGGCAGGGCTACTACGCGGATTTCGGATCGCTGGCGACGTTGGCGCAGACGTTGAAGCACGGCTACTTTCATGCTGGCACCTATTCGTCGTTCCGGCACCGCAGGCACGGTCGGCCGTTGGACACCGCCACGATTCCGGGTACTCGGCTGCTGGCCTACACCCTCACCCACGACCAGGTCGGCAACCGCGCCGTCGGCGACCGGCCGTCACAGTTGCTGACCTTCGGCCAGCTGGCGGTCAAGGCCGCGTTGGCACTCGGATCTCCTTACACGGCGATGCTTTTCATGGGTGAGGAATGGGGATCCTCCTCGCCGTTCCAGTTCTTCAGTTCACACCCCGAGCCGGACCTTGCCCGCGCCACTGCCGAGGGGCGCAAAGCCGAGTTCGCCGAGCATGGCTGGGACGCCGACGAGATTCCCGATCCGCAGGACCCGGCGACCTTCCAGCGCTCCAAACTGAACTGGGGCGAGGTCACCGAGGGTGATCATGATCGGCTCCACCGCACGTATCACGCACTGATCGCGTTGCGGCGCAGCGAACCCGACCTCGCAGATCCGTGGCTCGACCACATGTCCATCGACTTCGACGAAGAGCAGCGCTGGATTCTGCTGCATCGAGGGGCCGTGTCGATCGCCTGCAACCTGGGCACCGAGGCGGTGACGCTTCCCGTTTCCGGCGAGCTGCTCCTGGCGTGGGAAACCCCCGACATCCGCGCCGAATCCATGGTGTTGGCCGGCCACTCATTCGCCGTCCTGCGTAGCAAGCGCGATCAGTGAACCTTCCGCACGGACGTGCCGTCGAGGTCCACGACGGCACCGCGCGAGTTCGTCGGCCGTAGTTCCGAAAGTCGATCACCGCTCGTGTCGACGAGCACCGAGTGCGCCTCGCCAGATGCGAACGCATGCCGCTCACCCCACTGGCGCAGCGCCACCACCACCGTGAAGAGGTCACGACCGGACTGGGTGAGGGTGTACACCTGCCGCCGGCCCGACGCGGCCGTCTCCCGGTCGAGAATGCCGCGGTCGACCAATCGGCGCAGGCGGTCGGTCAGGATGTTGCGCGCGATGCCGGTCCGCTGCTGAAAATCGGTGAAGGCGCGGGCTCCGTCCATGGCGTCACGCACGATCAACAGGCTCCAGCGATCCCCCACCAGGTCGAGGGTGCGCGCCACCGGACATGCGGGATCGGTCCAGGTCACGTCATCGCTGTGCGGCATCGCCTCGCCCATCGCTCCCCCTGAAGAGTTGCTGAATGAAACTATTCTGCCGTAGCGTCGGTTCAGTTGCAATTTGCAACCAATTGGAGGGTAGATGAAACCGACCGTCGGCCTGAAGATGCTTCTCGCCACCGTGTGCGCAGTGGCCGTGGCAACGATCTATGCGGCACAGCCGGTGCTGACCCTGATCGGCCACGACCTGGGCGTGCCCGATGCCGAGCTGGGATCGATCGTCACCGCCGGACAACTGGGTTATCTGGTGGGACTGTTCGCCCTCGTCCCGCTCGGCGACATGGTCGATCGCCGCCGGCTCATCAGCGGGCACCTGGTGTTGGCCGCAGTGGGCGTGGCACTGGCCGCGACGGCCGCACAGTCCTGGCTACTGCTAGCCGGCCTGGCGGTGGCCGGCCTGTTCGCGGTAGTCGTTCAGACCACGGTCGCCTACGCTGCGGCTCTGTCCACACCCGAACAACGCGGTCGAACCCTCGGCGTGGTGACCTCCGGAGTCGTCATCGGCATCCTCGGATCCCGCGTGGCGGCGGGCGCCGTTGCCGCGGTGTGGGGTTGGCGCAGCGTCTATCTCGGGCTGGCGGTGCTGTTGCTGACGCTGGCATGTCTCGTGCTGCGGCTCTTCCCGCCCGACCCGCCCCGTGCGCACACCACCTACGTCGAGGTGCTGGCGTCGTTGGGCCGACTGTTCGGTGACCGCCTGTTCGTCTCGCGCGGGGTGATCGCGTTCTTTCTGTTCGCCTCGTTCGGAACGCTGTGGAGCGGCCTGGCGCTGCCACTGGCGGCGGATCCGTGGCATCTGAGCACAGCTCAGATCGGACTCTTCGGAATCGCCGGCCTAGCAGGCGCACTCGGCGCCGCCCGGGCCGGACACTGGGCTGACGCCGGGTTCGCAAGTACGGTCACCGGCGGGGCGCTCGCATTACTGGCCGTATCGTGGCTGGCCATCGGGCACGTGTCATGGTCGCTGCTGCCGATCGTCGTCGGTGTCGTCGTGCTCGACTTCGCGGTGCAAGCTGTCCATGTGAGCAATCAGCACCTGCTGACCACTGCCCACCCGCACCGCACCAGCAGCGTCATCGGCGGCTATATGTTCTTCTACTCACTCGGCTCAGCCCTGGGTGCGACCGCCACGACCGCCGCGTTCTCGGCTGCAGGCTGGACCGCCTCGGCGCTCCTCGGCGCCGCCTTCGCCGGCTGCGCCCTCGTCATGTGGGCGGTCAGCCGACCGGCGCACCGAACGCCACGATGACGGCGACCAGTGCCAGAACCGCCGCGAACACCGGCAGATGGTCCACGGCTTTCGTGACCAACTTCTCCCCCGCCGCGACTCCGAAGAGGGCCACCATCAGCCACAGTGCGTGCGGGGCCAACGCCATGGGCAGCATCATCGGGCCGCAGGCGCCCACACAGCGCAGCCCGTTACGCAGGCCCTCGCCGACGCATGCCCGGTCCGCTCGCCGGCCGTCCGCAGGCAGCGCCTGTACCCGATGACACGCCCGCAGGAACAACCGCTTCCGGCGGGTCAGTTCCCAGGCTGCCGCGCCCGCGAGCAGACTCGAGACCACCGGAACACCAACTGTTTTCACACCGACCGACCAGACAATGGCCAGCGCTGCGGCACCGAACACCGACCACACTGCGAGATAACCGAGTACGAACAACACTTGGCTGCGGTGCCGCCGATTCCACCTGCCGTTCATCGATATCGACCGCACGGCGGCCAGCGTCGTGGGCAGCATCATCGCCGCGGCCATGACCACCCACATTCCCAGCGAGGCAGGAAATTCGGGCACACCGGGACCCATCGCCGCGCAGCGTTCTGCGACGACGCCCAACCCTGACGCCCCATGGTGGTGGGCCGCAGCGTGAGGCACTGCCGAACAGTGATGGGCGCCAACGTGACCCGGCATCATCAGGTGCAGTACCGTCACCGCCGACCAGGCAGCCACCGAAACCGTGAGCACGGATAGCTCCGGATGCCGCCACCACAACCGTCGCCAGGGCGATGGCCGCGCCGGTGCTGCAGCCAGAGTCATTGCAGGAAGACACTCACGCGCCCGACGCGCGCCTGTCCCGGCTCCTGTGGTGCCGAGGCCTGAGCCCCCGGTAGCCGGATGGGATGAGCGGCCGGCTCCACGTACTGCGGCACGAAGGTGACGCTGACCTGGTCACTCCACCGCCCCTCGGCGGTGAACCGTTGATACAGACCGGTGATGTCGTAGGCGAGCCGCATCCCGCCGTGTTCATTGTCGGGATTGGTGGATTCCTCGATCCCGAAAAATGCGGCGACACCGACGAAATGGTCATCATCGACAGTCGGTTCACCGCCGCCCACGTCGAGATACACCTTGTAGGTGACGCCCACCGGCGCCGGCGACGTCACATCCTCGATCCGAAGGAAAGCGCGGGATACCGGGCTCTCCTCCTGGGCCAGTGGGCCCAGGGGTGGCGCGATGGCGAAGGTGACGTTCGTCGCCTCACCGGCGAGGGCGATCGCGCGATCCGATGCTCCGACGAGTTCCGGTGGGTTCTCGGGCGCAGGTGCGGTTGGCATGAGTGCCTCCAGTGCGACAGGGGCGGCGATGTCCTCATAGCTGTAGCTGAGCTGAGGGGCAGTTTCGAGCACCTCCTGAACCGTCTCGGTGAGCGTCGCCCGGTTCTCGTCATGGAAGTGGAAGGTCACACCGGTCAGCCAGGCAGCCTCCGTGGTGTTGGCGCGGTCCGGCATCGTCCGCCAGATCTCCCAGATCCGGTCGATGTTGGCATGATGCAGCCAGAAGATGGGGTCCAGCGCCGCCGTGTTGAACGATCCCATCAGTCCACCCACACCGACGTGGACGGCACCGTGGGGCGTTCCTTCCAACGGTCCCATCGCCGCACCGGGGTCCTCGCCGGCATGACTGAATCCCGTACGCCCACCGGCGAACCCGCCGAACCCAGCGAAGTCGACGGGCGCCAGCGCACTCGTCAGGTCGACATCGGAGGCAGGCAGTGACGAGCCGTCGTTGAGGTTCCGTCCGGGCACCCACAGGGGATTCGGTGTCACCCCGTCCGGCAGGGTCGTATCGAGGAAGGCCTGCGGCAGCCGGCGGCGGTCCGGGTCGTCGCTGCTGTAGTTCCAGTACGGCAGCGCCCAGGTCGACTTGGTCTGTTCATCGACGTCGTCGAGTTCCTGGATGGCCGACGTGACAATCCGCTCGAACCATTGCAGATACATCCGGTGCCAGGGCAGGAAGAACCAGCAGAAGTGCTGGCACTGATTGCGGAACCGGTCGGGCTTCACTGTGGTGCCGTGAATGTCGGACTGATACTGCCAACCGATCGGATCCAGCTGATCCGCATCTGTCCGGCCGATCAGCACCTGAACTGCGCGGGCGTAGGCGTAGATCGTCGGGTGCCAGTGATCGATGTGATCGAGCGTCCAGATGTTGCGCCGAACGCGGGTCGATGCCGACTCCGCAACCGTGAGGGTGTCACCGGACTGCGTGATGTGTTCGGCCATGGTCGGCTCTTCCTTGCTGCGGATCTCCAGTGGGGCGAATACCCACGTCAGGACGGTAAGCGCCCGGAGGCAGGGGCGCGCGCGTACATCACTACCTGTGTTCGGCGTCGACGCCGGCAGCACGCGCATCGCGGTGGCCCGCACACGCATCGGAGCTCCCGATCGCCGCGATATTCGAGTAGGCCACTACGCACGCATCTGCGCCGCACTCTGGCGCATGATCAGGCCGTGCCACAGCGCCGGCGCAGGCCGGTCCGCACCCGGGCAGCCCAACCCTCGGAGCAGGAGATGTGAGAACTCATGAACGACAACGGGTTAGAGAGCTTTGCACTGCACAGCGCGGACAAGTACCAGGGCCCGGCAGTACAGGCCATCAATGACGAGGCGGTTGTGCCCGGTGGGGCGCAGGCGATCGACGTGGCAACGCTCGATCCGGAATCGGCGGCACGCCGCTACCTCAACCAGATGATCTCCAGCCCCGAGGTGCCCTCGATCACCGACAGCAGCGCAGGCCCGGGGACCGAGTACCTGGCCCTGGGCACCGAGTCGATTCCGCTGACCGAATCCACCGTCGTGAAGTTCGCCCAATACCGCCAACGCATCCCGGTGTACGGGTCGCTCGTCACGATCGAACTCGACGACGCCAACAACATGCTGGCCGTCAACTCGGCGATCGGTAATCCCGAAGGGGTCGACGCGGTCGCGACCATATCGCCGGCGCAGGCCCAGGACGTGATCGTCAAGGATGCGGGCAAAGACGCATTGCCACTGCCGGAGCCACCCCGGCTCTACTTCTACTTCGACAAGAGTGCAGACCCCAGCGTCTGGCGCCTCGTGTACATCGCCAAGAACGTACAGCGCCACCGCGAGCGCACCTCCGACGGTCACCCGGAGACGCTGCCGGAGCTCTTCGACTACGTTGTCGACGCGCACTCCGGCGATCTCGTCGCCAAACTTCCCCGCACCCAGACGATTTCGTGGACCCTGGAAGAGCTGGACTCGACCGACGCCCTCGGCCAGACCCGTCGCATCCGGGCCGAACGCGACGAGAACGACAACAAGCGTCTGGTGGATCCCACCCGGCGCATCGAGACCTACGATTTCGGGTTCCGCAAGATCGAATCGCAGTTCCGCTCACTACCGGGCGCGGCACCGATCTCCAATCCACCAGCACCTTGGAGCCCGGCGGCGATCAGTGCCCACGCCAACGCCCAGGAGGTTGCCGACTATCTGCTGAACACATTGCAGCGCAACGGCCTCGACAACCAGGGCGGCCCGTTCATCTCGTCCATCAACTGCACCTCTATCCAGGCCGCGACACCCCAGGAATGGCGCAACGCCGCCTGGATCGGCACCCAGATGGTGTACGGGCAGCGCAGTGTCGGCGGCGAACTGCGGTCGTATGCAGTGGCGATGGACGTCGTGGCGCATGAAATGACGCACGGACTGACCGACAACACGGCCCGTCTCGAGTACAAGGACGAGTCCGGCGCGCTGAACGAGTCCTACTCGGACATCATGGGGACGATCATCGCGAACTCCCAGAAACCCGACATCGACAGCTGGAACTGGGAAATGGGTGAAGAACTCGACGGTACCGGCGTACCCCTGAGGGATCTGAGTGATCCGGCCCGGCGCGGCCAGCCCGCGCACATGCGCGACTATGTACACACGACCCGGGACAACGGCGGTGTGCACACCAACAGTGGCATCCACAACAAGGCGGCGTTCAACATCATCAGCGCAAAAAACGGCCAGGGCCACCTCTTCACGCCCCAGGATGTGGCAGCGCTGTTCTACCTCGCACTGACACTTCATCTTTCGCGGACGTCAGGTTTCAGTGACAGCCGCCGGGCCGTGGAACTGGTGGCCAAGTCTCTGTTCCGCGGGGACTCCGAAAGCGTTCGGGATGAGAAGGTCGCCGCGGTGAGCGCCGGATTCGAGGCCACCGGGATCAGCGCCTGAAGGCTCGCCCTTCAGGTCGGGTTCCTCAGGTCAGGTACCGGTACGTCGGCGACCCGGGTTCGAGCAACTCCACGTGGATGTCGGAGTCCGCCATCCGTGCCAGCAGGCCTTCGAGGTCGGTCGCTGCACTCAACTCGACACCGCACAGTGCCTCACCGGTCTCGCGGTTGTTGCGCTTGACGTACTCGAAAAGCGTGATGTCGTCGCCCGGTCCGAGAACCTCGTCCAGGAAACGGCGCAACGCCCCGGGTTCCTGCGGGAAGTCGACCAGGAAGTAGTGCTTGAGCCCCAGGTGCACCAGTGACCGCTCGACCACCTCGTTGTACCGCGACACGTCGTTGTTCCCGCCGGAGATCAGGCACACGACGGTGGAACCGCGTTCGATGTCCGCCTCCAGCAGCGCCGCGACCGACAACGCGCCGGCAGGCTCGGCGATGATTCCGTCGTTCTGATACAGGTCGAGCATCGTGGTGCACACCGCGCCTTCGTCGACCGTGGTGAGCGAGACCATGTCACCGGCCGCGGCCAACGCGGCATACGGCAGCGCCCCGGCCCGCGCCACTGCCGCACCGTCGACGAACTGGTCGACGTGATCGAGGGTGACGGGCTGGCCCGCGGCCAGCGCGGCGATCATCGAGGCCGCACCGGCCGGCTCGACACCGAGTACCGACGTGCCCGAGGCACGCTCGGCGAGGTAGGTGGTGATGCCGGAGATACAACCGCCGCCGCCGACGGGGACGATCACCAGGTCCGGCTCGTCGTCGAGTTGGTCGAGCAGCTCGGCAGCGATGGTGCCCTGCCCGGCCATCGTCCGCACGTCGTCGTACGGAGGTACGAGGGTCGCCCCGGTCCGGGCGACGTCGTCGAGCGCCGCGGCAGCGGCCAGATCGTAGGTCGACCCGACCGCGATGAGCTCGATGAACTCGCGGCCGTGGTACCTGATCCGGTCCCGCTTCTGCTTGGGCGTCTTGGCCGGCACGTACACGCGACCGTGGGTCCGCATCGACCGGCAGGCCATGGCGAAGCCCTGCGCATGGTTGCCCGCCGATGAGCACACCACGCCGGCGGCGAGCTCCTCGGGCGAGAGCTGCGCCATCAGGTTGAACGCCCCGCGCACCTTGTAGGAACGCACCGCTTGCAGGTCCTCACGCTTGAGGTAGACATTGGCTCCGGTCGCGTCCGAGAGCCGTTCGTTGTACTGCAACGGGCTGCGGGTGACCACGCCGGAAATTCGCTTGGCGGCCTCGTCGATGTCGGCCGCGGAAAGCGGCGCAGCCAGCGGGGAGACTCGGGAGCCCTTGCTCAGATCGGCAGTCACCGTTCAATGGTGCCACTGGCCAGGCATTTCTCTGCAGTTGGGTGGGAACACACGACCGGATCCCGGCAGCTGGACGGCTATCGCGAGGAAAGCAACAGCAGGTGGTTGAAGGGACTCCGAACTGGGAAAACAACCGTCATGCGGCACATGCAGCAGCGGGCGCGGCGGGTAGCGGCGCACACCGTTTCGGTAGGCGCGCTGGCGTTATCTGCCTGCGCGGCGGCCACCGGCATCCCTGCGGATGCCTACACGGCGCGGATTTTCATCAACGGCGAGCAGGTCCCGACCACGTTCTCGGTGCTCTGCACGCAGAGGTCCTGGCTGTGGACCATCGAAACTCAGCCGGAAACGCCCGGCTTCACGGCCATCATCCAGACCGGCGCCACCGTCGAGCCGAAAGTCATGCGCTTGACCGGGTTGGAAGGGTTCACCGGCGGCTCGGCCAATGTGACAGCGCCTGCCGACGCCAGCGTTGATGGCACCACATTCCATATCAGCGGCACGGCGCGTGGCTGGTTCGCGGACCGCCCCACCCGACCGGCCGAGGTCCAGTACCGGATGGAAGCCCGCTGTTGAGCAGTCTGGACCGATAAAGCGACACGCCACATCCAAGGTTTCGGCTAGCCGAAATCAATGTTGCGAGCTATCGTCAATACATGACCACCGCCGGGAACTTTCGCAGTGTCGCCTCCCGGGCCGATCACCAAGTGGACATCGCCGGGGTGCCCTGGCCGACCTACAAGCTGATCGCCCTGGCGGTCGGTGCGCTGGTACTGGTGATCGTCGGCGTGGCAACCATGAGCGCCGCCCCGGCGGTACTCTCCGCAGCCGCGGCGACCATCGTCGTGTGGCTGAGCCTCGGCCACGTTTCGCCGACTGATCAGTGACACTCCAGCAGCCGCCGCAAGGTCGCTAGATCCGCTGCCACCGCAGCCACGTCTGCTTCGAACTCCGAGTCCGTCACGCCGGGCCGCTGCCGGACGGTGAACACGACTTCGCACGACTCGGCGTCGACGCCGCCCGGCACCACCCGCATCGGGTTGTAGACGGCCTCACCCGAGGGCAACCGCACCACGCGGTCAAGCACTCCTAGCGTGTTGGGGCCGGCGAATTCGACGGTGACCTCACCCATCGGCGAATCGGCGACCCATCCGCGCGGGGTGAGTCGTAGCCCACCTTCAGCCAGCCCCGCCGCCCAGTTGGCCAGGTGCTGCGGATCTGCCGCGTAGGCGTACACCGCGTCCGCGGCAACCTCGATCCAGACGCTCACGTGCATGCTGCGCATGGCTCCCACCGTAGGCTGCGGTCAGCTCACTGCCCACCCCCTTTCACCCACACCACCGGTCGGCGGCGCGTGATCGTAAGGGCGGTAAACGTTTTCGCCCAATTGTTCAGTCCTTACCGGGTGTACCGTCGGGTTGTGGGTATTGCGACGACGGGCCTGACGCCGGTGGAGGAAACCGCGTTCCTGACCCTGTACGCCAGGGCGCTCGACAGCAGATGGGCGAACCCCATCCTCGGCGACACGATGGCCGACGAAACGGTGGCACGACTCGACTACGACTTCGCCGGACTCGGTGTACAGACCAGCGTGGTGTGCCAGTCGGCGTTGCGCGCCAAGATGCTCGACGATCGGGTCCGTGCGTTCGTCGTCGATCATCCCGATGCCGTCGTGGTCGACCTCGGCGGAGGTCTGGACAGCGGCGTCCATCGCGTCGCGCCGCCGGCCGCGGTCGACTGGTACAGCGTCGATCTACCCGGGATCAGCGAACTGCGAGATCGGGTGCTGCCCTCACTCCCCCAGGCGCACACTGTCTCTGCGTCGCTGGCCGACCCGGACTGGACGGACCCGATCCCGTCGGATCGCCCCACCATGCTGGTGGCCGACGGGTTGTTCGCGTTCCTCACCGAACCGGTGATCGCCGGTATCTTCCGGACCATCACGGAACACTTCGAATCCGGCGAGCTCGCATTCAATGACTACGGTCGCATCGGATGGATGAGTAAGGCGGCGCTGAAGTTCTTCCCCGCCAAGATGTTCAAAGACGTCGGAAGCCAATGGGGCTACGCGGGTTTCAAGGATGCACACCATCCCGAATGCTGGAACCCAAAGCTGCGTCTGATCGAGGAGTCCAGCCTGGCCTACCAGCCCGAAGTCGACCGCTTCCCCGGAATGCTGCGGATCGCCACGCGGGCCTCCGGCCTCAGCAAGGCCACTGCACGCAAGGCGCGCATTCTGCGCTACCGGTTCTGACGCAGCCACGCCATTCCGCGCGAGACAATCGACCCGAGCGGCTGTTGCCGCTCCTTCGTCAGGCCGGCAATTCGTGATGAATCCCGCACGTGCACAACTCGATTGACGGGCAGGTGCACCGCATCCCCCACTCGATGATGGCCCGCGCCCGCGCCAGCGACTTCAGTTGCTCGTCGATCTCGGCCAATTTGGTCTGCGCCAGTTCGCGAGCCAAGGGGCGGCCCGGGGTGTCGTCCTTGAGCAGCAGCGCGATCTCTGTCAGCGAGAAGCCCGCCATCTTGCACAACCTGATCACTTCCAGCCGCATCAGGACCGACTCCTGGTAGCGGCGCTGCCCGCCCACGCGATGCGGTGCAGGCAACAAGCCGACCTGCTCGTAGTAGCGCAGCGCGGTCTGGGCGATGCCCGACCGCTGCGTGACGTCTCCGATGGTCAGCATCGCGCCCATCTGCCCTCCTTCTGCGCTTGACTTAGAGTCAACTCTAAGTCGTTGACTGGCTACATGCCACACACCGACTCCACGTTGGAGACCCTGAGTCACTCCCGATACGCGCTGCTGCGCAGCTTTCGCCGCGACGGCACCGCAGCAGACACCCCGATCTGGTTCGTGCTCGACGGCCGAACGGCGTTGTTCCGCACCAAGATCGGCCCGAAGACCCGCAGAATCGCGGCGCGGCCCGACGTCGAACTGGTGATCTGCGATCACCGCGGCCGGATCACGGGCACCACCTGGCTGACCGGCCGGGCCACGGTCCTGCACGGTGAGGACGCCGAGGAGGCGAACCGGGCGCTGCACCGACGCTACGGCTGGCAGTGGAACATCATGCCGCTACTGAAGATCCCCGGAGTCACCAATGTGCACAGCAACCTTCCGCTGCTGCAAAAACTACGGCGCGCGCGGGACCGGGCACTGTGGCCCGACAGCGCGATCGTGAAGATCGACCTGGACGGTCAGCCCAGGCAACCCGGCCCGAGCAACGCCTTCAGGTCGCCCATCAGCGCCGAGGACGGCGTCACCCGCAGCGACTGATCCAGTTCCAGCGTGGTGATCCGTTCACCGCTGATCAGCCGCAGATGCACCTGAGACGTGCCGGGATGGTTGGCCAGCACCTGCTTGAGCGCACTGACCTTGTCGATGGTGCACTGCCGGGTCGGCAGGCTCACCGCCAGCGGCCGGTCGGCCTGGGCGCTGCTGAAGTCGGGTACCACCAGTTCGTGGGCGATCAGCGAGATCCGGTCATCCCGGGCAGCCACCTTCGCCTTGACCAGTACCACCACGTCGTCAGCGATCTCGTGACCGAACAGTGAGTAGGTCTGCGGGAAGAACAGCACCTCGATGCCACCGGTGAGATCTTCCAATTGGGCTGAGGCCCAAGGCAAGCCATTCTTGTTCACCCGACGGTTGACCGAGGCCAGGATGCCACCGACCACCACCTGCGCATCGTTGGCGACATCGCCGTCGAGAATCGCCGGAATCTGGGTGTCGACCTGGTTGGCCAGCAGGTGGGCAATCCCGTTGAGCGGATGGCCGGACACGTACAGCCCCAGCATCTCGCGTTCGAGCGCCAGCTTGTGCTTGTCCTCCCATTCTTCCTCGGGCACGCGGATGGTGAACACCGCGTCGGTGCCGCCGCCGTCGTCAGCACCGCCGAACAGGTCGAACTGGCCCATCGCCTCGGCCTTCTTGGTGCCGAGCACCGAGTCGACAGCGTCGGTGTGCACCAGGAACAGCCCCTTGCGGGGGTGGCCGAGCGAATCGAACGCACCCGCCTTCACCAATGATTCGGTGACCTTCTTGTTGCAGGCCGCGATATCGATCTTGTTGAGGTAGTCGGAGAAGTCGGCGTACTTGCCCTTCTCGGTACGGGTACTGATCAGCGACGCAACGACATTCGCGCCGACGTTGCGGATGGCCCCCAGACCGAACCGGATGTCATCGCCCACCGAGGCGAAGTTCTGCACCGACTCGTTGACGTCGGGCGGCAGGACCGTGATGCCGAGACGACGGCAGTCGGCCAGATAGACCGCGGCCTTGTCCTTGTCGTCACCGACCGAGGTGAGCAGACCGGCCATGTACTCGGCGGGATAGTTCGCCTTGAGGTAGGCCGTCCAGTACGACACCAGGCCGTAGCCGGCCGCGTGCGACTTGTTGAACGCATACCCGGCGAACGGAAGGATGGTGTCCCACAGGGCTTTCACCGCGGCTTCGGAGAACCCGTTGGCGGTCATGCCCTCCTTGAAGCCCTTGTACTCGGCCTCGAGCACTTCGAGCTTCTTCTTACCCATGGCCTTGCGGAGCGCATCGGCCTTACCCATGGTGTAGGAGGCGACCTTCTGCGCGATGAACATGATCTGCTCTTGGTAGACGATCAGGCCGTAGGTCTCGGCGAGGATCTCCTTGAGCGGCTCTTCGAGCTCAGGATGGATGGGCTTGATGGCCTGGCGACCGTTCTTACGGTCCGCGTAGTCGTTGTGGGCGTTCATGCCCATCGGGCCGGGGCGGTACAGCGCGAGCACCGCGACGATGTCGTTGAACCCGGTGGGCTGCATCCGGCGGAGCAGGTCACGCATGGCACTGCCGTCGAGCTGGAACACGCCAAGGGTGTCGCCGCGGCCGAGGAGTTCATAGGCGGCCGGGTCATCGAAAGGCAACGTGTCGAGGTCGAGGTCGATACCGCGGTTGGCTTTGATGTTCTCGATGCAGTCGCCGATGATCGTCAGGTTCCGCAGGCCCAGGAAGTCCATCTTCAGCAGGCCGATGGCCTCGCACGACGGATAGTCCCAGCCGGTGATGATGGCGCCGTCCTGCGGCCGTTTCCACAGCGGGATCGCGTCGACCAACGGCTCGGAACTCATGATCACCGCGCAGGCGTGCACGCCCGCGTTACGGACCAGGCCCTCCAGGCCGCGCGCCGTCTCGAAGATGGTCCGCACATCCGGATCGGTGTCGATCAGGGCGCGGACCTCGGCTGCTTCCTTGTACCGCTCATGGTTGGGATCGGTGATCCCCGACACCGGGATGTCCTTGGCCATGATCGGCGGCGGCAGCGCCTTGGTGATGCGGTCGGCGATCGCGAAACCAGGTTGGCCGTAATGCACGCGGGCCGAGTCCTTCAGCGCCGCTTTGGTTTTGATAGTGCCGAAGGTGATGACCTGCGCCACCCGGTCACTGCCCCACTTGTTGGCCGCGTACCGCAGCATCTCGCCGCGGCGGCGGTCGTCGAAGTCGATGTCGATATCAGGTGCGGAGGGCCGTTCCGGGTTGAGGAACCGCTCGAACAGCAGGCCGTGCGGGATGGGATCGATGTTGGTGATGCCCATCGCGTACGCCACGAGCGATCCCGCGGCCGAGCCACGGCCGGGCCCCACCCGGATACCGACCGAACGGGCGTAGTTGATCAGGTCGGCCACGATCAGGAAGTACGACGGGAAGCCCTTGTCGCAGATGACCTTGATCTCGTAGGCGGCACGGTCGGTGTACTCGGCGGGTACGGCGTCTCCACGGAACCGCCGGTTCAGCCCCTCCGTCACCTCGTGCGTCAGCCACGATGCCTGGTCGTGGCCGTCGGGCACCGGGAACACCGGCATGCGGTCGGTGGGCGCCCACACGTCGGCATAGGACTGCACCCGCTCGCCGATCAGGACCGTGGAATCACACGCGCCCGGAACCTGCGAATCCCACAGCGCCCGCATCTCTTCGGCCGATTTGAGGAAGTAGCCGTCGCCGTCGAACTTGAAACGGTTCGGGTCCGACAGGGTCTTGCCGGTCTGGATGCACAGCAGGGCCTCGTGGTTCTGCGAGGCCTCGCGCGTCACGTAGTGGCAGTCGTTGGTGGCCAGCGGCGGAATGTTGAGCTTCTGCCCGATCTCCAGCAGGCCCTCACGGACCCGGCGCTCGATGTCGAGGCCGTGGTCCATCAACTCCAGGAAGAAGTTGTCGGGGCCGAAGATCTCGCGCCATTTGGCAGCCGCCTCCAGCGCCTCCTGGCGGTGACCCAGCCGGAGCCGGGTCTGCACCTCACCGGACGGGCAACCGGTGGTCGCGATGATGCCTTCGGCATACTCGGCGATGATCTCGGCATCCATGCGCGACCATTTGCCGAGCTGACCTTCGAACGATGCCAGCGAGGACAGCTTGAAGAGGTTGCGTAGACCGGTGGCGTTCTCGGCGACCATGGTCATGTGGGTGTAGGCGCCGCTGCCCGAGACATCGTCACTCTTCTGGCTCGGGTCACCCCACTGAACCCGTTTGGTGTCGAACCGCGACGCCGGCGCGATGTAGGCCTCGATGCCGATGATCGGTTTGATGCCGGCCTTGGTTGCCGAGTTGTAGAACTCACTGGCGCCGAACATGTTGCCGTGGTCGGTCATACCGATCGCCGGCATGCCCAGCCGCTGAGCCTCGGCCAGCATCGGCGTGATCTTCGCAGCCCCGTCCAGCATCGAGTACTCGGTGTGGTTGTGCAGGTGTACGAAGGACCCCGAAGATGAACCGCTCATAGAGTGGCCAGTCTATTGCCGACCACCGACACCCTCCGGGCGTGTCGCCACGCGTGTCTGCGCCGAGGTGTCAGCGATCACGATCAGCGATCGACAGCAACCCGTTTCCGATCACCTGATGCAGTTGCTTGGCTATCGCCGGCACATCAACCGGCCGGCCCTGCCAACCACTGTAGGCACCCACTCCCCACATCATCGCGTACAGCAGTTCGACCAGGGTCGCCGGCTCGGTGTACGGGGACACCTCGCGGCGGGCGATCGCCTCGGTGACCACCTCGCCGAGGAACCCGCGGGTGGCCGCGACGGTGGCGGCGGGCAGGCCCGGGTGCCGGTAGGCCTCAAGCCGCGCATTGGCCAGGAACCCGACCACAGCGTGGTCCCGATGCCACACCGCCACCACCGCATCGATGTAGGCATGCAACCGATCCAACGTTCCTTCATGCTGTTTCGCCACGCGAATGCACGAAACGACGACATCGTGCGCCTGCTGGAGCAGCGCGCTGTAGAGCTCTTCGCGGCTGGCGAAGTAATAGTTGAGGGTCGGGCGGCTCAGACCACTGCGATTCGCGATCTCCTGGAATGTCGCCGCCGCGTAGCCGCGCTCGTTGATGACTTCATAGGCCGCGTGCAGGATGCGTTCACGGGTTTGCGCAGCGTCGGCGCCAACCGGCCTACCGGGCCGACGAGCGGCCCGAGGCCCGCTTCGCACAGTCATTCAGCAAACACTATGACATTGCCAGAATGAGGTCAAAAGATGCGTTCGCAAAGAGTCTCCCGGATGGGTCACGACCCCGGTCCGGTCTGGCCGGTCGATCGGAGCCCCATCAGCCGTCCGGCCAAGTAGGTCCGCACCGCATCGTCGGCGGTCAGTTCGATGGCACGGCGGTATGCCGCGGCCGCCTCGTCGACCCGTCCTGCCTCGGCGAGAAGATGCCCGTGCCTCGCACAGACACATCAGTGCGGCCAGGCCCAGAACCTCGGGCTCCTCGGGCAACAACTCGACGAGCACCATGGCCAGGCGCAGGGCCTCGGACGACAGCGATTCGACGGCCGTTGTCTGCGGGACGGACAGCCAGTCGATCGAGTAAGCGCCGTAGACCGCTTCGAGTACCTCGGGTAGCCGCGCATCGAGGTCGGCGCGCTCCGGCAGGGTGAACGGGATCCCGGTGTCCCGAATGCGCTTCTTGGCCCGCACCAGTCGTTGCGCCATGGTTGCCGGGGCAACCGCGAAGGCCGAGGCGATGGCGGCGGCCTCCACCCCCAGAACCGTCTGCAGCATCAACGGGGTGCGGATGTCGGCGGCGATGGCCGGATGGGCGCACACCAGCATGAGTTCGAGCCGGCAGTCGGGAATCACCGCCGCGGGGTCCGCCATCTCCCAGGCGACGTCGTGGTCCTCGGTCCATGGCCCGATCAGCCGATAGGCAGGCGATTTCCACATGTCCCGCAGTCGATTTCGCGCCACGGTCACCAACCACGCCTCGGGATTGGCCGGAACGCCGTCGCGTGGCCACCGCTGCAGGGCGCGTTCGAGCGCGTCGGCCAAGGCGTCCTCGGCCGCGGCGATGTCGCGGCTCTGGGCGGCAAGCAACGCAAGCAGTCGGCCGTAGGACCGGCCGACCACCTGCGCGAGGCGCGCCGAGGCCGGTGTGTTCAGGGGGCGTACCAGCCCCGGCCACTGCGATAGGTCACGGCGACGGGCCTGATCTCGATGGAACCCCACGCCGCGGCGGGGCATTTCGCCGCCCACGCCAATGCCGCATCGAGATCGGGCACGTCGATCACGAACACGCTGCCCAACCGCTCTCTGGTGTCGGCGAACGGGCCGTCCTGGATCTCGGCGGCACCGGTACGTGCGGTGTAGGTCGTGGAGGCTGACGCCGACTGGAGTACCTGTGTCCCGATGAGCACTCCGGCCGCGTCAAGATCGTCGGCATAGCGGGCGAATGCGGCCCGCGCCGGTTCCATGTCCTCGTCGCTCAGGCCCGCCTCCGGGCCCTCCTGATAATGCATGAGTAGGCAGTACTGCACGGTGTCGTCCCGGTTTCGGTTTTCAGCCTGTCACCGTGATGACGATTCCGATTGCACCTGATCGACAAAGTCGGCCGAAATCTCGGCCGGCTTTTTGCGCAGCGCCCCGACCGTCATGATCACCAACGCCACCCAGATCAGGGCGAACCCGATCCACCGGCCCAACGGCATCGGCTCGTGGCCGATGAACACCCCCCCAGGCCATCTGCAGCCCAGGGTTGAGATAGAACAACAGGCCCAGTGTCACCATCGGGAGGCGCTGTGCGGCCGCGGCGAACAACAGCAGCGGGACCGCGGTGACCGGCCCGGCGAGCAACAACAGCAGCGCGTGCCAGGTGCCGTGGTCGAGGAAGTTTCCCCGGCCCAGCACCTCGAGCGTGATCAGATAACCGGCCGCGAAGGGAAACGCTGCCAATGTCTCTGTGGCCACGCTCACTCTCGGGTCGGCCTGCACCACTTTCTTGATCAGGCCGTAAATGCCGAAGGACAGCGCGAGCACGACCGCGATGTATGGCGGCGCGCCCAGCTCCACGGTCAGGATCACCACTGCGACGAGTGCGAGCACCAAGGCGACCGCCTGCCATCGGCTGATCCGTTCGCGGAACACCAGCACGCCCAGCAGCACGCTCACCAGGGGATTGATGAAATAGCCGAGAGCCGCGTCCACGACGTGGCCGGTGGTCACGGCATAGATGTAGGTCCCCCAGTTGACGGAGATCAACGCGGCGGCAATCAGCAGCTCTAGCCAGGTCTTCAGCGTCAACCTGCGGAGGTCACCGAGCCGCCGGGCCACCGCGAGCACCAGCAGCAGGAACACTGCGCTCCACACGATGCGGTGGGCCAGCACCTCCGGCGCTCCCGCCGGGAGTAACAACAGGAAGAAGCCGGGGCACAAACCCCACCAGATGTAGGCACCCGCACCGTAGAGCACCCCGGCGCGGGTGGCGCCGGTCTGCTGCGCAGGTGCCTGCACACCCACCGCTAGTGGCGGCGCAGAACGTCGAGGGCGGCCTGCAGGTCAGCCGGATACGGACTGGTGATCTCGATGCGGCGGCCGTCGGCCGGATGGGCGAAGGCCAGCGACCGGGCATGCAGCCATTGACGTTCCAGCCCAAGCTTTTTCGCCAACGTCGGGTCGGCGCCGTAGGTCATGTCGCCGCAACACGGGTGGTGCAGCGCGGAGAAGTGCACGCGGATCTGATGTGTGCGGCCGGTCTCCAGGTGGACGTCCAGCAGGCTGGCGGCCTGGAACGCCTCCAGGGTGTCGTAGTGGGTGATGCTGTGACGTCCGCCCTCGACGACCGCGAACTTCCAGTCGTGACCACGATGCCGCCCGATGGGGGCATCGATGGTTCCGCTCGACGGATCGGGGTGTCCCTGCACCAGCGCGTGGTACCGCTTCTCCACGGTGCGTTGCTTGAACGCCCGCTTGAGCACGGTGTATGCCCGCTCCGACAACGCCACGACCATGACTCCGGAGGTGCCGACATCGAGTCGGTGCACGATGCCCTGGCGTTCGTGGATGCCCGAGGTGCTGATCCGGAACCCGGCGGCGGCCAGCCCGCCCAGGACCGTCGGGCCATGCCAACCCACGGTCGCATGCGCGGCCACACCCGGCGGCTTGTCCACGGCCACGATGTCGTCGTCCGAGTAGAGGATGCCCATGCCCTCGATGTCGACCGGGGTGTTCTCGACTGGTGGGGGCGCCTCAGGAAGCCGAACTTCCAGCCATGCCCCGGCGACGAGCTTGTCGGATTTGGCTGCCGGCGCGCCGTCGATATCGACACCGCCGTCCTCGGCCATCGCTGCCACCGCGGTACGCGACAGCCCCAGGAGCCGGGCCAGGCCGGCGTCGACCCGCATTCCCGCCAGGCCCTCGGGCACCGGCATCGACCGGGTGGTCACTATGACGTCTCGGCCTGGCGCCCGACCGCGCTCGACTCGTCTTCGGCCGCAGTCTCCGGATCGGCGTCATCAACCTTCTCGGACTGATCATCGTCGGCCGCTTTGTCGTCGCCCGCTTTGTCGTCGGCGTCGTCGTTCAGGCGCCGCCGCCCGACGGTATCGAAGTCGAATCCGAACAACGAGAGCGCCACCAACAGGATCGCGCCCCCGACCACCGCCGGATCGGCCACGTTGAACACCGGCCACCAGCCGACCGAGAAGAAGTCCACCACGTGCCCACGGAGCGGTCCAGGGGCACGGAAGAAGCGGTCGATCAGGTTTCCCGTCGCACCGCCCAGGATCATCCCGAGACCGATCGCCCACCACGGAGAGACCAGTCGGCGGCCCATCCAGACGATTCCGATCACCACTCCGGTCGCAATGAGCGTCAACACCCAGGTGTATCCGGTTGCCATCGAGAACGCCGCGCCGGAGTTTCGTACCAGCGTCCAGGTCACGGTGTCACCGATGATCGACACCGGCTGTCCGGGCGTCAGCAGGCGTACCGCGAGCACCTTGGTCACCACGTCGATGAACAGCACGACCGCGGCGACGGTGAGCAGCAGACGCAGCCGCCGCCGGGGCGGAGCAGCGGTTACAGGGGATGGTTTCGCATCCCCGGTTGCGTCGGTCACCGGCTCTACCGGGCCTGACGTTTCATCAGTCACTCCCCCATCATCCCAAACAGTCGAGCCGGGACAATTGCGGGACAATCTGGACCGTGACGGAGACCGTGACAGGAGCTGTGGCGCCGCGCCGCCGCGTCGTCGTGATCACCACCGGCGGCACCATCTCGACCAGCACCGACGACGCCGGAATCCGGCGTCCGACGCGTGCCGGGGCCGAGCTGACGGCCGGACTGGCGGTTGACGCGGACGTCGAGATCGTCGATGTGCTCTCGACCGACAGCGCCCTGCTGACACCTGCGGACTGGGACGTGATCCGAGCGGCGTCCGGCGCCGCAGCGGCCCGGGCCGAGGGCGTCGTCATCACGCACGGAACCGACAGCCTGGAGGAAACCGCGCTGTGGCTCGACCTCACCTACGGCGGAGCCGTGCCGGTGGTACTGACCGGGTCGCAGCGCAGCGCCGACGCGCCCGATGCCGACGGTCCCGCCAACCTGCGGCACGCCATCACCGTCGCGGCCAGTCCGCAGGCCCGAGACCTCGGGGTGGTCGTCAGCTTTGCCGGGACCGTGTGGCAACCGCTGGGTCTTCGTAAGCGTCACACCGACGAGTTGAACGCCTTCACCGGCGACGCGATCGGAACGGTCATCGATGGTCGTTTTGAAGCGGCCGCGACCAAACGCCGCACGTTTCTCGGCGAGTTGTCCGCAGCGACGGCACCGCGAGTCGACATCGTCGCCGCGTATCCGGGAGCAGACTCGACCGCCCTGGACGCCTGCGTCGACGCCGGGGCACGCGCGGTCGTGCTCCAGGCGATGGGCTCGGGCAATGCGGGAACTGCGCTGATCGACGCGGTGCGCCGGTACTGCCGCGCCGGTGTCGTGATCGCGGTGTCGACCCGGGTTCCCGACGGCCCGGTGGTCGCGCAGTACGGACCCGGCCGGCAGTTGGTCGACGCCGGCGCCACGATGGTCCCTTGCCTGCGCCCGGCGCAGGCGCGGGTTCTGTTGATGGCCGCACTGGCTGCCGGGCGACCCGTAACGGAGGTCGTCGACGCCTGGGGTTGACGACCTGTGCTGAAATAGCGAACGTGCGTTTCCACATTGTGGCGGCAGCTGCCGTCGGCCTATCGATGTTCGGCCCGCTTCCGACCGCGCAGGCTTGGCCGTGGCCGCCGCCACCTGGGATCGAGGACATCGACGGCTACCCGATCGCCGAGGGCAACTACACCTCGCCCACCGATTTCTACGGGCTGTACTTCCAGACCCCAGACGGTCGGTACTGCGGAATCCTTCCCAACCGCGGTCCGGTCGGGTGCGACGCGGTGCCCGCGGATGCGCCCGAGGGCATGAACCAGACCTTCGTCGAGGCCGGAGCACCGGCGTCCTACCGCTATTCGGGGAGCAAGCTGTTCACCCGGGATGTAGACGTGCTGCCCGCGGGCTATCGACTGGAGAACTGGGAGGCCGCCTGCGCTGTCACCCACGAGGGCACACTGATCTGCAAAACGTCCGGCCGGCACGGCTTTTCGCTCGATGCCGCTTCCGGCGTGCTCTGGTAGTCGGCCACGGGGGTTGACGGCGTCGGTTCAATGGAACCTATGCGCCATCACCTCATGGCAATTGCGGCGATCGGCCTGCTCACGCTGACACCGGCCCCGACCGCGGCAGCGGAGCCACCACCCGGCGCCGACGACATCGACAGCTATCCCAAAGCAGAGGGGCATTACAGCTCACCCACCGACTTCTACGGCGTCTTCTTCCGGACCCCGGACGGCCGGCATTGCGGAATCGGACCCAACGGCGGACCGGTCGGTTGCGACGCAGTGCCGATCGATGCACCGGCGGGCAGCAACCAGATCTTCGTCAACAGTGGCGGGCCCGCCTCCTACCGTCACTCCGACACGGCCTCGTTCACGCGCGATGTCGACGTGCTGCCCGAGGGGCATCGGTTGGAGAACTGGGGCGCGAGTTGTGGGGTCGGCTATCAGGGCACGGTGACGTGCAAGACGTATGGCGAGCACGGCTTCATCCTGAATGCCACCTACGGCGTGCTCTGGTAGTCGGCCAGGCCGCTGAGATAGTCGCCCCAGTCCAGGCTGTCGACCGGATCGGCCCGGCTGAAACCGGGAGTGTCGTCGGGAAACGTGCGGGCCGGCCCGGGACCGCTGGCCCTGGTTTCGAAGCGCACGGTCATCACGCCGTGACCGGCCCCCTGGACCCAGCCGTGACCGTGGTCGGGGTGCGCGACGTCGTCGCCGATGCGCCAGCCGGTCGGGCTGCTCTGCGCAGCCTCGGTGGCCTCATGCTGGTGCGAGTCGGAGATGTCGTCGAGCTGCTCGAGGTCCGGAAACAGGGATTCCTGCCTGCTGTCCGACAGCCCCGAAAAACCCACGCCGACAAGGCGAATCGGACCGATCTCCACCGGGTCGAGCAGCAGCCGGCGGGCGGTGCCGATCAGGGTGGCGGCCTCGGTCGTGGCATAGGCCAGCGTGGCCGAGCGAGTCAGCGTGCTCATGTCCGACTTCTTCAACTTGACCGTCACGGTCCGGGCACCACGACCGTCTTTCTCCAGGCGACGGTGCGCATGTTCGCCGATCGGTGCGATCGCGTCCTGCAACTGACGAAGAGTGGTGAGATCCTCCGGAAAAGTCGATTCCGCGCTGATCTGCTTGGCCTCGGCGCGCTCGGCTACCGGGCGGTCGTCGATCCCGCGGGCCAGCCGATGCAGCGCGGCGCCCACCGCCGTGCCGAGCACACTGGCGGCTTCGGCATCCGACAACGCGGCCAATGCGCCCACCGTCTCGATACCGAGTCGGTGCAGCTTCTCCTCGGCCACCGGGCCGATCCCCCACAACTTGCGTACCGGCAGGCCGTCGAGCAACAGCGCTTCCTCGTCGCGGCGGACGATCCGGATCCCATCGGGCTTGGCCAGCCCGGATGCGATTTTGGCGATCTGTTTTCCCGAGCCGGCTCCGACGGAGGCCACCAGCCCGGTCTGCTCGAGGACCTTGGCCCGCAACTGCTGACAGAACTGTTCGACGTCGGCGGCGGTGGCGCCGACCAGTTCCACCGGTTCGCCGAAGGCCTCGTCGAAGGACAGCTGCTCGAGCACCGGGACGACGCTGCGCACGGTGTCGAGTGCGCGTCGGCTCGCCAATCCGTAGACCGCGCCACGGGGCGGCAGCACCACGGCGGGTGCACCGACGAGCCGGCGGGCCTGGTGCATCGGCATCGCCGACCGTGCGCCGTAGCGGCGCGCCTCGTAGCTGGCCCCCGCCACCACACCGCGCCCGCCGAGGCCGCCGACCAGCACAGGTCTGCCGCGCAGGGTGGGACGCGTCAGTTGTTCGACGGATGCGAAGAACGCATCCATGTCGAGGTGCAGAACCCAGCGTCCGCCCGCGCCCGTGACCTCGGCGCCGTTCATAGTTGCTGATGCTATGGCGCTAGCCTGACTTTCATGACGCCGGATGACGTGCCGATCAGGGACGAGTCGATTCGCCTGGGACAGTTCCTCAAGCTGGCCTCCCTGATCGACAGTGGCGCCGACGCGAAGTCCGTCATCGCCGACGGCCTCGTCAGCGTCAACGGCGAGGTCGAACTGCGCCGCGGCCGCCAACTACGACCGGGCGACACCGTCGCGTTCGCCGGCCGCAGTGCGCGCGTGGCCGGCGGCTGAACCCACCGCCTCACGCTTTTGCGATCGCGACCCGCACTCCGTCCCCGATCTCTGTGCCCTCCAGCACCGTGTCCGTGCCCCTAAATTCGAAACCGGTGGCCAGGATTTCTCCGGCGATGAGATCACGATGGGCCCGCGCCCATGGCTCGTACTGCGCCGGCACCGACATCTGCACGACGATCCGGTCGGACACCTCAAGGCCGGTGGACTTGCGCAGTTCCTGCAGTTCGCGGATGCGGTCCTTGGCCCAGCCCTCGGCCTCAAGCTCCTCGGTGACTGTGCCGTCGAGCACCACCAGGCCCGCACCGTCGGGCAGAGCCGCGGTCCATTCCGGGTCGGCGGCAACCAGTTTGGCGGCGTATTCCTCGGGCTGCAGCACCACCGGCCCCGCGGTCAGGGTGCCGTCGGGATTGACCACGCCCTCCCCTGCCTTGACGGCCTTGATCGCGGCCTGCACGTCCTTACCGATCCGGGGACCCGCGACGCGGGCGTTGACGGCGAGGTCGAACTTGCCGTAGGCGTCGATGTCGTCGGTCAGCTCGACCGCCTTGACGTTGAGCTCGTCGGCAATGAGATCCGCGAACGGGGCGAGGGCAGTTGGGTTTTCGACCGCGACAGTCAGTTTCGGCAACGGCAGCCGCACCCGCAGCTTCTTGGCCTTGCGCAGCGACGAGCCCACCGAACACACCTCGCGGACCTGATCCATCGCGGCCACCAACTCAGCGTCGTGCGGCACCACATCGGCTTCGGGCCAGTCGGTCAGATGTACCGAACGCTCACCGGTCACGCCCCGCCAGATCACCTCGGTGGCCAACGGCAACAGCGGAGCCGCGAGTCTGCACGTCACTTCCAGGACGGTGTGCAGGGTGTCGATCGCGTCGGCATCCTCTTCCCAGAAACGCGAACGTGACCGACGCACATACCAGTTGGTGAGTGCCTCGGTGAACTGCCGCAGTTCGTCGCACGCCCCGGAGATGTCACAGGTGTCCAGTGAAGTGGTCAGATCGTCACGCAACTGCGCCAACTTGGCCAGGATGTAGCGATCGAGCACGTTGGCCGAGTCCGTGCGCCAGGTGCCCTTCTTCGGCGCGTACAACGCCAGGAAGCTGTAGGCGTTCCACAACGGCAGCAGCACCTGACGGACACCTTCACGAATGCCCTGTTCGGTGACGATCAGGTTGCCGCCGCGCAGGATCGGCGAAGCCATCAGGAACCAGCGCATGGCGTCGGACCCATCGCGGTCGAAGACCTCGCTGACATCGGGGTAGTTGCGCAGCGACTTGCTCATCTTCGCACCGTCGTTGCCCAGCACGATCCCGTGCGCCACACAGGTTTTGAAAGCCGGCTTGTCGAACAGCGCGGTGGCCAGCACATGCATGGTGTAGAACCAGCCGCGGGTCTGGCCGATGTACTCGACGATGAAATCGCCCGGGAAATGCGCGTCCTCGCCGCTGCCCCCGGTCTCATTGTCGGCACCGCCGACGCCGTCGAACCATTCCGCGTTCTCGAACGGGTAGTGCACCTGCGCGTACGGCATCGAACCCGAGTCGAACCACACATCGAACACGTCCTCGATGCGGCGCATCGTGGACTTGCCGGTCGGATCGTCGGGGTTGGGCCGGGTCAGTTCATCGATGAACGGTCGGTGCAGATCCGTCGGCCGCACACCGAAATCGCGTTCGAGCTCGTCGAGGCTGCCGTAGACATCGATCCGCGGATAGGCCGGGTCATCGGACTTCCACACCGGAATCGGGCTGCCCCAGTACCGGTTTCGAGACACCGACCAGTCGCGCGCATTGGAGAGCCACTTTCCGAACTGTCCATCCTTGACGTGTTCGGGGTACCAGGTGATCTGCTGGTTGAGCTCGACCATCCGGTCCCGGAAGTCGGTGACCTTGATGAACCACGACGAGACCGCGCGGTAGATCAACGGGTTGCGGCACCGCCAGCAGTGCGGGTAGGAGTGCTCGTAGGTTTCGTGCCGCAGCAGCACCGCGCCGTTGGCGGCAGCAGGCCCGTCACCGTTCTTGAGGTCGCGGATGATCTGCGAGTTGGCGTCGAAGACATGCTGACCCGCGTAATCGGGCACGGTCGCGTCGAAACGGCCCTTCGAGTCCACCGGGGTGACCGCGACGATGTCGGCGGTGTCGGCGGTGGCCTTGTCGTCCTCACCGTAGGCAGGCGCCATGTGCACGATGCCCGTGCCGTCCTCGGTGCTGACGAAATCGGCGGCCAGCACCTGGAACGAATTGGGTGCGTCCATGAAGTAGGGGAACGGCGGCAGGTAGTGCGTCCCGAGCAGGTCGCGCCCGGTGTAGCTGCCGAGGACTTCAGGCTCTTCCCCGAGTTCGCGCGCGTAGGCTGCGAGCCGCGCTTGGGCCAACACGTACCGCCGCCCGTCGGTGCCCTTCACCAGGACGTAGTCGATGTCGGGGTTGACGGCGACAGCCTGGTTGGACGGCAGCGTCCAGGGCGTCGTCGTCCAGATCAACAGGTGGGCGCCCTTCAGCGGGCCCTCGGTCACCGTGAAGCCGACCGTCACTGCCGGATCCTGGCGGCTCTGGTAGACGTCGTCATCCATCCGAAGCTCATGGTTGGACAGCGGGGTCTCGTCGTTCCAGCAGTACGGCAGCACCCGGTTGCCCTCATAGGCCAGGCCCTTGTCCCACAGCTGCTTGAACGCCCAGATCACCGACTCCATGAAGGTCGGGTCGAGGGTTTTGTAGTCGTTGTCGAAGTCCACCCAGCGGGCCTGCCGCGTGACATAGGCGCGCCACTCGTCGGTGTATTTCAGGACCGAGGCTCGGCAGGCCGCGTTGAACTTCTCGATGCCCATCTCTTCGATCTGGGCCTTGTCCGCGATGCCCAGCTGGCGCTGCACCTCAAGTTCGGCGGGTAGGCCGTGCGTATCCCACCCGAACCGGCGTTCCACCTTGTAGCCACGCATGGTTCGGTATCGCGGCACGATGTCCTTGACGTAGCCGGTCAGCAGGTGGCCGTAATGCGGCAGACCGTTGGCGAACGGCGGTCCGTCGTAGAAGACGTACTCCTCGGCATCCGCACGGCGCGCGATACTGGCCCGGAAAGTGTCGTCGCCGGCCCAATAGTCGAGCACCTCGAGTTCCCGCTCCGGGAAGTTGGGTGCCGCCGGCTTGGGATATCCGGCCGACGTTGAAGACTCCGATTGGGCAGTCACTGACGCGTCTCCTGTGCCTATGACGTGGCCGTCGGGCCGCGTCGCCGGCCCCTCATTGAGGAGCCTGTGTGTCCTAGGCACGGGGACGACGTCGCGCGGGTGCGCAAGCGCCGCGGTACCACCCCGCTTGCGCGCTGTCACGCAGCGCGCCGCTCAACTTTCAGGCGATCACGGGCCCACCCGTCCGGTTCTACTGAGCCGCGGATCCCGCAACTGTTCTTCCGAAGGCTCCCCGGTGATGGCCGGATCAGCGCCGATGCGCCCAGTCTAGTGAGCACCGCAAATCATCGAGAAATCACACCTAACCGGAGGTGACCTCGATCAGTGCCAGCGGGAACTGCTCGGCCAATTCCTGCACCGTGCACTCGTCGAACCCGCGGCTGTCGAACCGCCAGTCCAGGCTCATCGTGGCCGCACTGTCACGCCGGATGTGCAACGACAGCGGATGTTCGCACTGACCGGCCCGGGGCCCCTCGCCGTAGGCGAAGGCGATGTCCGCCGGTGGGTGGTCCCCGTTGTCGACGACGGGCCGCGCCGCCGCGAGCAATTCGTGCCCAGACAGGCCACGATGCGACATGCAGGGCACCCCGACGCGGCGGTATCCGGCGCGCTCGGGACCAGTGACGACGTCGACGACCAGCACACCTTCACCGATGGTGCGGGCGACCGTCCGGCCCAGCGCAGCCAGCAGCAGCTCCTCGGCGGTGCAACCCATCGCGAGCTGGGCTTCGTGCACCTCCGCGGACAACACCTCGTCCAGCGAACTGGACACCGACGCCAGATCTGCGACAACGGGAGGCCCCACGGTGCCGTAGTCGGCGATCCACGAGCTCGCGCCGTATGCATGGGGCAGGACGGAAACAGACATAGGTGTAACGGTAGCCAGAGAGTCCCAAAAATGGGAGATCTGTGCCAAAACTCTGACATCGTTGTCAATTACGTCATTGCTGGCTTCCCTGCGGTTCGCTGTGACCAACTCCGGGCCCGGGGTCTATTGTGTTCTGATGCCGCGAACCGACGAGAACGGCAGGCAGCTCAAGGCCCTGCTCGACTATCTGCTGGACGGCGAGGTCGACGCCAAGGCCGTGTACAGCGCGCTGGGCGTATCCAGCAGCACGTACTACCGGCGTGTGAAAGAAGCCGACTACCCCAACGCCGAGGAATTGCGGCAGGTGGCCGACCGCTTCCATCTCAGCTACCCCGACCTGCAGATCCGGTTCGGGCTGATGAGCCGCCAGGAAGTCTGGCACTACATGGAGTCGTCGCCGGTGACGGTGGCACCGACGGATACCGCCACCCGCGTGCGCCCGACCGTCCACCGCTCCAAGAGACTGTCCCAATTGACCCCGAGATCCGACGCACCCCCGCTGTGAGCAACCCGCACGTCAGCTGAACCGCAACACCGTCCGAGGCAGATCGTTATGTCCGTCGCCACACTCATCCTGATCACACTGGCCTGCATCCTGTGGAGCCTGTGGATCAGGAGGGTCACCTGGTCGTGTCGGTGGGAGGTGGCCGCCACCCTCAACATCGCGCTCCAGGGCCTGGCCGTGCTCCTGATGTCGCCCTGGGCCTCGGCGACCATCGGACAGGTCCTCTACGAGCTGACGGGCAAGTGGAATGTCGAGGACTACATCGGGCACGACTGCTACATCGTCGCGGCGTCGGCCATCGTGTACAACTCCCTGGGCCGGCTCCAGGACGACAGCGCCATGCAACGCTCGTTCAAGCAGTACGTCGAGCGCCCGGCAACGATCTGTATCCCGGTCCTGCTGGCCACGTTCTCGATGGGCAACGGCGCCGCGGTGTACCGAGCCGACTTCTTCCAGGTACCGACCGACTTCTGGCTCAGCGTGTACTGGATCATCCTCTGCGGCACCTTGATCTACCTGCTGGGGTACGGTGCCCGCGCCATGCTGATCCTCCGCAAGGATCCGCGGTCCCGGCGGATCGCCAACATCTATCTGTTCGCCTCGATCAGCGGCGTGCTCGCGTGCGCGACACGGATCGTCACTTCGCTTGTTCCGGCGCTGCAACCCATCGAGAACGGCCGACTGGTCTGGATTTTCGCCTGCGGCTGCGGCGCGATCTTCGCACTCGCGTCCGCGCATTCCTGGCGGATCAAGACGCGGTGGCTGTCCCCGAGCAATCGGTGATCGGTGAGGTCGAGGCGCACATCAATTCACTGTCCCCACGGCACCGCCCGCTGCCGTCCCGCTCGCCCGTAGGATCGTAAAGTGCCGTCGCCGACAGAATCTACGAGCACGGCCGAACACTCCTCGCTGTTCGTCCGGCTCGGCTCACTGATAGTGCGATGGCCGTGGCTCGTCATCGGAATCTGGCTGGCCATCACGGCTGCCCTCCCACTGACGTTCCCGTCGCTGACGCTGATGGTGCAGCAACGGCCCGTCGCGATCCTGCCGTCACACGCACCCGTCACCCTCGCCACCCGTGAGATGACCGAGGCGTTCCACGAATCCGGCTCGGAAAACGTGCTGTTGGTCGTCCTGAGCAACGACAAGGGCCTGGGCCCGGCCGACGAAGCGACCTACCGCACGCTGGTCGACAACCTGCGCAAGAACGACGCCGACGTCGTGATGCTGCAGGACTTCATCAGTACCCCTCCCCTGCGCGAGTTCATGGCCAGCAAGGACGGCAAGGCCTGGATCCTGCCCGTGGGCATCGCGGGCAACGTCGGTTCGCCGCAGTCGTACGCGTCGTATACCCGGGTCGCCGCCATCGTCAAGGACAGCGTGCACGACGCCTCGCTCACCGCGAGCCTCACCGGCCCGGCCGCCACCGTCGCCGATCTCACCGACATCGGCGAACACGACACGACCGCCATCGAGATCGCCACGATCGGGATGGTCCTGGTGATCCTGCTGTTGATCTACCGGAATCCGGTCACGATGCTGCTGCCCCTGCTCACCATCGGGGCCTCCCTGGTGACAGCGCAATCAGTGGTCGCCGGCCTGGCCTCGCTCGGGATGGGGATCTCGAACCAGACCGTCGTGTTCCTGACCGCCATGATGGCAGGCGCCGGGACCGACTACGCGGTGTTCCTCATCAGCCGATATCACGACTATCTGCGCGACGGACTGGAGTCCGATCGCGCCGTCGAACAAGCACTCGGCTCGATCGGCAAAGTCATTGCCGCGTCCGCCGCGACGGTGGCCGTCACCTTCCTCGGGATGACGTTCGCCCAACTCGGCGTGTTCTCCACGGTGGGCACCGCGCTCGCCGTCGCCATCGGCATCGCGCTGTTGGCCGCGTTGACACTGTTGCCTGCCGTGATGGTGCTCGTCGGACGGCACGGTTGGATCGCCCCGCGCCGTGACCTCACGAGCCGACTCTGGCGACGGTCCGGCATCCGCATCGTGCGCCGACCGTGGTCCCATCTGGCCGCCAGCCTGGTCGTCCTCGCGGCACTGGCCAGTTGCGCATCCCTCGTCCAGTACAACTACGACGACCGCAAGGCGCTGCCGGCGCACGCCGAGAGCTCGATGGGGTATGCGGCCCTGGAAGACCACTTCCCGATCAGCTCGGCCATTCCGCAGTATCTGATCATCCAGTCTCCGAACGAGTTGCGTACGCCGCAGGCACTGGCCGACCTGGAACAGATGGCCCAGCGGGTGAGCCAACTTCCCGGGATCGCCGTCGTGCGCGGGATCACCCGTCCCACGGGAGAATCGCTGCAGCAGGCACGACTGAGCTATCAGGCCGGCGAGGTCGGGACCAAGCTCAATGACGCGTCAACCCAGATCAACGGGCGCGCAAGCGATCTCAACCGGCTGACCGACGGCGCCGATTCCCTGGCGACCAGCCTTCTCGACGTGCGCACACAGGTCACCCGCGGCGTGGCCGGAGCGCGTGGCCTGGTCGATGCCCTGGCGGCAATGCAGAAGCAGGTCGGTGGCAATACGACACTTCAGCAGGTCGACAGCGCGGCAAAGCTTGTCAGCAGTATGCGGGCACTCGGAGACTCACTCGGTTCGAACTTCTCCGATCTGACCAACGGAATGCCGTGGATCGATCCGGTCCTGCGGGGACTGGACACCAGCCCCGTCTGTCTGACCGACCCAGCCTGCCTTGAGGCCCGCGGAGCCCTGCGCCGTCTGGCCGCGGCCCGCACCGATGGAACCTTCGATCAGATCGCTGCCCTGGCCCGGGATCTACGGGCAACAGATCCGATGCAGTCCCTCGATGACACGGTCAAGAAGCTCAGCACCACCATCGACACCGCGAGCAAGGCCATGCAATCCATGGGTCTGGCCAACCCGGCCCAGGCACGTTCGCAGCTCAGCACCCTGCAGACCGGTGCCGACACCCTCGCCGACGCCAGCCGACAGATCGCCGACGGGGTCTCGCAACTGGTCACGGAGACCAAGCGGATGGGATCGGGGCTCGACGAGGCGTCGGCATTCCTGCTCAACATGAAGACCGACGCGGCCAGTCCCCCGATGGCCGGGTTCTACGTGCCCGCCCAGATCCTCACCCAGGACGACTTCCGCAAGGCCGCAGCGACGTTCATCTCTCCCGACGGTCATACCGCGCGTTACCTGATCCAGACCGACATCAACCCGTTCGGCACCGAGGCGATGAACCTGGTCAATGCGATCGGTGACACCGCACGTGGCGCCCTGCCCAACACCGCGCTCGAAGGGTCCTCGGTGTCGATCGCCGGATATCCGGCGATGCTCCGCGACACCCGCGACTTCTACAACCACGACATCCGGCTCATCCTCGCGCTCACGATCGCTGTCGTGCTGCTGATCCTGGTGGTCCTGTTGCGAGCCTTGGTCGCGCCGATCTACCTGATCGCCTCGGTGGTGATCTCCTACCTGTCGGCTCTGGGCATCGGGGTCGTGATGTTCCAGTATGTCCTCGGCCAACAGTTGCACTGGAGCGTTCCCGCGCTGACCTTCATCGTGCTGGTCGCCGTCGGAGCCGATTACAACCTGCTGCTGATCTCCCGAATACGCGATGAGTCGCCACATGGCGTGCGGTCGGGTGTGATCCGTACCGTCGGATCCACCGGCGGCGTGATCACGGCAGCCGGGCTGATCTTCGCCGCATCGATGTTCGGGCTGTTGTTCGCCAGTATCTCCACCGTCGTGCAGGCCGGATTCGTTGTGGGCGTGGGGATTCTGCTGGACACGTTCCTGGTGCGCACCTTGACCGTGCCCGCCATCGCGACGCTGATCGGCACGGCGAACTGGTGGCCGTCGGACTTCGTCACCCGGCAGGTCGAGCGGGTGCGCAGTCGGCTGCGGGTGGGGGTCAAGCAGGAAGCCGAGCCCGGCAACTGAGCCGAGCTCGGCAACGCTGGGCGGAGCCGGCTAGCCGATCCCTGGGAACAGGTTTTTCACCTGCTGAGCGGCGTTGTCGATGTTGGCCTGATCGGTGGGGCTGAGTTTGACGTCTTTCACAGCCTTGTCGATGTTCGCCTGATCGGTGGGGCTCACCTTGATGCCCTGCACGGCCTTGTCGATGTTCTCCTGGTCGGTGCGGCTCACCTTGATCGTGGGCTGCGACACGGGAGCCGGCTGTGGCGGCAGTTCCGACAGACCGGTGCCGGCCTGCCGCAGCCACTCCTCGACGTTGGCCCGGGCCACGGGATCGATACCGGTAGCCGGTGCACCCGGGTAGTCGTTACGGGAGTATCCGGCGTCCACCATGGGACGAACCACGCCGTCGAGCTGGTCGACCAGCTCGTTGGGAACTCCGAGATCGCGAAGCGGCCTGGTAAGGGGCAGGAGTTGGGTCGGCAGGAAATACGCCGTCTGCGTGGCTCCCTTGGAGTTGACCGTGACGAAGATGTTCTGCGGCGGCACGTCCTCACGGGTGGAGTACGACGTCTCGGTGTGCAGATACTCCAGCGCAACAAGCGAATTCGCGAGCGCCAGGAAGTTGTCCGGCCGATCGGGGAAGTCGGCGATGAAATCGTATTCACCCACGACCAGGGTGGTGTCGTACTGGCTCTCCACCGGACCGCGCACCGTGTAGTCGATCAGCGGCACGTACGTTCCCGGCGTCAGCGATGACAGGACCGAATGGCTGAAGGGTGTCACCGACTGCGGGGGCCCGAACAATGTGAAGGACACGCCTTCTGGGGCGCGCGCACCGGGATCCTGCGACAGGCGCGCCAGCGCCTCGCTGAGCACCAGCGCGCCCTCGGAATTGCCGACCACCACGGTCTGGCCGGGAGTGTTCTGCAGCGCGGTCTTCAGGTTGCGCGCACCGATGTCCACCGAGTCGCCCACACTGTCGGTCGAGATGTCGTTGCCGGGCCACAACTTGTCCGGCAGCCGGCCGTACACCATCCCGGCGGGATACTCGACGATGCGCCGGTTCGCATTCGGGTAGTAACCGCGGCCCACCTTGTTGGTGATCTGGTCCCACGGAATGCCGGGGCCGCGGGCGCCGCCGAAGATCAGCGCGTTCTCGGCGGACGCGGTTCCGGCGCCGAACACCGTTCCCGCGGCGACGAGGCCGACGGCGAAGGTTCCGGCCAGCAGGCCTTGCGGCACGCGGCGCCGACGTCCTCCGTTGACTCCAGGCATCCTGCCGTCTCCCTTCTGAGCACCGCCCGTCGGCGGTGTCATGCTGCCGCTCAAATCCCCAGCAGACCGATCGTGATGAACAAAGCACCTGCAGCAGTGAGGATCATCGCTACGTCGCGCCGCGTGCACGAACGGATCCAGGTGTGCACGCGGGTCATCCACACCAGCGTACGTTGCGGCGCAATCAGGTAACTCAGGAGTGGGATCTCCACGAGTGCAAATGCCACCAGGTTGAAGGCGATCACCGCGCCAACCTGTGTGCCGGGTGCGACACCGGAGGCGTGTATGACGGCCAGTGCCGCCAGGTAGTCGACCGACGGCAGCGCGATGCCCAGCCCGCTGACGCCGGCCACCCACAGCGAATTGCCTTGCATGACCGCACGTATCCGGTCTCGCAGACCGACGCGCGGCGCCGCCACTGCCACCTGGCCGGAGCCGGATTCCTCAGGCGCCGGCTCTGCCTTTTGCGCCCGCCGCGAGCCCACGTTGGCGGCGACCAACACGGCGGCGACCAAGGCGAGGATGCCGATCCCGATCTGCATCCTGGGCACGGTGAGCGTGCCTGCGGCCAGCGGTGCGGCGTCGAGGACCAGCAACGCCGTCCCGCCGACCACCAGGCCCATGAGGAATCCACCGCACAGGAACGCCAGCAACTGATGCACCGGCCGGGGACGGTTCAGCATCAACACGGTCAGCCCGATCCGTACGGGTTCGAGGCTGACCGCGATGGCCATCAGCAAAAGGGTTGCCCACATGGTGGTTTCAGCGCTTCGGTTCAGCCCCGATCAGGCGTCCAACCTCGCAAATTCCTGCCGCCGGTACAGCTCTGCACTCGCCTGACGACGGACCTTGCCGCTGGTGGTGATCGGGAGCGAGCCGGGGGCCACGAGTGCCAGGTCGGCGGGGTTGAGTCCGTGCGCCGTCGAGATGGCGGAGATCACTTCGCGTTTCATCAACGTGAGACGCTCAGACAGGTCCTCCGGGCTTTCGTCGGAACGCTTCTTGACCTCGATGACGGCGACCAGCTTCTCTTCCTCTTCATGGTTCACCGCAATCGCAGCGACGCGCCCACGGGAGATCGCCGAGACCGTGGCCTCGATGTCGTCCGGGTAGTGGTTGCGCCCGCGGACGATCAGGAGATCCTTGACCCGTCCGATGATGAACAACTCGCCTTCGGAGATGAAGCCCAGATCGCCGGTCCGCAGCCATGTTCCGCCGGGGACGCCGTCGACGGTCGCGCCGAAGGTCTCCTGCGTCTCGGCGGGCCGGTTCCAGTATCCGGCCGCGATGTTCTCGCCCTGCGCCCAGATCTCACCGATCATCCCGGCGGGCATCTCGGTGTGGGACTCCGTATCGACGATCCGTACGGCGGGGCTCTGTGGTGTCCCGTAGCTGATCAGCGCGGTTCCGCTGGCACACCGCTCGGCGTGCCCGGCGGCCAGTTTCTCGGGCTCGAAGTGGGCCACCACCGGCGGCTTGCCCGGCTCGCGCGTCGCGACGTACAGCGTGGCCTCGGCCAGGCCGTAGGACGGACGAATCACCTTGCCCTGCAGATTGAATGCGGCGAACCGCTTGGTGAAGCGTTCGACGGTCGCATGGTGAACACGCTCGGCGCCGCTGATGATGCTCAGCACGTTGCCCAGGTCACAACCCGCCATATCGTCATCGGTGGTCTTGGCCGAAGCCAGGTCGAAGGCGAAGTTGGGCCCCGCGGTCAGGCCAGTGGTCACGCTGCCGAGCTGCTGCATCCAGCGTGCCGGACGGGCCAGGAACGCCAACGGACTCATCATCACCGTGCGCCATCCACCCAGGATCGGCGCCACGATGCCCGCCATCATCCCCATGTCGTGGTACAGCGGCAGCCACGTCACGACGGTCGTGTCGGCCGGTGGCACGCGGTTGTAGTCCGGATAGAAGCTGGCCATCATCTGCTCGAAGTTGGCCGTCAGGTTGCGGTTCGAGACCATCACGCCCGCGGGAGTCCGCGTCGAGCCCGACGTGTACTGGAGGTACGCGGTCTCGGGGGCGGCTTCGCGCCTCAGCCGTACCGCCTTGCGGGAATCCAGGTCGAGCGTGTCGACCTCGAGCACGACGGGTGCCGGGTTGCCGTCCTGGGCCACCGCATACGGGGTCACCGTCGCGGAAATCGCGGACGTGGTGAGGATGACGGTGGGCGCCGCGTCACGCAGGACCGCGGTGACCCGCTCGTCGTGGGCGCCGATCATCGGCGTCGACAGCGGGACGCAGACCACCCCGGCTTCCAGTGAAGCCAGGAACGCGACGATGTAGTCGAGGCTCTGCGGTGCCAGCACCACCGCGCGGTCCCCCGCTGCGGCGTGGGTCTGCAGTTCCCCCGCCAGATTCCGGATGCGTCGGTAGAGCTGACCCCAGGTCAGGGTCTCCTCAACGCCATCCCAGTCGCGTTCGTAATCGACGAAGGTGTAGGCGATGTCATTGGGCTGCATGCTCGCCCGCTCACGCAACACGCCGTTGAGTGTTGACTCAGCCATCGAGTGTGCCTTCCTGTTCTGACTTCATTCCGCGGCTCACCTGCGCGACCCTGCGCTGAGGTTTTCCAGCACCCGTGCACACGTCGACTTCAGCACCTTGACGTACCGGCCGACCGATTCATGTGCCTCGGGATTGTTCGGATAGACCACCGAGACCGCCGTGCGGTCCTTCAATCGCACCAGGAACACCGTCATCTGGTACGAGTACACGCCGTCACTGAACATGCCGATCCGCATCGATTCCAGCTCGGTGGTGAGCAGCACCGACAACGGGGCCGCCCCGGCATCCAGGAAGTTGATCACCTGGAAATTCGGCCTCGGCCAATCCAATTCGGGTCGCAGCTCGAGCACCCGGTAGAACGGGACATCGACGAGCTGATGTCCGGCGTCGAAGGATTGCTGTGCCGCAACGGCCGACTCGGCAAAGGACCTACCCGCGATCGGGACGGTGATCGGGACCAGCCCGGTGAACCAGCCCATCGTCATCAGGTCGGCGGTGGTCTTGCGGGTATCGCTCGGTGTCAGCCCGTAGTAGGTATCCGCTCCGGTCAGTTCATGCTCGGCCATCCCGGTGCAGGCGAGCATGCCACCGATGAAGCGGGCCCCGGCTGCGACGCATGCCGATTCGAAATTGGCCGTCTGCTCCTCGTCCATGAGGGTCTCGACCCACATCTCCGCTCCACACGGCTCGAGCGGATCGCCCAGGGGCAGTGGGAAGTCCGGCAGACTGCCCTTGTTGCTGGTCGCGAAGTCGGCCCACGCCTTGACTTCCGGCGAATCCGGCGTCAAAGCACCGAGCAGTTCCTTCTGACGCATGCAGAAGGCGTCGTAACTGCCCGCCTCCGGAAGTGCCAGGGGCGCGCCACCACTGACGAGGGTGGTGTACATCGCGTGGAACTCCATGAGCGTGACACCTGCGAACGTCGCGTCCATGTGCAGGTGGTCGATGCTCACGTAGATCGTGAACCGATCCGGGTACTGGACGATGCCATAGGTGAAGCAGTCCCAGTGCAGCGGATCCGGCGTCGACAGCGTCAGCTGACGCAGTTCCTCCGACGTGAGATCGCCGTGCCGGGTGGGCACGAACTTGATGTCGGCCGGATTGGGCATCGTGTGCCGCACGATGTCGTGGACATCGTGGTACTCGAACCAGCTACGGAACGTGTCATGCCTGCGCACATGGGCATTGACCACGTAGGTCATCGCCCTGATGTCGCATTGCCCTGGAATGTCACACGTCACGATCACCAGACGGGAGTAGTCCAGGCCTTTGGCTCGCTGATCGACGAACCCGCGCAGGTGCTGGGCCTGCATGTAGCTGACCGGCACGTCACTGACGGGCGCTTCAGCCGCCTTGGCGCACGAGGCCGGCGAGGCTCGCCAGGAAACGGCAGAACCGGGCGGTGCGTCCCACTCTTCGACCGAACCGATCGAAACGGACCCTAACTGCAACGTGACTCCTCTATAAACTCAACCGAATTCGGCATCACGCCGTCGGTGTCAGCTCCGTGTCGGCATTGGCGACCAACTTCTCGCACAACTTGTCGGCGAGCCCGCGGACGGTGGTGATGTCCGCCGGGCTGATCCGCACCCCGGTTTCGGTCTCGATCCTGGTCCGTACCTCGAGGTTGCCCAGTGAGTCGATACCGTATTCGGCCAGCGGACGATCCGGGTCGATCGAACGACGCAGCAGCACGCTGATCTGGTCGGAGACCAGCCGGCGCAACCGCGAAGGCCATTCGTCCTGCGGACTGGCATACAACTCGGTGAGGAACCCGCTGGCATCGGAATCCCCGGAACTCGCGGGACGGAACGACTCGGCGAACGGGACCCGCTTGGCGAAGTCGGCGAGCCAGGACACCCCCACGATCGGCGTATAGCCGGCGTAGCCACGGTTGTGCCGCAACATCGTCTCGAACGCGTGGGCACCTTCGTCGGGCGCGATCGCCGAATCGGAGGCTTCGGCAAAACCGGCACCCTTGCCGATCTCGGTCCACGCGCCCCACGCGATGGCGCTCGACGGCAGTCCCGCGTTTCGCCGCCACTGGGTGAATCCGTCCAACCAGCTGTTGGCAGCGGCGTACGCACCCTGCCCCGGTGAGCCCACCAGGGCGGCTGCCGACGAGAAGCAGCAGAACCAGTCCAGCGACTCCGACCGCGTCGCGTCGTGAAGGTTCCACGCGCCCACAGCTTTTGGTGTCCAATCTCGGGCCACCAGGTCATCGGTGATGTTGGTCAGCGTGGCGTCTTCGACGACCGCTGCCGCGTGCAGGACACCACGCAGTGCCAGTCCGGTGGCGGTCGCCGCCGACACCAGCGCCGCGGCAGTGGCGGGATCGGCGATGTCACCGGTGACCACCTCCACCTCGGTACCGAGGCCGCGGATCCGGTCGAGCTCGACGAGTGCTTCGGCGGACGGCTGGGACCTCGCGTTGAGCACGATCCGGCCGCTACCGGCCGAGGCCATCTTCTCGGCGAGGAACCGTCCGAGGCCGCCGAGACCGCCGGTGATGACATAAGCCCCGTCGGCGCGGAATACCGGTGCGTGCTCGGGCGGCACCACCGCCGTATCCGAGCCCGACTCCGGGATCTTCACGACGAGCTTGCCGGTGTGCCCGGCCGCATCCATCAGTTCCATCGCCGCGGCCCATCCGGTCAGCGGATAGGTGCTGATCTCTGGCAGCGGTAGCGCGCCTTCGGCGAGCTTGCCGAACACCGTCTGCAGCAGTCGGCGGACGACGTCGGGTCGACGCTGGCTCAGCGACGACAGATCGACCGCGTGGAACGACAGGCCCTCTCGGATCATCGCCGGCGTGAGGGTGGCGTCACCGCGAAGGTCAGCAACTCCGGTCTCGACGAACCGGCCGCCGAAGGCGAGCAGTTCCAGTCCGGCACGCTGCCCTGACCCGGTCAGCGAATTGAGCACGACGTCGACACCGTATCCGTTGGTATCGCGGCGGATCTCATCGGCGAAGCTCAGCGTGCGCGAGTCGTAGACATACTTGATGCCCATGTCGCGCAACAGTTGCCGACGCTCGGGACTGCCGGCAGTGGCGAACACCTCGGCTCCGCACTCGCGTGCGATGGCTATGGCTGCCAGGCCGAGGCCTCCGGTTGCCGAATGGATCAGCACCTTGTCCTGTGCCGATATCCTCGCCAGCTCCCGCAGCGCGTACCACGCGGTGGCATGCGCGGTGGGCACCGCGGCGGCACTGTCCACGGCCAACTCATCGGGCAGCGCGACGGCCAGGTCGGACGCGCACGTGACGAACGTGCCCCAGCAACCGGTCGCCGCAACCCCGGCCACCCGATCGCCGACCTTGTGGTCGGTGACGTCGGGTCCGACGGCCGTGACGACGCCGGCGAAATCGCGGCCCAGCGCTGCGGACTGCTCGGCGAGACCGGGATACCGGCCCGACGCCGCCAGAACGTCGACGAAATTCAGGCTCGACGCGCTGACCCTCACCTCGATGCAGCCGCTCTCGGGGGCCGACCGCTCAAAGGTGGTCAGCTCCAGCGAACCGAAGTCACCTGGGGTCCGGATGCTCAGGCGCACCGCATCGGTGGACAGGTCCACGGTGGTGGACAGCCGCTCGTCGGCAGCCAACGGGCTGGCCCCCAGCCGTGCGGTGTACCACCGACCGTCGCGCCAGGCGGTCTCGTCCTCGGGACTGCCGGCGAGCAGTTGGCGGGCAATGTCCTTGGGATCGGTGCGCTCGTCCACGTCGATCTGCGTCGCGTGCAGTTGCGGCTGCTCGTTTCCGACCACCCGGACCAGTCCGCGCAGTCCGAGCTGGTCGAGGTTGAGCGCATCGCCGGGCAGCACCGACTGCGCGCCACGTGTGACGAGGTGCAGGCGCGGAGCCTGATCGTCGACGTCGATCAGTTCGCGCACGATGTGAACCACGCGCTGGACCAGCCCCAGGCCCCGGGACGCCGACTCCCGGTCCCCCGTTGCCGCTGCGCCGGCCAGGACCAGGACGACGTCACTGTAGGTCTCGGCACCGAGGTGTTTGCGCAGCGATTCGGCGTTGGCGGTTTGGTTCGCCCGTTCGGGCCAGACCACTGTCGACACGTCACCGAGGTCGGGTTCCAGCGCGTCGGCCAACTCCGTGGTCAGCAGATCCGAACCGTCGGACGTGATCAACAACCACTTGCCCGTCCCGGATGTCCGGGCCTCCGGCAGTTCCTGCTCGTGCCACTCGACGGCGAGCAGGCGCTCGTTGAAGATGCGTTCCCGCTGACCGCTTTCGGTCATGCCGGTGCCCAGCCGCAGACCACGAACGGCGAGCAGGACCTCACCGTCCTCGTCGAGCAGATCGAGATCGGCTTCCACGCTGGTGGCGTCGGCGTTGGTGACCTGCAGCAGGCAGTAGTGCGCCGAACGGGTCGACCCGGACGCACGCAGGCTCCGCACGCCCAGTGGGAGCAGCAGACCGCCCGGGTCCTCGCCTTCGGCGTACGCCGCCACCGACTGGAAGCACACGTCGAGCAAGGCCGGGTGGATCTGGTAGGCGCCCTGCTGGGACCGGATTGCGCTGGGCAGTGCGACCTCGGCCAGCACACTGGTGACGGGACCGTCGGCGGTGAATGCCGCCGCCAGGCCGGAGAACGCCGGCCCGTACTGAATACCTTTGTCCCCGAACCATTTACGCAGCGCATCGCCCTCGACACGGCGAGGGTGGGCCGCTTTGAGTTCGGTCAGATCGAGTCGGGTCGGCGCCTCCGAAGGCTCCGCCTCGGCGATCACCGCCGCGGCACGCCGGATCTGTTCGCCATCCCCGGCCGTCTCGACCAGGAACTGCACTGCCCCCTCGGGGGTCACCTTCGCCTCGGCCGAGACCACGGTCTCGGCGTCGAGCAGCAGCATCTGCTCGAAGGTGATGTCGCGTACCTCGCAGGCATCCCCCAGCAGCGAGCGACCGGCGACCAACGCCATCTCGCAGTACGCGGCGCCCGGAAGTGCGGCCACGTTGTGGACCTGATGGTCGGCCAGCCACGGCTGAGCGTCGACACCGACATCGGCCTGCCAGACATGACGCTCGGGGTCTTCGGGAAGTACGACGTGCGCACCCAACAGCGGATGGACGCTGAGCAGATGTCCGCCCCCGGGAACGTGCTCGCGAGCGTCCCGGCTGACGGTCAGCGGCAGACGAGTCCAGGTGGGCAGAGGTGCGTCGGCGAGGGTGCCCGCCGGGTACAGCGTCCCGAAATCGACTGCAGCGCCCGCGCTGTGCAGGTCGCCGACGTACTGCAGCAGACCGGTGGGCATCTCGGTCTCACGCCGCATGCTCGGCAGTGCCGCGATGTTGATGTCCAGGCTGCGGGCGACCTGCTGGGCCGGGTGAACCAGCAGCGGGTGCGGAGAAAGCTCACCGAACACGCGGTAGCCGTCCTCGAGGGCGGCCTGCACCGCAGCCGAGAACCGCACGGCGTGGCGCAGATTGTCGACCCAGTAGTCGGCGTCGGTGTAGGGCTCGTCGCGGGGGTCGTACGACGTCGACGAGTAGTACGGAACCGTCGGCGTGAGCGGGGTCAGGTCACTGAGCACCTCGGCGAGTTCGTCGAGGATCGGATCGACCTGCGGCGAATGCGACGCGACGTCGACCGCGACCTCGCGCGCCATGATGTCCCGCTGTTCCCAATCGGCGACGAGTTCCCGAATGCGTTCGGTGGTTCCGCCGACGACGGTGGACTTCGGCGAGGCGATCACGGAGATCACCACGTCGGTGATGCCTCGGGCGGCGAGCTCGGACAGCACATGTTGCGCCGGCAGCTCGACCGAGGCCATGGCGCCCGAACCCGAGATCCGCGTCATCAGGGTCGACCGCCGGCAGATCACCCGCACGGCATCCTGTAGCGACAACGCCCCCGCGACCACCGCGGCTGCGGCTTCGCCCATCGAGTGGCCGATCACCGCTCCGGGTTGCACTCCCCTGGACTTCAGTGCGGCAGCGAGCGCGACCTGCATCGCGAATATCGTCGGCTGCACCCGGTTGATGCCCTGGACGGGCTCCGAATCCGAAATTGCCTCGGTCACGGAGAAACCTGACTCCGCGGCGATGAGGGGTTCCAGTTCGGCGATGGCCGCCGCGAAGGCGGGCTCGGTGGCAAGAAGTTGCGCACCCATCCCCGCCCACTGCGAACCCTGGCCGGAGAACAACCACACCGGTCCGCGCTCGCCGGTTCCGACGGCCGGCTCGTAGACCGCGTCGCCCTCGGCGACCTCCCGCAGCGCTGCCCCGAGTTCCTCTGCGGTCGCCGCCGTCACCGTCGTGCGGAACGGCCGGTGAGCGCGGCGCCTCGTCAGCGTGTACGCCAGATCCGGCAGCGGCTGGTCGCCGGCCTCGTGGATCAGCCAGTTGGCCAACCGGCCTGCGGTCCGCCGCAACTCGTCGGCCGAGGTGGACGACACCGGGAACATCATCGGCTCGCCGTCACCGCCCGGCGCGCCGGCGGGCTCGGACCCGGCTGCGGGCGCCTGCTCGAGCACCGCGTGCACATTGGTACCGGACAACCCGTAGGACGACACGGCCGCGCGACGCGGGTGTTCCCCGGCGACCGGCCACGGCATCAGTTCGGTCGGGACGACCAGTGAGCTGTTGAGCCGGGCCATCGCCTCGGGCAACTCGGTGAAATGCAGGTTGGCCGGAACGGCGCCGTGCTCCAGGGCGAGTACGGCCTTGATCAGACCGATCGCTCCGGACGCCGACTGGGCGTGCCCGATGTTGGTCTTCACCGACCCGAGTGCGCACGGGCCGTCCGTGCCGTACACCGCGGCCAAACTGGCGTACTCGATGGGGTCGCCGACCGGCGTTCCGGTTCCGTGGGCCTCGATCATGCCGACGGTCACCGGATCGACCGCTCCGGCGGCCAGCGCCGCGCGGTAGACCGCGCTCTGCGACTCCTCCGACGGGGTCGCGATGTTGATCGTGTGGCCGTCCTGGTTGGCCGCGGTGCCGCGGATCACGGCGAGCACCCGGTCGCCGTCACGCTCGGCATCGGCAAGACGCTTCAACAGCACCATGGCGACGCCCTCGCCCGAGACGAACCCGTCGGCGCCGACGTCGAACGCATGGCAGCGGCCCGTGGGCGACAGCATTCCCTGCGCCGAGCCCGCCACCATCTTCTTCGGGTCGAGCAGGAGTGAGGCGCCGCCGGCCAGGGCCAGGTCGCTCTCCGATTCGTGCAGGCTCCGGCACGCCATGTGGATGGCCAGCAGGCCCGATGAGCAGGCCGAGTCGACCGTCAGCGCGGGTCCGTGTACGCCCAGTGCGTAGGCGACACGCCCCGACGCCAGGCTGAAGTTCGTTCCGGCGAAACCGTAGGCGCCGTCCAGCGCGTCCGCCTCGGCAGCGACCATCTGATAGTCGTTGTGCGTCATACCGAGGAAGACGCCGGTCAACGATCCGGCGATGTCGCCGGGAGCACGACCCGCGTGCTCGAGGGCCTCCCATGACGTCTCGAGCAGGAGTCGGTGCTGCGGGTCGATGGACGGCGCCTCACGCTCCCCGTAACCGAAGAAGTCCGCGTCGAATCCTGAAACATCGTCGAGGAACGCACCCCACTTGGACACGGAACGACCAGGCACTCCTGGCTCCGGGTCGTAGTATTCGTCCGCGTCCCAGCGATCCAGGGGAACCTTGGTGACGAGGTCGTCTCGCCGCAGAAGTGCCTGCCAGAACGCGGCCGGTGAGTCGATCCCTCCGGGCAGACGGCAGCCCATGCCGATTACGGCAATCGGGGTGACTGGTGTCTCGGCCAAGTTGGCTCACCTCTCTCGATGCGATCGATCAGCAAAGCGTCGATCAACATACTTAGAACGCGGAAAAGAATGTGCGCTACGTCGCCCACGACGCACGGTACCGAATCCCCGTATCCGGTACGAGTCGTTGCCAACGCGGGTCCGTAGCCTAGCGCGTGGACCAACTGGATGTTGGAAACACCCGATCGCAAAAACTTTCAGACGTTCGCTGCACGGACCAATTCTTGAGAAATGGCAGCACCGGCCAATTTCATCAGCGAGGCACCGGACCCGGATCGTCGACACCTGCCATAGTTCACCAATACTGCTGTGCACCAACACTATTGAGCCCTCAATGTCCCACCACCACGGCGCGGGGGTAATTATCCCGCTAACTAACCCCGAGCCGTTTTAAGACGCGGAGCGGCGCTTTCACAGGTTGTCCATAGTTTGAAAACGGTGTTTGATTCACCACTCACAGTTAATTCATAGGTCGACTGCGAATAGTTAGCTGGCAACCGCCACGCAAACTATGGGATCCGTAGTTGAACCGAATTCATGTTCCATGCGGCAGGCACGCGAAAATGGTACGAATGTGTACCCTCATCACGCATCAGCTAATGGTCATCATTGACTATGCAACGTCATAACCAGCATGGATCACCGCAGACCGGGAAACTGTCGCAACACAGGAGACGTAGACGTACCAAATTCCGGCGCCAGGGCAGGCCGACTGAGATCCAGCCCACGCCGTACGCGAATGCGTGACAAAAACCACAATGTGTCTACCAAAGCAAATCTGCCGAGGTTAACGGTGGACATGCGCTGCAACCACGGGACGAGCCTCCCAAATATGGGACATAGTGTGATGTATATCACTGCAGGTAGAAGCGGTACGTGGCCGTTCCTGGCCCGCGCTCAACCCTCCGCAACGAACGGGAGCCGACCTGCTGGTTGCAACCGGTCGGCTCCCATTTGGGTGAACTATCCCGCGACGGGTTTGGACAACTCGTACGGGTCCGCTCCGAGGTTCGGCACCGCCTCGAATCCCCGCTCGCGGGCACGGGCCACGTCCTTGCGAATCAGGGCATTCAGACCGACGAAGGCGGCCATGTCCAACACCATCGGAGTCAGCAGACGGTTGTGCACGAACCCGATCGCCAGCCCGCTGGCCGGGTCCGCCCAGCCGACCGACCCGCCGAGCCCGACATGACCGAATCCGGGCATGATCCCGAACGGCACCGAGTGATACCCGAGATGGAAGCCGAGCGGCACCCCGAGATTGCGGTCCGGGCGTAAACCGGGCGGACCGGCCAAGCCGCCAACGATGCGCTCGGACAGGTAGTCCGCGCCACCGAAACGGCCGTGGTTCGCGATTGCGCCGTACATCCTGGCCAGGCCACGGGCTGTGGCGACACCGTTGACGGCGGGTGCCTCGGCGTCCAGAAACGGAGTGTCCCCCTGAACGAGGGACATCACGCCGGGAAAGTACATGGAACCGAAAGCGCCGGAGAAGTTCAGCGCTGCGATCCGCGGTGCCATGAAGTCGAAGACCTGGTTGGGCCACCGTCGTTGCGGAACCAGAATCTGTGCGGCCCGGGTCGGGGCGTCGGCCGGCGGCCGACCCAGATGCAGGCCATCGGTGCCCAACGGCTCTGCCAACTCGATCCGGAACAGCTCGCGCATGCCCTGCCCCGTGACCGCGCGGGCCAGACCCGACAACAGCCAGCCATAGGTGAGCGCGTGATAGGCGGGCTTGCCGAACAGAAGTGAGTTCACCGGCGCCGCCGCAACCCGGCCTTCCATCACCACGTGATCCAACAGATCGGCTTTGCTGACGCCATTGAGCTGAGACAGTCCCGCCTCGTGCGCCATCACCTGTCGCACCGTGACCGCGGATTTGCCATTGGCCCCAAATTCAGGCCAATAGTCGCTCACCGGGCCGGCGTAATCGATCAGACCACGATCGACGAGCCGATGGATGACCGTCGAGGCCATTCCCTTCGTCGCGGAGAACACCATCGCGCCCGTGTCGGCTGTCCAATGCTGCGTACCGTAACGGTCCGAGTAGCCGGTCCAGACGTCGACCACCGGTTGACCGTCTTGGAGAATCACCAGTGCCCCGCCGCCGTACTTCCGGCCTGGGAACAACTTTGAGAACCCGCGGACCGTGCAGGAGAAGTTCCTGTCCGCCGCGCCTTGGACGCCGTGTGGAAGCGCCTCGTCGCGCTCCCCGTTGTGATCGGTCACACACTTGAATTTACCTGGCCCCCCGGCAAATTCCACAGGCGTTATCTACCTGTTAGCCGGAGCCCGGCGATCGGGTCAGGGACTCGGCTTGTCATCCACCTTGAAGTCGATCTTGACCTTCTCGGATTCGACGTTCTTGACCGTAGCCGTAACGCCGTACTTGGTGCCGTTCTTGTCTGTCAGCACACAATGCTGGGTCGCTCCCACCTTGCCGACGATACCGTCGTCGCAGGTCACAGACTTGGCCTTGCGCTTGGCCGCGGCTTCCAGGTTCTCCTTCGCCATGGTTTGCAGCTTGGACTTGGCCACGGTGGGTGCTGGGGCGGTCGATCCACCGCCGCAGCCGGTCAGGACAGCACCGCCGACCATCGCGGCAGCCACGAGCACACGCAGTTTCGCCTTCACGTCCCTCATCTCCGGGTCAACCCAGCCTTTCCCTGTCATCCGGCCGCGTCGAGGATTTCCTGCGCGGCCAGGGCCGGTGTCAGTTCGCCCTCGCGCACCCGGCGCTCCACCTCGTCGCGGATACTGCGGACACCAGGATGCGACATCACGCGGTCCAGCACGGTGTCTCGCACCATCGACCAGGTCCAGTCCACCTGCTGCGCGCGTCGCCGGGCCTCGAACTCACCGGCCTGGGTCAGCACCTCACGATGCTTGAGCACTGTCTCCCAGAGTTCGGTCAGCCCGTGGCCTTCGATCGCGCTCATCGTGAGAACCGGTGGCCGCCATAGCGTTTCACGGGGGTAGATGAGACGGATGGCACCCGTTAGTTCGCGGGCGGCCGCCTTGGCCTCGATCGCGTGCTCGCCGTCGGCCTTGTTGACGACGATGACGTCGGCCAGCTCCAGCACACCTTTCTTGATGCCCTGCAGCTGGTCACCCGTGCGGGCCAGGGTGAGGAAGACGAAAGTGTCGACCATGTTCGACACGGTGACCTCGGACTGCCCCACCCCCACCGTCTCGACCAGGATGACGTCGTAGCCGGCGGCCTCCAGCAGAACGATGGTCTCGCGGGTGGCCTTGGCCACCCCACCGAGCGTCCCGGACGTCGGCGACGGCCGGATGTAGGCGTCGGGATGAACCGCCAGTTTGGCCATCCGGGTCTTGTCTCCCAGGATCGAGCCACCGGTCCGGGTCGACGACGGGTCTACGGCCAGGACCGCCACCCGGTGGCCGGCCCCGATGAGGTACATGCCGAGGGCCTCGATCGTCGTCGACTTGCCGACGCCGGGAACGCCGGTGATGCCGATGTGTTGAGCTTTGCCCGCCTCGGGCATCAACTCCAGCAGCAACTGCTGAGCCTGGTCACGGTGGTCGGCCCGGGTGGATTCCACCATCGTGATGGCCCGCGCCAGGGCAGCTCGGTCGCCGCCCCGGATGGCCTCCGCCAGTTCCTGAACTGCACTCATGTCCCGGGTCGCTCCGCTCCTGCCCGCCGAACGGAAGCCACTACTCGCTCAGCTGGTAACCGAGCCGGTCTGCCAGCTTCTGCAGCAGGCCGATGGCCGCATCGGCGATCACGGTGCCAGGCGGGAAGATCGCATTCGCGCCGGCAGCGTAGAGCTCGTCGAAGTCCCCGGGCGGGATGACCCCGCCGACGACGATCATGATGTCGGGTCGGCCCACCTCGGCCAGCGCGTCACGCAGCGCGGGCACCAGGGTCAGGTGCCCCGCGGCCAGTGACGACACCCCGACCACATGCACGTCGTTGTCGGCGGCCTGACGGGCCACCTCCTCCGGGGTGGAGAACAGCGAGCCCACGTCGACGTCGAAACCGATGTCGGCGAACGCCGTTGCGATCACCTTCTGGCCACGGTCGTGCCCGTCCTGGCCCATCTTGGCCACCAGGATCCGGGGCCGACGGCCGTCGGCCTCGGCGAACTTGGTCACGAGCTCGGTTGCGGTAGCGATGTTGCTGCCCTTCCCCACCTCGTCGCGGTAGACGCCCGAAATGGTACGGATCTCGGCCTGGTGCCGCCCGTACACCTTCTCCAGGGCGTCGGAGATCTCGCCGAGGGTGGCGTTGGCGCGGGCGGCATTGATGGCCAGGGCCAACAGGTTGTTGCCCAGTCCGTCCTCCCCCGCAGAACCTGTCGCCTCGGCGGCACGGGTCAGCTCGGCCAGCGCGGCCTGCGTTGCCGACTCGTCGCGGTCGGCCCGCAGCTGCTGCAGTTTGGCCAGCTGTTCGGCCCGCACCCGGCTGTTCTCGACCTTGAGGACCTCGATCTCCTGGTCCTCTTCCACCTGATACTTGTTGACACCGATCAGCGGCTGGGCACCGGAGTCGATCCGTGCCTGGGTCCGGGCCGCAGCCTCCTCGATGCGAAGCTTCGGGATGCCGTCGCTGATGGCCTGTGCCATGCCGCCGTGCTCGTTCACCTCGTGGATATGGGCACGCGCCTTGTCGGCCAACTGATGCGTGAGCCACTCGACGTAGTACGAACCGCCCCACGGGTCGATCGGCCGGGTGGTCCCCGACTCCTGCTGCAGCAACAGCTGGGTGTTGCGGGCGATCCGCGCGGAGAAGTCGGTGGGCAGCGCCAGCGCCTCGTCCAGGGCGTTGGTGTGCAGCGACTGGGTGTGCCCCTGCGTGGCCGCCATCGCCTCGATACAGGTTCGGGCGACGTTGTTGAACACGTCCTGCGCGGTCAGCGACCAGCCCGAGGTCTGCGAATGGGTGCGCAGCGACAGCGACTTGTCGTTCTTCGGGTCGAACTGCGCCACCAGCTCGCTCCACAGCAGGCGGCCGGCCCGCAGCTTGGCCACCTCCATGAAGAAGTTCATGCCGATGCCCCAGAAGAAGCTCAGCCGCGGCGCGAACTTGTCGATGTCCAGGCCGGCATCGAGGCCGGCCTTGATGTACTCGACACCGTCGGCCAGCGTGTAGGCCAGCTCCAGATCGGCAGTCGCCCCGGCCTCTTGGATGTGGTAGCCCGAGATCGAGATCGAGTTGAACTTGGGCATCTTGGCGCTGGTGTAGGCGAAGATGTCCGAGATGATCCGCATCGACGGCGTGGGCGGATAGATGTAGGTGTTGCGGACCATGAACTCTTTGAGGATGTCGTTCTGGATGGTCCCGGCCAGCTTCTCCGGCGGCACCCCCTGCTCCTCGGCTGCGACGACGTAGAGCGCCAGGATCGGCAGCACAGCGCCGTTCATCGTCATCGACACGCTGACTGTCGACAGGTCGATGCCATCGAACAACTGGCGCATGTCGAGAATGGAATCGATGGCCACACCGGCCATTCCGACGTCACCCTGTACGCGCGGATGGTCCGAGTCGTATCCGCGGTGGGTGGCCAAGTCGAAGGCCACCGAGAGGCCCTTCTGCCCGGCGGCCAGGTTGCGCCGGTAGAACGCGTTGGATTCGGCAGCAGTTGAGAAACCGGCGTACTGACGGATGGTCCACGGCTGGTTGACGTACATGGTCGGGTACGGCCCACGCACGAAAGGCGGTGCCCCCGGGAAGGTGTCGAGCGGGTAGCCGGCGGCGACCGCCTCGTCGCGGTCGGCGGCGATGTACACCGGCTTGACATCGATCCCCTCGGGCGTGGCCCAGGTCAACTGCTCGGGGGTGTAGCCATGCGCGGTCGCGGCCGCCGCGACGTGCGTCTCGACCGCTTCCGGAGTGGCGGGCTCACCCGCGCCTTCGCCGTGCAGCGGTACGTCCGCGAAACTTCCGATTCCAGTTGTGGCAGTCATCTCAGGCCCCCAGTCCGGTGAGCAGGTTCGACAAAGCTTCGACCGCATCGATCTTGGCGGTCAGGTATCCGTCCGGCTTCGAATCAGCCTCGGCGACAGCTTTTTCCGGGCCGGCCAGCAGCACCTGACGCACACCGGCCGCATGTGCAGCGGCCACAGCTGCGGAGGCCTCGGCACCGTAGCGGGCGTCGCTGCCACACAGCACCGCCACCGTCGGGGCACCGGCATCGGCCACCGCCGCGGCAACCGCGGCCGCCTCGACGGTCCCGGGGTTGACCGCCTCGATTCCGCCGGACGCCAACAGGTTCGACGCGAAGGTGGTGCGGATGTTGTGCTCGGCCAGCGGACCCAGCGGCAGCAACACAACCTTGGGCCGTGCCCCGGTCGATGCCAGGAACGCATCCGAGCGGTCCCGCAGCGCCTCGAATCCGGCTGCGTACCGCGCGATGGACGACACCGACGATCCCTGCGGCAGCGGCTGTTCGTCGAGGTTGGGGAATTCGTTGACGCCGGTGATCGCGGTGCGACGGTGCGCGACATCGTCACTGCGCCGCGCAGCGACCTCGGCGATCTGGGCCGCGATGTAATCGCGAGCGGCGACGAACCCGCCCCGCGCCTCGATGTCCTGGAAGTGCGCCCACGCCTGTTCGGCCAACTGAGCCGTCAGATCTTCGACGAACCACGAGCCACCGGCCGGATCGAGCACCTGACCGATGTGCGACTCCTCCAACAGCAGCAACTGGGTGTTGCGGGCGATGCGCCGCGCGAAGGTCGCCGACGTCCCGTCCAGTCCATCCGGAATCGCCGCGTCGAACGGATGCACCTGCACGGTGTCGGCACCCCCGACACCCGCCGCGAACGCGGCCAGGGTCGTGCGAAGCATGTTCACCCACGGGTCGCGCTGGGTCATCATCGGCAACGAGCTCACCGCGTGAATGCGCGCGGCTCCGGCGTCATCTGCAGTGTCGGCCCCGACCACCTCGGCCACCCGCGCCCAGAGCTGCCGGGCAACGCGCAACTTGGCGATCGTCATGAACTGGTCGTCGTCGGCGGCGTAGCGGAAGCTGATCTGCCGCAACGCATCCGGCGTCGCCACCCCGCCGTCGCTGAGCAGACGCAGGTAGGCGACCGCCGCGGCGATCGATCCCGCGAGCTCCCAGGCGGCGCTCGAGCCGAGGTTGTGGAACGCCGGGCCGTCAACCGTGATCGCCCGCACTCCCCCGCCGTGGCCGGTGAGCTTGGCGACGGTGGCCGGCAGGTCCGCGCCGTCGGTGGCGGGCCGGCCGGAAAACGGCGCGGTCAGCGGGTCGACACCGAGGTCGATCGACAGCCGCGAGCGCTGGTCCTCGTCAAGGTTTCCGAGCAGCGCCAGCACCGCGTCGGCCGCTGCCGCCAGGTCGGCACCGGCGCTTTCGACGCCTTCGAAGATCACCGGCACCAAGTCCAGGAACACGCCGTCGAGCAGACGGTCCAGCTCGCCCAGGGCGATGCCGCCCTCGTCGCCGACCCGCAGGGAGAGCGCGCTGGCGCCCTCCGTCAAGGCCACCAGGACCGCACCGTTGACGGTGCCGACGGCGGTACCAGGGACAGCCGGGAAGCTTTCGACGACGCGCCATCCGGACTTCACGTCGCGAAGGGCATCGCCGCCGCGCACGAACGGCCACTGTCCCGGCAGCGCGGACTCGGGCACTGCATCGAGGGTCGTGTAGAGCGGCCGGATCGCGAAACCCTCGTAGGTCTGCGAATCCAGTAGGCGTTCGGGCTCGGCCGGCAGATCGGCCACATCCCGTCGGCTGCTCTTGGCCAGCACTCCGGCGACTGCCGTCCGCCACTGCTGTCGGTCCGCCTCGACCGCGCTAGTCCCCTGTAACGACACCCGCATCTCCTGTTATCGCAGCGTGTGACCTACCTACTTGACCCTCAGGCTAAATGATCGCCGTCACGGCTCTGACCGCTGGTGGGTGGACTCGCGGTTACACCCAGCGGTCAATGGTGCCTTCGCCCCGTACTCTTGGAAGACGTGAAACCCGTCGTCAGGACCCTGCGCGTGCTGCGCGCCGCGGTGATCTCGACGGTTTCCCAACTGCCGCCCCGGCGGATCGTGGGCCCGCTGGCCGGCATTGTGATTCTTGTCGCAGTCGCCGTACTGATTCCGTTGCCGACCGCGATGCAGATGCGGGACTGGGCCACCTCCGTGGGTCCCTGGTTCCCACTGGCTTTCCTCGGTGCGCACATCATCATCACGGTCTTCCCGTTCCCGCGCACCGCATTCACCCTGGCTGCGGGCCTGCTGTTCGGGCCGGTGCTGGGTGTGGCCATAGCCGTGGTGGCCAGCGCGGTGAGCGCGGTCCTCGCATTGTTCTTGATCCGCGCTGCCGGTTGGCAGCTCAATCGCCTGGTCCCGCACCCCCGGATCGACTCGCTCGATACCCGGCTGCGCCAGCGTGGCTGGCCGGTGGTGCTGTCCATGCGATTGATCCCGGCGGTGCCGTTCTCGGTGCTGAACTACGCGGCCGGCGCGTCTGCGGTGCGGGCTGTCCCCTACGCGCTGGCGACGCTGGTGGGGCTGTTCCCCGGCACAGCGGCCGTCGTCGTCCTGGGCGACGCGTTGACCGGGAACATCAGCCCGGCACTGGTCCTGGTGTCGTTGAGCACCGCCGCACTCGGCGTGGCCGGCTTGGTCTACGAATGGCGCCTACACCACCGCGACCGGCGTGCGAATCAATCCGCCGACAAGACACACGAACGCGCCGTCACGGGCTGACGCCCCCGCTGTCGGTCGCGAGGACGCAGCACCTTGCGGGTACTAAACATTTGTTTACAATAGTAAACGTGGGTTCACCATCTGACGATCGAACCGCGCGGGCCCGGATTCGTGACGAGGCGTTGCGACTGTTCGCCGAACGCGGCGCCGACGCGGTGACGATGCGCGACATCGCTTCCGCTGCCGACGTTTCCCCGGCGCTCCTGGTCCGGCACTACGGCTCCAAGGATGGACTCGTGGCGGCGGTCGACGAGCACGCTGTACGCAGCCTCGAAGCGGTGCTGACGCAGGTCACCGAACGGACCGCACAGGATGGCCTCGGACCGTCGGCGGTGCCGACGATGCTGGAGAGTCTCGCCACCCACCTCCCCCCGGACTCTCCTGTGCCGGCCTACCTGAGCCGCCTGCTGACGACGGGTGGCGCGGTCGGATCGGCAGTGTTTCAACGGCTCTACGGCATCAGCAGGACCGCGCTGGACGGCATGGTCGCAGCGGGTGTGGCAAGTCCCGGCGAAGACCCCGCAGTGCGGGCTGCAGTTCTGATGGTCAACGACCTCGCGGTGCTGACGCTGCGGACGCGCATCACCGAGACGCTCGGCGTCGACCCGCTCTCCGCTGCCGGGATGAAGCGCTGGGCGACAGAAGTTTTCGCAATCTACCGCGACGGTCTGAAGTCCTGAGCAGCGAAAAGAGACGAGGAGGAGACAACCTATGGCCACAATCCCTGATCTCGGCGCCCGACTCCTGCGCAACCGCCGGCTGGTGCGTGCTCCGATCTGGCTCTACCGGATGCGCGCCGGGGCACTGTTCGGCTCGAGGATGTTGATGCTCGAACACGTCGGTCGCACCTCGGGCGCGCACCGCTATGTCGTGCTCGAAGTGGTGGGCCGGCCGAGTCCGGACACCATCGTCGTGGCGTCAGGGTTCGGCACAAAGGCCCAGTGGTTCCGCAATGTTGTTGCAAATCCGCAGGTCCGGGTGTGGCTCGGCAGTCACCGTCCGGCTGCCGCTACCGCTCATGTGCTGGACCAGCAGGCTGTCGACCAGGCGCTGGCCGATTACCGCACAGAGCATCCGAAGACGTGGGGGCAGTTCAAGCTCGTTCTGGAAGAGACGCTGGGCCAACCGATCACCGATACCAATGCACCGCTGCCGATGGTGGAACTACGGTTGCAGCCTCGCCACTGACAGACGTGCCCCTCAGCCGGGTGGCGGTTGGATACGCACCTGACGCCGGGTGGGTCGGTGCGCGACCATGATGCCGACGGTCACGCACGCCTGCACGCCGCCGGTCGGTGACGGATCGACGGCCCAATCACGTTGTCCCGCATCCTCGAACAGTGCGACCGCGTTCGCGCCGGCGCCGGTACTGAACCGGGTCTGATAACGAATTCCACGGTGGCGGCCGGTGGCGAAGAAGGCCGCGGCCCAGGCCTGCGGCAGCTCATAGTCCGGGCACGTACCGAGCTCACGGGTCATCCCGACGAAGGAAGCCGCCCGCGCCGCACATGCGTTGGCCAACCATCGGGCCGCAGGCACCCGCACCCGCGACACCACCGTGCGGGCCGCGGCGTCGAACGTGACCACACCCTGCCGTACCAGATCGTGGCCGAAACGCTCGCGCAGCGCCGTCATGACATCGGTTGCCAGATAACAGGTTCCGTTCGGCGGGACTAGATCGAAGCGACCGCTCAGATCTGAGGAGAACCACCACGGCGACTTGCCCACGGTGTGGGCCCGATACAACAGGTGGTCGATGCGCAGCCGGGACCGCGGGAACCCGGAGACGTCCGGCGGTGAACCGAGCGCGGGCCGCTGCCGGCTCATGCGCTCCAACTCGCCGCGGTCTCCCGGGCCATGTCGATCACCGTTTGCGGATCCCCACCATCGCGCAGCCAATCCGCGGGACAGGATCCGTCGAGTCGCTCACTGGGTGCCCGCATCCACAACGCGGCCATCCACGGGTCATCGGTGCCCTCGGTCAGCACCGTCAGCACGTCACGCAGAGACGGAATCGTGGCACCGCTGTCGAGAAACTGCCACGTCGGGTACACGACCCCGCCATCGTCGAGCGGGCAGGCCAGGATCGCGTACCGCGCCACCTTCTGGTGCAGGGCCTGGCGGGTGACGCCGAGCCAACGCGTCAACCCTGCCGTGTCGTAGAACGGCCCGGTGACCTCGTCGAACACGTGCCCCAGCGGCAATGCCGCCACCATGGCCTCGGCGATCTGCTCCGGGTCGCCGAATGCCTCAGGGCCCAGGCTCGCCTCGTCGGCCCGCCGCAACCGCTCGTGGACCTTCTGCCCCACCGAACGCATGATCTGGCGCTCGAACAGTGCGAGATCGGTCATTGCGGCCTCCCAGACGCGTCAACTACGTCAAGTCTACTGCGTCAAGGACGTCAAGCAACGAACGCGACCACTACGCGCGGTGCGCGCCACCTTCGAGTTCATTGGGCGGCATCCCCGGCGGCGTCCCCAACGGCTGCTGTGCCGGCGGAGCACCCAGGGGCGGCGTCGTCGCCCTGGCCTCGGCCTCGGCCTTCGCCACGGCACGTGCGATCTCGGGATCGGTCTCGGTGTTGAACCACTCGGCGACTTCGTCGCTGTCGTCCTCGGGCTTGGGCAGGTCCTCGTCGACCGGCGGCGGCGTATACCGGAAGACACCGTCCTCGCCGGGCGCACCCAGCATCTTGGTGAAACCCTGCAGCGCCGAACCGAAGTCGCTGGGCACCAGCCAGACCTTGTTCGCCTCACCCTTCGCCATCTGGGGCAGCGTCTGCAGATACTGGTACGCCAGCATCTCCGGGGTGGGCCGGCCCGCCTTGATCGCGGCGAACGTCTTCTCGATGGCCTTGGCCTGCCCCTGTGCCTGCAGGTACTGGGCTGCGCGTTCACCCTGGGCGCGCAACATCCGCGACTGCCGGTCGGCCTCGGCGGCCAGGATCGCGGCCTGCTTGGCACCCTCGGCGGCCAGGATCTGCGACTGCTTCTGGCCCTCGGCCTGTTTGATCGAGGATTCCCGAACGCCCTCTGCGGTCAGGATCATGGCCCGCTTGTCGCGGTCGGCCTTCATCTGCTTTTCCATCGACTCCTGGATCGACGGCGGCGGATCGATGCTGCGCAGCTCGACACGCGCCACGCGCAGCCCCCAACGGCCGGTGGCCTCGTCCAGCACCCCGCGCAGCTGGGCATTGATCGAGTCGCGTGAGGTCAGCGTCTGCTCCAGCGTCATACCGCCGACGACGTTGCGCAGGGTGGTGGTGGTCAGCTGTTCCACACCGACGATGTAGTTGCTGATCTGGTACACCGCAGCCTGCGGGTTGGTGACCTGGAAATAGACCACGGTGTCGATGTTGAGCGTCAGGTTGTCCTCGGTGATCACCGGCTGCGGCGGGAAGGACACCACCCGCTCACGCAGATCCACTCGCGCCCGGATCCGGTCGATGAACGGCACCAGCAGCGTCAACTGGCCACTGACCGTGCGGCTGTAGCGGCCCAGCCGCTCGATCACCGCTGCCTCGGCCTGGGGAATGAGCGCCACTGATTTCGCCACGATGATGATCGCGAACACCACCAGCACGAGCAGCAAGATCAGCCCGGCTACAGCACCTTCCATGGTGGATCCCTCCCTCTAGGTCCTACCTCGTTTACGGAGCTACTACATCGCCTTGAAAACCACCGCGGTGGCGCCGTCGATCCTGACAACGGTCACGTGATCACCCGGTTCGTACACATCGTTGTCGTCGAGCGGCCGCGCCGTCCAGACCTCGCCGTCGAGCTTGACCTGCCCCTCGTGCTGTCCCACCCGGTCCAAGACCAGCGCAGACTTGCCCTCGAGCGCCTTGACGGGCTCGGGGAGCCCCCGGCCGGCCTCGAAACGGCGCCGCAGCGCAGGCCGGACCAGAACCAGCAAAAGCACCGACACCACGAGAAACACCAGACCGTCACCCCAGAGTGGCAGGTCGAACAGCCAACTCGAGCCCGTCGCGGCCAGTGCACCGCCGGCCAGCATGAGCAGGAACATGTCACCGGTCAGCGCCTCTGCCCCGGCGAGACCCAGCGCCAGAATGAGCCAGATCAGCGGAAGCGGCATACGCCCACCCTAGCGAATACGACCCGATCGGCGACCGACAATTACACTGCCAGGATCATGTGGTGTCCAAGTGCGACTCTTTCGATGTGGGCCAACGCCTGGCTTGCCGGCGCGGCCGCGCCCGACGACGTCCTCGACGCGTTATCTCAATGGGCACCAATGCATTCTGTGACGGCCTACGACTCGCAGGCCGCCGTCCGTACGGGGCTGCCCTGGCCCGAGTTGGAGGACTCGGGTTCGGTGTCGTTGCTGCAGACCTTGCGCACCGCCGTCGGCCGGTCCGGCACCCGGCCCTCGATCAGGGTGGCGTTGCCGGTGCCCGGCGATGTCCGCGGACTGCCCCCGGGATCGCAGTTCCAGCGCGACGCACTGAGCGTGGGCGAAGCGGTGCTGGTGACCCATGACGAGCTCGACGGCGTCGGACTGGTGCCGGAGTTCGAGTATTTCGAATTCGACGACGTGGAAACCGAATCCACCTTCGAGCCCGAGCCGAGGGCGCTGTCGTGGACCGTGTACTCACTGCCTGTTCTGCCACCGCCCCAGCACCACGATCTCGGCGAGGCCGAGTACGAGTTGCGGTCAGCGGTGCGCTCGGCGGCCGACACGCTGGTCACCTTGCGGGCCGGTGTGGGGGTAGATATCGAGGATCCCCGTGGCATGGTCGAGGACATCCTCGAGGCCGGACGGATGCACCGCATCCCCGACCACGCCCCCACCCGGGCCCTACGCGTGTTGGAGAACGCTGCCCACGTGGAGGCGATCATCACCGTGAGCTCGGGCCTGATGCCGATCGGCCTGCAGAGTTCCTCGGAGGTTCAGATCGCCGGCGACGCCATGCGACCGCTGGCACAGGTGGTGCGCTCGGCGCGGTTGGCCGCACTCGAAGCGATCCTGCAATCCGCTTGGCGGGACTAACCTTCGGTCGGTGTCCCACAGCAGTGCGGTGAGCACAGCGCACCGTTGACGCTGAACCCGTAGCCAGGCACCGGCTCTGGACCGGCGGCCCGCAGCGGCGCCGCACCGGTGCGCAGCTCCTCGATCAACCCGGCCGCCAACCGAGCGAAACGTTCGTCGGCGTTCGGGGTGCTTGCCCGCGCGAAGGCGATACCGGCCTGTTCGGCCTGCAACCGGAGTTCGTAGTCGAGATCCCACACCACCTCGATGTGGTCGGCGACGAATCCGATCGGACAGACGATGACCGCCCGGGTTCCGTTCTGGCCCAACACAGTCAGGTGATCAGCCACGTCGGGTTCGAGCCACGGGATCCGGGGCGGTCCGGACCGGGACTGCCAGACCTGGTCGTAGTCGTCGTAGCCCGCGGCGGCGGCCACCAGCCGCGTCGCGTAGCCGACCTGCCGACTGTAGAGGGCAGGGCCGTGCCGCTCGTCGGCGGCGATGGGCACCGAGTGCGCGGTGAACACCAGTCGGGCCTCGTCACGTAGATCGACCGGCAACGTGGCGGCCGCGGCCGCGATCGAGTCGGCGAACATCTCCACCAACAACGGATGGTCGAAGTACTGGCGCAGTTTGACCAGTTCGGGTGCGTCGGGCCCGGCCGCGGCCCGCGCCCGGGCGATGTCCTCGACGTACTGGGTGCAGCTGGAGTAACCGCCCCAGGCCGACGTGGTGAACACCGCTGCCCGCCGGATTCCGTTGTCCCGCATCGCCGCAACAGTGTCTTCGACGTACGGCTCCCAGTTCCGGTTGCCGAAATAGATGGGCAGGCCGGGCAACTGGAGACGCAACTGCTCGATCAGCGCCCGGTTGATCCCGTTGATCGGTGACACCCCACCGAAATGCAGGTAGTGCTCGGCGACGTCGGCCAGCCGCTCGGCCGGGATACCACGCCCCCGGGTGACGTTCTCCAGGAACGGCATCACCTGCTCAGGCGCCTCCGGACCGCCGAAAGACAGCAGCAGGACCGCGTCAAACTCCATCAACTCGAGTCCCCTCTGCGGCGGAATACAGGTCAGAGCAGCTGGGTGCTGGCGCCGCCGTCGGCGTAGACGATGGTGCCGGTGGTGGCGGGCAGCCAGTCGGACAGCAGTGCGCACACGGTCTTGGCGACCGGCTCCGGATCCTTCATGTTCCAGCCGACCGGTGCACGCTGATCCCAGCCCTCTTCGAGCAGCCGCATCTGGTCACCGGCTTCGGCACCGAGCGCACCGCCGACGATCGCACTCATGGCCAGGGTCCGGATCGGGCCCGCCGCCACGAGGTTGGAGCGCACACCGAACGGTCCGGCCTCACGAGCAACGAACCGGTTGACCGACTCGAGGGCGCTCTTGGCCACGGTCATCCAGTTGTAGGCCGGCATCGCGCGGGTCGGATCGAAGTCCATGCCGACGATGCTGCCGCCCTCGTTCATGATCGGCAGAGTCGCCTTGGCCAGCGAGGCATAGGAATAAGCCGAGATGTGGATGCCCTTGGCGACGTCCTCGTAGGGGGCGTCGAAGAACGGGTTGACACCCATACCGGTCTGCGGCATGAAGCCGATCGAGTGGACCACGCCATCCAGCTTGTTGCCCTCACCGATGACACCGGAGACACGCTCGGCCAGGCTCGCGAGGTGCTCCTCGTTCTGCACGTCGAGTTCCAACAAGGGAGCCGGACTCGGAAGTCTGTCGGCGATGCGCTGGATCAGCTTCATCCGGTCGAACCCGGTGAGCACCAGCTCCGCGCCGGCCTCCTGGGCCACCTTGGCGATGTGGAACGCGATCGACGAGTCCGTGATGATCCCGGTGACGAGGATGCGCTTGCCTTCGAGCAAACCTGCCATTAGTGCGACTCCTTCTTGGGGAAAGTTTCAGTAGACCAATATGTTTGGGTCAGATCCAGGTGGATCAGTGCCCCATGCCCATGCCACCGTCGACGGGGATGACCGCACCGGCGATGTAGCCGGCGTCCTCGGAAGCCAGGAAGCTCACCGCGCCGGCGACCTCTTCGGCGGTGCCGACCCGCTTGGCCGGGATGAACTCGAGGGCACCGGCCTGAATCCGCTCGTCCAGGGCGCGGGTCATCTCGGTGTCGATGTAGCCCGGGGCCACCACGTTGGCGGTGACGCCGGCCTTGGACAGCTCCCGGGAGATCGAGCGCGCCATACCGATCAGGCCGGCCTTGGCGGCCGCGTAGTTGGCCTGGTTGCCGATGCCCCACATGCCGGAGACCGAGCCGATGAAGATGATGCGGCCGAAACGCTTGCGCTGCATGCTGCGCGACGCCCGCTGCGCCACCCGGAATGCTCCGGTGAGGTTGGCGTTGATGACGTTCTCGAACCGCTCCTCGGTCATCCGCATGAGGAACGCATCCTGGGAGATGCCGGCATTGGACACCAGCACCTCGACCGGGCCCTGGTGCTCCTCGACCTCTTTGAACGCGCGGTCGACGGCCTCGTTGTCGGTGACGTCGCACACGACGCCGAACAGCCCGTCGGGTGCGCCGGACCCACGGTGCGTGACGGCCACCTTGTGTCCGTCGGCGGCCAGTCGCTGCGCGATCGCCAGGCCGATCCCCCGGTTTCCACCGGTGACCAGCACGGAACGGGGAACGAAGGCCGGCCGGCCGGTGGATGTCTCGGTGTCGGCTTCGGAGACAACAGCGTCACTCATGCCCGCCAACTTATCTCCTCACCAGCATGGTCTGAAAATCGCGTCGCCGGTGAGGACCGCAGTCCAGGAAGGCGCGATCGCGGCTCAACCGGGCAGTCTGCGGTTGATCAGCAGCGCCGCCACCCCGGCGACGGCCAGCAACAACGCGCCAAGCCGCAGCCAGCCGAGGCTGGCATCGCCCTTGATGGTCTCGTAGCCGATCTGCTGCTGCAGCGAGGTGAACACCTGCTTGAGCTGTTCCAGGCTGGACGCGGTGAACGCGTCTCCGCCGGACAGCTTGGCGATCTTGCCGAGCATCTCGTCGTCGACCGGCACCGGCTGGCGCTGGTCGTTGATCTCGACGTAGCCGTAGGGCGTACCGAAGGACACGGTGGAGATCGGCACGCCCTGGTCCTTGGCGGTGCGCGCCGCGGTATAGGCGCCCTTTGGATTGTCCGGGTTGGACGGCACCGTCTCCTTGCCGTCCGACATCAGCACGATGCGCGCGGGCGGCTTCTCGTCGCCGCCGCCGATCACCGCGCCGACGGTGGCGATCGCCTGCAACGCGGTGAAAATGCCTTCACCCGTGGCCGTGCGGTCGGCCAACTGCAGCTTGTCCAGACCGTTTTTGGTGGCCTCACGGTTGGTGGTCGGCTGCACCAGCACCGTCGCCGTACCGGCGTAGGCGATCAGGCCGAGGTTGATCCCCGGGGTGAGCTGATCGGCGAACTGCTTGGCGGCCTCCTGCGCGGCGGCCAGCCGGCTGGGGGCGACGTCGGTGGCGCGCATCGACTGTGACACGTCGATCACCAGCATCACCACCGCGCGATTACGCGGAATGCGCACATCGTGGGTAGGGCCGGCCATCGCGACCGTCAGGAGCACGAGCGAGGCAGCCAGCAGGGCGGCGGGCAGGTGCCGCCAACGCGTCGGCTGCTTGGGCGCCACACTTTCGAGCAGCTCCATGTTGGCGAACCGCAGGATCCGCTGCTTGCGTGCGCGCTGCACGATGACGTAGTACGCCATCAGGCCGAGCACCACGAAGAGGAACAGGAACCACCAGGCGTGCGCGAAACCCGTCAGGCTCATCGGACCGAGAATCGGTAAAGTCATGTGCTAGAAGTCATTTCGGGTTGGTTGCTCATCAAGCTTTCGTCTACCGCTGGCCGGCCAGGGCGCCACGCCTCCGGTTGGCCACGAACCGCACCACGTCGGCGATCCAGTCCCGGTCGGTGCGCAGACTCAACAGCGGTGCATCACAACGCCGCAAGGTCCGGGCCACCTCTTCCCGATGGGCGGCGGCGGCCCGCTCGAAGTCGCTGCGAAGCTGTTCGTCGATCGTGAACTCACGGGTGACACCGGTCTCGGTGTCCTGCAGCACCACATCGCCGACCGCGGGCAGCTCGACATCGCGCGGGTCGAGGATCTCGATTCCGAGGACCTCGTGGCGACCGGCGATGGCCCGCAACGGGCGCATCCAGTTGATCGGGCCGAGGAAGTCACTGATGATCACCGCCATGCCGCGCCGGCGCTCGGGACGGCGCAGCGCATCGATGGCAGCAGCCAGGTCTCCCCGCACCCCGGTCGGGGCCTTCGGCGTGGTGGCGATCGCCCGCAACAGCTCCTGCTCGTGCACCCGCCCGCTCAGCGCGGGCACCCGCCGCACCGTGTCACCGTTGGCGATGACCGCGCCGATCCGATTACCGCCTCCGCTGTTGAGGAACGCGATCGCCGCGGCAGCCGCCACGGCGAGGTCGCGCTTCTCGCAACCGGTGGTGCCGAAGTCCAGGCTGGCCGACATGTCGACCACCAGCCAGGTCTCCAGCTCGCGGTCGGCGATCATCTGCCGCACGTGTGGCGTCATCGTCCGCGCCGTGACAGACCAGTCCATCCGGCGCACGTCGTCGCCGGGCTGGTAGATCCGCGAGTCCCCCGGCTCTGATCCCGGCCCCGGGATCAGACCGAGGTGGTCGCCGTGCAGGACTCCGTCAAGCTTGCGCCGCACCGTCAGCTCAAGCTTGCGCAACGCCGCCGTCAGTGCGGGGTCGCGAATCTCCCCGCGCTTCAGAGACGGCAGGTCGACGGTGCGTCGCGAAGTGGTCACCGACCACCCGCCGCGCCGGCCGCGGCAGGTACGGCGGGCGCAACCGAATGTCCTTGCTGCGGAAGCGCATTGACCTGCGGCAGGGCGACGGTCTGCAGGATCCGGTTGACCACGGTCTCCGCAGACACCTCGTCGGCCAGCGCGTCGTAGGTCAGCACCAGGCGGTGGCGTAGCACATCCGGGATCACCTCGACGACATCCTGCGGGATGACGTAGTCACGGCCGCGCACCAACGCCAGCGCGCGGGCCGCCGAGATGATGCCCAGCGACGCACGGGGCGAGGCACCGTAGGCGATCCAGGCCTTGGCGTCGGGCATGCCGAACTTCTCCGGCTCGCGGGTCGCGGTGACGATCCGCACCACGTAATCGACGAGCGCATGGTGCACGAACGTATTGGCCGCGAGTTCCTGCAGCCGCAGCAGGTCGCCGGTGTCGAGGATCTGCTTGGGCTCCGGGGGCTTCACACCCATCCGGTAGATGATCTCGCGCTCTTCCTCCGGCGACGGGTAGTCGACGTTGAGCTTGAACAGGAAGCGGTCACGCTGGGCTTCCGGGAGCGCGTAGACGCCTTCCTGCTCGATCGGGTTCTGGGTGGCCATCACCAGGAACGGGCTGGGCAGTGGGAAGGTCTTGCCACCGATGGAGATCTTGCGCTCGGCCATCACCTCGAGCAGTGCGGACTGCACCTTCGCCGGCGCACGGTTGATCTCGTCGGCGAGCAGGAAGTTGACGACCACCGGGCCGAGCTCGATGTCGAAGTCTTCCTTGCCCTGCCGGTAGATGCGGGTACCGATGATGTCGGTGGGCACCAGGTCAGGGGTGAACTGGATGCGGGCGAATGTGCCGCCGACCACCTTGGCGAACGTCTCGACGGCCAGCGTCTTGGCCACGCCGGGCACACCTTCGAGCAGCACGTGGCCTTTGGCGAGCAGACCGACGAGCATCCGCTCGACGAGCTGGTCCTGACCGACGATGATCCGCTTGACCTCGAAGATGGCGCGTTCCAGGGTGTGCACCTCGGCCTGCAGGCTGCCGTTGGTCGTGGCCTGCGGGGCGGCCGGCGCGGCGTGGGAGCCGGCCGACCCGGGCGGAAAGCCCGGCGCCGGGCTCGAACCGGGATAACCTCCGGCGCCCTGCGGCGGTCCACTCGGTGACGTCATCAACTTCCTCCCACGGTGTTCGACTACAAAAAACGCTGGTCGTGCTGGTTGCTCATCGGGCAATCGGGTGCCCGCCGTCAACTATTCCAGGCACTTCGAGATCCGTCGACGCTGCCCGGAAGAGTTCAGGTTCCCCTCAGGATTCGATGATGCGGGCCGCGTACGGCTGGATGCCTGACATGCGAACGGGACTCACGGTCACTTTCTCCGCACTGCCCGACGCCTCCAGCATCTTGCCGCCACCGAGGTACATCGCCACATGCTGGCTACCGCCGGGACCCCAGAACAGGAGGTCACCGCGCTTTGCCTGGGCGACCGGCACCTTGCGGCCGGTGTTGTACTGGTCTCCGGAGTACTTGGGAATCTGCACGCCCACACCGGCGAACGCGTACCTGGTCAGGCCCGAGCAATCGAAACCCATCTTGCCCGCGTCGTAGTCCACCCCCGGCCCCGGCCCGGTGAGCGTGCCGCCGCCCCAGGAGTACGGCACGCCCATCTGGGTGCCGCCCCTTCGGATCGCGTATTCGATGGCTTGGGGCCCCCGGACCCGGCCACCGGGGAATGTCGAGGCGGCCTGCTTGGGGGCCAGACCGATGGTCTGCAGGAACTGCGAGCCAAGGTTCTGTGTGGTCTGGAGCGCGATCTGGCTGACCTGGAATGAGGCGTTGGCGATGGCCACCGGATCCCCCGGCGCGCCCGAGCTGACGATTTTCGGCAAGGTCGGATCCCATTGGCCGTCGTCTGGCGCAGCGTTGGCCGGCGACACGAGACTGATCGCCGCGAACGCGATTGCGGCGATCAGGATCAGGCACCGTAAGACGAAGGAGCGCAATGTATTCCCATCAGTATTCGATGTAGCGGACGACGTACGGGGTCATGCCGCTGGTGCGGACCGGAGAGACCTTGACCTCCGAACCCGTGTAGGGCGCTTCGAGCATCTGGCCGTTTCCGAGATAGAGCGTCACGTGCTGGCTGCCACCGGGGCCGTAGAAGATCACGTCACCACGGCGCATCTGCGACGACGGGATCTTGCGGCCGGCGTTGTACTGGGAGCCGGAGTAATGGGGCAACTTGATTCCGACGCCGGCGAACGCGTAGAGGATCAGGCCCGAGCAGTCGAATCCGACGGTGTTGGCCCCCGAATCGATGCCGCGACTCGGACCGGCCGCGTTGCCGCCGCCCCAGGAGTAGGGAACGCCCATTTGCGAACCCGCCCGCTGGATCACGTATTCGGATGCCTGCCGGCCGTACACGCGCGGGATCGCGCCGTTGGTGTAGCCGGTCGGCGTCGGCAGGATGCCCAGCTTCTGCAGGAACTGGCGACCCATGTTCTGCGTCACCTGCGCCGACGTCGACGAGATGCCGAGGATGGTGTTGATGATCGCGACCGGGTCACCGCTGACGAACGCGCTGGGGATCGCCGGCAGCGTGGGATCCCATGCGGTGTCCCAGTTCTGGCCGCGCTGCACGGGCGCGCCCGGGGCACGATCCCAGTTGTCCGCCGCGGCCTGGGGTGCGGGTCCCTGCGCCGGTGTGGCCGGGGCCGACGCCTTGTGCACCTGGGCGAGTTCGGCTTGGGCCGAGGCACGTTCGGCGGTCAACCGCTGCAACTCACCTTGCTGCGAGCTGAACGTCTGCTGCGCCTGTTGTAGTGCCGCGACCGCGGTGTCCTGACTCGTCTGGGCGTTGGCCGTGGCCTGGTCGGCGTTCTGCTTGGCCAGGCGCGCGGCCGACTGTCGGTTGACCTGTTCGGTGCGGGCGCGCTGCAGGTCGGCGATCACCTTGTCGCTGCTGACGGCCAGGGTCTGACCGGTGGCGGCGGCGCTGACGATGTCGCCCGGATCGGAGGCGGTCAGGTACGAGCCGGAGGGGCCACTGACATAGGTGGCCGCGGCGAAGGTGTCGAAGCGCTTCTGGGCCTCACTGATGGCGGTGTTGGCGTCGTCGATGCCCTGCTGGCTGGCATCGACCTCCTGCTGCGCCGTCGCGGCCGCGTCACGGGCGTCCTGCACCTCGACGATCGCCTTGTTGACGGCTTCCTGCTGAGTCTGGATGGCCGCGCCCAGCTCCTGCAGCTTCTGGTCGGCGTTGGCCACCGCGGCGACGAGCGTTGCGACCTGATCGGGGGCCCCCGGCTCGGCGGCGGCCGTAACACCTCCCGTCATGGCCGTGGCCAACAGCATCCCGGCGGTCACCGGCACGGCCAAGAAACGGCCGTACAGCCGGGACGCAGAGGCGCCAGCGGTGCGTCTCATTCGACTCAAGTCTCCTATGGCTCAACGACGGCGTACCGACGTTTGCTCGGGGCCATTGCAACAGAAGTCACATGAAGCACAACTACAACAATGGCTACCGATTGCACCGTACGTCACATCTGAAGCCAAAGAAACTTTAGTCACAAATTACAAGTTTGTAATTGCGAATAGTGTGACCAATTAGTGATATTGGGCGTTATCCCGAACTAATGTTCGAGGGATTTCCGAGACCAGATCGACACCTAGTCCGAGGAGGCAGCAGACGCCTCTGACCCGGCCAATTGTTTGCTACGGCGCTGCAGAACCCGAGTGAGAGCGGCCGCCCCGGCAACACCGAGAACCAGCACGATCGCGAGTGCCGTCCACGGGAAATCCGGGGTGGAAATCTCGCCGACGAAATTCTTCGCAGACAACACCGGATTACCGGTCTTGGCCACGTCCTGACCCGCCTCCAAAGTCACCCGATCGATCGTCGGACTGTAGGTACCCGCGAACGACGGACTCAGCGCCAGCACGGTCGCGCCCGGATTCGCCTGCCCGACCTCGGTGGCGATGTCACGCAGCGGCGTGTCGATCCCCGGGTTGCTCGGCAGCACGACGATCTTGAGATCGATACCCTCCTGCCTGGCGTCGCTGACGACCTGACGAAGACCGTCGACGTCGGCGGCGGGGGCACTCACCCCGTCATCGCGAACGTCGGCCTGCACAGCCGCCATGCACTTGGCCACCCCGTCGGGTTGCGCCGCATCGAGCCCTACGGTGTCGCACACCTCGACCGGAATGTAGGCCGGCAGGAACGGGATGACATGGGGTCCGGTCACGTCAGGCACGGTACGCGGCGTCCACCGACCCCAGCGAGGCGACACGGGAATCGTCATCGCATCGGTACCGCGGAGGGATCTCAGACGGATCCAACCGACCGGGTAGCAACGCGAACGCGACAAGGGAAGACTAGACCCCGGCCCGCTGGCCATTGCAGGACAAGCGTACTGTTAGGATCAGGACGCCGCCGACACAGCCCGTCGCGGCGAGATCGAGCCGGGAGTTGATGTGAGCAGCGAGAATACGGAAAATTCGTCCCTTAACTCATTTGGTGCCCGCGACACATTGACTGTCGGGGACCAGAACTACGAAATCTACCGACTGGACGCGGTACCCGGTACCGAAAAGCTCCCGTACAGCCTCAAGGTGCTTGCGGAGAACCTGTTGCGCACCGAGGACGGCGCCAACATCACCAAAGACCACATCCAGGCCATCGCCAACTGGGATCCCTCGGCCGAGCCGAGCGTCGAGATCCAGTTCACCCCGGCCCGCGTGCTGATGCAGGACTTCACCGGTGTGCCGTGCATCGTCGACCTCGCCACCATGCGCGAGGCCGTGGCCGCCCTCGGCGGCGATCCGAACAAGGTCAATCCGCTGTCCCCCGCCGAGATGGTCATCGACCACTCCGTCATCCTCGACGTGTTCGGCAACGCCGGCGCCTTCGAGCGCAACGTCGAACTCGAATACGAGCGCAACTCCGAGCGCTACCAGTTCCTGCGCTGGGGCCAGGGCGCGTTCGACGACTTCAAGGTCGTCCCGCCGGGCACCGGCATCGTGCACCAGGTCAACATCGAGTACCTGGCCCGCGTCGTGATGACCCGCAATGGCGTCGCGTACCCGGACACCTGTGTGGGCACCGACAGCCACACCACCATGGAGAACGGCCTGGGCGTGCTGGGTTGGGGCGTCGGCGGCATCGAGGCCGAGGCCGCCATGCTGGGCCAGCCCGTATCGATGCTCATCCCCCGCGTCGTCGGCTTCAAGCTGACCGGTGAGATCAAGCCCGGTGTGACCGCCACGGACGTCGTGCTCACCGTCACCGACATGCTGCGCAAGCACGGCGTGGTCGGCAAGTTCGTCGAGTTCTACGGCAAGGGCGTGGCCGAGGTGCCGCTGGCCAACCGCGCCACCCTGGGCAACATGAGCCCGGAGTTCGGTTCCACCGCAGCGATCTTCCCGATCGACGACGAGACCATCAACTACCTGCGGCTGACCGGGCGTACCGAGGAGCAGCTGGCACTCGTCGAGGCCTATGCCAAGACGCAGGGCATGTGGCACAACCCTGACCGGGAGCCGGTGTTCTCCGAGTACCTCGAGCTTGACCTGTCGACCGTGGTGCCCTCGATCTCCGGCCCGAAGCGTCCGCAGGACCGCATCGAGCTGTCGGACGCCAAGAACGCGTTCCGCAAGGACATCCACAACTACGTCGAGGAGAACCTGCCCGTCGAGCACACCCAGCTCGACGAGGCGATCGAGGAGTCCTTCCCGGCCTCGGATCCGGCCAAGCTGACCTTCGCCGACGACGGCGCCGTGGACGTCCGCCCGTCTGCCGCCAACGGCTCCGAGGGCCGACCGACCAAGCCGATCACCGTGCGCTCCGACGAGCGCGGTGAATTCGTGCTCGACCACGGCGCGGTTGTCGTCGCGGGCATCACGTCCTGCACCAACACTTCCAACCCGTCGGTCATGATCGGCGCCGCGCTGCTCGCGAAGAAGGCCGTCGAGAAGGGCCTGACCAGCAAGCCGTGGGTCAAGACCAACATGGCGCCGGGCAGCCAGGTCGTCACCGACTACTACAACAAGGCCGGCCTGTGGCCGTACCTGGAGAAGCTGGGCTACTACCTGGGCGGCTACGGCTGCACCACCTGCATCGGCAACACCGGCCCGCTGCCCGACGAGATCTCCAAGGCCATCAACGACAACGACCTGTCGGTGACCGCGGTGCTCTCGGGTAACCGCAATTTCGAGGGCCGCATCTCCCCCGACGTCAAGATGAACTACCTGGCCTCCCCGCCGCTGGTCATCGCATACGGCATCGCGGGAACCATGGACTTCGACTTCGAGACCGACCCGCTGGGCCAGGATCAGAACGGTAACGACGTCTTCCTCAAGGATATTTGGCCATCTGCCCAAGAAATCGAGGAGACCATCGCGTCCTCGATCAACCGGGAGATGTTCACGGACTCCTATGCCGACGTGTTCAAGGGCGACGACCGCTGGCGTTCGCTCTCCACCCCCGAAGGCAACATCTTCGAGTGGGACGACGCCTCCACCTACGTGCGCAAGGCGCCGTACTTCGACGGCATGCCCGCCGAGCCGGAGCCGGTCGGCGACATCAAGGGCGCCAGAGTCCTTGCCCTGCTTGGCGATTCGGTGACCACCGACCACATCAGCCCGGCAGGTTCGATCAAGCCGGGCACCCCGGCCGCGCAGTACCTCGATGCCAACGGCGTTGAGCGCAAGGATTACAACTCGCTGGGGTCGCGTCGCGGCAACCACGAGGTGATGATCCGCGGCACGTTCGCCAACATCCGACTGCGCAACCAGCTGCTCGACGACGTCTCCGGTGGCTACACCCGTGACTTCACCCAGCCGGGTGGGCCGCAGTCGTTCATCTACGACGCCTCGGTCAACTACAAGGAAGCCGGCATCCCGCTGGTGGTCCTGGGCGGCAAGGAGTACGGTTCGGGATCCTCGCGTGACTGGGCGGCCAAGGGCACGGTGCTGCTGGGCGTCAAGGCCGTCATCACCGAGTCCTTCGAGCGCATCCACCGGTCGAACCTGATCGGTATGGGTGTGATCCCGCTGCAGTTCCCGGCCGGCGAGTCCGCGGCGAGCCTCAAGCTCGACGGCACCGAGACCTACGACATCACCGGCATCGAGGCGCTCAACGAGGGCAAGACGCCGAAGACGGTCAAGGTCACCGCCACCAAAGAGGATGGTTCCAAGGTGGAGTTCGACGCCGTGGTCCGCATCGACACCCCCGGCGAGGCCGACTACTACCGCAACGGCGGCATCCTGCAGTACGTGCTGCGCAACATGCTGAAGTCGAAGTAATCCTGTCCGGACTGACCGAAGCACGTAAGGACAGCGCCAACGGGCGCTTGCGCGAGGAGTGGTCTGAATGCCCCGGGTAACGGACGACCATCTCGCGGCCCGGCGCCGTCAGATCCTTGACGGCGCCAGGCGCTGCTTCGGTCAGTACGGATATGAGAGTGCGACCGTGCGGCGGCTCGAAGAAACCATCGGGCTCTCGCGCGGCGCAATCTTTCACCACTTCAAGGACAAGGACACCTTGTTCTTCGAACTGGCCCGCGAGGACGCCGAGCGGATGGCCGAAGTGGCTGCCCGCGAAGGGTTGATCCAGGTGATGCGGAACATGCTCGCCGCCCCCGAGCAGTTCGACTGGCTGGCCACCCGGCTGGAGATCGCCCGAAAGTTGCGAAACGACCCGGCTTTTCACCGCGGCTGGGCGGAACGGTCCGCCGAGCTGGACGCCACGGTCACTGAGCGCCTACGCCGGCAGAAGCAGGCCGGCCGACTGCGTGACGACGTACCGAGTGCGGTCCTGCACATCTACCTGGACCTCGTGCTCGACGGCCTGGTGGCGCGGATCGCCTCCGGCGAGGATCCGCAGAACCTCACGGCGGTACTCGATCTGGTGGAGGCCAGCGTGCGCCAACAGACGCCGGCGGATAGCTGAATCCCGCTATTCCGCAGCGCTTGTGCTCGTCATACCCTGGCCCGGGTCCGGTGATTGGGTCCCCCGCGGCTTCGCATCGTCGTGCCCGACTCACGCAGCAAGCTGTGGACTGAACCGTATGAACGACCGGTCTTCGCCACCAGCGAGCGGATGCTGGCACCCGCCTCGTATTCCTTCCGAAGCTCGGTCAGCAGTTCGCCGCGATTCTTGTTCATATCCCTCATCGACATCTCCCAGATTGTGATGTCCCGACGGGTACCCACAGTAGAAACCCCACACACACCACGGGGTCGATTTGTCCAACGTCTTAAATTGACGCTCTCGAAGATGCGGCGGTCCTTGAGGATTCGCGGTCAGGCGAGCTCGATGAGGTCCCGGTATTCGGTGGACCAGAAGTCCTCGGTACCGTCCGGCAGCAGCACCACTCGCTGCGGATCGAGAGCCTCGGCTGCACCCGGATCGTGCGTCACCAACACCACCGCGCCCTGGTAACTGCGCAGCGCGTCGAGAACCTGCTCGCGTGACGCTGGATCGAGGTTGTTGGTGGGCTCGTCGAGCAACAGCACATTGGCCGTAGAGGCAACCAGACCGGCGAGAGCCAACCGCGTCTTCTCACCGCCCGAGAGAGTGCCCGCCGACTGATCGAGCTGTGGTCCGGTGAACATGAAGGCGCCCAACAGGCCTCGGAGATCCTGCTCGCCGGTGTCGGGTGCGGCGTGGCGGATGTTCTCCCAGACCGTCGCCCCGTTGTCGAGCGTGTCGTGCTCCTGGGCGAAGTACCCGATCTTGCACCCGTGACCGGGTTCCAGTGCTCCGGCGTCGGCAGTCTCGGCGCCGGCGAGCAGTCGCAGCAGGGTGGTCTTGCCGGCACCGTTGAGGCCGAGCACCACCACCCGGGATCCGCGGTCGATCGCCAGGTCGACACCGGTGAAGATCTCCAGCGACCCGTACGTCTTGGTGAGCCCCTTGGCCACCAGCGGAGTTTTTCCGCACGGCGCCGGGGTGGGGAACTTGATCCGGGCCACCTTGTCGGCCACGCGCTCGGCATCGAGCTCGGCGATCATGCGGTCGGCTCGGCGCAACATGTTCTGCGCGGCAACGGCTTTGGTCGCCTTGGCGCCCATCTTGGCGGCCTGGGCCCGCAACGCACCGGCCTTCTTCTCGGCATTGGCACGTTCGCGACGGCGGCGCTGCTCATCGGTCGCGCGCGCGTCGAGGTACTTCTTCCAGCCCATGTTGTAGACGTCGGCCTCACCGCGCACCGCGTCCAGGAACCACACCCGGTTGACGACCTCGTCGAGCAGGTCGACATCGTGACTGATGACCACAAGGCCACCGGTGTGGTTGTGCAGGAAGTCCCGCAGCCAGCCGATCGAGTCTGCGTCGAGGTGGTTGGTCGGCTCATCGAGTAACAGAGTCGTGGCCGACCCCGAACCGGTGTCGCTCGCCGCGAACAGGATGCGGGCCAGCTCGACGCGGCGGCGCTGACCGCCGGACAGCGTCCGCAGCGGCTGCGTCAGCACCCGGTCCGGCAGGCCCAGGCTCGCGCAGATGCGACCGGCCTCACTCTCGGCGGCGTAACCGCCCAGTGCCGAGAACCGTTCTTCGAGCTGACCGTACTTTCGGACCGCCTTGTCGCGAGCCGCGTCGTCGGCGACCTCGGCCATCAAGACCTGCTGCTTCTCCAAGTCCGCCAGCAGCGTGTCGAGACCGCGGGCCGACAACACCCGGTCACGGGCCATGACGTCGAGGTCACCCTCTTTGGGATCCTGTGGCAGGTAACCGATTTCACCGGTGGTTGTGACAGACCCGGCGTACGGCTCGCCCTCCCCCGCCAGAATTCTCATCGTGGTGGTCTTGCCTGCGCCGTTGCGCCCGACCAGTCCGATCCGGTCACCGGGCTGCACCCGCAGCGCCGAGCCCTCGAAGGACAGCAGCGTGCGCGCGCCGGCGCGGACCTCCAGGTCCGTTGCGGTGATCACGCTGCGGTCCTCCTAGGTATGTGTCTTACTTCTCGTCGGTAAATATCGGGTCGCGCTTCTCCGCGCGCGCGGCAACCGCTTCCTCAAAGTTTGCGGTGAGCAGACGCACGAAGAGTTGTCCCAGGCCCTCGGCCTGCATGTGCCCCTCCAGGCTAGCGGCGTCCAGTCCACTCCAAAGTGTGCGCTTGGTCAACTCGATACCCGGCCGGGAGAACGCCGCCATCCGGTCCGCCATGTCGTAGCAGGTCCCCAGGAGGGCCTCCTCGGCCACCACACTGGACACCAGACCGATGCGCGCAGCCTCCTGGGCGTCGACGTCGCGGCCGGTCAACATGATCTCGAAAGCGCGTGACGAGCCGATGGCGCGTGGCAGCAAGTAGGACAAGCCCAGCTCACTGGCGGTGAGCCCGTTGTTGATCCCCGCGGCGCGGAAGTAGGCGCCCTCGGCGGCCACCCGGACGTCACAGGCCAGCGCGAGGCAGAGCCCGCCGCCGATGGCCGCGCCGTTGACCGCTGCGATCACCGGCTGGCGCAGCCGCCGTAGGGCGAGGATCACATCGTCGAGAATCTCCATCGACCGCAATGCGTACGTCGGCCTGGTCAAACCGGCCACGTGCGGCACCGACCCGGCCGACTTGTGATCGGCCCCGGAGGAGAACCCCCGACCGGCCCCGGTCAGCACGACAACGCGCACGCTGTTGTCATAGCGCAGGTCTTCCAGGACGCCCTTGAGCGGGACCATGACGTCGAACGCCATCGAGTTCATCCGCTCGGGCCGGTTGAGGGTCACCAGGGCGACGTCCGAGCGGGGGCGGTCGACCAGGACGAATTCGTTCTGCGCAGTCACGGTCAGCACGCTATCGCGTGCCGGCGCTCACATCTGTTCTGCGTCGCCCTGAGCGGCCTGCTCTTTCATGGCCGCGTCGATGTCGAACTCCTTGATCTTCTGGACGAGGTCCTCCAATGCAGCCGGTGGCAGCGCCCCGGCCTGGTTGAAGACCAACTTGCCCTTCTTGAAGGCCATCAGGGTGGGGATCGAGCGGATCTCAGCTGCCGCGGCGAGCGCCTGCTCGGCCTCGGTATCGACCTTGGCGAAGACCACATCGGGGTGGTTCTCGGAAGCAGCCTTGTACGTCGGCGCGAAGGCCCGGCACGGTCCGCACCACGACGCCCAGAAATCGACCAACACGATCTCGTTGTCCTTGACGATGTTGTCGAACTGTTCTGTGGTGATGTCCTGCGTACTCACACTTTTCCTAACGTCGGGGCTTAGCGGCCTGTTCCCAGCCTATTTCAGTACAGCCTGGCCAGCGCGGTTTCGGCGTGGTAGCCGGTGAAGCTGCCGAGCGTGTCGTCACGCAGCCGATTCACCCAACCCGGATCCGCCAGCAGGGCTCGGCCGATCGCCACGATGTCGAGCTCTTCGGCCGTGAACTGCGCCAACAGTCGATCGACCGGGGCCGGCTCGATGGGGTCGCCATCTCGCTTTCCGGGTTGGAACTCGGTTGCCAGTCCGACCGATCCCACCCCGATCACCGGCACACCGGTGATCTTCTTGGTCCAGCCGGCCAGGCTCAGATCCGAGCCCGGGAACGCGGGGATGTACACGCGCCGGGTCGACGGATGCAGTACGTCGACACCCGCGGCGACCAACGGTGCGAGTACCTGCTCCAACTCAGCCGGGGTCTCGACGAGTTGTGCGTCGTAGGCGTTGGCCTTCCACTGCGAGAAGCGGTAGATGATCGGGAATCCGGTACCGACGGCTTCGCGCACCGCCGCGACGACCTCGGCCGGGAAGCGGGTCCGCGCTGCCGGCGAGCCGCCATAGGAATCGGTGCGCTGATTCGTCTTCTCCCAGAGAAATTCGTCGAGCAGATAACCGTGGGCGGAGTGCAACTCGACAGCGTCGAATCCAACAGCCTTGGCATTGCGGGCCGCCTCCGCGAACTGCGCTGCGACACCACCCAATTCATCGGCCCGCAGCGCCCGGCCCTTGGCAACGCCCACACTGTTGACCCCCGAGGGGCTGACCGGCACCACCCCGTCACCGTCGGCACGTTCGGCACCCTGATGCCACAGTTGCGCGGCGATCACGGCGCCTTGAGCATGTACCGCGTCAGTGACGGCCCGCCAGCCGTCGAGCGCCTCGGTACCGGACAGCGTCGGGATGCTGAACGGCCAGCCCGCGGCCGGATCCGTCAACCGCACCCCCTCGGTGATGATCAGGCCGACGCCACCGGCTGCGCGACGGGCGTAGTAGTCCGCCACGTCGGTGCCCGGCACACCACCGGGCGACGCCGCTCTGGTCATCGGTGCCATCGCGAAGCGATTCGGGATCGTCAGCGATCCGACGGTCAACGGACTGAACAGGTCGCGGGGAGTTTGGCTCACTTGGGCGTCAACGCCCCGTGGGACCGGCCGATTCCGATTTACTCAGCGCGAGTTTGGGGGGCGACGTCAGTCGTCGCGACCATCGGAACTGTCACCGATGTCCTGAGACATCACAGCCCGTGTGTCGTACCGCCGTGGCATAATCGAACACATGTGCTACTCCTCATGTTCTTGTGGGTAGTTGAGGGTTCAGGCCGCCGAGGCAGAGGTAGATCATTGAGGTCAGTGCTTTGGCGGAGTGGT
>NZ_JBZDPT010000008.1:0-18292 GCF_058270035.1 Mycobacterium shunyiense | reverse complement strand
CTGGCCACACGTTACGACAAACTCGCCGTCGTCTACCGGGCAGCAGCTGTCCTACGCGCCGTCACCCTCTGGCTTCTAGTTTTGTCAGACACGCCCTAGCGGAAGGAGCCGGCTCCGCCGTCGACGAGCAGGGTCTGCCCGGTGAGATAGGTGGAATCGTCACCGATCAGGAAGGCCACGACCGCCCCGATGTCGTCGGTGGGGTCGCCGATTCGTTTGAGCGAGGTGCTCCTGACGACCGCCTCGTACTGTTTGGGCGCCATGTCGCGCAACACTTTCAAGCCGTCCGTCTCGGCAAGCGGGCAGACCACGTTGACGCGGATCCCGTCGACGCCCCATTCGAGGGCGGCAACCTTGGACATGCCACGAATCGCTTCTTTGGCGCCGGCGTACGCGCCGAACGAGTGTGTGCCGACGGTGCCCGCGGCGGAGCCGAGGTTGACGATGGATCCACCGCCACCGTTGACCATGACCGGGTGGACCGCCTGCATGAGCCGGAACGTCGCCCGCGGCCCCGTGTCGTGGACGCGCTCGTATTCCTCGGCGGGAATGTCGAAGAACGGGATGGGTCCGGCGCTGGCGACGGCATTGTTGACCAGTCCGTTCACCGTGCCGAACGCCTCGAGTGCCGCGTCGACGATGCGCTGGGCGCTGTCGGCGTCACGTAGGTCCGCAACCACCGATGCCACCTCGAATCCGGCGTCGGTGAATTCCGCTGTGGTGTTTGCCAATACCTCGTCGAGGATGTCGGTCACCAATACGCGCGCCCCACGGGACAACAACGCGGTCGCGATGCCTTTGCCGACACCACGGGCGGCTCCGGTGACGATCGCGACGTGGCCGTCCAGTGAGTGCGGATGGCTGTAGGTGGACATGGACCTGCCTTTCGGATTCGGCCAGATTTGGCACGCTAACTCATATGATCAAGCGCTGACGAGGAAGTCGAGGAACCATGTTGAGTGACCTACGTTTCTGCCATCTGGTCGTCGGCGTGACCGACATGGACCGGGCCCTCGGTTTCTACCGTGGCCTGTTGGGCATGGATGTGGTGTTCGACCAGTTGATTTCGGGTGAGCCGTTTGATGCGGTCCTGCACTCGTCCCGCCGGCAAGAGGGTCGTGTGGTCGGGGGAGCCGTGGGCGGAGTCATGCTCGAACTGCTCAGCCTCGGTTCGTCGACCCCGCCTGGACCGGGGAAGCGGGGCATCGTCGGCAACCAGAACATCGCATTGTCGGTCACCGATCTCGACGCCACCTACCGCGCCGTGGTCGACGCGGGCTTCCAGCCTGTTCAGGAGCCCTTCCCGATCGACCGGGTCCGGATGTTCTTCGTCAACGACCCCGACGGCACCGCGGTGGAATTCGTCGAGTTTCCCGGTGGCGCCCGCAGCAGCTATGAAATGCATCGCGGCGCAGACCTCAGCGCAGAAAGCTAACAGTCACCTGCTTCGTACACATCCACCCCACCGAGGGTAGGGCGGCCTGCCACACTGGGGCATGGCCATCGAGTTGGTGCGTGGTTCTCGGTTGTTCTCGGGCGTGCCCTACGCCTACGCGGCGATCGCACCTGCAAACGGCATGATCTTCACCGCGGGCGCCTGCCCACTCGATGATCAGGGGCAAGTCGTCGGTCCCGGTGATGTCGCCGCCCAGGCCCGCCAGTCGATGGCCAATCTCCGGATTACGTTGCAGGAGTGCGGTGCCCAGTTGCGCGACGTGGTGAAGACGACGATCTACGTCGCCAGTGGTCAACGTGACGATCTCGCAGTGGCGTGGGGCGAGGTGGTGTCGGCTTTCGCCGACCATCGGCCGCCGAGCACGCTGTTGGGCGTGGCAGTCCTCGGGTACCCTGATCAACTCGTCGAGATCGAGGCGATCGCGGTGCCGCCGGTCATGTGACCGGCGTGAGGTCGGTCCCGGCCGGGGGTTGCAGCCGGCGCAGTTTGCCGTCGATGGCCGTGACATACAGGGCATTGCCGTCGGGCCCCGGGCCCACCCGCACCGAGGTCGGTCCGTTGGGCGGCAGGGAAAGTTGGCTGAGCCCTTTGGCTATCGTGCAGATACGGCCGGTGTCGGTGTTCACCGCGTAGACCTCTCCGGAGGTGTCACCCGCGACGTACAACGTTCCGTCGCGGGTGGCCTGCATGTCGTCGGAGCCGGCAATCAGCCCGGGTAGCCGCGCCACGGTCGAAGTGGCGTTCGGCTTGTCGAGGGGGAGACGTAAAACCGTTGACAGGGCCGAGTTCTCGGTAAACAGCGCGGTGCGGTCGGGGGTCAGTGCCAGCCCGTTGGGCAACGGGGTGCTGGACCAGGATTTCGTGTGACGTCCGGTGGTGGGGTCGTAGCGGTCGATGCCCCGCGGAGGGACGGTCAATTGCGAGAAGATCAGATCGCCGTCCGGCAGGAACAGCAGGCCATTCGGTGAGGGCAGCCCGGTGAGCAGCGTCGTCGATTGACCGGCTGTCACGTCCAGTCGTTGCAAAGTTCCGCGCGACGTGCCGGGATTGTTTCCGGTCAGGAAGTACAGGTCATTCCCTGAAAGTCGCAGGCCCGCTGGATGATCGAGACCTGACAGCACTGTGCTGCTGTTTCCCTCGTCATCGACGTGAAGCAGTCGACCGTCGTTGATCGCGCTCAGGTAGAACCCGCCGCGGCCGTCCGGTTCGAGGTTCTCCAGAGCGCCCAGTCCGCTGGCCACCGTGGTCATCTGCCAGCGCTGGCATGCGCCAGTACGCGCATCGGCGCCAGGCGTTGCGCATGCGATTGGTACGGCCGCCACGAACAGGGTCGCGACGGCACCTGCCACGGCGCCAATTGCCTTCTGCAGCATCAACTCACCCCTCAGTCATCTCACGCTGAGTTTGATACCTTTTAGTATCGGATGCCAAAAGGTATCATGAACCCGTGGAGAAGGACGCCGGTCGATCGGTCGAACAGTCACGGCCGATGACGCGCCGACGCGTCGAGACCCGTCAGCGGCTGCTGGATGCTGCATTCTCGGTGTTTGCCTCAAAAGGGTTCGGGCGTACCAGGATCGATGACATCTGCCAAGCCTCGGGCTATACCAAGGGCGCCTTCTACTCGAACTTCGGCACTCTCGACGAGTTGTTCCTGGCTCTCTATCGCGAACAGTCGCGCGGGTTTGCCGAGCACACCATCAGATTCCTGGCCGCCGAACCGGGTGACACGGTCGAGGCCACGATCCAGGCCTGGTCGCAGGGTCTGCCCATCGACCGGGACTGGCTACTGATCAACACGGACTTCGTCCTGTACGCGGCCCGCCGCCCTGACGTGCAGCTGGAACTCGCCACAGCACGGTCGCAGATGCGCGAGGACTTCACTCATATGCTCGCCGACCACATCCGTGATCGGGCGCCGGATCTTCCGGCGTCGCTACCCACGCCGGCCGAAATGGCGCGGGCGCTGGTCACGGTCTATGACGGGGCAATCTCGCAGCTCATCCTCGACATGGACGAAACCTCGGTGCGAAAGCACTTCGCCGACATTGCCAGTGCGCTGCTCGGGTAGAACTCACACACAGCCTGACGACAGTGTGAACGGCTCCTTACCGGACGGATACTGCCGGGAAACTGGATCACCGAGGGGCGCTGCGACGGTAGGACGATGACCGCAGACGCTGTTGATCCACTCTGGCTTCGGCCGGTGGCCGCGCCATCACCGGTGGTGAACCGGGCTCCACGGGCCAGCGCCGACGTGCGTCAGGCGCAGGCGTTCATCGCCCTTCTCGAGGATGAAATGGTCGACCTGCAAACGCAATTGGAGCGGATCAACGCGCGCGTCACGGACGGTCGGCCGGGGGCGCTCCATCATCAGGCCGCGGTGCGTACGCGACTCAACGAGGTGAGGCGCCTGCTCGACGCCCTCATCTTCAGGTTTCCTTCCGCCTGAGCCTCCAGTCGCCGATGACGGCCAGGCGGCGGCGCTACTGGGCCGGCGCAGTCCATGCTCCAAGGATAGGGCCTGGCCGTCGACCTCGACTGATCACACCCTCGAGTTTGGTGAAGGCAGTTTGGACTTGCTGGTCCAATTTTAGCGAGGCACGCTCGTGACGTAACGACGCGTGACTGGAGGTGTGCAGTGAATCTCGGTGAATTCGGTGTCTGGCAACCGGCGTATGCCACAACACCTGAGATGGCAAAGCGGATCGAAGGCCTGGGCTACACGACGCTGTGGCTGGGTGGCCCGGAACCTGATCTGTCGGGACTCGATGAACTGCTCGGCGCCACGGACCATTTGGTGGTGGCCAGCAGCATCTACAACATCTACCGCGGTGATGCGGCCGTGTTGGCAGCAGCGTATCGGCGTATCCAGCGGTCATACCCGGACCGCCTGCTGCTGGGCCTCGGGGTGGGACACCCTGAACAGGTTGGCAATTACCGCACCCCGATGGCTGCCCTGAACGGGTTTCTTGATGCTCTTGATGAGCACGGTGTTCCCCACGAGAAGCGGATGCTGGCCGCACTGGGTCCCAAGATGCTGGCGCTGGCGACCGAGCGGGCGGCCGGCTCGGTTCCGTACCTCGTCACGCCCGAACACTCCCGCCGTGCGCGGGCGGCGCTCGGGTCTCAGCGGATACTGGCGCCCGAGCAGAAGGTGGTTCTCGAGTCGGACCCCGAAGGGGCGCGCGCTCTCGCCCGTCCACGGATCAAGCATCCGTACCTCGGATTGGTCAACTACACCAACAATCTACGGCGACTCGGCTTCACGGATGACGATCTGTCCGGCGACGGCAGCGACCGGTTGATCGACCAGCTCGCCGTGCATGGTGACACGGCGACAGTTGCGCGGGGATTGCGTGCACATTTGGCGGCTGGGGCGAATCACGTGCAGATCCAGGTGGTGGGTGAGCACTCGGCGCCGCACCCGCAGATGCCGGAGGTTCTGCTCCAGGTTTACGACGAGGACACGTTCAGGATCTATGAGTCCCTGGCCGGGGCGTTGGGCATCGCGCCCAGGTGAGCGGTATCAGCGAGGTGTGCGGCCAGCGCCCTGCCATACCGTGTCGAACGGTGCATTGCCGCTGATCCGTTCGACGATTCCGGCTGTGGTGAAGTCCTTGGCCAGGCGCACCGCCTCCGGGACGCTGGATCCCTTGGCCAGCGCGGCGGTGATCGCTGCCGCCAACGTGCATCCCGCACCGGCGACCCGGGCGTCGCCGACCTTCGGCGCACGCAGAACCTCGGCGTCCGTGCCGTCGAAGAGAACATCGACCGCGTCGTCGCCGGGAAATTCGACCCCGCCCTTCACCAGGACGTACGTGGGTCCGAGGTCGGCAATGCGCCGGGCTGCCTCGACGAGGTCGTCGATGGAAGAGAAGTCGTCCATCCCGGCGAGGGTGCGCGCCTCGAACAGGTTCGGCGTGGTGACCGTCGCCAGCGGCAGGATCTGGCTGCGCAGAGCGGTGTCGGTGTCGAGTGCAGCGCCGGGCTCTTGCCCTTTGCAGATCAGGACTGGGTCGACAACGATGTGCCGCCACGGTTGCTGGGCGAGAGCCTCCGCGACGATGTCGATGGTCGCGGGGGTGCCGAGCATGCCGATCTTGACGACATCGAGGTTGTACGCCGACGTCGCCGCCTCGATCTGATCGGCGATGACCTGTGGGTCGACAGGGACGAACCGGTGGCCCCAGTCTGCCTTGGGGTCGAACGACACGATGCAGGTCACGGTGCCCACGCCGTAGGTGCCGAACTCCTGAAACGTGCGCAGGTCGGCTTGCAGGCCGGCGCCGCCGGTGGCTTCGGATCCGGCGATGACATACGAGAGGTCGACCACGTGGGTGAGCGTACGCCTGCGCTACGGACATCCGACATTAACCCAGCGGATATCCGGGTGCGTTGCTGAGTGCAGGAGAGGTGGGAAAATCGCCGCCCAGATCACGCTGGCACCGTAGCGCCACGGCTGCAGTTGGGCAGACGATGTTCCATGTTGCGACCCAAGGTGATTGGTCACAGCGCCCGCGTCCTTGATGGGCGTTTCAGGTCCGAAGGTTGTTGACAATTCAATAGTTTTTCGCAAGCGTGGCGGGTGACCGCCTGTTGTCTCGCGCGGCGAGGCCCAGATCCCTGTCGGGATCTCATAATTGCTGTATATGCCAGGTCGCGGCGTGTTCCCGTCCGATCGAAGCTTGAATTAAGTTGTGAAAGCTTCCTTTTGGTTTCGAATTTGGTCGTTTACCCAGAACTGGCAGTGTGCTGTGTAGTTAGCTGATACCGTCGCCGTCATGAAGCTCGTGCAATGTATGGCCGCAGCCGCGGCTGCACTGGCGGTCTTTGGGGCCGCCGCATGCAGCAGCTCGTCGACTGATCAGGCCCCGACCACCAGTCCCGTCCCTGCCGAGTCCACTTCCAGTCAGCATGGGCCGGTCAAATCTCCGGGTACCGCGCCGGCGCCCGGACCTGGTCAAACCACTCAGCCGATGATGCCGAACCCCAATGGGGACGGCTCGATGGTGCCGTGTGAGGGCACGATCTGCACCAATCCGAATCACGGGGCCGGCGACAACCCGGATGAGAACGGCGGGGCGGTGATGCCCAACCCGAACGGGGACGGCTCAGACGTGCCGTGTGAGGGCACCATTTGCACCAATCCGAATCACGGGGCCGGCGACAACCCGGATGAGAACGGCGGGGCGGTGATGCCCAACCCGAACGGGGACGGCTCAGATGTGCCGTGCGAGGGCACCATTTGCACCAACCCCAATCACGGGGCCGGCGACGACGGGTAGGTCGTACGGGCCGACACCGCCGGCGCCACCCAGTCGCGAAGGTAGGTACGCAGTCCTTTGTCGTGGCGCGCCGGTCCACCCGGATCGATGATGAACGACTGCAGGATCCTCAGCATGAATTCGACCAGCTGATCGAGTGCATCTCCGTCGAATCCTACTGTGGCCCAATCGATGTCGAACCGGCGCAGAATCGACTTGCCGAATTCGATGGCAAGGTCGGAGGTAACTCCTGCCGTGAACGCGCTGGCCTTGCCGGGTTGCAGCACCAGGCTGAGATATCGGTCGTGCGGAATCTGCTCCGCCGTGTAGGCGATGCCTTCGACGACGGCTTCGCTGGGGTCGGTGATCGAGCCCAGCTGCTCGGCCAGGCGATCGAGGAAGCCGTCCACCGACGACACGGCGGTGGCGGCCATGAGGCTCTCCAGCGTGGGGAAGTAGCGGTAGATCGTCTGGCGCGTCACCCCGAGTGCCTGGGCCACTTCGGACACGCTCACGGTGCCGCGCGCGTCGATCGCCTGCCGGGCCGCACCGATGATGCGGCGGACGGCTTCGTCGTCGTCGGCGGGAATGTCTCCCGACCAGCCGTGCCTGCGCATCCGTTGATCGTCGCACGGTTGACGTTCGGATCTTGACAATACAGTTCACAGTCACTGTATGGTCAGGTCATGACTGTCGGCCCGGTGAGCAGCACCGATGAAGAACTGACCCGTCGCGCTTTGCGGCATGCCGTCGAGGGGACGACGGATATGGCAGACCGGGTGCTGAAGGTGCCCCTGCACTACTACCGCGACCCGAAGATCACCGAGATCGAGGAATCCCAGATCTTGCGCCGGGTCCCACTGGCGATCGTGCCGTCGGTTCAGATCGCCGAGAAGAACGACTTCGTCGTCCGCTCCGTGCTCGGGGACTCATTGCTGGTCACCCGGGACCGCACCGGGGCGAGCCACGTGTTCCTCAACTACTGCCGCCACCGCGGAGCGATGCCGGCCTGCGGATCGGGTAACGCGTCACGATTCGTCTGCCCCTATCACGCTTGGACCTACCGCAACACCGGTGAGCTGTTCATGGTGCCGGGCAAGGCCGGCTTCGACACGATGGATCCCGCCGAATACGGACTGGTGGAGCTGCCGTCCGAGGAGCGCCACGGCTTTGTCTGGGCCGTGCTCACCGCAGACGCGACCATCGACCTCGACGCTCACCTGGGTCCGCTCGGTCCCGAACTGGCGCAATGGAACTACGAGACCTATGGCTATCACACCGACCGCGAGTTCTCCTCGGAAGTGTCGTGGAAAGGAGCGCTCGAGGCGTTCGCGGAGGGGTATCACTTCCCGTTCGTCCACGGCGAGAGTCTGATCGGGCAGAACACCCTGCCGAACACCGCCATCTACGACGAATTCGGCAAGCATCACCGAATCGGCTTCCCGTTCAACTGGATCAAGAATCTCTCCGATGATCCGAGTGGCACGTTCGACCCGTCGGCCAACATGGGTGTCATCTACTGGGTGTATCCCAACCTCATCCTGGCCAACAGCCCGGTCGGCGTGGAGATCATCGACATGCTGCCGGCGGGGGAGCCCACCCGCTGCACGGTCCGGCACAGCTGGATGGGCCGGGTCCCGGCCACGACTGATGACATGCGGGCCGGCTATGACGCGGTCTACGAAGGAGTTCACGCTGCGGTGCGCGACGAGGATTTCGCCATGCTGCCGCAGTGCGGGCAGGCGGTCCGGCACGGTCAGCACGACCATATGATCATCGGCCGCAACGAAATTGCGGTTCAGCACATGATCAAGGTGTTCGCACAGGAATTGGGTGTGGCGCTGGCGTGAGTCCGGCAGTCACTTTCCTGGCAGCGTCCGTCGCGCCTGCAAAGTGATGCCGGGCACCGAGTTCGCCAGGTCGGGACGCTGCTTCCCGAAGGCCCGGATGGTTCGATAGAACGCCCACAGCTGTCGCGGGGATGGAAATTTCGGAACCCAGGCCAGTTCCCAGTGGATTCCGTTGATCGGGTCGTCGAAGAACACCGCGTAATAGCCCGGCCAGTACTGGGGGTAGTCCTTGGGTTCATCGGTGACGGGAATATCCCGGGCGATCAGGAACTCGCGATGAAAGTGGTCCACTTCCTTCCGGTTTCGGGCCCACAGCGCGATGTGGTTGATCCCGACGGACTGGTCGGTATGGGTGAGCTTGTCGCCGGTGAATGCGGGCTGAATCCCGATGTAGCTGTGCGGGTTGAGGTATCGCGTCATGTAGTAGACCGACTGGTACTCCATGTTGAGCGAGGAGAAACTGCTGTACCCCAGCCAGCCCAGCATCGCGTCATAGAACTTGAGCGATTCGTCGTAGTCCAAGACCGCGAACTCGACATGACTTACGCCGCGCCACCGCATCCTGCCCCCTGGGAGTCGACTACTACCGAATGTAGTACTCGGAGGCCACGCTGTGAAGGGGCTGCGCGCGCGGTTTTCCACCTCTGGGTCGCGATGCCTGCGGAGAACCAGCCCAACGGTAGAAAACGGCGCGCCGAAGCCTCGCCAAACCTGTTTAGTTGTCGGCCTTTTCCGCCTCGTACTTCTGCGCCATATGCGCGATCGCGTCGATCTGAGACTGGGCCAGCCCGTCACGCACCTGCCCGGCACGCGCTGCGGCGTCCAGGGTGGGCTGGGCCTGCCCCTGGAAGTGGGGCATGACCTCTTCGGCGAACAGTTCCGCCGAGCGGCGGGTGGCGGCGGGATTGGCCCAGTCCGCGGCCATCTGCAACATGGATCCGAAACCGCCGGACTGCTCCCAGAGCCGTTGTACCTGCGCGCGCGCCCGTTCCGGCGTTCCGATCACGCCGGCGCCGCGTTCGTTGATCGTGTCGATCATCCCGTCGATGGTGTCTCCCGGCATGGTCATCTGCGGGAAGGCGGCGACCTTCTGGAAGTAGTTGAACCACGCCTCGATGCCGTAGCGGACCTCGGCGCGGGCCTGCGCATCGGTCTCGGCGACGTGGAACGGTCCGACCAGCGACCAGTTGCGACGGTCGATCGTGGTGCCAAACGCCGCGGCACGTTCCTCGGCGATGTTCCAGTGATGGGCCAGCGCATCGAAACCGGCCTCGCTCAGCGTGGCGCCGATCGACAGCAGGCCGATGCCGTGCTTACCGGCCAGCCGCGCACCGGTCGGAGACGCGACGGCCGCGACCGACAGCGGGATCCCACCCTCGGAGTATGGAGCCAATTGCAGTTTGGCATCGAATAATTCGTGCGTGGCGGTCTTGGCGCTCACCGTCTCTCCGGCGAGCAGACGCACCATGATGTCGAGGTTGGTCTCCAGGAGTTCGCGGGTGTCGGTGGGGTTCAGCCCGATCATGGCCGAGTCGGTGGGCAGCGAGCCCGGCCCGACGCCGCCGATGATGCGGCCGTGGGTGAGGTGGTCGAGCAGCATCAACCGGTCGGCCGCCCACAGCGGGTTGTGGTACGACAGCGAGATCACGCCGGTGCCGAACGTGATCCGCTTGGCCCGGGCGGCCGCCGCGGCGATGAACACCTCGGGCGAGCTGATGATCTCGCTACCCGCCGAGTGGTGCTCACCGATCCAGACCTCGTCGTACCCGAGGGCGTCGAGATGCTCGACGAACTCCAGATCCCGGTGCAGCGCCAACGTGGGGTTGATGCCCGGGCGGTGGAACGGGGCGATGAAATAACCGAACCGGAGTCGGGACACGGGGCCTCCTTGCCGCGAAGTGTGCTTGCCAGAAAGCTAGTCCCGCGGGGACGTCGCCAACAGTGCACGAAGGTGGACAATTCGACGTCCGTCGTCGTTTACTCGTCGGGTGAGGCGTGCCACAGCCGAGCTGCAGGTCGCAGACTACGAGAAGGTGTTCGCGGTGCTCGACGCCTGCGACGACGCGGCTGATTTCCTGGAATTCCGGCGGGCGGTCGTGGACGCGATCAGTGAAGTGTTCGAGGTCCGCGGGGTCACATTCTTCGCCGGGCCGACCGTGGCGGGCGCGTTCGCGGATACCGCTCCCATCACCACCGACTACGAGAATGCGCTGCTGGACGATTACATGGCCAGATGGCGCGGGCACGATGTCTTCGCCACCCCGATCGCGTTGCAGCAGCTGCGTACGGCGGGGTCGGTCAGCCTGCGGGAGTTGGCTGTGCCCGCGTCGGCCGCCGCCTACGTCGAGCAGTTTCTGCATCGGGCCGGACTGCAGTCGTGCAACGCGTTCACGTTCCCGATCGGCGGTGCTGCGCACGGTCTGCTCGGGCTGTTCGATCCGGATCCGGACGCGGTCGATGCGCGGGACGCCTCGGCGCTGCGGTTACTGTGCCGGCGTCTGCGCGGCCTGGCGCGTCCGCTGATGCCCGCTGCCCGGGTGGATCCACTGGCGCAACTGCCGCAGCGGCAGCGCGATGTCGTCGCGTTGTTGGCCCGCGGGCAGACCAACGCGCAGATCTCGACGACGTTGTGCCTGACCGAGGACACCGTCAAGAAGTACGTCAGCCGGGCGCTGGCGACGACGGGCTGCCGGACCCGTACCGAGCTTGCGGTACTGGCCGCGACGCGCTGACGTCCTGCCCGGACCCGTCATGAGTTGGCCATTGCTGCCAACCGCCGGTCAATTTCTGCCAGCGGAATTAACCGCTCTGACCAGTGCGTTGTGACAGCCAGACCGGGTAGGAATTCCCCGAACCGGTGGACGAGACGTCCGAACCGCGACACTCACGCCACGGCTCGAACGCCCAGAACGAAGGGCTTCGACATGAAGAAGTTTGGTTTTGCGAGCATGATCGCCACCGGTTTCGCCGCCGCCATCGTCGGCCTGGCGGCCCCGGCGCAGGCGGACATCACCCATCACCAGTGGGTGCATGACATCCAACAGCATGCGAGCAGCGGTGTCGTCACATCGACGTTCGGCAACGGCCGCTGACACCCGACACGAGCGGGGGCACCCACACCGGGTGCCCCTCGCTTTCGTTGGCGGCCAACCGCCAAAACGTAAGGTGGCGGAATGACCACCACCCACCGGCTTGCAGTGATCCCGGGCGACGGTATCGGTAAGGAAGTGGTCCCCGAGGGACTCAAGGTGCTGGAGTCGGCGGCGGCCGCCTTTGATTTCGCCATCGCCTATGAGCAGTTCGATTACGCCTGCGCGGAGTACTACAGCGACACCGGCGCCATGCTGCCCGACGGGTGGTTCGACGAACTGAGTAGGTTCGACGCGCTGTTCTTCGGCGCCGTCGGCTGGCCGGACGTTGTCCCCGACCATATTTCGCTGTGGGGCAGCCTCCTGCAGTTCCGTCGGCACTTCGACCAGTACGTCAACCTGCGGCCCGTCAAATTGATGCCGGGGGTGCGAAGTCCGCTGGCCGGCCGAGGGCCCGGCGACGTCGACTTCGTCGTCGTACGGGAGAACACCGAGGGCGAGTACTCGAGTATCGGCGGCAGGATGTTCGAGGGCACGGACCGCGAGACGGTGGTGCAAGAGACGGTGATGACGAGGGTCGGCGTCGACCGGATCCTCAAGTATGCGTTCGAGCTTGCCCAACGCCGGCCCGACAGGCACCTGACCTCGGCGACGAAGAGCAACGGTATCTCGATCACGATGCCGTACTGGGACGAGCGCGTCGAGCAGATGAGTGAGCGGTTTCCCGACATCGAGGTGGACAAGTTCCACATCGACATCCTCGCGGCGAACTTCGTTCTACACCCCGACTGGTTCGACGTCGTCGTCGCGAGCAACCTCTTCGGGGACATCCTGTCCGACCTGGGGCCTGCGTGCACCGGCACCATCGGCATCGCTCCCAGCGGAAACATCAACCCGGAACGGCGATTTCCGAGTCTGTTCGAACCGGTTCACGGCTCTGCGCCCGACATCGCCGGACGTGGTATCGCCAATCCCATCGGGCAGATCTGGAGCGCCTCATTGATGCTCGACCACCTGGGTGAACCTGACGCCGCAGCGGCGATCCTGAAAGCCGTCGAAGATGTGCTGGCCCGCGGAGGCGACATCCTGACCCCCGACATGGGTGGAACCGCGACTACGAGCGCATTGGGGGACGCGGTCCGCGATCAGTTGCAGGCGAATGCTGCTGGTTCGCAGTAGGTTTGAGCGATCTGTTATTTGTCAGGCCGACATCTGGCACAGAAAGTCGGGCCCACCGGCGTAGACGATCCCGGACGGGTACGGCGCGGACGCGGCCCGAGCGATGGTCGTCGCCAACTCGCGGTCTGACATCACCTCACCGGAGACCACGGTGAAATCAATTCCCCGCCGGTCGAATTCCGAACGCATGGCATAGAGGGCGGTCTCGCCGGCGCGCTTGCTCGCGGCGGTCGCCGCGTAGCCCTTCGGCACGGCCTTGTTCGGGTAGAAGTGGGCCTGATGGCTGGTGACGAACACGATCTGACCGCCCACCGGCATCAGTGGCAGCGCCAGCTTGGCCAGCCGGCGTTGGGCATCGCGGTTCAGCCGCATCGCGTAGCCCGGATCGGTGCCAAGCTGCAGCCCGGTCGACGCGTTGAGCACCAGGACGTCGAGGCGGCCGAACTCGCGGCCCACGCGCTCGATCATCGCGGCGGCGGCAGCCTCGTCGGTGATGTCGGCCCCAAGAGTGGAGGCGCGGCCGCCCGCGCGTCGGATGGCGTCGACGACCGTGTTGGCGCGTTTGGCCTTCTCGCGGTAGTTGACGACGACGTGGGTGTCCGGGCCGGCGAGCTGCTGTGCGACGTCGGCGCCGATACCCCGCGATGCACCGGTGACAAGAGCGATCCGGGTGGCTGCTGCAGGCTGCATGTCGGGTTCCTTTCCGTCACTGCGAGGCGGCTGGTCGGGAAATTCTGACCTGCGATTACACGGTGTGGCCGTGCTCACAACCGCCCCTGGGAACCCACCGTACACCAACTCTAAGAAAAATAAGGCGCTTCTAAGGTCACGGTAAGGGCAATGTCGTGTCGCAACTGTGTTGCTGAGCCGCGAGGCATAACCTGGCGGAGTGACTGGCCAACGGGTGCCTGGCGGGGTCGTGCACAAGTTGCCGACAGACCTGCGTGAGGCGCTGATCGGAAATGCCACAGCACTGGAGGCGTGGCGGGATATCACGCCGCTCGCGCGCAACGAGTTCATCTGCTGGGTCGAGGATGCCAAGCGGCAGGTGACGCGCGAGCGACGGATCCGCCGGACGCAGGAGGAGTTGGAGGAGGGGCAGCGGCGACCCTGCTGCTGGCCCGGGTGCAAGCACCGCGAGCGCACCGGCAAGTAGCCGCTGCTGCCTACCGGATCGACAGGCCGGTGATGGCCCGGGAGATCACCAGACGCTGGATCTCGCTGGTGCCTTCGAAGATCGTGAAGATCTTGGCGTCGCGGTGCATCCGCTCGACCGGGTAGTCGCGCGTGTAGCCGTTGCCACCGAGGATCTGGATGGCCTCATCGGTCACGTAGACCGCTGTCTCGCTGGCCACCAGCTTGGCCATCGAGCCCTCGGCGTTGTCGAATGCCTGGTTGTTGCGGGCCATCCAGCCGGCACGCCACACCAGCATCCGGGCGGCGTCGATACGGCTCTTCATGTCGGCGAGCTTGAAGGCGACGGCCTGGAACTCGCCGATCTTGCGGCCGAACTGCTCACGCTGGCAGGCGTAGTCGAGTGCGTATTCGTAGGCGGCGCGGGCCACGCCGACCGCCATCGCACCCACTGTGGGCCGCGTGCGCTCGAAGGTCTTCATCGCTGCCTGGCCGCCGGCCGATGCGCCCGACTTCACGCGGGCGATGCGCTCCTCGAACTTCTCCCGACCGCCCAGGATCAGATCCTCGGACAGGCGGACGTTGTCGAGCACCACCTCGGCGGTGTGGGAGGCGCGAATGCCGTGCTTCTTGAACTTCTGGCCCTGCGTGAAGCCGTGGGTGTCCGGCGGGATGATGAACGTGGCCTGGCCGCGGGAACCGAGGTCGGGGTAGACCGAGGCGACCACGATGTGGACGTTGGCGATGCCGCCGTTGGTGGCCCAGGTTTTGGTGCCGTTGAGCACCCACTCGCGGGTCGCCTCGTCGAAGCGGGCGCGGGTGCGGATGGCGCCGACGTCGGATCCCGCGTCGGGTTCGGACGAGCAGAACGCACCCAGGTGGGGGGCGTCGGCGGTGCCGAACATCTCGGGCAGCCAGCGGCCCAGCTGTTCGGGAGTTCCGTTGCCCGCCAACGCCGCTGCGGCCAGCCCGGTACCGAGGATCGACAGGGCGATGCCGGCGTCACCCCAGAAGAGCTCCTCGAACACGGTCAGCATGCCGAGGCCGGTGGGTTCGCCGGCCTGCTGGGCGAACAACTCGGGCGAATACAGCCCGACCTTGGCAGCCTCCTGGATGACGGGCCACGGGGTCTCCTCGCGCTCGTCCCATTCCGCGGCAGCCGGACGCACCACCTCGGCCGCGAACTGGTGCACCCAGTCGCGGACCTCGATCACGTCGTCGCTCAGTTGCATGGAGAACGTCACGGTTTGCTCCTGAAATATGTTGGTGTTCGGTGGGTTTACGAGCGGTGTTGTTCGATCACGCTGACGGTCTGGGTCACCCAGGCCTCGAAGAAGCGATCGTTGTCGACGTTGCCCGGCGAGCGTTTGGTCAGCGCCTGCAGCGTCGCGGCATAGGACAGTGCGGAGATCGCGACGGCCGCGGTGGCCTCGGGATCGGGGATCTGGGTGCGGCCCGAGCGATTCGACGCGGCCAGCTCATCGGCGAATCGTTGATAGGCGTTGTCGGTGATGACCTGCCACGTCTTCTCGTCGAGGTCACCGAGCTCGTCGGGCTCCCGCAGCATGACCCGCAGCAGTTCCTCGCTCTGGGTCAGGTTGGCCCAGATCAATTGCCCGGCGCTGCGAACCGCCTCTTCGGTGGTCTTCGGGTGGCCCGCGTCGTACTGCTCTCGGGCACTGACGATCGCGTCGATGCGGTGTGAGACCGCGGACTCGAGCAGTTCCCGCTTGGAGCCGAAGTGCTTGTAGAGCGCACCCGACCCCGGTGCCAGGCCGGCGGCCTGCTGTATGTGGGCTACCGACGTGGCGGCGTACCCCTTGGCGGCGAACAGCTTCAGTGCTGTGGCCAGGAGCCGGTCACGTCCGGATGACATGGTGAGAGAGTACTCACTCACCAATTTGGGGTGCAAACAGGCCCCTTGTGCCCGCCGGATCGATAGGTTGACCTGGACTGATCGTTAGGACGGGGAGGCGTGACGATGGCGGAGCTGACGAGAAACGACAAGATTCTGTGCGGCGTCTACGCCGTGATCGCCGTGGTGGCCCTGGTCGCCACCTGGTGGAACAATATCCGCTTCTTCACCACCGAAAGCACGAGCACGATCGACTTTTTCCAGAGTGGCTACGCCAACTACGGGTCGTCCTCACTCACCAATGACCTGCTGCTGTTCGGGTTGGCGGCATTCGTGTTCATGGTCGTCGAGGCTCGTCGGATCGGGATCCCGAAGGTGTGGATCTACATCGTGCTCAGTGCGCTCGTCGCCGTCAGTGTGGCGTTTCCCCTGTTTCTGATCCGGCGGCAGTTGGTGCTGGCGCAGCGGCGGGTCTGTCGAGTTGCAACGTAAGTTAGCAAAGTGCGGTTTGTTGTTAAACTAGACCCATTAGTTAGTCTGACTGAGTATCTCGTCGGAGTGTCTGCCCTGGGCGACGAGTGACGCCTCCTGATTCACGATGAGTCAGGAGGCGTCATCGTGTCGGCTGAAACCAGCGGCCCACACCGTCGCCCAGACGCAGCTCGCAGCCAAAGCGGCAGGTCAACGAGTCTACGAATGTGAACTTGAAAGAGAGATTTACAACCCTGCCGTGGTCCACCGACATTCGCCGCAAAGGCTAGCGCTGCCCGCCTATTTATCGTTCACGATGTAGTTGGTCGCCTGCGATATACCAAGTGGAGTCGTTCCATGAAGCGGTCAATCTGGAAAAACGGAGAGCGGCGCTGCTTCGCCGGTGTCGCGAGTGGCAACCTGTGCGATCAGGCCCGATACGGGCGACCGCCATGACGCCGCGGCGTACGTTGCCAGTGGGGCTGACTTCTCAGCCGGGGGAGGTGCTTGAATCGTGGCTCGGGACGTTAGCGATGCTTCAGGACACGACATTTGGCCAGTTCCTCCGTCACATCAGTTCATCTATCGATGGCGTCGACCTACGCCGTGCTGGGTTATCGGTCTACCTCACTGAGCAGGAGTTGGCCGCGATCTCGGTCTCGACAGGGCTCGAGCCGGAAATCGTCTGTGCGATGACGTTGGCAAGTTTCGACGGCCATCTTGTTTCCTTGGATACATCTGCTGGCAGGCTGCGTTGGTCGCCGTGGGATCGGAATCGAAGTCGTTTCTGTCCAGCCTGTCTGAAAGCTACGGGCGGTCGGTGGCAGTTGCGTTGGCGACTTCCGTGGATTTTCGTCTGCGACATACACGGGTGCCTTCTTGAGGACTGCTGCCCAGGATGTGGTCAGGCCCAATGCGTTTCCCCCTACTGGTTGCCGATGGCGCGTGTCCCTGATCTGCTGCGGTGCAATTCGTGGACGGGCAGCAAGCCGAGGCGAACAATTTGCGGATGCGAACTGCTCAGCAATGTGTCCGGGCCGTTGAGGCTGCACGATCCCCTGGCAACGGCGCACTCGCTGTTGTCGACGGTGCTGGCTGACACCACTACGACGTTTGGGATCTATTCAGTGTCGCCGGCGACGAGCCTGCAGGTATTGGCTGACCTGCGTACGTTGTCGGCACGCCTGCTTGCGGTTATCCCTTTGGAGGACGTGGATGACTTCCTGGGTGCGGACCGATGGTGTTCAATCAGCGAGCGAGTTATCGCGTCGAGCATGGAACTTTGGGGGTGGCGCAGGACGGCGGGGTTCACGGCACGAGCGCCGGCCCTGATTACCGGTATTGGGATTGCGTTGAGCTTGAAAGTTCTGGAATCTGAGTCGGTACATGAAGCGGGGAATCGTTTGCGCACTGTCGTGGGTCGCCGCGGGTACGGCAGAGAGCCGACCCCTAAGGAGTTGCGTTTGGGGCACCTGAGCCCCGCTCTGGAAGCGGTGTATGTGAGTGCCATCAGCGCACATTTCACTCCCTCGAACAAGCTGCGCTTTCGGACAATGACCGAGTTCCCCCGATACCCGGAAAGTCGTGACGCAACGGATCGTCGAGTTGTTCTTCAGAGTGTTCCCAGCGCTTTGTGGCGCGACTGGAGCTTACGGCTCGCCGCCCGACAGCGTCTCCACCTCGACAAGGTGTGCTCATCGTTGTCAGTGCTGTTGTTGATCATCGGTACTCGCGTGACGGTGGACGAAGCTATTCAACGCCTCGGCGGCGAGGTGACCGCGAAGCAACAAATGGTGGTCCTGAACGGGCTTCATCGAAATCCCTTGTGGCCGAACATCGCCACTGCAATCATTCGGTTGCACGACTACCTTCTCGCGCACCCCAGTCCTATTGAGGTGAGCCCGTTGTAGTGGTCCAGTCGTTATGGGACTCTGTTGCCCGAGTGCTCGGGCAGGAAGAATCACCAACGACATGGCAACGAATAAGCGCCG
>NZ_JBZDPT010000007.1:0-263218 GCF_058270035.1 Mycobacterium shunyiense | reverse complement strand
GCAGCGCGGACACGCCGAGAACGCTTGAGCTTCAATCGAAAACACCGCTGAACAGCAGAAAAGCGCCCACTAGAACACTAGGAGCGCCACACATGTTCGAAGTCGAGTTCGATCCGGGATCGCCGGGCCGGCTCGTTGATGCCCTCACTTGTGGGGCCCGCGCCGAGGCTCAGTTGATCGCCGCTCGGATGGCGGCGGTGGCGGACTTGTTGGTGCAGCGGACCGCCGAACTCAATGTCGAGGGTGTTCACCCGAACTACATGATCCTCACCGGTTTTGCCCGCGCCAGTGCTGAAGTGGGTGCAGCGTTGAACCTGACCGCGGCCGCGGCAAGCCGCTTGGTCACTCAGGCTGAGACGCTGCGTGATCAGTTGCCTCGGTTGGGTGCTGTGTTGGCCGAGGGGCAGACAGACTGGCGCACAGTGGAAATAGTGATCGCACGCACCCGGTTCGTCACATCGAAGGCGATGGCCCAGATCGATGCGGAGCTGGCTGAGCAAGTCAGTGGATGGCAGTGCTGGTCTGACGGGCGTATCACCACCACCGTAGATGCCAAGGTGAAGCGGTTGGATCCGGCCGCGATCGCTCAACGCGAACACGCCACCGATCGACGCCGGGTCAAGGTGAGTCCGCGTGGCGACGGCACCGCCAAGATCGACGCCGTCGTCACGACTCGTGCCGGATTGACCTTTGACGCAAAGCTTTCGGAGATGTCGGCCAGGCTGTGCCCGATAGATCCTCGTGGTAACGACCAGCGCCGCGCTGATGCGATTGAGGCCCTGGCGGAGGGACGAGAGCTGTCGTGTGAGTGCGGCCGCGCCGAGTGTCCTACCCGCGCGGCGGCCCCGCAGCCGGAACCGTCATCGCCGCCGGTGGTGTTCAACGTGATCGCCGAGCGCGACACGGTGGTGGGCGCCGGGACGGCGCCGGGTTACGTGTTTGGCTACGGAGTGATCGATGCAGATCTGGTCCGTGAACTCGCCGCCGACGCCACAACGCGGTTGGTGACCGAACCGGACGTGGATACCGCGGCGGCGCTCCGTTACCAACCGACGGTGTCGGTGCAGCGCTGGGTCCGGTGCCGCGATCTGACGTGCCGCTTCCCGGGCTGTGAACACCCGGCTGAGGACTGCGACGTTGACCATACGGTGCCGTTCGACCACGACAATCCTGCCCGTGGTGGGTTCACGGTGCCGGCCAACTTGAAATGCCTGTGCCGTTTTCATCACCGGCTCAAGACATTTGGCGGCTGGAGCGACACCCAGTACCCCGACGGCAGCGTGGTGTGGACATCGCCGTCAGGCAAGACCTACCGCACGACACCGGGCGGAGCGGACCTGTTCAACAGCTTCGCGTCGGCTCCGTGCACGCAGCCCGGCCCGGCGCGTCCGCCGAAGCTGAGCCGCGCGGCGCGCATCGAGCAGAATCGGGCGAAGAACAGACGGTTGCGGCCGGTCAACGAGGCTTACCGCTACACCCAGAAGGCCCGGCGCAAAGAACTCGACCGGCGCCGCAACCGGAACCGGATGCGGGCCACCCTGAAGCTGTTCAAAGGCGATGAGCCGAGCACCAGCCCGTACTGTCTCTGGATCAACGACCCATTCGAACCCGAAGAACTACCTCCGGATTGGGAAGCGCCCCCACCACCGCCGCTGGACCCGGAGGACCCACCGTTCTAGACGGGTAGGTCAACCCTTGTGCGCGGTCAGCAGGAACGCCGGGAACTTGATCCGGCCCTTCTCGTCACGGTCATGTGGCGGCATTTCGAACGGAACATCCGCGGGCACCGCCGTGGCATTGGCATGGATGAAGGCCGGCCGGATGTCGTCGACCTCCCAGTACTTCGACACCGCGGTGCGCAGCTCTTCTTCGGACACCTCGTTCGGCTTGGTCTCCAACTCGGCGGGGAACGCGCCCTTGGCGAACACCAGCACGTAGTAGTGCGCGCCCGGCGCCGAGGCCCGGTGGATGGAGCGCAGGTACCCGTCGCGGCCTTCGACCGGCAGGGAGTGGAACAGCGTCGAATCGACCACGGTGTGGAACCGGCCGTCGTAGCCCGTGAACGAGGTGATGTCGGCCTGGGCGAAACTGGCCGTCGACAGCCCGCGCACCTGCGCGGCGTTGTTGGCCGCGGCGATCGCCGTCGGGCTCAGATCCAGCCCCACGACGGTGTAACCGTCGGACGCCAGGGTCAGTGACAACTCGGCATGCCCACAGCCCGCATCGAGCACGTCGCTCTCGAACTTCCCGGCCCGGTGCAGCGCCGCAAGCTCGGGTTGTGGCTCACCGATGTTCCACGGCGGCTGACCCTCGAAACCTGCTTCCCCCTTGTACGCGCCATCCCAGTCCAAGACCTGTCCAGATGTCATTCCTCCAACGTACGCGTCTCAATCCCAGGTATGAACGGGCTCGTTGCTGTGCATCCGCTGCACATAGCGTCGTAGCATCTCGGCCAACGCCTGGGGCCTGGTCAACCCCTGTGCCTGGAGGGCCTGGACCGTCGCGACCTGCCACGTCGACCCGGTCCGGCCGGTCTTCGCACGGCCCTCGATGACCCCCAGATAGCGGTCGCACACCTCCGCTGCCACACCCCAGCGGCGCAGCCCGTCGTGCGCCATCGGCAGCAGCCTGCGGAGCACCAACTCGTCGGGCGTCACCTCGCCAAGGCCGGGCCAGTACAGCCGGGCGTCGAGCCCGTGCTGAGCGCCCTCGACGAAGTTGTGGTGGGCCGCGGCGAAGCTCATCTTGGTCCACAGCGGCCGGTCCTCCTCGGACAGTGTCCGCAGCAGGCCGTAGTAGAACGCCGCGTTGGCCAGCATGTCGACGACACTCGGGCCGGCGGGCAGTACACGGTTCTCGACGCGCAGATGTGGGACACCGTCCGCCACGTCATAGACGGGGCGGTTCCACCGGTAGATGGTCCCGTTGTGCAGCCGCAGCTCGGCCAGCTGCGGTGCCCGGCCCGCCGCGAGTTCGGCCACCGGGTCCTCGTCGGACAGCTCGGGCAACAGGGACGGGAAGTACCGCACGTTCTCTTCGAACAGGTCGAAGATCGAGGTGATCCACCGTTCGCCGAACCAGACCCGGGGCCGGACGCCCTGAGCCTTGAGCTCGTCGGGCCGGGTGTCCGTGGACTGGGTGAACAGCTCGATGCGGGTCTCGGCCCACAGCTGATGGCCGAAGAAATAGGGCGAGTTGGCGCCGACCGCCAGCTGCGGCCCGGCCAGCACCTGGGCCGCGTTCCAGTTGCGGGCGAAATCGGCGGGGGACACCTGCAGGTGCAACTGCATGCTCGTGCACGCGGACTCCGGGGCGATCGACGCCGATTGCAGGCTGAGCCGTTCCGGTCCGGAGATGTCGATCGGCATATCCTCGCCGCGGGCGGTGAAGATCGAGTCGTTGAGCGCCTGATATCGCGTCGACTCGCTCATCCACGGGCCAGACAGATGCTCGGGCATCAGCGTGGGCAGGATGCCCACCATCACGATGTGCGCACCATCCTCGTTGGCCTTGGTCTCCGCGGCATTGAGGCTGAGCCGCACCTCGTTCTCCAGTTCGAGCGCGGCCCGGCCGGGCAGCGGACGTGGTGGAACGTTGAATTCGATGTTGTAAGCGCCCAATTCGGTCTGGTAGGCCGGATCGGCGATGGAGGCGAGCACCTCCTGGTTGGTCATGGCGGGCTGGTAATCGTTGTCGACGAGGTTGCACTCGATCTCCATGCCGGTGAGCGGACGCTCGAACTCGAAACTCGACTGCGCCAGCATGGTCTCGAAGACGTCCAGGCACAGCTGCACCTTGCGCCGGTACTCCTGCCGGTGCGCGCGGCTGAACTCGGTGTTACTGACCTCTTCACCCACACCGCGATGCAACAACGCCGAGGCGGGTCCGCGCAACCGAACGCGCATATTGACTCGGCGACCGGGTCATCGAACTGGACCGAGGGGCTTCGGTCGCATACTGACCCGGTGACCTCAGATGTGGACGACGATCAGGGCGGACTCGAGCAGGTCTCGCACGCGGATCGTGTCGCGTCGCTCACCGGGGTGCGCGCGGTTGCCGCACTGACGGTCATGGGAACCCACGCTGCGTACGGCACCGGGCTGCTCTCACAGGGGTACGTGGGTTTGATGAGCGCGCGCCTCGAGGTCGGGGTGGCGATCTTCTTCGTACTCTCGGGGTTGCTGTTGTTCCGTCCGTGGGTGCGGGCGGCCGGCGCCGACTCCGGCGCGCCGAGCGTCCGCCGTTATGCGCGAAACCGGTTCCGGCGCATCATGCCCGCCTACGTCGTCACCGTTCTGCTCGTCTACGGCATCTACGAGCTGCGACCCGTAGAACCCAATCCCGGCCACACCTGGACCGGCCTGCTGCGCAACCTGACGCTGACCCAGATCTACAGCGACAACTACTTCACGGAGTATCTGCACCAGGGGTTGAGCCAGATGTGGAGCCTGGCGGTCGAAGTCGCGTTCTATGCGGTGCTGCCGCTGCTGGCCTACCTGCTGCTGGTGGTGTTGTGTCGCAGGCGGTTTCGGCCGGTGCTGCTGCTGGTCGGGCTGACCGGCCTGGCTGCGATCAGCCCGCTCTGGCTGGTGGTGCTGCACAACACCGACTGGCTGCCGGTGGGTGGTGGGGCCTGGCTGCCGCACTATCTGGTCTGGTTCGTCGGGGGGATGATGCTGGCGGTACTGGCGACGATGGGCGTGCGTTGCTATGCCATGGCGGCGCTGCCGCTGGCGCTGGCCTGCTATCTGGTGGTCTCGACCCCGATCGCGGGTACCACCACGGCGCTCACCCTCGGCGTGAGTGAGGACGTGGCGAAGACGATGTTCTACGTGCTCATCGCGACGCTTGTGGTGGCTCCGTTGGCGTTGGGCGACAACGGACTGTACGCGCGGGTGATGGGCAGCCGTCCCATGGTGTGGCTGGGGGAGATCTCCTACGAGATCTTTCTGCTGCACGTGGTCACCATGGATCTGGTGATGCAGTACGTGCTGGGTTGGCACGTGTACACCGGTTCGGCGACCGTGTTGTTCCTCGTGACGTTGGTGGTCACGGTGCCCTTCGCCTGGCTACTACATCGGTTGACCCGGCCGCGCTGACTCGTCGGCGCGGTAGGGCACGTGCGCGGCGGGTGACTGGGCCGGTCCCGCTCCGGCGCGCCCGGGTGGGGCGACGGATCCTTCGGGCTGGGCCGGCGCTGCGGCGTTGGTCCTGCCGTAATCCTGTTGTGGCGAAAGCAGATCGGCGTAGTCGCCGTACTGGGCTGCTTGTTGGGTGGCCCGCGCAGCGCCCGTACCGGTAGCCGGCGCCTGGGCATAGGACTGGGCGTACGCCTGGCCGTAGGCCTGCCCGTAGGCACTACGCTGCGCCGAATCTGGTTGTGCCACAGCGCTCTGCTGGTAATACTGCTGTACGGCCTGGTTGTAGTAGTCGAGGTAGGCTTCGTATCCGCCGGTGGCAGTGGTTGCGGCCGGCTGCGGTGCGAGCCACAGGACCGCAGCGGCCGCCGCCACCTGTAGTCCGTTGAGTATCACGATCGTGGTCAGCGCCCAGCCCGAGCCTGCGGTGACGACGCTGGACAGCGCGTCGAGAAAGCCCGCGGCAGCCAGGAGGGCGCTGAGCCACGGGCGGCCAGTCTGGTTGGGCAGCAATCCGATAGCGGCGGTCAGGGCTGCCAGCACGGCGAACCGGACGTGCCAGTCGTTGCCGCCGCCGGCGGCTGCCGGTCCGAAGCTGACGCCGTAGCCGGCCAGGCCCAGCACCACCACCAGGATGGACAGGTTGCGGTGAAGCGGATTGACCACGATCACTCCTTCACATCAGTCGATGCTGTTCGCGGATGCTCTCAGATAGCGCATCTCGTCGTCGGTGGCCACCATCGTGACGACTGCCGAGCCGGCCTGGGTGCTGACCTTGACGGTGTCGTGTTCCAGCGAGATCAGGTCGAGGACCACGTCGGCCTGGTCGGATGGCCGGGTGTTCGGCGGGGCGACGACCATGGCGGTGACGCCGATCCGCACCGGTTGCTCCGGTACACCGTCGAACATCTCGACGGTGTAGTTGCGCTCCGAGCCCGCTTGAATGGCGCGCCGATTGAAGTCGGCCACCCACAGCAGGTCATGGCGCCCGACCACCTCGACCATGTCGCGCCAGAAGGCCGGACGTCGGCTGTGCACCAGCACCCGGGCCCCCAACGCCAATGAGCGCAGCACCACCTGCTGAGCCAGGTGCAGGGTGCCCACGATCTCCACCCGACGGATCTGCGGACCGAACAGCGGCAGCGCCACCGCCCGCCCCTCCTGGTCCGCGCCGATCACCTGGCCGCAGCCCGAGGCGGGCAGCGCGAGCCCACTGAGCGCGTCGGCGCGGAGGCCGGATGCCCAGTGCTCGATCTGCCGGGCACCGGGAACCGCCGGGATCGGCAGCGTGGCGGCCAGCGCCGAGAACTGCTGGCCGTGCAGTGGGGTGAGGCCGCGCAACTGGGTGGGGACGCGCACGTCGCTGTCGAAGCGGACGAGACCGCGCACCTGGACCAGGTCTTCCTCGCTGCCGTGATCGGCGGCCTCACGCAGCGACAGACACACGGTGGTGGAGTAACTCGGCACCGTCCACAACAACCCGAGGCCGGCCGTGGTCAGCATGTTCGGCTGCACGGCAAAGCTGGACAGCCGGAACTGGCCTTCGCGGCAGTCCTCCCAGGTTTCCTCGACGGTGGCGAGACTGATCCCATCGCTGAGCTGATTGGTCGCCGCCGCGATGCCGCTCGCGGACAGGAACTGGGGCTGCAGGCCCGCCTCGGCCAGGCGATTGGCGACGCGGCGGGTCGCGGTGGTGGCGGCACGCAGGATGCCGTCGCGGTCGCCACCCCGGCGCCGGACCGCCTCTGCGCATCGTGACGGGTTGAACCGCACGGCAATCCACACGGTGCGCTGCGCGATCGCGGGCAGCGGTCCCAGCACGGAGTCATACACCGCGGCGACGTCGGTGTGGCCGGCCGAGCGGGCGCCCTGGCTGATGATGTCGATGGACTCCAGCGTGATGTCGAATTGACGCAGACAGTCCAGCAGGGCCTGCACGGGGACCATCTCGCCGGAAACGGTGACGCCCGGCTCCAAAACCGTCAACGCCCTGGGGTTTTCGTCGATCTTGAGCAACGACAGCAAAGTTGCGCCGTTCCAACGGAATCCGATCTGCTGACCGTCGGGGGTCGGCACGTCGAACGGTTCGGCAGGCACTGACGCGGGCGCAGATTTACCGGTGCGTCGTCGTCGGTTGCGTTGGAACCTCCCGCGCAACGCCAGTGCCCGGGGTGCTGTCGTGCCTCTGGCAATCGGGGCGACGAGTAGAAGGCCCACCACCAGGCCCCCGACCGCACCCTGCCAGCCGGGCCGGCCCAGTCCCAGCGCGACGGCGATGCCGACGACGACGAGTATTTGCAGGGCGATCAGGTCGACCAGGGGGACGACCCGCTGCGGACCGGTATCCCCGGCGGCAGTCAGCTTTGCTGCGAAAGCCAATGGACGCATCGCATTTCAAATTGCCCCTCGGTTGTCATGTCGAGGTGGTGCGGACGTGCTATACCCTACGCATGCCAGCGCAAGTTACCACTCGCGCCCAAGTGAACGGCTATCGTTTCCTGCTCCGCCGCCTCGAGCATGCGCTCATCCGGGGCGATTCGCGGATGATTCACGACCCCATGCGGGGGCAGACGAGAGCCCTGATCGTGGGAGCGGTGATCGCTGTTCTGATCACCGGAGCGGCGGCCGTGATGGCGTTCTTCAAGCCCACCCCCAATATCGGGGACGCGCAGATCGTGCTGAGCAAGTCCAGTGGTGCGCCGTTCGTGCGGATCGGTGATCAGATCCATCCGGTACTGAATCTGGCGTCGGCACGGCTGATCGTCGGTCGGAACGACAGCCCCAAGCAGGTCGACGACAAATTTCTCGACGCCGTACCTCGCGGCCCCATGGTCGGCATCGTCGGTGCCCCCGCGGGCATCAACGGCGGCGACGACCTGGCGATGTCGTCGTGGACCGTGTGCGACAACCTGCTGACCCCCGCGGTCACCGAGACCACCGGCACGCCCAGCCTGCAGACCACTGTGCTGGCCAACGATCCGGTGCTCGACGACGGCATCCGCCCGGTCGACCCCGCCGAAGCCATCCTCACCGAAACCGGTGGAACCACCTACCTCGTCTACCGCGGCGTGCGCGCCCCGCTCGACGTGTCAGATCCGGTTCTGGTCAACGGACTCCACCTCCAAGGTGCCACCACTCGACCGATGTCGTTGTCCCTGCTCAACACCTTCCCGCTGGTGGATCCGATCACGCCGGTGCTGATCCAGGGCTCGGGGGAGCCCGGCCCGCTCGGGCCCGACCACCCCGTCGGCGCCATCGTGAAGTCCGTCGACTCCCGCGGCGAACAGCTCTACGTCGTGTTGCGCGAAGGTCTGCAGCCGGTTTCGCAGGCCACGGCCGACATCATCCGGTACGGCGCGTCCGGCGAGGTGGCCACCGGGCAGGCTGCCGAGATCGCCCCGGCCACGCTCGCCGAGGTGCCGACCGTGCACCGGTTGCCGGTCGACCACTACCCGCTGGTGTCGCCCCGGATCGTGTCGCCTGACCCCGATCGGGTGGCGTGCATGGGTTGGCAACGGTCCAACACCGATGCGCGGGCCGAGGTTCGGTTGCTGGTCGGGCACCGGCTTCCCACCACCGAGGGGGCGCAGACGGTGCGGCTGGCCAGTGCCGATGGCACCGGAGCTGCCGTGGACTCGGTGTATCTGAAGCCGGGGGCCGGGGAGTACGTGCAGGCCACCGGAAACGACCCCGACAGCCGCTCGGCGGGCCAGCTGTTCTACGTCTCCGATACCGGGGTGCGGTACCACATCAAGGATCTGCCGACGGCCGATGCGCTCGGGGTCAGCGGGGTCAAGGTTGCCGACGGTCCGGCCAATGCCCCGCAGTGGGCACCGTGGGCGGTCATATCGCTGTTGCCGCCTGGGCCGGAACTGTCCCAGGAAGCGGCGCTGGTCGCGCACGACGGCATGGCCGCCGATCCGGACAGCGCGAAGGTGTCAGCGCGCTGACCGGGCGTTCTAGAGGCGCATCTCGCGGAAGAACGCGTAGACCCGAATGATCCAGAAGCACAACGGGAAAAGCGATCCGACGGCGATGTATTCGAGTATCTCGACCTGACGGCGCATCACCGGGGAGAACTCGCGCAACGGTGCGGCCAGCCCGCATGCCAGGATCAGCAGCATGAGCGCGAGCAGCACGACCACCGCGCGGACCTGCCACCCCTCGACGTTCACCGCGGTCTTGAGGACCACGGCGACGGCGATCGTCAGCCCGCTGCCGATGAGCGTCGCCGACTGCACCAGATCATGGTGACCGCGGCCGCGTAGACACAGCACTGTCGCGACCATGAAGGCGAAAACCGTTCCCTGCCAGTAGAAGCCGTTGCCGACGTCCACCGCCAGATAACAGCCCACCACGGCGGCCAGTGCGGCGGCGACCAGAATCCCGGTGAGATGCTGGTTGGCCCGCCGAACCCGGCTGATCAGATCCTCCTCCGTGGGGATGATCTGCTTGCCGATCGCGTTTACGCCCTCGACAGTGGGACCGCCCTGGGTCTCGATGTCGTCGAGCGGTTCGCCTGCTGTCGGGACACGGGGAATGGGCAGTTTCGACAAGCCGATGGTCACGCGCGGGGCGAGATAGACGACGATAACGGACACCGTCGCGAGCAAAGCTCCGACCGTGCGGACGGGCGGCTGCCACAGCAACATTGCGGCCGAACTGACGCCGCCGAAAGCACCGGCCGCGATGATCGCCGTATACACGGCGGATCCGGTTCCCGAGACCAGGCGTACCAGCAGGGCGCCGAACGCGGTGAGGGCGAACGCCATCGGCAGTGACGTGGCGCCGGAACCGTCGGGCACCACGTACAGCGAGCCGGCGAACACCAGCGGTGCAGACACCGCGGTGGTCCAGGCCGCCCTCGGGGTGGCCGCTGACCGGTGCGCCACCAGGCAGGCCAGCACCATTCCCAGCACGCCGAGGGTCAGCGCAGCGGCGGGCACCACGGGGCGGGCCACCCAATGCGGCAACACCGAAGCCAGCGTCACGGCGGCAGCCGCGGTGACGCCGAAGCCGGCCAATGCGGACGCGTTGCCTGCGACCCAGCTGCGTACGGTTCCCTGCTCGCCGGTCTGGGTGTCGTCGACGTCGTCGAACAGCAGTGGACTGACCGGCTGGCCCACCGCGCAGATCATCAGCAGGTCGCCGTCGTAGATGCCGGCCTCACCGAGGGACAGGTGCGGGGCGATCGGTTCGCCGCCCAGCGGTGCCAACGTCCAATGTCCGTCGGCGGCGTCAAATTCGATGACCGAGTCACTCGCGGAGATTTGTTCATTCGCGATATCGATGACATCGGGAATGTATTGGGCGATGCTGACGTGGGCAGGCAGCCCGACATCGATGTTCAGTTCGCCGACTACCAAGGTCAATCGGCTGAGTTCGGGTTCAGCTTCGGCTTCGAGCTCTGACTCAAGTAGGGTCACAATCCAGTCGGCCTCCTGCGCAATGGGATTGCTGACCCGAACAATACCCAGCATCCGGCACGGCAGCTTCCGGGAGGGCAGGTTGAGTACGCAGGGATTCGTCCGCCGACTTCGGGTGGCCCCGCCGCGGATGCCCGGTGGCGAGGTCAGCCTGGCCCCACCGCCCGAGGTTCCGCGTGCCATCCCGGGCAACCTGGCGATGCGCCTGATGCCGTTCGTGATGCTGGTGGCGGTCATCGGCATGATCGCGTTGATGGTCACGGTCGGAGGCCGGGACATGGCCAGAAGCCCGATGTTCCTGCTCTTTCCGATGATGATGATCATGTCGATGGTCGGCATGTTCATGGGCGGCGGAAACCGAAATGGCAAAGCCGCAGCCGAGCTCAACGAGGAACGCAAGGACTACTTCAGTTATCTGGCGAATCTTCGCGAGGAGGCCGATACCACCGGCGCCGAACAACGCACGGCGCTGGAGTGGAGCCATCCGGATCCGCGTGCGTTGACCGATGTGGTGGGCACCCGTCGGATGTGGGAGCGGCGGCCCAGCGACGCGGATTACTGCCATATCCGGGTCGGTATCGGGACCCACCGGTTGGCGACCCGGCTGATGGCGCCCGAGACCGGACCGCCGGAGGACCTCGAGCCGGTGTCGACGGTGGCGCTGCGCCGGTTCGTCAAGACCCATTCGGTGGTGCACGCGCTGCCGACCGCGGTGTCGTTGCGGGCGTTTCCCACCATCACCTTCGAAGGCGAACGTGCGCTCGCGCGGCAGTTGGTGCGCTCGATGGTGTTGGAACTGTGCGCCTTTCACGGGCCCGATCATGTGCAGGTGGCGATCGTCACGGCCAACCCCGACGGGGAGAACTGGAGCTGGGTCAAATGGCTGCCGCACGCGCAGCATGCGGTCACCCGCGACGGTATGGGTTCGATGCGGCTGCTGTTCCCCACGCTGGAGCTGATGGAGACCGCACTGTCGTCCGAGCTGGCCGAACGCGGCCGGTTCACCCGCAACGCGCAGCCGACCCAGGGGCTCAAGCAACTCGTGGTCGTACTCGACGACGGATTCGTCACCGGCGACGAGCAGTTGATCACCGACGCCGGCCTGGACAGTGTGACGCTGTTGGACCTCAACGGCCTGCGACCCGGGGCCTCGGCACGGCGCAGCCTGCAACTGGTGGTCGAGGGTGACGACGTGGCCGCCCGCACCGCAGTGGGGGTCGAACGGTTCGCCACCCCGGACACCATCACGATCGCCGAGGCCGAGACCACGGCACGGCGGATCGGGCGCTACCGCCCGGCGAACGCCGCGCACATCGTCAGCCTGGAGGCCGATTCGCGGGCCGTCGACCCCGGCCTGATGGCGCTGTTGAAGATCCCCGATGCCGCCGCGATCGTGCCCGAACAGGTGTGGCGACAGCGGTCTCTGCGAGAACGGCTCCGGGTCCCGATCGGGATCACCCCGAACGGGCAGCCCATCGAACTCGACATCAAGGAAGCGGCCGAGGGAGGGATGGGGCCGCACGGGCTCTGTATCGGTGCCACCGGATCGGGAAAGTCCGAATTCCTGCGCACGCTCGTGCTTTCGATGATCACGTCGCACTCGCCGGAACAGCTCAACCTGGTGTTGGTCGACTTCAAGGGCGGGGCCACGTTCCTCGGTCTGGACGGGATCGCCCACATCGCGGCCATCATCACCAACCTCGAAGACGAACTGACGATGGTGGACCGGATGCGCGACGCGCTGGCCGGTGAGATGAACCGCCGCCAGGAACTGCTGCGCGCTGCCGGCAATTTCCCGAACGTCTCCGAATACGAGCGCGCCCGGGCGGCGGGCGCCGACCTGGAGCCACTGCCCGCCCTGTTCATCGTGGTCGACGAGTTCTCCGAACTGCTGTCCCAGAAACCGGATTTCGCCGAGCTGTTCGTGATGATCGGCCGGCTCGGCCGGTCTCTGCACATGCATCTGCTGCTGGCCTCGCAGCGACTGGAGGAGGGCAAGCTGCGCGGCCTGGACTCGCACCTGTCCTACCGAATCGGCCTCAAGACGTTCTCAGCGGGCGAGTCCCGCAGCGTGCTCGGCGTGCCGGACGCCTATCACCTGCCCAGCGTCCCCGGATCGGCATTCCTGAAATGCGATGCCTCCGAACCGATCCGGTTCAACGCGTGTTATGTCTCGGGGGAGTACGTCAAGCCGCGGGTGTCGGCGCGCACCGGTCGGGTCACCCAACTGGGTGCGCTCGCGCCGAAGCTGTTCACCGCGACGCCGGTCAAGAAGGATCCGGTGCCCGAGCGTGGCCAGGCGCCTTCGGCGCTGCCGCCGGTCGAGGCGGATTCCGCTCCGGTCGGTCCCACCAAGAAGACTTTGCTCGACATGGTCGTCAGCCGGCTACGCGGCCATGGCAGGCCCGCCCACGAGGTGTGGTTGCCGCCGCTCGACGACAGTCCCGCCGTGAACGAGCTTCTGCCGGACTCCGATTGGGCGGCTCCGGCGAATGTCAACGGCCGGTTGTGGATGCCGATGGGCGTGGTGGACCGCCCCTACGATCAGCGTCGCGACGTGCTGATGGTCGACCTGTCCGGCGCCCAGGGCAACGTCGCGGTGGTCGGTGGACCGCAGTCGGGCAAGTCCACCACGCTGCGCACGCTGATGCTGGCCGCCGCCGCGACCCACACTCCCGAGCAGTTGCAGTTCTACTGCCTGGACTTCGGTGGCGGCACCCTGACGAGCCTGGCCAAGTTGCCGCATGTCGGCGGGGTGGCCGGCCGGATGGACGCCGACGCGATCCGGCGCACCGTCGCCGAGGTCGCCGGGGTGTTGCGGTCCCGCGAGCAGCTCTTCCGCGAACTCGGCATCGAATCCATGCGGGATTTCCGTCAGCGCAAGGCCAAAGGCGAGGTGAGCCAGGACAAGTTCGGTGACGTGGTGCTGGTCATCGACGGCTGGGCGTCGATCAAGAGCGACTTCGAATCGCTCGACCAGGTGATCCAATCGCTGGCCGTCCAGGGTCTGTCCTACGGCGTGCACCTGGCGATCACGGCATCACGCTGGATGGAGATCCGGCCCGCGGTCAAGGACATGCTCGGTACCCGCGTCGAGCTCCGTCTCGGTGATCCGATCGACAGCGAGGTGGCGCGGCGGTCCGCCGAGCTGGTGCCGATCGGACGGCCCGGACGCGGCATCAACTCCGAGCGACTGCACATCCTGATCGGGTTGCCCAGGCTCGACTCCAGTTCCGCGGTGGAGGATCTGCCCGCCGGCGTGGCCGGTGCCGTCGAGGCCGTCCGCGCGCACTACCAGGACCGCGAGGCGCCGAGGGTACGGATGTTGCCGCACGACGTGAACCGCGACGACGTCGTACGAGTGGCGCGCGATGCCGGGCAACTGAGCAAGGCCCGCATCGCGATCGGCATCGACGAGGATGAACTCGCACCCGTGGTTTTGGATTTCGATTCCCAACCCCACCTGGTCGCTTTCGCCGACACCGAATGCGGCAAGACCGGTCTGCTGCGCAACATCGCGGCCGGCGTGATGGAGAACGCCAGCCCCGTGGAGGCCAAGATCATCCTGGTCGACTTCCGTCGCTCGATGCTGGGCGTCGTCCCCGACGAGTACCTGGGTGGCTATGCCACGGCCCCGCAGTCGTGTACGGATCTGATGATGGCCCTGGCCGGTGCCCTCAAGGATCGGCTGCCGCCCAACGACATCACCCAGCAGCAGCTGAAGGAACGTTCCTGGTGGTCGGGGCCGGACCTGTTCGTGATGATCGACGACTACGACCTGATCCCCGGCGGGTCGCTGAGCCATCCGCTCGGCCCACTTGTCGAGTATCTGCCGCAGGCCCGCGACATCGGCCTGCGTGTCGTGGTCACCCGGCGCAGCGGTGGTGCCGGGCGGGCGATGATGGATCCGATCGTCGGGCGTCTGAAAGACCTGTCCTGCAACGGTTTGGTGATGAGCGGCAGCAGAGACGAGGGCGGTCTGTTCGGCGGATACAAGGCCGGACCGATGCCTCCGGGCCGCGGCATGCTGGTCTCTCGGACCACCCGTAGCGGCGTGGTCCAGCTGTCCCGGATGCCCGACCTGTGACCGGGGTCGAGGAGCTCCGCGAGCTGCACGTGGTGTCCGCGGCGCCCGAGGCGATACGGGTGTCCGTGGTGGGTGGCCGCACCCAGCTCGACGTCGCGCTGCCGGCCGATGTGCCGGTGGCGGCGTTCCTGCCGGAACTGGCCCGGTTGATCAAGTCCCGAGACGCCGAGCGCAGTGACGACCTGGCCGACCGCGACGAGCGACGGACGTTCTGGGTGCTCAGTCGTGCCGGTGGGGCCGGCGTGCTGGAACCGGATCGGACCCTGCGCGAGGCCGGCGTGGAAAACGGTGAGCTGCTGCATCTCTCGGCCCGCCGGGCGTTGTCCCCGCCCACTCTGTACGACGACGTGGTGGACGCGGCGGCCCGACTGAACCGGGCCTCGTACGCGGCGTGGAATGCCACCGCGGCGGGGACGATGGCCTTCGCCGGGTTGTGGCTGTGCTCGGCGGTATGGGTGGTGCTCCTGCTCGCCCCGGCATTGTCGGTGCACCGGCCGGTGATATTGGGTGCGGCAGCGCTGACCAGCGTGGCGCTGGTGGCCGGTGGCGCACTCGCGCGCCGGATGCTGGGCCGGGCCGATATCGCCGCCGCGGTCGGCCCGTCGGTGATCGCCGTCGGCGCCGCGGCGGGTTGGGTGGTGGCGGCACCGCACGGTGTCGTCGGACTCGCGGGTGGCTGCGCAGTGTTGTTGGGGCTCACCGCGATCTGTCACCGGGTGATCGGTGCGGGTCACTGGTCGTACGTTGCCGCTGCGGTCGTGCTGGGATTCGGCACCGTGGCGTTCGCGGTCCGCGCGTTGGGTGTGCCGGTCGGGGTGGTGGCTACGGTCGTCGCCGTCGTTTCGGTGTTCGGGTGTCTGGCGGTGCCTGCGTTGACAGCACGGCTCGATCAGTACCCGGTGGCGTCGAGCGAACCGTCGCGAACCGACGACCCGTTCACAACGTCGGCAGGACCGGCCCCTTCGAGTACTCCGATGCCCAGCGCGGAACAGGTGTGGGCCAGGGTGCATGCGGCGGTGCTGACCCGTTCGGGCCTGTTGGCCGGTGCGGCGACGGTGACGCTGCTCGCTGCGACCGTGCTGATGCGGGACGAGACAGGTTGGGCTGCCTTCGCTTTCGCGCTCATCTGTGCGTCGGTGCTGGCTTTGCACGTCCGCCGGGCGGCCACCTGGCCGGAACGGGTGGCGCTCGGGGTGCCTGCGCTGGGGCTCGTGCTGATCACCTGCGTGCAGGCCCAGTCCGGGGTATGGCCGTTGCAGCTCACCGGGGTCGTCGTACTCGCCGTGGTCGCGGTCGGCGGCGTGGGCTGCGGAGCTGTCCGTGACAGCAGAAGGCTGCGCTCGGCCGCGGTGTATCTCGAGTATCTTGCCGTGGCGGCGGTGATTCCGCTGGCGCTGTGGCCGCTCGGACTGTACGAACGGCTGGGCGGCTGGTGAGTGCTCGGCGGTGCGCGGCGGTGGTGACCGTCGTCCTGACAGTGGCGCTGGCAGGCTTCGGGGCGCCTCCGGCGGGTGCCGTGACGCGGCCCGTCGTCGAGCCCGGACCGCCACCGAGCGGGCCCGTCGCACCCGCGCAGCCCACCGAACTGAAGGCGATCTGCGGCATCCCCACCGGCGTGCTGCCCGGCACCGACTTCACCAAACAGACCAGCGCCGAGGCGATGCTCGAATACCGCAGGGCCTGGCGCTTTTCCCGCGGTGCCGGGCAGAAGGTGGCGGTGATCGACACCGGCGTCAACAGGCATCCCCGGCTGCCCGCACTCGAGCCCGGCGGCGACTATGTGTCGAGCAGCGACGGCCTGGTCGACTGCGACGCGCACGGCACTCTGGTCGCCGGGATCATCGCCGCGACACCCGCCGACGGTGACAGCTTCGCCGGGGTCGCCCCCGAGGCCTCGATCCTGTCGATCCGCCAGAACAGTGGCGCCTACAGCGTCGCGGGCACGAGCAGCAGCCAGAACGACGATCCCAACGCGACGTCGATCGGCTACGGCAACACGCACACCCTGGCGCTCGCGATCACCCGTGCGGTGGATCTCGGTGCCACGGTGATCAACCTGTCGGAGGTGGCCTGCGCACCCGTTTCGGCCGGCCTCGACGACCGTGAACTCGGGCGCGCGGTGCGCTACGCCCACGAACGCAATGTCGTGGTGGTGGCCGCCGCGGGCAACTTCAACAGTCAGAGCATGTGCAACGCGCAGAACAATATGAACGATCCGAACCAACCGCTGGACAACGGCTGGAACAGCGTCAGCACCATCGCCAGCCCGGCCTGGTTCGCCGACTACGTCCTGACGGTCGGTGCAGTCACCACATCGGCCACCCCGGCCGACTTCAGCCTGCACGGGCCGTGGGTGGCGGTGGCCGCCCCCGGTGAGCGGGTCACCTCGCTGGACCCGGGCGGGCCCGGACTGAGCAATGCCCAGCTCGGCCAGCAGGGGTTGGCCCCGCTGAACGGCACAAGCTTCGCGGCGCCGTTCGTATCGGGTGTGGTGGCGTTGATCCGGTCGCGGTATCCCAACCTGACCGCAGGCGAGGTGAAGGATCTCATCGAACGCACCGCCCGGACCCCCGGGAATGGACCCAACCAGGCCACGGGTTATGGAGTCGTGGACCCGGTCGCGGCACTGACCTACCAGCTCCCACCCGGAGCGGGCGGTCGCGATGTCACGGCCTCTTCACCGATCAGCGGGCCACCGCAACCTGATCCAGGTAATGTGCGGGCCCGCAGGATCGTCTTCACCGTCACCGCGGCGTGTCTTGCGTTGATGGTGGCGGCGGTAGCGGTAGCTGCTGCCCGGCGACGGACCAGGTGAGTTAGGGGAAAGATGCCGGACGAGAATCGGCCGATCGGCGAGCCCACATCGCTCGACGATTTGGCTCCTGGTGAACTGGACGAGGTCGAGGCCCGGGCGGCCGCGTTGCTGGAACAGATTGCAGCGCAACGATCGGCCCGGCAGATCCACACCGCCACGTCACCAGCCGACGACGTGACCGATGCCTTTGCGAAGCCGGCTCCGGCTCCCGAACCCGAGCCTGCTCCCGAACCCCCTCCGCCGGCCGCTGCACCGGTCCGTAGGCTCGCCCCGCCGCCGTGGCAGATGCACAGCTCGATCGGATCACGGGAGTTCGCGGAACGGTTCGACCTCGACGAGCCGCGCGGCCCCGAGCCGGAACCGGTGCCGCCGCAGGTCGCGCCGGAGCCGGAGCCTGAACCACCGGCAGCCGAACCGACTGAGCTGATTCCGATTCCGCCACTGCCGCCACGGCACGCCCTACCGCCGGAGGCGGTGCGGCCGGTGCCACCGCCGCCGCCCCTTCCGCCGTTGCCGTTGCCGCCGCCCGGCTTCCTGCCACCGCCGGGTTTCATGCCGCCGCTTCCGCCGGGTGTCGCACAGCCGCCGGGCGCGGTGCCGCCACCGCAGTACTCACCGGTGCCGCCGTCGCTCGACGACGCAGGGATCCTCAACCGTTCCCGCACCGCGCCCCATTCCGGGTGGCGCCGCGCGGTGCATCTGGCCAGTGCGGGACGGGTTAGCCCGGGTGAATCGCGCAAAGATCGGGAGCGCGACGACCTGCTGGGCCAGATCCGTCAGCCGATCGCCGGCGACTTCCGGATCGCCGTGTTGTCGATCAAGGGTGGAGTCGGAAAGACCACCACCACGCTGGGATTGGGCTCGGCTCTGTCGATGATGCGCCACGACCGGGTGATTGCGGTGGATGCGAACCCGGACCGCGGAACGCTGGCCGAACGGGTGCGGGACGTGTCGAGCGAGTCCACGGTGCGCGACCTGCTGTCGGATCCCAACATCGAGCGCTACGCCGACGTACGCAGCCACACCCGGATGGCGGGCAGCCGCCTGGAAGTGCTGGCCAGCGAGCAGGAGCCCGCCGTGTCGGAAGTGTTCGGCGAATCCGACTACCGCCGCACCGTCAGCATCCTGCGTCGCTACTACAACATCATCCTCACCGACTGCGGCACCGGCATCATGCATTCGGCGATGGCGGGCGTGCTCGATCTCGCGCATGCGATCGTGCTGGTCAGCTCGCCGGCCATCGACGCGGCCCGCAGTGCGTCGGCAACGTTGGATTGGCTCATGCAGCACGGACACTCGGCGCTGGTCCGCGAAGCCCATGTGGTGCTCAGTGCGTCGCGGCCCGGGTCGGCGAAGCTCAAGCTGGACAAGGTCTACGAACACTTCGAGGCCCGCTGCCGCTCGGTGCACATGATCCCGTTCGATCCGCACCTGGCCGAGGGCGCCGACGTCGACTTCGACCTGCTGGATCCGGCCACGCTGCAGGCCTATCTGGAATTGGCTGCGGCGGTGGCGGAGAAGTTTCCCCGGCTGCGCGGCGGGCCCCAGCAGCGGTGACCAACTTCGTGCCCGAGGCAAAGAAGGCATGGAACGACCCGTGGTATGGGAGCTATCGACGATCGGCACGGACTGTCGAGTTGATCTCGGTTATCTACGCGCTGGTGGCAAATTGCGTTGTGAGTGGCATTGCGAGGATGGCAATTTCACAAGCCTAATTGTTCGAACACTCAAATACGGTCGGCCGTAATCGAATTCGGCAAACGACGTGGCAGTGCCTGGGTGAATCTGGAACACTGACCGGAATGAGTAACGATGCCCTCCGGCATCAGATGACCGAGGTGCTGGCCTTGGTCTCCGAGCAGATGGCGGATATTGCGGCAGTACAGCGCGAGCAGGCGCAGCTCACCGCGAGTGCCGAGGAGGCCGACGGCCTGGTCCAGGTGACGGTCGACGCCCGGGGTCATGTCATCGAAACCGTCATCGACGAGTCGTATCTCGAGGAGTACGAGCTCGAAGAGCTCGGTGGCCACGTCACCGCGGCCGCGCAGGCCGCAGCGCAACATGTGGCACAACGTTCGGCCGCCCTGATGATGCCGATCGAAGAACGGCGCCGGATGATGCCGTCACTGTCCGACATCGCCGACACTGCACCTGACCTGCGCGACCTGACCAGATCCGTCTTCGGCAACGACGATGCGGCCGTCCAGGCGAGTCAGCCCCAGGATGACGACCGCGACGAATCCGCATTTCCCACTGTGAGGAGCTGAATCGATGGCTGACGAGCTCGGTGTCGGACCTTCTGACCTGCGGGCGACCTCGAGGAACCTGAACGATGTGAGCGTCAGGATGAAGAACGTGCTGTCTACCCTCCAATCGAATCTGATGGCCGAAGGTGCCGCGTGGGGTGACGACAAGATGGGTGACGGGTACGCGAAAGGCAGTGCGGGGTATCTGGCACAAAAGGATTGGGTCGACGGTTCGGTGGTGGTCAAGACCGATCTGCTCGACTACTACTCGGACGGTTTGAAGGGTTCCGCGGACTCCTTCGAACTGAACGACCAGGCGTAGCGGTCACTGGAGGTGGCGTGCTGCGTAGGCCCGCTGCCACACCCATTCGCTTATGGATATTCCGTTCCCACCTGAGCTCCAGTGGGTTTCGTATCTTGCGGGCGGTGAGTGGCCGCAAGGCAGCGAAACGCGCACGCGCCGGATCGGCGAGCACTATCAAGCCGCGGCTGAAGCACTGCAGGAGCTCATCCCGGACCTGAGCCGGGTACGCGGTGAGACGATGTCGGTCTTGACCGGCGACACCGCCGAGGCCGCGGAGCGGCAGTTCGGCATGCTGTTCGACGGCGACTACACGGTGGACAAACTCGCCCAAGGCATCTCGGCAATGGGTGAGGGCGCCACCAACTTCAGCTCCGAGATCGAATACAGCAAGCTCTCGATCATCGTCGGGCTCGCTCTCGCCGCTGCTGAGATTTCCTACAGCCTGGCCATGTCCAGCCCCACGCTCGGGGCTTCGACGGCGGCGATCCCCGTCATCGAGACAACCACCATGGCGTGGATCCGCGCGCTCGTGGCGTGGGCGATCCGGCGGATCGGCGAGAAGATGGCCGAGCTGCTCACCAGGACGATGATGAAGCGACTCCTGCACGAAGGCATCCAGGAAGCGTTCGAGGAACTGGGTCAGGGCTTGCTTCAAGAGGGGATCGTTCAGGGTATCCAGGCGAACAACGGGCATGCGGCTCTCCGTTGGGACCGGTTCAAACAAACCGCGATTGCCTCGACTGCCGGTGGTGCTGCCGGTGGGATCACCGCTGTCCCGCTCCTGCACGGGATGGGAGAAGTTTCTCGTAACCGGGTCACGGCGGCGGTCAAGGGCGCGACGACCATGTTCACCGCCGGGGTGTCGGGGAACGTGGTCGGCACGCTGTCCGTCGGCGGTGAATTCGATACGGTGTCGATCCTCGCCAGCTCGACCAGCACCAGCCTCGGCGGTATGAGGGGGCTCGGCAGAAATCATGGGTCGCAGCAGAACAGCCCGACGACGAATTCGCCGGAGCCGGGACCTCCGGCGCCGACAGGCGAACTGACCGGCCTCGATCCCGATGGACCCTCCGATCTGGACATCGCGGCCCAACCTGATGCCGATCGGGATACGAAACCTGCCAACGACAAGCCCGACAGCACCGTGGCGGCGCCGGCCGCGCCCAGGGCAGCACCGTCCAATACGGCCGGTGGCCCAGCAAAACATGCTGTAGCACAACATGATCCAACGTCAACCAAGCAGAGCTCGGCCGACAAGTCGACCGCTGAACAGCGGGTGGCTGACCAACACACGTCCGAGAAGGAATCTGCCGAGCCAGATGCCGACCGGTCGCGGGCCGATGACGACACGCCCAGCGCCGGTGACACCGACACCGCGGACCCCACCGACACCAGTCACACCGCCGAGCCGGCCACTGGTCAGGATCAATCTCCGCCGGGACCCGAAACTCCCCCCGCGACAAACCACAACGCACAGCTCTCGAACGAACACCACACCGCGGCGGGCCCGACGCCGGTGGCGCAGACTGCGGAGTCCCCGGTAACGGCCGATGTTACCCAGACCAGCGATACGGCCCAGACCAGCGATACGGCCCAGACCAGCGATACGGCCCAGGACACGCCCGTTCAGGCCGATCCCGCGGCTCCGGCCCCGCAGGCGGGCCCGGCTACGGCGTCGCAGACCCCCGGCCCGCCGACGGTCGGTGGGCGCGCCGAGACGCAGCCACCCGCTCCGGTTGCGAAGACCTCAACTCCCGACACCCGCGAGGAGATCTCGAAATCGCCGGTGCCGCCGACGCCGGACAAGTCGGCACCGGCATCGACACCGTCGACAGTGAACTCGGATGCGGCGGGGGTGCCGGCCGCACGGGTCCGGGAGACCACCGCAGCGGCCAATCGGACAAATTCGCAGCAGGACGGACAGGCTTCGACAGCCGGCAATCGAATCGAGACAGCACACGGCCGAACCGATGTGTCAAACGATTGTGCGGATCGGGTTGCGCAGGCTCTGTCCGACAGGTACGGCCGCCCGATCCGGCTTGTGCCGTTTGCATCGGCGCAGGGCAGACCCGGAATCCAATTGTTCGAGGCCACCGGTTCCGCAGCCCGATTCGCGTCCTATGCCGACGTGAACAGCGTGCTCGGCCAGATGGCACCAGGTTCGTCGGCGGTCTTGGTGTCCGCGTGGTCTGGCGGCCCGGACCAAGGCGGCCACGCCTACCTCGCGGTCAACGACGATGGCCGGCTCTTCCTCGAAGACCCGGCCACCGGTCGTCGTACCCCGTGGCCGCCCGGGTGGGGGCAAGACGCCGTATTGCGCACCGCCGTAGGCTATCTCGATTCGCAGGGGCGAGCCGTCGACCCGTTCCAGGGGCGTCCGCAACAGTTGGTCGCGGCCGCTGCCGTCGGCGACGTGCAGGGCAGTCCTCCGCAGGGCGCGCAGGGCGATCCGACGCCGGGCGGCACCGGCGCCGGCGAGTTCGCTCCGGGCGAACGCTGGCGAAATGTGGTTCCCCAGAGCATGGTGGCCGAGTCGGCTCTGGCGCGGCGCAAGCCGCCGGTCCAGATCGACGGACTGCGCAATCCGCTCGGCATGATGGAGGCGGCCGACGCCCGGGCACGGAGTAACGCCGCTTGGTGGGCGCAGCTGACCGGTGCCGAGCAACTCGCGCTGATGGAGGCCTACCCGCAGCACATTGGCAACGCCGAGGGCATCCCGGCATCGGCCCGGCACCGCGCCAACATGATCTCGTTGGGCGAGAGCCGAAGCCAGCTGCAGTCGTTGCGGCAGGGTGGGCATCGGCTCAGCCACAGTCAGCGTAAATTGCTGGCCCGCCTCGACAGCATCGACGCGGCTCTGACGCGGGCCGGTCAACTGGCCCAGCAGTCCGATCTCGGCGGTCCGCAGCTCCTGTCGTTCGATCACACTGCGTTCGGTGGGGACGGCCGCGCGGTGGTCAGCTTCGGCGCAGACCCCTACCGGGCGGATTCGGTGTCCTGGCATGTGCCGGGCCAGGGCATCACGATCGACCAGCTCGGCGCCTGCATGGGTGATGCGCTCAACCACCTGCAGTCCACCACGCGGGAGAACCCGGAGATCAGCGCCGCCTCGATCGCCTGGATCGGCTACGACACCCCGAGTGGCCTGAGCAGCTGGCGGGCGGCCGGTGACACGCTGGCCCGCGAGGGCGGAGCGATCCTCTACAGCGACATCCGCGCCTTCAACGCCGCCCGCGACACCATGGCAGGCGACGGTAGCCATTTCAGTGGAAACCATGTTTTCGCGCACTCCTACGGCACCACGGCGACCAGCTACGCGGGCCGAGACGGGCGACTGGCCAACGATGTTCGCACCATTTCGCTGATCGGCTCACCGGGCGCCGGTCCGGTGAATACGGCAGCTGATTTCGGTATCGGCGAGAATGTCTTCGTTGCCTCCTCGTCGCGGGATCCGTTCACCGCGCTCGGTGGCCGTGACCCCGGTTCGGCCGGACGCATTTTCGGCCGGGGTCTTGGTGTCGATCCGGCCATGAACAGCTTTGGTGCCCAGCGCGTCACGGCCGAATTCTCCTCGGATATGGACAGGGCGCGCAGCCGGGCCACCCACAATTCCTACTACCGGTACGCCGACCGTAGCGCCGGGGTGCGGAGCGAATCGCTGGCCAACTTCGGCCGGATCGCCGCTGGCCGGGCCGAGCGGATCGACACCGACGGACATCGCACGGTCGACACGCAGCCGGGGAGATACTTCGGCACCCGGGAACGCACGGTGGAGCCGGCGGCCGGTAGACCGTTGCGACTCGAGGGCGAGACCACTACCGAGGGTGACCGCCAGACTAGGCGCCCGTGGAATCCGCGCTGGCAGTCCGAGGTTCAGGTTGCCACCGATGCGGTACTCGACAGCCGTACGCCACGCGAGATCGCCAACGAGGCGTTGGGCAAGTTGGGCATCAAGGTTGGTGACGTCAGTGACATCATGAGCCCGGCCGATCACCGGGTGTCGGTGGGCGACGCGGTGAATCGTGCCCGGGCGAATGCGCAGTGGTGGGCCGGGCTATCGGATGTCCAGCGGGAAGCGCTGATCAAAACCTATCCGCATGAGGTCGGTAACGCCGAGGGAATCCCGCCGATGTCGCGGCACGCAGCGAACTCGATCATGTTGGAGCGCAATCTATCCCGCCGCGACCTGATAGTCGCCCAGCGTGACAACGGAATCGCGGTCACCGAAGCCCAGGACAAGTTCATCAAGCTGATGAACGACATCGAGGCCGCCTTGCGTATCGCAGAGCGTAATGCGGTCCGCCATGGAATCGACGGGCCGTTCCTGTTGGCGTTGGACCCGGATGCCTTCGGCGGGGTGGGGCGTGCGATTGTCAGTTTCGGTGCCGATCCGTATACGGCGCAGTCGGTGTCTTGGTATGTGCCGGGGATGACGACCACGATCGAGCGGCTCGGCACCATCATGCGGCGCGGGTTCAACCAGTTGCGCTCGACGCTACAAGAGGCCCCGGAGCTGTCGGCGGCCTCGATCACCTATCTCGGATACCAACCCCCCGGCAGTTGGGATCCGCGGGTGGGGTTTCAGCGGATGGCGCACAACGGTGGGCAGATCTTTGCCAGTGACATCGCGTCGTTCAATGTGGGTCGGGATGTGTTGGCAGGGGACGGTAGTCATTTCAGCGGTAACCATGTGTTCGCGCATTCGTACGGGTCGACGACGGTCAGTCATGCGGGTTATGGGGGTCGGCTGGCCGATCAGGTGCAGACGATTACCTTGATCGGTTCTCCGGGGGCCGGGCCGCTGCGTACGGCGGCTGATTTCGGTATCGGGGACAACGTGTTTGTGGCGGCGTCTTCGCGTGATCGCACCACGGGTCTTGGTGGTGAGCGTGCCGGTGATCGTGGCCGGACGATTCGGCGGATGGGTCAGGGTATCGACCCGGCGATGGACATCTTCGGTGCCCGCCGGATCACCTCGGAATTCCCTGTTGCCCTTGACCATATGGGTGCCGGGTCGCGGATGACCCACAGTCTGTACTGGTCCTACATGGATCCGGGCACGCTGCAGGTGCGCAGTGAATCGCTGGCCAACTTCGGCCGGATCGCGGCGGGCCACGCGAACCAGGTGGACCCCGAGGGCCACCGTACCCTCGACGAACGCCGCCGGCCGCTGACCGGCGGCATCCGGCAGCAGACTGCCGAGCCGGCGCTCGGGCGCCCGTTGCGGCTGGCCGACGATCCGACCGCGCAGCACTCGGTGCACGGCCGCAACCGCTGGAACCCGAACTTCCTGCGCGGCAACAACTGTGCCTACGCCGTCGCCGAAGAGCTGTCCCTCCGACACGGGCGCGACATCACCGTCGACGCCCCCATCTCGCCACGCGGAGTCCAGGCCAGGAGCCTGTTCGAGGCGGTCGGATCGGCCGCCCGATTCGCTTCCTATTCGGAGGTCCAGGCCACGCTACAACGGTTGGGTCCAGGCTCGTCGGCAGTATTGACGTCTCGTTGGCGCGGCCGGGGCCAGGGCGGTCATGCGTATCTCGCGGTCAATGACGGCGGCACCATCTACCTGCTCGACCCCCACAGCGGTCAACGCTCGGGATGGCCGCCGCACTGGGGTACCGACGCCGTCAGACGCACCGCCGTCGGGTACCTCGATGCCGACGGCGTCGCCGTCACTCCGCTGGACGGCAACACCAACAGGCAATTGCGCGACGCAGATGTCGTCGGCCTGGTACAGGGTGATCACACTCAAAGCGGCGACCACGCGATTGCCGAGGATGCCCTGGGACAGCGCACACCAGCGGTGCGGCCGGACGAACTCCGCAATCCGCTCGGGTTGGCCGAAGAGGCCGCCGCGCGCGCCAGGAACAATGCCACCTGGTGGGCCGGTCTGTCCGAGAGGCAGCAGCAGGCCCTCATCGATACCTATCCTCAGCACATCGGGAACGCCGAAGGGATCCCGGCAACGGCCCGTGATGCGGCCAATCACAATGTGCTGCAGGAACTTCGCGACCGTGCCGATCGTATCCAGACCAAGATCGACGAGTTCGAACGTCCCACCCGGGCTGAACGCAGATTTCTGGCGAAGTTCAACCAACTGGACCGCGCGTTGGACAAGGCCCGCGCCGACGCCGCACGCGCTGGGGAAGACGGCCCGCTGATGCTGGCCTTCGATCCCAAGGAACTCGGCGGCGACGGTCGCGTCCTGCTGAGCTTCGGCCACGACCCGTATTCGTCGGACTCGGTGTCCTGGCACGTGCCCGGCGTGCAGACGACGATGCACTCTCTGCTCGGCTTTTACAGCCACTCGGCGCTCAACCATCTGCAGTCGGTACGAACAGAGAATCCCGAGCTCAAGGCCTCATCGATCGCGTGGATCGGTTACGACGCGCCGAGCGGCCGCAAAATTTGGCGCGCTGCCGGTCACGGATTCGCGCGCACTGGTGGCGACATCCTCCACAGCGACATCACCGCTTTCAACGCGGTTCACGAATCAAGCAGTAATGGAACGGGTTTCACCGGAAATCACGTCTTCGGCTACTCCTACGGGTCGACCACCACAGGGTACGCCGGACTCGACGGTCGGTTGGGCGACCACGTCAGCAGTGTGACGCTGGTCGGATCGCCCGGGGCCGGTCCGATCACGCACGCGGCTGATTTCGGTATCGGGGCGGACAACGTCTTCGCGGCGTCCTCGTCACGGGATCTGGTCACTGCGCTCGGGGGACGAACTCCGGGATCCTCCGGCCGGATCCTGGGGATCGGCCTCGGTGTCGATCCGGCCATGCATTCCTTCGGGGCGGTGCGTGTCACCGCCGAGTTCCCGTCCCGGATGAACCACCTGCACACCGGCGGCACGCATCACGCCTATTTTCTGCATACCCGTTCGACGGGGCCCAGCGAATCGCTGGCCAATCTCGGCCGGATCGCGTCAGGTCACTCCGACCGGGTCGCGATCGAACCGCATCGGACCGTCGAGGGCCGGCACACCGTGGAGCCCGCCGCCGGGTCGTCGGTCCGCCGAATCTGGAACCTGCCGTGGCGATCTGGCGAGAACTGTGCTCAAGGAGTCGCCAGGGAACTGTCGGCGATGTACGGCCGGGAGGTGCAACTCGCGACCCGACCGACGCGCAGTGGTGTCCCCGCTCGGGCATTGTTCGAAGCGGTCGGGTCCGACGCGACGTTCGCCACCTACGCCGAGATCGAGCAACGCCTGCGCGAACTCGGCGACGGGTCGTCGGCCGTCCTGGCGTCGCGATGGAGTGGCGGGCGCGGCGGGGGCCATGCCTATCTCGCGGTAAACGTGGGTGGGGACATCCAGCTGGTCGATCCACACCGGGGGCGCTCGGGATGGCCACCGCACTGGGGCCAGGATGCGGTGAGCCGCACCGCGGTGGGTTACCTCGACTCCTCAGGTAACCCGTTGGTACGCAGCGCCGTAGACGCACCTATGAGCCTCACAGCAGCCGACGCCATCGGCCCGGTGCGTGGGCACCGCGATGATCCTGACTTCGGGCGGCGGCAGGCCGGGTACCGTGCTCAGGACCCCGCGGCCAGGCCGGTGGACAGCCGATACGCCCAGCCGCTGAACGAGGTCGTCGACAATCTGGACGGTGCCGCGGTTCGGCAACTGGCTCAGGACCTTTCGGGAACTTATGGGCCGCACCGGATCCAGATCGAGGGCGAGATCGTCGGGGGCGAAGTCATGCTCACCGGCAAGATCTTCCACGGCGATACCGAGATCGGCACGATCCAGCGCAGGTTCGAACGTGACGGCGACGGCAACCTGGTGGCCTATCACACCGGGCTGGTGATCAAAGAGGAATTCGAACTCCTGCGCGGCCAGGGCTTCTCGAAGGCGGTGACCGCCGAGTTCGAGCGTTTCTACGTGGACTCGGGCGTCGACCGCATCGAGCTGAAATCGCATGACACCGGCAGCAACGCGTGGGCGCGCAGGGGGTTCACCTGGGACCCGGCGCCCAGACGGCTGGCCGAGTCCCTGGGCAGCATCAAGAGTGCAGCCAACCGCCTCATGCCGACCCTCAGCCCGGAGGGGCGCGCGGCGTTGGCGGACATGGTGTCCCGGCTCGAACCGGACCATCCACGCTTGCCCGAGCCCGTCGAGGTGGCAACCCTGGCCACTGCCGCCGAACCGGAGTTGGGCCGGCAACTGTTGAAGGACACCGGCGTCAACTTCGTCCGCCACCTGCCGGTCGCCGAGGACCACGCTCAACCTGACAACGGTTTGAGATCGCGGTTGCAACGATGGCTCGGGCTCGGCGGACAACGGTCGTCGGCGCAGAACTGTGCCGACGGCGTTGCCGGGGTGTTGACGCAGAGATACGAGCGACCATTCCGGTTGGACGTCCAAGCCTCGCGCACAGGAGTTCCGGCGTGGGCGCTGTTCCGGTCCGTCGGATCAACCGCTGTGTTCACGACGTATGACGACGTGTCGGCGACACTGCACGATCTCGGCGACGGCTCATCGGCGGTGTTGGCGTCGCGCTGGTCCGGCTCCCGCCAGGGCGGTCACGCGTATCTCGCGGTCAATGACGGCGGCCAGATCCATCTCTTCGACCCGCACACGGGGAAGAAATCAGGATGGCCACCGCACTGGGGTGAACAGGCGGTGGACCGCACCGCCGTCGGCTACCTCGACGCCGACGGCACCGCGGTAAGCCCGCTTGCACAAGCGCCGCTGCATGTTTCGCTCGGTGTCGCTGACGGCATCGGTGACGTGCGGGGGCACGCCGCCGACAACGATTTCCACGCCGGCCAACAGGAGTACCGCGCCCAGGATCCGGCCACCCGCAGGGTCGACACCACCCACGCCCAACCGCTGGGCGAGATCGTGGACAGCCTCGATGCGGATCAGGTCCGTCAACTCGGCAATGATCTGTCCGGGGTGTACGGCCCGTACCGCGTCGAGATGTTCCGCGCCGTCGCCGATGAACGGACCGGTGAAGTCATCATCGGCGGAGCGATCATCAGCGGTGACGAGGAGATCGGCTTCACCCAGCAGACCTACGTCCGAGACCGCGACGGCAACCTGGTCGCCCACCAGAATGTGGTGGACATCCCGGACCGGGCATTCCGCGGCAGGGGCTTCTCCAAGGCCCTGTCCGAGCAGCTGGAGCAGTACTATGCGATCTCTGGTGTCGACCGGATCGAACTACGCACCGAGCAGGACGGCGGCTATGCGTGGGCCCGCCAGGGTTTCAGCTGGAACCCGGACCCGGCGAAGTTGCAGACATCGGTCGACAACGTCCGCAACGCCGCTGTCCGACTGCACGATCAAGTCGGCCCGGAGGCGCAGGCGCTCCTCGACGACGTCATCCAGCGCCTCCATCCGAGCCGACCCGACCTACCGGAACCCATCGACCTCGCGGCGCTGTCCACAGGCCTGGAGCCAAACCTGGGCCGCGATCTGCTGACCGATACGCACTGGAACGGAGTCAAGTACTTCGGCGCCGCTGACGCGATCGGGGATGTGCAGGGCCACATCGGGTACCGGGATCAGGACCCGGCCACCCGCACGGTCGACACCCGCTACGCCCAGCCGTTGGGTGAGGTGATCACCGAGTCCGGGGACCAGGTTCAGGCGGAGCGATTCGCCGAGGATCTCTCGGGCGCGTACGGGCCCTACCGGGTCGAGTTCACGGCCGAGGCACTCCCCAGTGCGGTCCAGCTGAACGGTGAGATCTTCCACGGAGACAAACGGATCGGCGAAATCGAACGGATCTTCATCCGTGACGACTCCGGAGAACTCGTCGCTCACCACAACGAGATCAAGATCGAAGACAAAGAGCTGCGAGGGAAGGGCTTCTCCAAGGCCTTCCTGTCCGAGTTCGACCAGTACTACGCCCGCTCGGGGGTCGACCGCATCGAGCTACTGGCGGTACGGGACGGTGCGTACGCGTGGGCCAGGCGAGGTTTCACCTGGGATCTGCGCACTGACGAACTGCAAGAATCGCTCGACTCGATCAAGGTTGCGGCACAACGGCTGATGCGTTCGACCGGCACCGAGGCCCGCGTCGTCCTCGAAGAGGTCATCGGGAGGTTGGAGCCGGGGCATCCCCGGTTGCCGGAGCCCGCGGACCTCGCGACCCTCCGCGCCCCCGGCCACCCGGAATTGGGGCGCGAGTTGCTGCGCCGAACGAGCTGGCACGGGGTCAAATATGTCGACGAAGCGCCGCGTTACCGGTCACCCGATGACGTGGAGCTCGCCGGATTCTGGGACCGGATCGGGCAATTGGACCAGGCAGCGCTGTCGCCCGAGACGCTCCTCGACGCGGTCTACCGCCCGGTGGCGATGGATACCGTCACCGGTTTCTACGAAGGTCGGGTGTCGGGATTCAAGACGTCAGAGGTAGTCCGCGCACAACAACACGTCGCAGGCACCGGCGACAGTGCGTTCTTCGTATCCGCCGATATCGCCAACCTGAGGGGCCTCAATCAGGCATCTGCCGATCGGACCGAAGCCAACGCGCACTTCTCCGGTCTGTCGGCAGCATTCCTTGCCGCGCTTGAGGAATCGGGAGCCGACGTGGTGCCGATGCGAATCGGTGGCGACGAGCTGGGCGCAGTCGTGGTCGGCGACATCGACGAGGCCACCATCGAATCGGCCATCGCCACAATCCGCGCCCGGGCACAGCAGTACGCACAGCAACACAATCTGGCCGACATCCCGCATCCCAAGCATCCGGGACAGCCCGAGTACAGCGGTGTGGGAATGCACGTTGGATACGCTGAGGTTCTGCCCGATCTCGATGTGCGCGACATCTTCGACGACGCAGATCTCGGCGTAGACCGCAGCAAGACGAGGAGGTCGGATGTCGCAGGAGGACCGGGACGAGCGGTTGGGGCTGACCGGGCTGACCCCGCAGGAGCGGCAACGCCGGGTCGAGGAGATGGAACGCGAACTGGCCCGCAAGCGACAGGAAGCGAAGGCCAAGTTGCAGGCCGCCCGAGCCCGGAAGGCCAAGCCGGACAACAGCTGAGCAATCGCTCGCGATATCAGCATCCTGACGACATCAAGCGGGCATCCTTCCTGGCCGAGGCAGCCCGGCTGGGTGCGGAGGGCCGCGGGGGGTTGCAAGCCCTGTACGAGTCGCTGGGGCGCGATGAGGTTTCGGGCTTCTATGACGGCCGCGCGTCGGAGTTCAAGACCGGTGAAGTAGCACGGGCCCGCCAGTGGGTCACCGAGACAGGCGGGTCCGGCATCCTCGTCTCCGCTCAGCTGGACAACCTGTCCGGTCTCAACGCGCACGTCCAGAACCGCGCCGAGGTGGCCAATGCCCACTACCGGGCCATCACCCAGATCTTCCGCACCGAAATCGAGGCAACCGGTGCGACGGTCGTCCCGATGCGCACCAGCGGCGATCGTTTCGACGCTGTCGTAATCGGGGCGGTCGACTCCGCAGCCGTCGACGCCGCGCTCGCCCGGATCGACAGCCGGACCGCGGCCTACGCTCAGGACGAGGGTCTGTCAGATATCACGAACCCGTCGAATGCCGGCCGACAAGGCCTGCGGTTGTACTTCGGATATTCCGATCTCACCGCACCCGGCACTCTCGACGAGATCATCCAGACCGCAGAGCGGCAGATGTTCGGCCGCCAGGACTCTGGAGACCCCAGGCAAGTATCGGAACCCGACATCGACATCCCCAGCCCGCGCCAGCCGGACACCGTAGGCGAGGGTAATTGTGCGCACGGGGTCGCCGACGCATTGTCGGAACGATATGGGCGCGAATTCCAGGTCGCCGTGGAACCTTCCCGCACCGGGGTGCCGGCGCGGGAACTGTACGAAGCCGTCGGCTCGGCTTCGCGTTTCGCCACCTACGACCAAGTGGAAGAGAGTCTGCGCCGCCTCGGTGACGGCTCTTCGGCGGTGCTGACGTCGAGGTGGCGGGGCGGGCGTAGCGGTGGACACGCCTATCTCGCCGTCAACGACGGTGGAGAAATCTACCTGTTGGATCCGACGAGCGGAGAGCGTACGGGTTGGCCGCCGCACTGGGGTCAGGCAGCTGTCGACCGCACGGCGGTCGGCTACCTGGATTCCAACGGTGATCCGATCAATCCACTACACGACGTACCGCTGCGGCTCGGCCCCGCCGAGACCGTCGGCGACGTTCGGGGTGCGCCTGCCGACCTCGACCCCACGCAGCTGGTCCGTCCCGTCGACGATCCCTGGCTGGCGGTCGCGCGGGCCAAGGCCAATGCGTCCTGGTGGCAGGGGCTGAGCCTCGATCAGCGGCAGGCGGTGATCGAGTCGTATCCGATGCAGATCGGCAACGCCGAAGGCATTCCGCCGATGGTCGCGCATGAGGCTAATTCCCTTGCCCTGCAGGATTGGTTGGCCAAGGGGCGTGAGCTGCAGACCAAGCTCGACAACGGCGTCCGTCTGGGCTGGGAAAACCACCTGCAGATGCAGGGCGCCAAGGTGGTCGGGGACGCCCTGGAGCGGGCGACCGATGCCGCGCGGCGGGCCGGCGTCGACGGCCCCTACCTGCTACGGTTCGACCCGGATGCACATCGTGGTGCCGGCGCCGCTGTCGTCGGATTCGGGGTCGATCCGTATCTCGCGGAATCGGTTTCGTGGCACATCCCCGGAAGGGGCATGACCATCCTGGAGCTCGGACCCGGCATGGGCTCGGCGCTCAACCATGCGATGTCGGTCCTGCTGGAAGACCCGACCGCATCAGCGTCCTCGCTGATCTGGATCGGTTACGACACCATGACCGGTGAAGCGGCCCGGGTGGGCGGTGTCGCACTGCGCAGCGACATCATCGGATTCAATGCCGGCCGCGACGCCTGGTCTGGAGGTGCCCCGTTCAGGAACAACCATGTGTTCGGGCACTGCCAGGGTTCCACCGTCGCCGGTTACGCCGGAGAAGCGGGACGGCTGCGCAGCGAGATCAACACCGTCTCCCTGTTCGGGTCGCCCGGCCTTGGCCCGATGAACACTGCCGGTGAATTCGGTGCCGGCGTCGGAGTCTATGTGGCGGCATCCTCGACAGACCGATTCACCTGGCACGGTGGTGTGATGCCGGGTCTGCGCGGCGATTTCCTGGACGGATTCGGTGTCGATCCGGCGATGGATTTCTTTGGTGCACGACGAATTACCGCTGAGTTCCCCTTGGTCGAGATGACCCGGGCGGGCGACTATGACATCCACAACTTCTATTACAAGTTCGTCGACAAGGCCGCCGGCGTGCGCAACGAGTCGCTGGCCAACTTCGGCCGCATCGCTGCCGGGCACGCCGAGCGGATCGAGTTCGACAGACACCGCGGGCTGGTCTCGGAGCCGGACGGCGAGTCGAAGGTCCTTGACCCGGCTGCTGCGCGTTCGGTGCGAATCGCGGATCTCGCAGTGCCGGCTACCGACCCGGCGGACAACTGCGCCTACGGCGTCGCCGAGGCACTGTCGCAGCGGTACGGGCGAGACATCCGAATCGAAACCGCCGTCACGGCAACCGGTGTCCCGGCGCGTTCGCTGTTCGAGGCCCTCGGATCGCGCGCCGATTTCGCGACCTACAGCGAAGTCTCCGAGCGACTGGCGCAGCTGGGGCCGGGCTCGTCGGCGGTGCTGGCCTCCCGCTGGGCCGGCGTGCGGCAAGGCGGGCATGCCTACCTCGCCGTCAACGACGGCGGCGAGATCCGCCTGGTCGACCAGCGCACCGGGCAGCGATCGGGTTGGCCACCGCACTGGGGGCAGGCAGCCGTGGATCGCACTGCGGTGGGCTACCTGGACGAGCACGGCAACGCTGTTGCCCCACTGGGCGATCAAGCATCGCAGCTTGCCGACGCACACGCTGTCGGCGATGTGCGTGGCCTTCGAGATGATCCGGATTTCGTTCGGCGGCAAGAGGAGTACCGGGCCCAGGATCGCAGCACTCGTACTGTCGACACCCGGTACGCCGAGCCGGTCGGAGACCTGGTCGACAATCCCGGCTCCACTAGATTGCAACAACTCGCCGACGATCTGTCCGGCAGATACGGACCGTACCGCGTCGAGTTCGAAGTCGAGTTGAACGGCGACCAGCTCGCGCTTTCCGGGGTGATCCTGGATGGCAACGAGGACATCGGCTCGATCGACCGGGTGATCTACCGCGACGAGGACGGACACCTGGTGGTCCACAACGGGCTGATGGCCATCACCGACGGCCGGCGGCGCGGGCAGGGGTTCTCCAAGGCGCTGACCGCCGAGCTCGAACGTTTCTATGTGCGCTCCGGGGTAGACCGCATCGAGCTGACCTCCGACTGGCAGGGCAGCAATGCCTGGGCGCGCCGCGGATTCACCTGGGGCACCGACGTGTCGAATCTGCAAGGCGCACTGGATCAGATCAAATTCTCTGCCGAGCGGCTGCGTGAGCGGGTCGAGGGAGAGGCGGTCGTTGTACTCGACGAGATCGTCGCGCGGCTGGAAGTCGATCACCCCAGGCTCCCCGAACCCGTCGACCTGGCGATGCTGGCCACCGACGAGGTGCCGAACCTCGGGCGGTTGCTCCTGGAGAACACCTCGATCGATATGGTGAAGTACCTGCCCGCGCCGGTCGCCGACCCGCTCGGCCGCCTCGGTCTGCCGGACCACGAGCCGGCCACCCTGCCCGAGGGGCAGGCGATCACCGCATTCGCCGACGGTGAACTGCGGCTTCGTGCGCTCAACGAACAGCTTGAGCGTGATGGCGTCACCGTCGAGGATCGGGCCAGACAGCTCGCAGAGGCCCGGAATGCGTTGCGGAACTGGGCATATGGCCTGATGGGCAATCAGGTGGCGGCGCAATGGCTGGCCGCCAACACCTCGAACCCGACCTTCGAGGACCTGGTTACCCGCAACGCCGAGCGTGGCCTTACCGGGGACGCGATCTACGAAGCCATCATCGAGACCTCCACCCACAGCCGCCTGGCGCCGGGCAGCCTGACCGATATCGAGACCGGCGCCGTTTATTCGCAGTTCGAGCTCGGACTGCGGGCGCTGAACGAACAGATGATCCGCGATGGTGCCGGTATCGACGCCCGTGCCAGGCAGCTGTCCGGGCTGCGCAGCACTCTGCGGGCGTGGACGCGGGAGCTGATGGAAAACCGCTCGGCGGCCGAATGGCTGTCGGCGAACGAGAGCGCTCCGACGTTCGAGGAGCTGGTCGCACGCTACGAGGCCAAGGGACTCACCGGCGAGGCCGTCTACCAGGCCATCATCGACGGGGCAACGCACAGTCATTATGCGGCCGGCACGCTGTCCGATGAAGAGACCCGGACTGTCTACACCACCTACGAACTGCGGATGCGGGAACTGCGGGACCAGCTACTGCGAGACGGTGTCGGTGCCGAGGAACGTGCCAGGACGATGTACGGAATGCGGGCCACCATCCGCAGCTGGACCCGATCTCTGATGGAGAACCGGGAGCTGGCCGATTGGCTCAATGCCAATGAGCCCAACCCCACCTTCGACGAACTCGTCGAGCGAAACCGAGCCAAGGGACGAGTGGGCGACCAGATCTATGAGGCCATCATTGCCAGCTCCACCCGCAGCCGTGGCAGTGTGAACGCAGATCTCGGTATCGACCCCGAGAACCCGCCCGGGTTGCCCCCGATGAGGGGCCCGACCGACCCGCCGCTGCAAGGCACCGAGGAGGACAACCCATGACCGAGGATCAGCGGTACACACCGCTGCGCCACGACCAGTTCGGCCTGCGCGGGAAGCGCGCCCGGGTGCTGGTCGACGAGCCGACCGACGAGATCGACTGGCCGGCCAACCTCCCGGCCGGGATCAAGAACGTGATCATTGTGGACGATGCCCCGAACCCGCACCACACGCTGCGGGTGCACCCGCTCGACGATCCTGAGCGGATGGCCTTGGTGGTCTTCGACCAGCTGGCGCTGGACGACGGTGGCGAGGAGTAGGCGTGGACCCACGACGGATCGAGCTCAACCGCAAGCACAGCAGGGAGATGGGCGCGCTGTTCAACCAGTTCCTTGACCTTCACCCGGATGTCGAATCCGAGGTCAACGGCGCCCAGATGACGCCGGAGCAGGACGCGGCATGGACCGTCTTCAACGCGCAGTTGCTTGCCCGGCAACAGGCTGAGCGCTCCGCTCTGGCCGACGTGATCGAAGCTGAACGAGAGGGAAGGTAGACGGAATGGAAGCGGCCCAGGCCATCTCATTGGTCACCGACTGGATCAGATCGCGGGGGCTTGACTACCCGACCGAGGGTTTGTCTGCCGATCGCTTCGACTCCGGCTGGAGTGTGTACGCACCGGTCGAGGTGGACGAAAGCGATCCGATGGCGTTCCTCGACATCCCGGTGGGACGCTCGTCCTTCCTGGTCGGCGATTCCGGACGGATCGAGGAGGTGTCGTCCTCGATCCCGCCGCAGCAGGCCCGCGCCCAGTTCAATGCCACCGAACACGGCGCGGCTCCGGCACTCCGTCCTGCGGACGATGCTGCCTTCATGGCGGAATTCGAGAAGCAGTTCAACGCAGCGGCCGGGGACAGCCCAACTCCGATCGCCGATTTCACCGTCGTCGATCCGGCTCCACCAGAGTCGGGTTCCGGTACTGCCGCAGGGGATGAGGCCGTCGCCGAGGAGGCCTCGCGACTACTGGAGCCCATCGCGCAGCAACTGGCCGCGCTCGGCCCGACGGGCTGGGAGGAGTACACCGCCGAGTTCGCCTTCACGGTGTCTTCACAGATCGCGCAATTGCAGTTCTATGCCGGTGACCGTGCGGGCCTCGTGCCGGTGCCGCAGTCGATCGCCGAACTGGTGCAACAGCAACGTGAGGTCTCGGCGCGCATGAGTGCCGGTCCCTGGTGGCGGTTGTTGCTCAACGTCACGAACCGCGGCGAGATGTCGGTGAACTACGACTACGGCGACGAGCCGTTCCCGCAGGACCAATTGGTCACTCCCGAGTTCTACCGCGACGATCTGGAAGCCTATCCGCGTCATCATCTGCCGGTCTGGCTCGCTGCCTACGTCGCCGGGCCCGAGGCGCAGGGGCGAGATCCCCGCACCGCCGCGCAGGCGGTTGCGGCGGACACTGCGGCCGGGCACACCCCGGTCGCCACCGACGAGATCCCACCGCTGCCCGAACTGCTTGCCCGCTGGGCGGCGCTGTCGGCCGCATATGCCGGGGCCGGATCGGAGTGGGGGCCGCGAATCTTTCCCGGCTATGCCTGGTTCGAAAGTGACCGCCGCAGCGGGGGCACGCTGTACCTGTTGCCAGGTGATCGGGCGGTGCTCTCCGGTGGGAAGTGGAACTCAGCACTGCTCGACGCTGCGTACAACGGGGGGAAGGCGTTGCCGGACCTCTACACCGGTGCGCCGGCCTGGGTGAACGACAGCGTGCTGAATACCCGTAACCGCAACGGATTGTTGACCTTCTGCTTCTGGTGGGACAACGGCCAGTGGTATCGAGGCGGCAGCGACGCCTCAGGCGAGCTCGAAGCGGCACTTCCCGCGATTTGGACTGTGGAGGAGACGGCCGCGGCCATCGCAGCTCAGACCGGTTCCGGGGCCACGGATCAAGCTCGTGCGCTGCTGGCCGCGGCAACGAGGCGAGGTGCCGGCTTCGATGACGTATCCGCGTTGTTCACCAACCTGCCCGAGGCCGAGGTGGATGTCGCGGCGAACCAACTCAGCCTGGCCGGTCTGCTGACCTAGAACTGGCGGGCAGCTGAACTCTCGGCGAACAAGGCCGTCAGAAATGGCGGTCTGCGGTATCGCGCAATAACGTGAATTGCGATGCTGCACGGAACTTTTCGCCGATGGGGGATCGGATGACCCTGCAGATTCCCGGTCCGCTGCAATGGGTGTCCTACCTGGTCGGATCGCAATGGCCCAAGGGTGACGAAGACGCGATGTACCGCATCGGCGGTGAATGGCGTGATCGCGCCGAACAATTGAGAGATCTGATACCCGAACTGAATCGGATGCGGGCCAGCACCAGTGCTGTCCTGCAGGGCGTGACCGCAGGCACCGCCGACCAGCAGTTCGCGTTGCTTTTCGACGGTGATGCCACGGTCGACAAACTCGCCGAGGCGATGGCGGCGCTCGGTGAGCTCGCCGAAAGTACCGGCAAGAACATCGAATACACCAAGTTGCAGATCTTGACGTCGTTGGCCATCGCGGCGTTCGAGATCTCCTGGGCGCTGGCTCAGACCTCCGTGACGTTCGGAACGTCGGCGGCCGAGATCCCGCTCATCGAAGCGAGCACGTCCGCCGCGATCCAGCGGATGGTGTCGGTGCTGCTCAAGGACGTCATGACCGACCTGGGCAAGGCGATGACGAAGACGACGGTGCACCGCATCATCAAGAAGTCCGGCGTCGAGGCCGCCGAGGCTCTCGGGCAGGAACTGTTCATCCAGAACATCCAGCAGTCCAAGGGGCATCAGAACGGCTACGACTGGAACCGGCTCGGAACCGTCGCACTCGCCAACTCCGTCGGCGGGGCTACCCAGGGCACGGTCAGCATCTACGGTCAGCGGCTACTGGGTAATTCGGCGGTCAAGGGTGCGGCCGTCGGATACGTCGCAGGCATGTCCAAGAAGGTGACCGGAGCGCTGGCCACCGGCGGCGAGATCGACCCTGTTTCGGTCCTCGGATCGGTTCCTACTGCAGTCACCGGCGGGGTGCGGGGCCGAGCTGCGGCACACAGCAGCAAGGCGTCGACGGCGGACGGGGGCGGTGCCACCGCGGCGTCCAGCGGGGGAGACGGGGACTAGACATGGACAACGACGCGGCACGACATGAACTCATCGATGCGCTCGCGCTCGTGCAGGAACAGTTCGCCGACCTGGCCGTGGTCGAGGAGGAGCGAGCAACTCTGTCCTCAGCGGCCACCCGCGCCGACGGCTCGGTCGCGGTAACCGTGGACTGCGACGGCGTCGTCATCCACACGGCGGTCAGCGAAACTTACTTGGATGACCACGATCTCGCCGACCTCGGCCGGCACATCACCGGCGCAGCCCAGGACGCCGCCCGCGACGTCGAGCGGAGGATCGCGGAACTCCTTGCCCCGCTGGCGGAGCGACGCGAGCAGATGCCCTCGCTGTCCGACATCATCGACGGCGCACCCGACCTCAGGGATCTGCTGTCGTTCCGTGTGGCGCGGCTGCAGGGCGGCAACGAACCCGAAGGCTTCCCCACCGTGAGGAGTGTGCGATGACCGTGCCGCTGGGCGTCACGCCGGCTGACCTGCGTGGCACCGCACGATACCTCGCCTCTGTCAGCAATGACATGAAAACCGTGCAGTCGGCGCTGATGCAGATGCTCAGCGGCGAAGGCGAAGCCTGGGGGCACGACAAGATCGGCAAGCAGTTCGCCGACGGCGCCAAAGGCTATAAGGCGCAGTTGGATTGGGTCGACGGGTCGATCACCGCGAAGACCGACCTCCTCGACTACTACGCCGACGGCCTGTACCTCACAGCAGACGCCCTGGAGCAGCAAGACAAACCCTGACTCACTCCGAACGTCCCGGTGTGAATTGCTGCGTCTGAGTCTGCCGTGCCGGGCCGGGCTGGACCGCCGAGTTGGGCTGCCAGGTACCGTCCCGCTGCGGAATGCGGCGGCGGAACTCGGACTGCTCGACGAGTGCACTGTCCGGCTGCTCGGCTTCCTCGTTCGCGCCGACCACCGGCACCGATGCATCCGCGTCGCCGATGACGTCCTTGCCGTTCTTCTTGCGGCGCAGGGCCTTGTTGACCTGGTGGCCTTTGCCATTCTGATCGCCGCGCTGCCCGGCGGCCGGCGCGCCCGCTCCGGGGCTGCCGGCGCCTGCACCCAGACCCGCCGCGGCGGCCGGGGCGGTCACCTTCGCAGCGGTGGTCGCGGGGCTAGTGGTTGGGAGGCCACTGGGCATGCCGCGCAACGGAACTCCACCGCCGGTCCCGCCGGCTCCCTTGCCCGCGCCCGCGCCGCCGAGGCCTTGCGGCCCGAGGCCGAGGACGCCCTCGGGCGGTCCCTTCGGCATGTCGCCCAGGGGGTTCTGTTGGGCGGCGTTCTTAGCGGCGTCCATCGCCTGGCCCATCGCGTCCTTGGCGGCATTGGTCGCCGAGTCGATCGCCGATTTGACCGGATCGGTCAGGCTGTCGAGGGGGTTCTCGCCGGTGGTATCGGTTCGATCCTCGGGACCTGTCATGCTCCTCGGATCCTTGGGATCTATCGCGAACTTGTCCTTGTCGATCGGCTTGGTACCCAAGCCCGGCTTGAACGGGCTGGTGCCTGCGCCGCCACCCGGGGTGAACGGGCTGGTGCCTCCGCCGCCACCGGGACCGTTGGGATTGCCGCCCGGGCCGCCCGGGCCGGTCGGATCTCCGTACTTCATGTTCGGTGGTGCGGGTAGATTGGGAAAATTCTGGGCCACGGCGACGACCGTCGGGTTGTAGTTGTCGCGAAAGAGCTGGACCGCCGTCGTGTAGTCGGTGATCGAGCGGTTGATCTTCTCCATCTCTTTGACGACATCGGGCGCGGAAACATACCCGTCGTCGTTGTTGCGCAGGCGATTGCCTCCGTCGATGTGGTATCTGGAATTGAAATCGTTGATCTTGGCGTCGAGAGCCGCCTTGTCGAACTTGCCGTCGTCGATGAGTTGGTCATCGGCGTCGTCGGGAAACCGATCGCGAATGCTGGTGAAGGAATCCTTCAGAACGGTGAGCCGATCCGCGATCGCGTCGGAGGCCGAGGTGAAATCGTAGATCGAGGTCTTGGTGACCTGTTCGGAGGCGGCCTCGGCCGCGGCCGCGCTGTCGCCCGACCAGTTTCCCTTGATTTCCTTGTTGACGGTCTTCTTGAAGTCCTCGGACGTTGTCTTGAGGGTGTCTCCGTGTTCGGTCCACGCGATCTTCAGATTGTCGATCGCACCGACGTTGAGCGAATCCTTCTCCGCACGCATCTCGCTGAACGTGAAGGACTCCCAGTTCAGCGTGTTGGCCCCGTGAAGCTTGTCCTGCATCTCCTGGTAGGCGCTGTTGTCGGAAGTCAGCCCGGGAACCTCGCCGAGCAGGTCGCTGTTGATCAAAAAGGGAGTCGAATCTTTGGCCGATGTGTCCATCTCCAGCTGGACGAACTTGCCATCGTCGCCGATCAGCGCGGCACGCCCCGGGTAGTTCGAGTTGGTCAACCACGCAAGATCGTAAATGCGGCTTTTACCGCCGTTCTCGTTCTCGCCATTGCCCAGCGTCGCACCGAGGTAGTTTCCGAATCCGCTCATGGTCTTCTACGCCGTCCCGTTCACCGTGTGACTAGTCGTTCTCGTGGGTGCGCATGGCCTCTGCCGCATCTCGAGCGGTCTTCACGAAATCATGTGCCTGTGTCTGCTGCTCCTGCAGATACTGGGTCAACTGCTTGCCGCGCTGGTCGAACAGCTTCTGCAGGACCGGAGCGAGCGTGTTCGGTCCACCGTCCTTGCCGAAGAATCCCGTCGTCTCGTCGAGGGAATCGTTGATGAGGGCCTGCAGGCTTTCGTCGTACGGTGTGTAGACGCGTTCGATCTCGGGGATCACTGCCGGGTCCAGGTACAGCTTGTCGTTCGTGGTGTCGGCGTCCAGGCCGCTCCAAGGACTGGTCATGGTTCTCCTCCGTGATGACCGATCATGCGAATCGTGTTGTCATGGCAGCAGATTAAACGGCAGAGTCACCTCCTTCTCGATGCGCAGGAGGACGGCGGCACAGTTGACGAAATTTCCGGCGGCGAACAACAGCACCAGATCGCCCACTTTTGTGATCTTGTTGTTCATCAGGTAGGCGAGGTTCACGCCGAAATCCGAGACCGTGAGATGCCCGAATTGGGCGGCGAAAGGGTACAGGCCGGGGACGACTTCCAGGAAGGTCTGCTTCGCCAGCATGTCGGTGACATAGCTCGGTTCGATGAAAGACGGTGCGAACCAGTCGATGTCGTACGGCGTTACACCTGCGCGTTCGTAACATTCGGTCACTGTTCTGACCGCGACCCGGAAACTGGCGATCGCGTTGTCTCGCACCGTGCCGTCACCGCGCCGGTCGTAGTCCTCCCACCGGTCGATCCAATCCGCCAGGGTCGGAAACTTCGGGTCGTCGATGGCGCTGTCAGCTCGGCCGTGCATCATGCCGGCCGACGGATTGTGCGAACGCGCCGCGGCCGAAATGATTCGGGCGAACCCTTCGGTTCGGTTGAGCAGCGCGCAGAAACCGCTGTCACCCAACAGCGAACCTTCGGTCGCCGGGCTGGCCGCATACTCGTGCCGGTCGAAGTAGAAGATGCTGTCGCCACCGGTCACCATCGCGTGGTTGCCCGCCCAGCCCGCCTGTAGCACCGCATCGGCGAGCATCACTCCGTACAGGCCGCCGGAACAGAACTGGCGGATCTCTGTCGCGGAGCCGGCCGATGTCCGGCCCAGCACGGACTGTTGGATGGAGTTCTGTATCGGCCAGAAGTGTTCGCCCTGATACAAGGTGCCGCAATGGAATGAGGCCGCCATGCTGTCGGCTGCAGCGGACAGTGCGGAGCCGTCGATCTGCTGCGCGGCGGCTTCCACCATTTCGTGAACCGACTGCATCTCGGATGCTGCGGTCGCGAGATGTTTCGGGCGACCCTGACTGTCCGTGCCTTCGGGCACGTAGACGGAAACGGTGTCAAGGTAAGGCATCGAAATCCCGGTCCGATTGTTGTGCGGAGAGCTTTTCCGCCAATGTTTCTGACTGCCGTTTCTCGATCTTCTTGAACACCTGCATGAGGTTGGGCACCGTGGCCGGGATGATCTGAAATGCCGTCGGGGTCTCGTTCACCACGTAGGCGCCGTCGTCGGCGACGTTGATCACGGTCAGGTAGTCGGCGTTGAGCAGTTGATAGTCCATGGTGAACTCCGGCGATCCGCTGAGCAGAATCGATCCGGTGATCTGCGCGTCTCGAAGTGCGGACGCGGGTGTCTCGTCTGCGAGTAGCTCTTCCTTCCGGGGCCGGGTGCCGGGCTGGTATGCCGGAAGGGCTTCCAGGACGACCTGAGGGAAATCGATGTTCACGCACCCGATGATCTGGATGTCTTCGCCGAAGATCAGCTGTTCGCTGGGATCCTGGGTGATGACAGCGCAGTAACCAGTCGTCCCGATGACGCCGAACAGACGGTAGACCTGCTTCCCCGCCCCCGACTCGACACGGCCAAATCCCTGGAGCAAGTAGGCCGGAAACCGCAAAGCCTCAAGTATGCGAACACGATTCGGATTCATTCCTTCCCGCAACCGAGCGAGTGCGTCACGGCGATCGGCCGCCACCTCAGACATGTACTTGGGTCCGCGATGACGGTAGGACAGCGGTGACGGCAATTGGTCGAGTCCGAGCGCCTCCCAGACGCAGCGAAACTCGAAACCACTCATAAACCACGGTTCGAGGCCGTGGCGAAGCGGGGCTGCCTCATCGGTGATCACGTTGAGCCCCTTTCTCTCTGGCAACAGGAAAATGAACGCGCTAGCGGGCTCGGTTGCGGCGGTGCCGCCAACCGAGCCCGCTGACGAGCTGTCGAATCAGAAGCCGCCGGCAAGATGCTTGTCGAGCGCCGCCGCGTCTTCCTGCGACTGATTTCCCCCGGACCGGGTCTGGGTGATCTCGTTGAGGATCGCGTCCATCTGCTGCAGGATCTGTGTCTGCTTCTGGTGCAGCGTCGCCGCGGCATCGCCCTCATACACGCCCTGCAGCGCGGTGAAGACCTGACTGACTTCCTCACGCATCTGCTGCGCGTTGTTGGTCGCGCCCTGAATGTCGTCCAGGGATGCGTAGTTGGATCCGTACTGGTACCGGATGCTGTCTGTATCCATTGATCAAGCCCCTTTCGTTTGGTCGACTGCTAGTCGGCGTCGTGGCTGACGAGTGCGTTGATGTCGGACTTTCCCTTGTCGACGATGTGCTGCAGGTTGTTGATGACGTAGTTGAAGTCCTCGTGGTGCTGCGTCATGATGCCGCGGAACTTCGCCGCCTTGCCGCCCGTCCAGGAACTGGCGGTCATCGACTCGGTCTGGTCGAGGATCTGGGAAGCCAGCCGCCTGACATCCATCATCTGTTTGTCGATGTTCTCGATCTTGCTCTGGGCTTCCGCGGGCGTCAGATGGAGCGTCATGCCTTACCTCTCTTTGTCAGAACCGGCATGAATCGCCGGACGGTGGTTGAGAATTCGCTGTTGAACACGGAGCGGATCTAGCAGTCCCCCCATCTGTAGCCGGACAGCTCGACAAGCTGGCCGACGGCCTGCTTGACCGTGTGGTCCGACCCCGGCTTGAGGGTGGTCCACAGCTGCCCGCTGGGTGAGGAGCTCGGGGCGCCGACGATCCGTCCGCGCTTGGTGTAGAACAGTCCGACCGCCCCGGCAGAACGTGAGACCCGGTCCACGTCGGCATCGAGCGCGTAGTAGACGATCTCGGCGAATGCCAACCGTGCGGCCAGCGCCGAGCCCAGCATCATCGCGGTGCGGGTGTCGGCCCCGAGTGCCCGGATCCGGTCGGACAATTCGGTGGGGTCGTGGGTGTCCGACAGGGCCTGGGCGACCTCGGCCAGTGGGGCACCGACGGGACTGATCTCGGCCGGGACGGACGCCGGCAGGCGACGCAGCAGGGCGCTGGTGGCGCTGGAAAGGTTGGCGCCGTCGTCGATCAGGTCCAAGGTGATCTCGTCACCGACCCGGCAGGCCGAGACGCACCAGGTGCCGTGGCGCACGACCGTGACGCGAGCCGGCCCATCGGGGGTGACCAGGCGCATCGCGAGCTCACGGTCGGGCCGTTGCAACGACTGCACGACCGTGGCGAGGTCTGTGGGTACCTCCCCGCCCGGCAGCAGGCCGCGCTCGGCCAGGGTTCGGGTGGCTCGACCGGCTGCCTCGACCCGAGCGGTTTCGGTGGGATGGCGGGATCGCAAATTCAACACCAACGGCAGCGACTGGACACCGAGTCTCGCTGCCAGAACCTGCAGTTCGTCGTCCGTGACGACTGGGGCAAGCGATGCCGTCATAGGCTGAGCCCCCGGTCGACGCCGATCACCGGGGGAGTGACCCAACGGTTGTCCACCTGCTCGAGGGTGCGCTCGGGTTCGTCGGCGAAGCCCTCGCCCGCCGGTACCTCGGGGGCAGCCAGTTCGTCGAACACCGCGGTATCCGGGCCCCAACTGACGTTCGACACCGTGAACGGTGCGTCGTTCTGCTGCGCGGTGGGAAGCCAGGACTGCCCGGCGTCCGACACCCCGGCGCCGGGTTCTCCCGCGCCGTCGAGGGTCGCCGCGGGTTGCGCCGACTCGTAGTCGCGGCTCTGGTCGTTGCGGCCCATCGCGCCCATCGGCGCATAGGGCGCGCCACTCATCCCGGTGCCCGAGGAACCGCCGCTGCCGGCGAATCCGGTCTTCTGCAACGACTTGGGGTCGTTACTCGACTTGATGGTCGGTGCGACCATCGGCGCCAGCGGCGGGGGCGGCACCGCAGGAGCACCGCCTGCCGCGGCGCCCCCTCCGCCGGGCGCACCTTCACCGCCCTGTTCGGCCGCCAGGGCATTGCCTTTCGACACCTGCGGCGGCGGGGGCTGCTCCCACGGCTGGGCCAGGGGAGCAGCGGCCTCCTCGTACTGCTGCATGACGGCCGCGGCGTTGGCCGCATCGGCGGTGGCGGCCGCGTCGAACTCGGCGAACGTCCCGGTCAGCACGGCCCCGTTGTACGCGGCCAGCGAGGCCATCATGTCCTGGGCGGCCCGTGCCTCGACGGCCTCCGACACGCTGGGCATCGCGAGCACCGCCACAGTGTTGGCGACCGCGGCTTCCTCTGCGCGTTGACCGTTGCCTGCCGCGCTGAGGCTGATCGCCTGCAGCCACTGGCCGAATTCTTCCAGGCGTTGTGCCGCCGCGTTGGAGGCCTGGCTGTCCCACGCAGTTCGAAGACGGGCCACGAGCTTGTCGAAATCGACTGAGACATTCGCCAGTTCGTTGGCGACTCGGATCCAGGCTGCGCCGGCACCACCGACCGACGCCGGGCCGGGCCCCTCGGTGAGGTCACGCGCCAGCTGCTCGGTGCTGCGTGACTCCCACGCAACGTCGGTGAACCCCACGCCCAGAAACCTCCCCTCGCCGAACAGAACCAGATGTACGTATGACGGTCAGCCGGCGAAGTCCTCCGAGGCGGCAATGTTGGACGAATGACTGCGCAGGGTCGCGGCCACCTCGTGGACCTCGACCATCCCCTGGTCGGTGGAGGTCCCGAATGAGGAGTGGACCTCGTTGAGAGTCTGGGCAATTCGTTGTGACACCTCGTCACGTCCCGACGGGGTAACCGTGAGGTTGGGCGCCTCGTCGGTCATCACCCGCCCTACCCGGTTGGCGAGTTCGTCGAGTTGGCGGCTGATCTCCTGCACCTCTGCGGGCTGGATGGACATTCCGTCGCTGTCGGCCATGACCGTTCTCCTTGGTTGGGATGACTAGATCCGGAGTTCGACGTCCGGAGTCTGATACGGGTCGGCCTCCCCGAGGACCGGGGGGGCCGCAGTGCCGAGATCGCCGACGATCTCGCTGCCTTGGTCGGTGGTGTGCAGGAAGGACGCCGAGGTGTGGTTGTTGCCGGACGAGGCGTTCGCACCCTGGCCGGCGCCCATCGCCCCCATGGGTGCGCCCCCCATCATGCCCGGTGAGCCGACACCGCCGACTCTCGGCGCGGCTGATTGTGCTGGGGCGCTGGCGGTTTCAGCCTGAATCATGGCTGACATGGGTAGTGACCGAGGCCCGGGCATGCCGGCACCCCCGATCCCGCCGCCGACACCGCCGACGCCTACTCCACCGCCCGCGAGTGCGGGGTCGCCTTCACCTTCTCCCGCAGCGTCGGCCGCCGGGTCCATCGGATCGATCGCGGGATTCGCGGCGTTCTGACTGGCTGCCGACGCCGCGCCGGTGCCGGCCTGCACCCCTGCCTCTGCGCCTTTCATCGCCATCGGCATCAGCTGGGACAGGCCCGCCAGCGACGAGGCACCTTCGGGTGCGGCGGTGATGCCCACGGGTGCACCGGCGGTGGTGACCTGGGCGGCCTGGGTGGCCAGTGAGGTCTGCAGTTCGGTCATCACCTCGGCGGTGGTGGCAATTGCCTTGTTGGCAGCGGCGATTGCGGCGGCCCACCCCCACGGGAAGATGATCATGGGACCGATGGCGGCGATCGTCGCGGCGAACTCGGTGATGATGGCGATGAGCCGGACCCTGGCCTGGCCGACGTCGGCGGCGGCCCCGGTCAAACTGCTACTCAGGGCCTCGGATTGGGCACCTACCGCGGCCCCGTCGGAAATGGCGGTCGTGGTCTTGGTCGCCGCGGCGGTGCCGGACGCGCCCTGCCAGGCGTCGCCCGCCGCACTGACCGACTTCGCCATCGGACCGCCGGTGGACTGGAACATCTTGGCGATGGCAGGCAGCATCGTCGTCGGATCGACCCCGTCGAACATGCCGGTGCCAAGGGTGCTGAGAGCATCGGTGACCGGGCTGATCAAGGCACTCGGATCCATGGGATTCGCGGGTGGCTGCTGTTCGGGTTGGCCTTCGGGTGGCGGTACTTCTGCCGGCTTTTGATCCGCAATTGGCGGCAAACCCAGCCGGTCAAGAATTTGTCTGACTGGCAAATTCAGAAAGTCTTGCAGATTCTGTTCTTGAGCAGCGATTACCGGTGTGGCGTCGTAGCCGGGAACGCGTTGAGCCAACTGTCCAACGGGGGTTACCGGCTGGGGAGGCAAAACTGTAGGCATATGGCGTCAGGCCTAGGCGTCGTCGTTGGACAGGACGGCGGACCGGGCCCCTTCGGTGGCGGCCCCGGTGGCGGCGTGCACTCCGCCCACCAGCAGTGTGCCGGCCAAATTATTGGCTTGAGCTGGGCCAAATGCTGCCAGATACACCGCGCCGATCGGGCCGAGTGCGGCTGCCGCGGACATCAGCATCGCCGCTGAGTCGGCCGATCCAGCTGTGGTTATCGCGGATGCGGCCGCCTCGTTCGCAGCGGAAAAGGTAGCCATCCCCGAGGGTTGGGCGGCGAAAATGTCGCTCATCGTGCTGATACCTTTCCAGCTGGAAGCGGGGGTTGTGTGGGCACGAGACCAATAAACTATAGCCGCGGCCACCCTCCGCAGCTAACTGAATTTTCCGCAAATAATCCGTGTAGATCGTTCGTCTTGGTAATTAGCGAAATGGCAAAAATTGCTGATCACGGTGATTTGTGGGTGGTTTCTGCGTGCACGCTGGGAAGGTGCTGTCGCCGGGTGTTTGCCGGACCGGGGGCGATGTGGCACGAGTGGATCATCTTGCGGTGACGCCCAATCCGTGCGTGCGTTCCCGGTGGTTGCGGGTAACTCCCTGTGTGATAACCCATTCAAATATCTACAGCGAACGTCAATTATCAACGGCAATAGCGGATCGTCTGCGTGAAACCCGCTCGGATGACGGATGAGCGAACCTAGCCGCGCGGCTCGAAAGCGCCGCCGTCCCACCGAGTCAGTGGAGCCTGGATCAGTTCCTGCATGCGCTGCGCGAACTCCTGAGACAGATACTGCTGGCGGGCCGTCGCTACCTGCGCGGCAGCGTCGGCGGTCTCGACGATCAGCTTGGCGAGTGCGTCCGCACCCAGCTTGTGCGCTGCGGGCCCGAGCCACAGTCCGGTGAGGGCGCCCATGCCGTCGACCTCGGCGCTGACGTTCCCGTCACGGCTGGTGACCCGCGCCGAAATCGATTGGCAGTGCTCATCCATCGCCTGTACCAGATCACGCTGCTTGCGGATGCGACCGATGAGGGAGTCGGCGAGCCCGGTCATACCGACCTGCCCCAGGTGGGCGGGAGTTCGCCCTCCTCGCCCAGCACGGCGTCTTCGGCACGGGCCAATTCCTCTGCGGTCGCCAACTGCAAGGGTTCGATGACCGATGCGCTGTAACCCTTTTCGGCCAGGTCACGCCTGTGTTCGAACTGGGCGCGGGCCGCGGACAACCGGCACAGCGCCATGATCTCGTCGGCCAGTTGTGCGGGTGGCTTCTTCAACTCGACGGGGTCGAGGCGAAGCGACACCGGCAGACCCCGTTCGGTGGTGTGCACCGAAATCGTTCCGCCAGGTGACTGCACCGGCTGTGCCATTCTGCTCAACTTAGTACACTCGCGGGCGAATCGCGGCTGAGGCTGCAGTGAGGAGATGTGTCACCTCCGATGAATGGATCCACCGATGCGCAGCGGGTTTTCGATGCCGGAGTGCTGTCGCTCGGCATTCCCATCGACGGATTGGAGACCGAGCGCGACCTGCCCTATGCGGCGCTCGCGTTCCGTCGAGCCACGGAATATGACCCGGACATGTGCGACGCGTGGCTGGGTCGCGCCGCCGCCGGTGACACCAGCCCCGAGGTCGTCTACCACCTGTACCGAACCAGCACACTCACGTTGTTCCGCGAGCAGCGCAGACTCGGCCTGCCGCAACGGGCTTTGAGCGGACGCTTCCAGACCGGCCTGTACCTCGACTACCCGTTGAGTACCAAGACCGAGATGTGGCTCGCCTACGCGGCCAGCATGATCGGCGCCAGAGATTTCGACGAGGCCGAACAGGTGCTCGACAAGCTGGACCAGGCCACGACCGCATCCGACGGTGACACCAGTGAGATCCGCGCGTATATCCGTGGCGTACTGCACTTCACGACGCAGCGCTGGCCCGATGTGCTGAGCGCGTTGAGCAGGTCGGGATCGTTCACCGACAACTACATCGGCGCCGGCGCGGATCTGATGGTCGGATCGGCGTGTGCGCAGATGGGGCTGTTCGGAGAGGGCATCCGCCGGCTCGACCAGGCCGTCGAGGGTCCGGTTCCGGGAGCGCGGCGGGCCGCGGAGTTCTGCAAGGGGCTGACCCTCCGGGAGATGGGCGAAGAGCAGGACGCCCGGGTGATCTTCGAACGGATCTACAGCGAGGACCCGGGATTCGAGGCGAACGCCGCGGCGTTGGCCGATCCGAAGTACCGGTTGGTGGTCACCTCGAAGGAGATCGTCGACTCGCGCACCGACCGCTGGGATCCGGCCAGCGTGCCGTCGGCAGAGGACCTCCTGGCTGACGATCTGTCGGAACGCGGCAACGAATACCTACAGGCGGCGCAGCAGGAACTCGATCGGCAGATCGGCTTGTCAGAGGTCAAACTTCAAGTCGCCAAATTGAAGTCGGCGGCGATGCTGGCAAAGGTCCGCGGGGACAAGGGGCTCAGTTCGGCCGCGCGCAGTCTGCACCTGGCGTTCACCGGCCCGCCCGGAACCGGCAAGACCACGATCGCCCGGGTGGTGGCACAGACCTACTGCGGGCTGGGGTTGCTGCGCACGCCCAACATCGTGGAGGCCAAACGCCACGATTTCGTCGGCCAGCATCTCGGCAGCACCGCGATCAAAACCACCGCGTTGATCGACTCGGCCATGGACGGCGTGCTGTTCATCGACGAGGCCTACACGTTGATCCAGACGGGACTGTCCGGCGGCGACGCCTTCGGCCGTGAGGCGGTCGACACCCTGCTGGCCCGCATGGAGAACGACCGCGACCGCCTGGTGGTCATCATCGCCGGCTACGACGGTGAGATCGATCGATTCCTGGCCTCCAACGACGGCCTCGCGTCGCGATTCACCAAACGAATCCGGTTCAGCTCCTACGGTCCGCACGAACTCGGGGACATCGGTAAGCTCGTCGCCCGCACCAGGGACTCCGAATTGTCGGACGCCGCTTACGAAGAACTCGTCACCGCGTGTGTCGAGCTGTGTCAGAGTGAGGCACTCGACCAGTCGGGGCAGTTGCGTCCCGGCATCGATCTGGCCGGCAACGGCCGCTTCGTCCGTAACGTCATCGAGGCGGCCGAAGAGGAACGCGAATACCGGCTCAGTGAACTTCACGGCACCAATCTGTCGGAACTCGACGAAGCGCAGTTGATGCGGATCGAGCCGGTGGACATGCGGGCCGCGCTCAAACAGGTACTCGGAATGACGGCATCGAGTTGACCGGAGGGAAGTAGCCATGACCGACAGCGACGACGAGCGGTTGAGCGTTGGCCCTCCGGAGCCGACGCCGTTCACGTCCATCAAGCCGCGGACCGCAGATGGTCAGCGTCCGTCGGTGGTGCCCAGCAACGGCGAACTGGGACTGATCCGTGCCGCGCCCACGCCGAAGTCGGGCTGGCGCAAGGCCGTCTACCGGGCCACTGGCATGAATCCCGGTGTCTCCGAGCAGGAGTCAGCCCACAAGACCCTCATGGACCGGGTCAACCAACCGGTGGTCGGCGGCCCGTTCAACATCGCCCTGCTGTCCCAGAAGGGCGGAGTGGGCAAAACCACCACCACCGTTGGTCTGGGGGCGACACTTGCCGCCACCCGCGGTGACCGGGTGATCGCGGTGGATGCCAACCCCGACTTCGGCACGCTCGCCCAACGTGGACCCAACGAATGCGGTTCCACCGTGCGCGACGTGCTCATCGACGACGGCATCTCGCGGTACTCCGACATTCGCCGCCACACCTCCCAGAGCACCAGCCGCCTGGAGATCCTGGCCTCCGAGCGGGACCCGGCCACCTCAGAGGCGTTCTCGGAGCACGACTATCGCGGTGTCCTGAGTGTGTTGCAGCGCTTCTACAACATCATCCTGACCGACTGTGGCACCGGGCTGGTGCACTCGGCGATGGCGGGAGTGCTGGATGTGGCGGATGCGATCGTGATCGTCGCATCGCCTGCCATCGACTCGGCACGCAGCGCCCTTGCCACGTTGGATTGGCTTGAGCGCAACGGCTATTCGCACCTGGTGCCGAAGGCGGTCGTGGTGGTCAGCGCCTCGCGCCCCGGTGCCCTCGGGCTGGACATGGGTCAACTGTCCAACCATTTCCTGCCCAGGGTGCGGGCTCTGCACGTGATTCCGTTCGACGATCACCTCGCCGAAGGAGCCGAGGTGGACCTCGGTTTCCTCAGCCGGCCCACCCGGCAGGCCTTCCTGGAACTGGCTTCCACCGTCGCCGACCTCTTCTCGGTGGCCCCTCAGGTCAAGCGGCGCGCCTGACAGGGATCACCGGCCGTTTCTGGCGATCACGATCTGCGGCAGGTTCAGTCCGCCGCGCAGCGTGAGCTCGATCGACGGGTCGGCGTGGCGGGCCAGGCTGCGCAATGCCGAGGGACTGTAGCTGCGCAGCGAACTGATGACCCCGTCGTGCACGAACGGCAGCACTGCGGCCATGGGCAGCATCGTCGCCAGGCGTAACAGGTGCAGCGGGGCCGGCGGCCGCGGCAGGTCGATGATCAGCAGCGCTTCGGCAACCCTGGTGCCCTCGGCGAACACCCGCGCGGCCTGCGACGGGCGCAGGTGGTGAAACGACAAGGCGAACAGGGCCAGGTCGTAACTGTCATCGGCGGCATCGATTTCGGTGGCGTCCATCTGGCGGACCTCGGCGCGGGGATGGCTGCCAAGGTCGCTCGCGGCAATGCGGGCCACCGAATCCGGATCGAGGTCGGTGACGGTGACCTGCGCGGAAGGATGGTCGGCCAGCAGTTGCCGCGACACTCCACCGTGCCCGGCGCCCAACTCCAGAATTCGCGGATCGGCTACGTCGGCGACCAGATCGAGCGCGATCGCGGCGAAGCGCTGGTGATTCCTGAAGAACCGGCCGGTCCAGTCCAGGGCAGCGATCACCTGGCTCTTGGTCGAGTCGTCGACATCGTCGCGGTCGAGATACTCCTGTCGGTCCGTTTCCAGCAGCCGGTCCAGGCACGACGCGCGGAATCCGCCTCTGGGCATCCGGTCGATATCTGAGGAGTCGGGAGCCATGTAGGCCATCATGTACGAATGTCCGCGGACTTCGTAGCTGCAATTGACCAGGGGACCACCAGCACCCGATGCATGATCTTCGATCACGCCGGCGCCGAGGTGGGTCGCCATCAGCTCGAGCACCAGCAGATCCTCCCGAGGGCCGGATGGGTGGAACACAACCCGGTCGAGATCTGGGAGCGCACCTCCGCGGCCATCATGACCGCACTGAACAAGACCAACCTGGTGGCCGCGGACCTTGCGGCGCTCGGCATCACCAATCAGCGGGAGACCACACTGGTCTGGAACCGCCACACCGGCCGGCCCTACCACAACGCCATCGTCTGGCAGGACACCCGTACTGACCGCATCGCCGCCGCGTTGGACCGAGACGGCCGCGGCGACGTCATCCGGCGCAAGGCCGGGCTGCCGCCCGCGACCTACTTCTCGGGCGGCAAGATCCAGTGGATCCTGGACAACGTCGACGGGGTCCGGCGCGATGCGGAGAACGGTGACGCGATCTTCGGCACGCCCGACAGCTGGGTGACCTGGAACCTCACCGGAGGCTATCGCGGCGGCGAGCACGTCACCGATGTCACCAACGCCAGCCGCACCATGCTGATGAACCTGGAAACTCTGGACTGGGACGACGAGTTGTTGTCGTTCTTCTCGATTCCGCGGCAGATGCTGCCCGAGATCAAGCCGTCATCCAATCCGGCCTCGTTCGGGAGCACCCGAGACAACGGGCCGCTGGCAGGGCAGGTGCCGGTGACCGGCATCCTCGGCGATCAGCAGGCCGCCATGGTGGGCCAGGTGTGCCTGGAGCCCGGTGAGGCCAAGAACACTTACGGCACAGGAAATTTCCTGCTGCTCAACACGGGTGAGAAGATCGTTCGTTCGGACAACGGGCTGCTCACCACGGTGTGTTACCAGTTCGGTGACTCGAAACCCGTTTACGCCCTTGAAGGTTCGATCGCCGTGACCGGTTCGGCGGTGCAGTGGCTGCGCGACCAGCTGGGCATCATCAGCGGTGCGGCACAGAGCGAGGCGCTCGCCCGGCAGGTCGCCGACAACGGCGGCGTCTACTTCGTGCCGGCGTTCTCCGGGCTGTTCGCACCCTATTGGCGCTCGGACGCCCGGGGCGTCATCGTCGGACTGTCCCGCTTCAACACCAATGCTCACCTGGCGCGGGCCACCCTGGAGGCGATCTGCTACCAGAGCCGCGATGTGGTTGAGGCCATGGAAGCGGATTCTGGTGTGCACCTTGAGGTTCTGAAGGTCGACGGCGGTATCACCGCCAATGCGCTGTGCATGCAGATCCAGGCCGATGTGCTGGGCGTCGACGTGGTCAAGCCCGTGGTGGCCGAGACCACTGCGCTGGGCGCGGCGTATGCAGCCGGGCTCGCAGTGGGATTCTGGGCGAGCCCCGACGATCTGCGGGACAACTGGCAGGAAGGCCAGCGTTGGAGCTCGCAGTGGGATGACGAGCAGCGTCACGGGGGTTACGCCGGTTGGCGCAAAGCTGTTTCGCGCACGCTGGACTGGGTCGAGATCGACTGACCGGCTACCGTCGGCACTTGGCGACGATCGCCTTGAACTCGTCGGAATACTGCACGCCGAGAACCGCGTGGTCGGCACTCGCCTTGTTGCGGACGGCGTCGGTGATCTGTCCGGCCAACTCGGCCATCTTGTGGGCGTGCGGCCCGACCTCGCCGTCGGTCACCTGATCGGCGGCCTCGCGGATGAGTTTCGACCAATTCTCGTAGTCGCCCACTGCCGGACCTGGCTTGCCGGGGGGCGGGGGTGTGAGCGCGCCCAAGCTCGCGTTCGTGTAGTCCACCAAGAGCTGGGCCTGCCGGCAACCCTTGTTCCCGGTGTAGGTCAGTGCGGTCGCGCCCACGATCACCAGGACCGCGCACGTGGCGGCGGCAGTCGCGATCGCGATGTTGCGGGGCTCGGCATCGGGGACGCGTCGCCGCCACATCACATGGGCGACGATGACGGCAGCCACGCCGACCACCGCCATGATGATGGCTTCCCGCAGGTCCCCGGAATCGACACCGGCTGCCGAACCTACGGCCCCCATCGTCGCGGCGGCGGCGAGCAGGACCAGAAGCCACTGCCAGATACCGCGCCGGCGCTCGTAGGCATCGACGTCACGGAATTGGAGTCCGATGACCGCGCCGGCCGCAGTCAGGACTGCGACGACGGCCGGCGCGATGATCGTGAAGAGGCTGCTCACAACCGCAGCCTACGGGCCGCTACTCCTCGCCGAGGACCTGGTAGACCTCGCGGCGGGCGTTGTTGACGATGTCGAGGATGCGTTGTTGCTGGTCCTCGGTGGCGGTGAAGCTCGATTGCCCGACGGCGGCCATCAGCTGGCCGAGGGCGCCGCGCAGGTTCATCGCAGCGGGGTCGGCATCTTCGGTGATCTGGTCCCAGGGCGCGGTCTCGATCGCGGCCGCCGCTTGGCGACCTTCCTCGGTCAGCTCGAAAGTCTTTTTGCTGCCCTCGGTTTCGGCCGGGGTGATCAGGTCTTCGTCGACCAGCAGTTGCAGGGTGGGGTATACCGAGCCCGGACTGGGCTTCCACAGGTTGTGGCTGCGGGCGGCGATCTCCTGCGTCATCTCGTAGCCGTGCATGGGTCGTTCGGCCAGCAGGGTCAGGATGGCGGCGCGGACATCGCCGCGTCGTCCCCGTCGTCCGCCGCGCCCGCCCCGGCCCCGTGGGCCGCCGAAGTTGCCGAATCCGAAGCCGAGACCTCCGCGCGGGTCGAAGCCGAATTCGAAGCCGCGTCCGTGGCCGAAGCCCGGGCCACCGAGACCGGTCTGGCAGGTGGCGTCGGCGGCTTGCTCGCGGGCCGCGTGCGACTGGGCGCGCATCTGCTCGCGCATGTCCCGGCGTGCGGCGCGGGCCTGCTGAAACATGAGGCGGGCCTCTTCGCGGCCAAAGGGTACGAAACCGAAGCCGCCGTTTGGTGCATTGAATGGGTTGGTCATTGGTAAATCCTTCGTCGTCGTGGAGGAGCGCTGTTGGCGCTTCCGATGCGTCAACGATATATCGGAACCTATCGGTTGTCGATAGTCTTTTTGAGCCAATGTGCCCACTCGGCCTGCATGGCGTTGAAACGCAGGCCGTATTCCAGGGCTGCATGCCCGTACCGGCCCTCGTCGGTATCGGCCCAGACGATGGATGTCTCTAGTTCCTTGAGTCGCACCACCTCGGATTCGGAGTGGGCCGCCAGAGCGGTGAGATGCTCGAGTGCCTGGGTGCGGGGTAATTCACCGAGCAGAAACACCCGTAGCAGCCCGGCGCTGCGCTCGGGTGGGTCGCCGGCGGGATTGGTGATCCACTGCTCCAGTTCGGCGCGACCGGCAGGGGTGATGCGGTACTCCTTGCGGCCGCGCGGCCCGATCGCCGAGACCTCGATCAGGCCGGCCACGGCCAGCTTGTTGAGCTCGCCGTAGAGCTGGCTCTGGGTGGCCGGCCAGACGTTCGCCATCGATTTCTCGAACCGTCTGAGCAGGTCGTACCCGCTGCCGGGGTGCTGTGCCAACAAGCCAAGTGCCGCCATGCGCAGACTCATGCCGGCAGTCTACCGTCCACTATTGACATGTCAGTAATGGAATGCCACCGTTGAGTGCATGACTTCAGCCCTGCCCATCGGCGAAACCGACTTCTTCCGGCGCGGCAACTACGCACCCGTCGCCGACGAACTCACCGAATACGACCTGCCGGTCGACGGCGCCATCCCAGCCGAACTCGACGGCTGGTACCTGCGCAACGGCCCGAACCCACGCCAGGCGACCGAGCACTGGTTCACCGGCGACGGGATGATCCACGGCGTCCGCATCGAGGGCGGCGCAGCCAAGTGGTACCGCAACCGCTGGGTCCGCACCGACAGTTTCGTCAAGGACTTCCCGCTGTACAACGCCGACGGCACGCGCAACCTGCGCTCCGCCGTCGCCAACACCCACGTCGTGAACCACGCAGGCAAGACACTGGCGCTGGTGGAATCCTCGCTGCCCTACGAGATCACCAACGACTTGGAAACCTTGGGCGCCTACGACTTCGGCGGGAAACTGGTCGACTCGATGACCGCGCACCCCAAGATCTGCCCGACGACCGGCGAGCTGCACTTCTTCGGATACGGCAGCATCTTCGAGCCCTATGTCACCTATCACCGCGCGGACGCCAACGGTGAACTGACCGTCAACCGCCCGGTGGATGTCAAGGCGCACACCATGATGCACGACTTCGCGATGACCGCACGCCATGTCATCTTCATGGACCTGCCCGTCGTGTTCGACCTCGACATCGCGGTCAAGGGCGAAGGTGACATGCCCTACCGCTGGAGCGATGACTACGGCGCCCGATTCGGTGTGCTGCGCCGGGACGATCCCGACGCGCCGATCCGGTGGTTCGACATCGACTCGTGCTACGTGTTCCACGTTGCAAATGCGCACGATGACGGTAATTCTATTGTGCTGCAGGCAGTTCGCTACCCCGAACTGTGGCGCAGCAACGGTGGTTTCGACGTCGAGGGCGTGTTGTGGGAGTGGCGGATCGACCTGGCATCCGGGACCGTCCGCGAGCGTCAACTCGATGACCTCGGAGTGGAGTTCCCCCGCATCGATGATCGGTTGGCGGGTCTGCCCGCCCGGTACTCGGTGTCGGTCGCGGGTAACGCCTGGATCCGCTATGACCTGTCCACCGGCGCCGGGGCGCGCCACGAACTCGGATCCGGCGGACCGGGGGAAGCCGTGTTCGTCCCCGGCGCGGGTCCCGCCGACGAGAGCAACGGTTGGTACCTGGGCTACGTCTACAACCCGGAGTGGGACGGCAGCGATCTCGTGATCCTGGATGCGTCCGACTTCACCGGGGGCCCCGTCGCGACCATCAAACTGCCGCAGCGGGTTCCCTACGGCTTCCACGGGAACTGGGTCAGCGCCTAATGTGTGCGGATGGCCGGGTTCGGGTTCGACACGCTGGCACTGGTCGCGGTCATCGGCCTGACGGGACCGGCACTGGCCGCCGTCCCGCGGTTACGCATCCCGGTGGTCATCGGTGAGCTGATCGTCGGGATCGTCCTGGGCAGAAGTGGATTCGGCGTCGTCGATCACACCGATCCCACCTTCACCCTGCTGGCCGACATCGGTTTCGCGTTGGTGATGTTCGTCGTGGGCACCCACGTGCCGGTGCGCGACACCACGCTGCGCACCGCGCTTCCCAAGGCTCTGGTTCGGGCGGTGTTGGTGGGGGCGGTGGCCGCCGTGCTCGGAGTGGTGATCGCGCACCTGTTCGAGACGGGCCACGCCGCGCTCTACGCCGTGGTGATGGCGTCCTCGTCGGCTGCACTCGCGCTGCCGGTGATCGACGGCCTGCGCCTACAGGGGCCGAACGTGCTGTCGGTGACCGCCCAGATCGCCATTGCCGATGCGGCATCGATCGTGTTGCTGCCCTTGGTGATCGACATCCAGCGGGCGCCGCGAGCGGCTCTCGGTGCGCTGGCCATTGCCGGCTGCGCGGCGGTGTTGTTCGTCGGGTTACGTGCCGCGAATGCCCGGGGGCTACGCAAACGCCTGCACCGCTACTCCGAGGATCACAAGTTCGCGCTTGAGCTGCGACTGAGCCTGGTGATGCTGTTCGGACTGTCAGCGCTGGCCGTCGCCACCCACGTCTCGATCATGCTGGCCGGGTTCGCCCTCGGCCTGGTGGTGTCGGCTATCGGTGAGCCGCGGCGGCTGGCCAGGCAGTTGTTCGGTATCACCGACGGGTTCTTCGGCCCGTTGTTCTTCATCTGGCTCGGCGCCTCGCTGCAAGTCCGCGAACTCGCCGACAAGCCCGAATTCATCGTGCTCGGAGTGACTTTGGGGATCGGTGCGGTGCTCGCCCACAGTGCAGGACGGTTGCTGGGCCAGCCTGTGACGCTGGCCGTGTTCTCCGCCGCCCAGCTCGGCGTGCCGGTTGCCGCCGCGACGCTGGGCACCGAGCAGCACCTGATGGCGCCAGGTGAGCCCGCTGCGCTGATGCTCGGCGCGCTGGTCACCATCGCGACCACCTCGGTCGCCGGGGTGCTCGCGGCGCGGGTCAACCAGCCTGCACCCGATGTTCATTCGGGCTGACCCCGTAGGACCGTTTGAACGCGCTGCTCAACGCGAACGGCGTGGAGTAGCCGACCTGCCGGGCGACGGCAGCGATCGTGGCCTCGCTGCCGCGCAGCAGGTCGGCCGCCAGCGCCAGGCGCCAACCGGTGAGGAACGCGATCGGCGGTTCACCGACCTGATCGGTGAACCGGCGCGCAAAGACCGCGCGCGAACACCCCACTGCCGTAGCCAGATTGGAGACCGTCCAGGGGTGGGCCGGATTGTTGTAGATCAGCTTGAGGGCAGGCCCGACGACCGGGTCCCGTTCGGCCTGCCACCACGGTGGTGCCTTGTCGTCCCGGTCGAACCAGGTACGCAGGACCGCGATCAGCAGGAGGTCGAGCAACCGATCCAGATAGGCCTCCTGCCCGGACCCGTCGCGGCCGGCCTCGACCGACAGCAGATCGATCAGCGGGGTGTCCCACTCTTCGGCGTGCAGCACCAGCACAGCAGGCAGCGTGTCGAGCAGGCGGGCACTGACCTCGCTGCGACCCTCGTAGGCGCAGACGATCGACTCCGCGCCCCCGTCGGCGCTGTTGCCCCAGCTGCGCAGCCCGAGCGACATCTCGAAATGCAGATCCTCGCCCGACAGCGTGGTGCACTGCTGTCCGGGGCTGATGATGACGCTCGGCCGCGTAGCCGGATCGTCGGCGAAGACGTAGTTCTCGGTGCCGCGGGTCACCGCCACGTCGCCCGGCCCGAGCCGGAAGATGCCGCTGTGCTCGCCGACGATGACGGCCTCGCCGCGCGTCTGACAGATCAGGGCCAGCGGCGCTTCGTCGCGGATGGCGAGTGACCAAGGCGGCTCCATGCGGAGCCGCAACACGAATGCGCCCCGCGCGCGCACGCCGTCGAGCAGTCCGACCAGGGCGTCCACCTCGGTAGGGTAACGCTCATCCCGGCTTGCGCGCTTCGATGAGATGCCGGGATGAGTGCGCGACGAAGGATCCGTCGGTCGCGATCTGCCGGTGCAGTGCGGCGAGTTCGTCGCGATAGGCCGCGACGGTGAAGCCGGGCACGATCCAGATGACCTTGCGCAGGAAATACACGACCGCGCCGACGTCGAAGAACTCCATCCGCAGTCGCTCGGCATGCAGGCCGACGATGTCGAGGCCGGCCCTCTGCGCCGCGGCACACTCGATGTCGGGATCTCGGGCCAGCCGGGCCTGTGGCTGCGGGCCGAGGAAGAACTCGGTGAGCTCGAAAACGCTTGCCGGTCCGACATGTTGAGCGAAGTAGGTGCCGCCGGGACACAGCACGCGTGCGATTTCGTCCCACCACACGGAGGCCGGGTGCCGGCTGAGAACCAGTTCGAACGCCGCGTCGGCGAACGGCAACGGCGGCTCATCGGGATCGGCGACCACGACAACCCCACGGGGTCCCAGCAGCCGGGTCGCCCGGTCGAGGTTGGGCGGCCAGGACTCGGTGGCTGCCATGGTCGGCGGGAACACCGTCGCCCCGGCGAGCACTTCGCCACCGCCGGTCTGGATGTCGAGCGCCGACGATGCCGCGGCCAGCCGTTCGCTCATCAGGCGTTGAAACCCCCAAGACGGTCGGGCTTCGGTGGCCCGCCCGTCCAGCCATGAGAAGTCCCAGCCGTCCACCGATGCCGCGTCGGCCTCGGTGATCAGCTCGTCGAATTCGCGGGTCATGGTCTCCATCGTCGCAGTGCCGACCGGCGAGACGATCACGTATGGAATCGGGAGTCTCGACCATGGAACGTCTCGGGTCGGCGCCGTTGACTGAAGCCATGACCATCAGCCCCGTCGCCGTCCTCACCGCAGCCGCCGCCCTAGGCAGTGCCGCGAGCGGTGGAATCTTCTACGCCTTCTCGACATTTGTGATGCGCGGCCTCGACCGGACCGGTCCCGTCGCCGCGATCACCGCGATGCGCGGGATGAACTCAGCGGCCAACACCAACGCGCCGTTCCTGCTGTTCCTGCTCGGCTCTGCGCTGCTCTCGTTGGCCCTCGGCGTGGTCGCACTGACGCAGATCGGCCGGCCGGGCAGTTGGTTCCTGCTGGCCGGCGCGATCGTCGGAGTCCTCGGGGTCCTCGTCACGATGCTGTTCAACGTGCCGCTCAACAACCACATCGATCAGGTCGATCTCACCGACGCAGCGGCCGAATGGCAGGCCTACCTGACCACCTGGACCGCGTGGAACCACGTGCGTGCCGCCTCCGGGTTCATCGGTGCGGTCCTGCTGGTGATCGGGCTGCGTTACCGCTGAGGCCCGGTGTGCGGCCGAGTGGCCAGTTGGCACAAGCGTTTTCGCGGATCATGTGTCATAACTGGCCACTGGGCGTCAAATCGGCTGAGCCGGCTTGCGGAACGCGTAGGCGACGATCCCGGCCGCGGCCAGCGCGAGTATCGCCGCGATGACCGCTGTCGGTGCGATCCCGGAATCGAACGCGGTGCGGGCGGAGTCGAGCAGTTGCGCCGCCGTGTTCGCCGGCAGGTCGGCGGCCACGGAGGTGGCGCCGCCGATGCTCTCACCGGCGTCGGCCGCCTGTGTCGGGCTCAAGCCGGCCGGCAGGGCAATGTTGTTGCGGTAGAACGCCGTGAAGATCGTGCCGAGTGTGGCGGTGCCGATCACTGCGCCCAGCTCGTAGGCGGTCTCCGAGACAGCCGACGCCGCACCGGCTTTGGCGGCCGGTACCGAGGCGACGATGGTGTCGTTCGACACCGTCTGGGAGACGCCGACGCCGAGCTCGAGCACGATGAACGACACGATCACCGCGACCACCGACAGGTCGTGGCGGAACAGCAGGATCATGATGAACCCGGCGGCGACCAGTACCAGTCCGGCGACCATCAGGGTCTGCGGCGCAAAGCGTTTCGCCAGCTTGACCACGCTGATCCCGGCGACCATCGACACCACCGCGCCCGGCAGGGTCACCAGGCCGGCCGCCAGCGGAGACAGGCCGAGCACCAGCTGCAGGTGCTGCGAGATGAAGAAGATGAAGCCGATCAAGCCCACGATGGACAGGAAGTTCGCCAGGATCGACGAGCTGAACGGTGCGTAGGAGAACAGCCCGATGTCGAGCATCGGGGTGGCGCTGCGCTTCTGCCGAAGGACAAACAGCACGCCCGAGGCGATGCCCATCACGAAGGCCAGCCCGACCAGCAACGACAGCCCGTCGTGGGCAGCGGTCTTGATCGCCCACACGATGGGCAACATGGCGGTGAAGGACAGGGCCACGCTGGTCAGATCCAGCGGGCCCGGATTCGGGTCACGGGATTCCGGTATCAGCTTGGGACCCAGGACGAGCAGCGGCAGCAGGATCGGGACGGCCACCAAAAAGACCGACCCCCAATGGAAATGCTGCAACAGCGCGCCGCCGACGATCGGCCCGAGGGTCGATCCTGCGGTGAAGCACGAGGCCCAGATCGCGATGGCCAGCCGGCGCGCGGAGGCCTCGGTGAAGATGTTGCGGATCAACGACAGGGTCGAGGGCATCAGCATGGCACCGAACACGCCCAGCACGGCGCGGGCCAGCACCAGGTACTGCGCGCTCGGTGCGAAGGCGGCCGCGACCGACACCACCGCGAAACCGGTGGCGCCGATGAGCAGCATTCGACGCCGGCCCAACCGGTCGCCGAGGCTGCCCATGGCGACCAGAAGTGCGGCCAGCACCAGCGAGTAGACGTCGACGATCCAGAGCTGGGTGGATGCGGCGGGCCGGAAATCCTCGGCGATCGCCGGGAGGGCGAACGCCAGCACGGTGTTGTCGACCGCGATCAGGATGACCGGAAGGGCCAGCACGGCGAGTGCGAGCCAGGCGCGTTTGGGCGTCGGTGTCATCGACGGCGAGCCGTCGCGAGGGTCTGACGGCGAGCCGTCGCGAGGGTTTGACGGCGAGCCGTCGAGGCGGGTGGACATGGGGCTTGGCTCCAAGGACTCAAGAAGAGGGGCTCAGCCGCGCGGGAGATCAATGGTGCCCGCGGTCAGGCTGGTCATGATGGCGTCGACGATTTGGTGGCGGGGTGTGCCGTCCTGCTTGGCGGCTTCGTAGCCGGCGTCAAGCAGGGCCCAGAACACTCGCCGGGCCCATCCTGGGGGATATTCGGGCCTGTCGACAGCGGCGCGGTTGAGCACCTCGACGATCGCCTCGTCCCCGGTGTCGAGGTAGGCGGCCAGCTCGGGATCGGCCAGGATCGTCGGCTCGCTGTACACGAAGATCACGATGGGGCCCAGGTCGAGTTGGCTTTCCACCACGCGGCGCAGCGCCGCGTCCGCCGGACCGTGGGTGGGATCCGCGCGGTCGATTTCGGCGTTGCTGAGCTCGTGGACGTGGCGGGCCAGGGCCCGCAGGAGATCGGTGCGTTCCGGGTAGTACCGGTGCACGGTGCTGCGGCCGACGTCGGCGGCAGCGGCGATATCGGTCAGTGAGGCCGACGGATTGTCGGCCAGGACCGTCATGGCGGCATCGAGAATCGCCTTGCGGGTGCGCTCCCGCGGCCCGCTGTGCGACGACGCCGAACTGGTCATGCATCAAAATGTAGCACGACCGGGCCAAAATGGGACAGTGATGTCCCACACTTCAGCTGGGCAACGTGAACCCGCTGGTCGGAGGCGGTGGAGGGTAGTTCGGATACGGCGGGGGATAACGCGCTGGGAACGCCGGAGCCGGGGCCTGCGGCATGAGCCTGGCCAACGCGCGACGATGCCGTTCGGCCAGCACCGCGGCCAGCACGTACTCGACCGGCGCGCCCGGCGGGGGCGGGGGTGAGATGCGGGAGGTCACCTCGCCGAAGATCCTCCCGCCCATCTCCTGGCGTATCCGCGGGTCGAGTTGGGCCGAGCGCGACACGAACTGCCTGGCGAGCTCGGCCTGCTCGGGGCCCAGCCCGGACAGTTCCAGCGAGCCGGCCCACCAGGCCAACGCCGGCGGCATGACCGGTGGCGGGTTCAACTTGGGCCCGCGCTCACTGATCACCACCGTCCCGGCGAAGATGTCACCGAGGCGCTTGCCCTTCGCTGACACCAGGCTGCAGATCACCGCAGGCCCGCCGGTGAGCATCCAGATCTCGATGAAGCCCGCCAGCCCGCGGAACAAGGCCTGCCGGAAGCGTTCCGGGCCGCCGTCCTCGGCCACCACCCGGAGACCCAACGCCATCTTGCCCAGCGACCGGCCGCGGGTCGCGGTCTCCATCACCACCGGATAACCCACCAGGGTCAGCACCGTGAAGATGATCAGAATGGCCGCCGTCAGTGCATCGTCGAGCTGGCTCAACGTGATCGACCACAACACCAGACCTGCCACATAGCCGACGGCGATCACCAGAATGTCGATCAACGCGGCCAGCGTGCGCACCGGCAACTGGGCGATCGCCACGTCGAGGACGACGGCGTCCCCGGTCACCACCGGCGCGGGCTGCCAAACCATACCGACACACGCTACCGACTACGCTTTGCCACGTGGATGTCGATGCGTTCGTCGTGGCCCATCGCCCCACCTGGGACCGGTTGGAGCAGTTGGTAAAACGACGCCGACGGTTGACCGGTGCGGAGGTGGACGAGCTCGTCGACCTCTATCAGCGGGTCTCGACGCACCTGTCGATCGTGCGTTCGGCCTCGCAGGATTCCGTTCTGGTCGGCCGGTTGTCTGGGCTGGTGGCCCGGGCGCGCGCCGCGGTGACAGGTGCGCACGCTCCGCTCTGGCGCGAGTTCGTCCGGTTCTGGACCGTGTCCTTCCCCGTGGTGGCCTACCGGGCCTGGCGCTGGTGGCTGGGATCGGCGGTGGCGTTCTTCATCGTGACCGTCGCCCTGGCGCTGTGGGTGTCGGGCAACCCGGATGTGCACGCAGCCATCGGAACCCCCAGCGAGATCGACGAATTGGTGAACCACGACTTCGCGTCGTATTACAGCGAGCATCCCGCCGCGTCATTTGCCCTGCAGGTGTGGGTGAACAACTCCTGGGTGGCGGCACAGTGCATCGCCTTCGCGATCCTGCTCGGCCTGCCCATCCCGTACGTGCTGTTCCAGAACGCGGCGAACCTCGGTGTGATCGCCGGACTGATGTTCAGCGCAGACAAGGGAGATCTCTTCCTCGGCCTGATCACCCCGCACGGACTGCTCGAGTTGACCGCGGTATTCCTGGCCGCCGCGGTGGGGATGCGGCTGGGTTGGACGGTGATCGCTCCCGGCGACCGACCCCGCGCACAGGTGCTGGCCGAACAGGGCCGGGCTGTTGTTGCGGCCGCGATCGGGCTGGCCGTCGTGCTGTTGATATCCGGTCTGATCGAGGCATTGGTGACACCGTCGCCGTTGCCCACCTGGATGCGGATCGGCATCGGTGTGGCCGCCGAACTCGCCTTCCTCGGCTACGTGTTCCATTTCGGCCGCAAGGCCGCCCGGGCGGGCGAGAGTGGAGACCTCGAGGACGCCCCCGACGTGCTGCCCACGGGCTGAACTTTTCCGGCGAGCAGACGCGCAGGGGGGGCTAGAGCTTGCCCGCAGCCTTCATCGCCAGATAGTGGTCGGCCAGGGCCGGCGCCAGGTCCTCGGGGCGGGCATCGACCACGTCGACCCCGTGGCCGCGCAGCCGCGACGCGATGGCCCGGCGGTCGTTTCGGGCCCGTTCGGCGGCCGCCGCGTCATAGACCTGCGCGGCGTCGGACCGACCCGCCGCCAACTGGTCCACCCGCGGATCGGACACCGCGGCCAGCAGGACCTGATGTCGCGACGACAGTAGCGGCAGCACCGTCATCAACCCCTCGTCGAGCGCCGAGGCGTTGAGATCGGTCAGCAGCACCACCAGGGCCCGGCCCCGCACCCGCCGCGACACCGCCGAGACCATCGCCGTCGCATCGGATTCCACCAGCGCGGGCTGCAGGGGCGCCATCGCCGCGACCAGCGCGGCCAATAGTTCGGTGCGCGAGGCGCCCCACACCCCGGCACGTGTCACCCGGTCGATGGCCAGGAAGTCGACGTGATCTCCGGCGCGGGCAGCCAGCGCCGCCAGCAGCAGTGCGGCGTCCATCGACCAGTCCAGTCGCGGCCACCCGCCCGGATCCAGCGCGGTCGGGTCCACCCCGACCCGGCCCGCCGAGGTGCGGCCGGTGTCGAGCACGATCACCACGCGCCGGTCGCGCTCCGGACGCCAGGTACGCACCACGACGTCGGCGCGCCGGGCAGTGGCGCGCCAGTCGATCGAGCGGACGTCGTCGCCGACCACATACTCCCGCAGCGAGTCGAATTCGGTGCCCTGACCGCGGATCAGCACGGGGATCGCACCGTCCAACTGCCGCAGCCTGGCCAGCCGGGACGGAAGATGCTTGCGTGACAGGAACGGCGGCAGGACCCGTACCTGTCCGGGTAGCCGTTGCGAGCGTTGGCGTCCGGCGAGTCCCAGTGGCCCGACCGACCGCACCGTGAGCAGCTCGCAGCGCTGGTCGCCGCGGCGCACCGGGTGCAATCGAGTGGTCAGGGAAACTGCTTGTCCCGCGACGATATTCACCTGGTGGGTGCGCGGTTGTGCCGACGCGCTGGGTGGCCAGGCATCGCGGACGGCGCCGCGGACCGTCCGCCGTCCGGTGTTGTGCACGGTGAGCCCGGCCTCGACGCTCTGGCCCAGCCGTGCGGTGGACTCGCCGCTGCGGGTGACCTGCAGGCTGCCGATGCGACCGGCCAGTGCGACATCTGCGACCACCGCTGCCGCCAGCAACGCCGCCAGTGTAGCGAAAGCCGTTGCCGGCCAAGGGGCCAACGCGATCGGCAGCACGCAGACCAGTGCCACCAGACCGGCGCGGCCGGTGAGAACCATCAGCGCGGCACCGGGACGGCGGCCAGGATGCCGTCCAGTACTCCGTCAGAGGTGGCGCCTTCCAACTCGGCCTCGGGACGCAGCGCCACCCGGTGGCGAAGCGTCGAACGGGCCATCGCCTTGACGTCGTCGGGAGTCACGTAGTTCCGGCCGGACAGCCAGGCCCAGGATCGCGACGTGGCCAGCAGCGCGGTCGCGCCGCGCGGTGACACACCGAGCTGCAGGGACGGGGAATGCCGGGTGGCCCCGACGATGTCGACGATGTAACCGAGCACCTCGTCGCCGGCCAGGACCCGACGCACCGCGTCGCGCCCGGCGGCAAGCTCGGCCGCGCCGGCCACCGGCTGGACGGCTGACAGGTCACGCGGGTCGAAGCCCTGCGCATGCCGGCTCAGGATCGCGATCTCCTGATCCCGCGGCGGCAGCGGCACGGTGAGCTTGAGCAGGAAGCGGTCCAACTGAGCCTCGGGTAGCTGATACGTGCCCTCGTACTCGATCGGGTTCTGGGTGGCTGCCACGATGAACGGGTCGGGCAGCGGCCGAGGCATGCCGTCGACGCTGACCTGACGCTCCTCCATGGCTTCCAGAAGGGCCGCCTGGGTTTTCGGTGGCGTCCGGTTGATCTCATCGGCCAGCAGCAGGTTGGTGAACACGGGGCCGGCGCGGAACTCGAACTCGGCGGTGCGCGCGTCGTACACCAGCGAGCCGGTGACGTCGCCGGGCATCAGGTCCGGCGTGAACTGCACGCGCTTGGACTCCAACTGCAGGGCCGCCGCCAGGGTGCGCACCAGCAGGGTCTTGGCCACCCCCGGCACGCCTTCGAGCAGCACGTGCCCGCGACACAGCAGCGCTACCACCAGCCCGCTGATCACTGCATCCTGTCCGACCACCACCTTGGCGATCTCGTTGCGCAGGGCCAGCAGGGCGTCACGGGCCGAATCGGAGCCGGCATTCTCTGGATGGGGCTGAGTCACGACTGCGCGACCTGCCTTTCGATGTCGTCGAGTTGGTGTGCGAGGTGGACGAGTTCGGCGTCGGTCGCAGGCGGTGGGCCGAACAGGATGTGTCCGACCGAGTTCGAGGCGGTGCCGCACCGCGCGGCGACAGCGGCGGCCACCGCCTGTGGTGCCGCCGACGAGTTCAGGCCGAGCCTGGGCAACATCCGGCCCAGTGCGGCCGCGCGCAAGGCGTCGGCGGCCCGGTCGCGGGCCCGGCGGGAGCGGTACAACCGGCCACGCCCCTCGACGGTCTCCGACGCGCGGACCACCACGGGCAGAATTTCGGCGACCAGCGGACCGAGGCGCCGTCCCTGCGCCACCGCGAGCAGGGCCACCACCAGGCACAGCTGCAGGACGATCCACCGGATCTGCGGCGGCATCAGATCCGACAGCGTGCCGTCACCAGTCGACTCGGCCTCGAAATGCTGTGGTGCATACCAGATCACCCGCGGTGCGGCACCGGCCAGATTCATCGCCAGTGCCGCGTTGCCCTGCTTGAGCAGGCGCGCGTTGGTCATGAAGGAGTCGGCGCCGACGACCGTGACGGTGCGCGTCCCGTCGTGGTAGCGGACCAGCGCGCCGTCGTAGCACGACGTCAGCGGCGAACTGTCGGCGGCGACGTAGGTGTCGGTGGTGCCCAGCTGGACGGCACCGGCCCGGTTCGCCTCGGGCAGTTCACAATCCGGCTCGCGGCCGCCGAACTCCGTCGGTTTGCCGAGCCGGACCTGAGGTGCCAGCTTCTCCCGAACGAGTCCGGACGGCGCGACCAACAGGAGGTCGCCGGGGGTATCGGCGAGCCGGTCGACGGTCTTGTCGCTGGACAGATACATCGTCTGCGCCACCACCAGCAGGGTGCCGGGCCGGGCGGCCTGCTGCACCTGGTCGGCATCGGTCGCGGTGATCACCTCGACACCGTGGTCCCGCAGCAGACTGACCAACGCGTGCGTTCCCTCCGGCGACGTCGACTCGGGGTCCAACGCGCCACCGGGGCGCGGTGCGGTCAGATACACCGTCACGACGGAAACCGCGACGATCACGGCGAACCCCAGCAGAACCCAGCGTGCCGTGCGGAAACGGTGTCGGATCGAATCGGCGCTCACGGCACCCCGGCCTCGTCGAGTGCCGCGATCTCCCGGTAGGCCGCCTCGGTACCCGGTTGCTCGCCGTAGGTGACGTCGTTGAACGTGTTTGCCGCGCTGAACAGTCCGGCCGACAGGCCCGGTAGTGCCGCCGCGGCGTCGCGGGCGAGTTCGGTCGCGGTGCGGCCCGGGACCGCGTCGAGCACCCCGGTTTCCTCAAGGTGGCGGGCCAGCGCGCGGACCCGGTGACGAATCGCGGCCGACCAATCTCCCTGTGCGGCATATTGTTCAGCGATCGAACGGTGCTGTGCGGCGCTGAGCTCCTGACTGCCGAACAGGGCGTGGTCGGCGCGACGCGCAGTACGCATGGTGCGCCGTGCGATCCGCACCGCCACCACGACGGCCACCACGAGCAGGATGGCCAGCACCGAGATGGTGAACCAGCCACCGGGGATCGTCGAGCCCGCCGCGGTGATCCGGTACAGCAGATCGTTGATCCAGTCGCCGATCTGATCAGTCGGTGAAGCCCTGGGATAGATCGGTTTGGTCAGCTCGTTCTGCGCGGCGTCGTGCGCAGCGTCACGGTCGATGTCGATGCCCGTCACCTCAGACGTACCGCGGCAGCCATAGTTGGTCGGTAGTTTCCACCGGTGCACCCGCGCCTGTCTGCAGCATCAGGTCGAACGCCTCGGCGCGGAACCGCCGGTCGGCGTAGAGCAGCACCACCACGCCCGCGCTGAACGGTGCGGTGACGATCTGCCCGATCGCTCCACCGACGGCAGTGAGGATCAGTGCAGGCACCGTGGGGCCCTCGGCGACCATCGTCATGATCTGCCCCGCCACGTTGAACGGCGCACCCACCCCCCAGGCCATCACCGCGGCCACGATGGTGGCCAGCACCCAGATGCCGAACACACGCCAGAAGTCCTTGTTCACCAACGTGAATGACCGCTTGACCGCATCGACGATGCCAAGCTGCTCCAGCACGATCGCCGCGGGGGCGAACAGCAGAACCGTCGACACGTAGAGCACACCGAGCAACGTGAGCAGCACGAGTGGCATACCGACGGCGAACGCGGCCAACCCGCCGCCCAGTGCACCGGCTCCGACGATCACGACCGCGACGATCCCGACGACCACCACCAGGGCCAGGGCCTGCAACACGGTCAACCCGATCAGCGCCGGCAACCGTCCGCGCAGCCGTCGCCAGGCCTCGCCGATGGTGATGGTGCCGCCGAACACCGAGCGGCCGATCACCACCGTGAGCATGCCGCTGAGCAGAAGCGAGGCCAGAGTCGTGACGACGATGCCGACGAACGCCCCGGTCGCGAACACCGCGATGGTCCCGGATGACGGGGTCTCGCCCTGCAGTGTGGGGTCGAATTCGCCGAGGGCGGACAGCGGCCCGATCTGCAGTGCGAGCGTGACGATCTGCGACGCGAGAACGACCACGGTGGCCAGACCCAGCGTCGCCTTCGGATTGGTGCGGACGTAGGCGAGGGAGCCGCTGAAAATGTCGGTCAGGCTCAACGGGCGAAGCGGGATGGCACTCCCCGCATATGGCCGACCGCTCGTCATCCTCTCACCGTAGTTCCCGTCAGCAACTACGGTGGACCCATGCCGACCGAGATCATCGTGCGTGGGTCTTTTTCCGCGTTTCGGCCGCCGGAACGTGCGACGGTCCATGCCACGCTCGGTTACGAGGGGCCGGCCATCGAACCGGTATACGAGCGCGTGGTGCGCGACCTCGACACGGTGAAATCCTCGATCACCCCGCTGCACAAGCCCGAGGCCGGCCCGGTCACCTGGTGGTCCACCGGCCAGGTCCGCACCTGGGCCAACCGACCCTGGAACAACGAGGGCAAGCAGCTGCCGCTCGTGCACCACGCAAGTGTCGACATCCAGGTCAAGTTCAGCGATTTCACCGCGTTGTCGCGATGGGTCGGCGGTCATGTCACCGAAACCGGCGGCTTTTCGTTGTCGCGGATCGAATGGGCGCTGACCACCGAGCATCGCGATGAGCTGGTCGCCCAGGTCCACACCCAGGCGGTGCAGGACGCCGTCACCCGGGCCCAGCGCTACTCCGATGCCCTGGCACTCGGGCCGGTGCGGCCGGTGGCGATCGGCGACGCCGGGATGGTGTGCCGGCCGCCCGACGATTCGTCGTCCCCGCCGATGATGCGTGCCATGGCAGTGCGCGGAGGCGTGGCGCCCGAAATCGAGTTCGCACCCGCCGATATCGAGGTCTCGGTCGCGGTCGACGCGAAATTCGTGGCGGGCGACGACTGATCGCAGCTAGGTTGGCGCTATGGCCGAGCTCAAGGACAAGCTGCGTGCGGATCTGACCGCCGCGATGAAGTCGCAGGACAAACTGCGCACCGCCACCCTGCGAATGGTGCTGGCCGCCATCCAGAGCGAAGAGGTCTCCGGTAAGCAGGCAAGGGAACTGTCCGACACCGAGGTGATCGCGGTGCTGGCCCGCGAATCGAAGAAGCGCGGCGAGGCGGCCGAGGTCTACACCCAGAACGGGCGTGGCGAATTGGCGGCCAACGAGCACGCCGAGGCCAGGATCATCGACGAGTATCTGCCCACCCCGTTGACCGATGCCGAGTTGGCCGACGTCGCCGACACCGCCATCGCGCAGGTCGCCGAGCAGATCGGGGAACGGCCCGGCATGCGTCAGATGGGCCAGGTGATGAAGGCCGCCACCGCCATTGCCGCGGGCAAGGCCGACGGGGCGCGGTTGTCGGCGGCGGTCAAGGCCCGGCTGTAGCGCTCGCGATGCGTTGAAACCCACGGCGACGGGTATCTCAAGCTCATGCCAACCGGTAAGGGGATCTACGACGAAGAGCACCGCGAGAACAGCGGTGAAGCGACCGACAAGCGTGATCGGGCCAAGAAAGTTCCGGAAGACACCCCGGATGTCGACACCACCGAGAGCACCAGTCAGGAGCCGCCCGACTGAACGCTATTCGGCATCGCGCCCGACGCGGCTGCCGTGGTAGGCGCTGCGCCGGATATCTGCCAGCCACGTGGGCACCAGTCGGACGCCGTCGGCCTCGTGCAGTGCGGGATCGAAGGACACGTCACGACCGTGCGGCAGCTTCTCGCGCAGTGACAGCCGGGCGACGGGCTCGAATTCGCCGGTGGCGGGGGACTGCTCGATGTCGAACTCGACCCCACCGCGTTCCAATTGCTGGTTCACGCTGCCGAGCGAAAGCCCGGCGCCATCGAAGTCGGTGGTCAGGCGGGCTCGCAGCCACCACAGCGCGCCCTCGAATCGCAGCGGCATCACACTCGAGAACGTGATCCCGGCCCAGGAATTGGCCGGCCACAAGACAAATCGATTGCCGGCCAGTGTGGAGGCCAACAGCACATCCCACGGTGTCCCCGACAGCTGCGGTGGCATCCGCCACGCCAGGCCGGCGATGTCCGGCACCGAATCCGGTGTCCCGATCCCTTTCGACAACCTCCCGACCACATCGCACGAGTAGAGCGGCAGGCCTCGGCCGGCGGGTGTGGTGCGCTCCAGATGGCCTCGCGCCAGCACACCGTTCGGGTGGAACAGCCGTCGGTGCCGCATCGCGGCACCGAGCTCGACCGGCCAGGACGCGACATCGGAGATCTTCATGCCACCGGTTGCCCGCCCTGCGGCGGTGACAAACGTCGCAGCTAGACCGGAATCCGCCAGAGCGCTTCCTGGCTGACGCTGGCGATCAGTGTGCCGGCGGCGTCGTACAGCGAGCCGCGGGCCAGACCACGGGAATCGTTGTGGTTCGCCGACTGCAACTCATATCGGTGCCAGCCGCGGGGAAGGAACGGGCGATGGAACCAGATCGAGTGGTCCAGGCTGGCGGCGAAGCCGAGATCGGACCGCAGCGGGACCGTCGGCGGGAGCGCTGAGGGGACCGGACCGAGATCCGACATGAAGGTCAGGGTGCAGGCCCGGATCAGCGGATCGTCCTCGATCTCGACCTGGCTGCGGATCCAGAACGGCGACACCGCGAACTCTGAGGTGTCGCTGGGCATGGTGCGTAGGTCGAACTTGTCGCCGAAGTCCATGACGTCGTGCTTTGGGGCGGCCGCGTCGAACTCCAGGGCGGGCACGGCGTCGGGAGACCAATCCAGACCGGGCTCGGGTTGATGGAACGACGCCAGCATCTCCAGGATCACCTTGCCGTCCTGGCTGGCCGTGACGTGCCGGGTCGCGAACGCGCGTCCGTCGCGGGTGCGGTCGACGTGGAACTCGACGTCGGCGTCGTAGCGACCGCCGCGGACGAAGTAGGTGTGCAGCGATTGCGGAAGCTGGCCGCCATCGACCGTGGCCCCCGCCACGCTCAACGATTGGGCGGCGATCAGCCCGCCGAACAGCCGCTCGGTCGCCCCTCTGCGCGGTTCCCGAATGCAGAAGTCATCACCATCGCGATCGAACTGCAACAGTTCGGCGATCCAGCTCAGCGCGGCCATCGGCCGACGCTATCAACTGCTTGGTTGGGACCTTGGTCACACTCGGGCGAAATAGCGCTGGCCGTCAGAGGCCAGGCGCCCGAACGCCGCTTTGACCACCGGCGCCAACCCCTTGAACGGGATCGCGAACAACGGCTTCGGCTCGATCGCCACAATCCAGGTGAACTGCGTCTCTCCGTCGCCCGCGGGCTCTACCAGGTAGTCCTCGGCGAACCGGCGCAGCGACGGAATGTTGGCGTGGTCGACGGTGAACGAGTACCGCCGGCCCTCCTCCCACCGGAAGAACGTCTCGTGCACCCGAGCGACCCCGGGTGCCAGCGTCACCTCGCGGGAGGTGCCGACGCCGAACGGCCGCGGCGACAGCCACTCGACCTTGTTGACCGACGGTCCCCAGGCGGCCAGGGACTCATCGGAGACCAGCGACTCCCAGACCTTTTCTGGCGGCGCGGCGAACCGCTTCTGATAGGTGAAGGTGTGCGGCGCCGTGCTGAAGAAGGCGGCGTCGGCGGGTTCCAGCCTGAACCGGGGCATGGTGCCAGCATGCCGTAGAACGGCACTCCGGGATACTTGGAGCCAAGCGCACGGCGGAGGGGAGATCTATGACGGCGGCGCTCGCCGGCCGCTACGAGCTACGTGGCGTGCTCGGCCGAGGCGGCATGGCCGAGGTGCGCGATGGCTGGGACACCCGGCTGTCGCGTCCGGTCGCGATCAAACTGCTCTACCCGGCCCTGGCCTCCGACGAAGCGACACGTCGGCGGTTCGAGGACGAAGCGCGCGCCGCTGCCGCGCTCAACCACCCCAACATCGTCGCGGTCCACGACTGCGGTGACGACCACGGGACGCCGTTCATCGTGATGGAAAGGCTGCCTGGGCCGACCCTTGCCGAGGAGATCGCGGCCGGACCGCTGTCCGCTGACCGGGTGCGTTGGGTGCTGACCGACCTGCTGGGTGCGCTGACCGCTGCCCACGGCGCGGGCATCCTGCACCGCGACATCAAACCTGGCAACGTCCTGATCACCAGTTCGGGGACCGCCAAGCTTGCCGACTTCGGTATCGCCAAGACCGCCGGAACCGCCCACACCCACGTCGGGACCGTGTTCGGCACACCGGATTACCTCAGCGCACAACGGATTACGGGCCACCCGGCGACGGTGTCGGATGATCTGTACGCCGTCGGTGTCCTCGGCTACGAGGCGCTGACCGGACGGCGGCCCTTCACTCGGGACCACCCGATCGCCACCATGCGCGCAGTCGTCGACGAAGCCCCGATGCCGATCGGCATGCTGCGCCCCGACGTCGACCCCGCTCTGGTCCACGTGCTGGAGCGCGCGATGGCGCGGGACCCGGCCTATCGCTTCGCCGACGCCGCCGAGATGCGGGCGGCATTGCACGCCGCGCCGACGGCTCCTCCTGCGACCCTGATGCTGCCTTCCCCGCTACCGGCCCGCCGGTCGCGCGTTCGGATGGTGCTCGCCGGACTGGCCGTGGCGGCGGCCGGCGTCCTCGGGGCCATCCTGCTGATCGCCGATCCGCCGCCGCAGCGCGCGCCGGCCGTGACGCCGGTGACCACCACTGTCGAGCCGACGGTGCCTGCCGCGACGAGCATCCCGACCTTCCGGCCTACGCTCCCGCCTGACGAGGGCGATTGGGGCAACTGGAACGGCCACGGTCAAGACCAGGGCGATGGCGATGGCAATGGCAATGGGAACGGCAACGGCAAGGGCCACGGCAAGAAAGGCCATCCGCATGAGTGACGGCGCCTGACCCGCCTGGCGATCCGTCCGGGGACCGGCCCGAGATTGGGAATAGATGCCGGGGTCGCAACGGTTTCCATTGCATAGAAACTCTATGTTTTCAATGGATTGGTTCGATATGAATAAATTCGGCATCAAACTCTCCACCGCGGTTGGTGGATGCGCGGTTGTTGCACTGAGTGCGTTGGGGGTCGTCGGAGGCCTGCAGAGTCATCCCGTCTCGCTTCTCGGGTCCGAGCCGGCATCTCCGATGCAGACCGGGGTAACCATCACGCCGTCCAACCCGGCGCAGGCACCCGAGGTCCCCATGGCCACTCCGGGAATCAAGGGACCGGCTCCGCTGCCGCCGGAAGAACAGGGACTACCGGGATAGGCAAGCTTTCGACCGGAAAGACAAAGGCCCAGACCGGATCTCTCTGGTCTGGGCCTTGAACACACGAGTCGGGGTGGCGGGATTCGAACCCACGACCTCTTCGTCCCGAACGAAGCGCGCTACCAAGCTGCGCCACACCCCGTGTGAAGCTCCGACAGCGTATCGCACCGGGTACCTCGGACGCCAAACGGCCACCTCTGCGCCGGTTTCTGCCGCTGGGCGGTGCGCCGGCGCAGATCACAACCCTGGTGTGGAAACCGACCACGGGAAGTGACGAAGATCGGCGACGGGAAGCAATGAGGGTGTCGGTGGTGTTCTACCCACTGACGACATCCGAACCGACTGGAGTACTCATGACCGTCCTGGGCGCCACCATTTACCTGGGGTTCTTCGCGCTGGCAGCGTTTTGGCTGTTCCTGACGGCCGAGACGGATCAGGACCAGCTGCCCGAGCGCTCGAACTCCGACAGCACCTCCGCCGAATCCGACAGGTCCAGGCCCTGGGCGCTGAGCCAGTCGGCATCGAAGTAGGTATCCGCGTAGCGGTCACCGCTGTCGGCCAGCAGGGTCACCACCGACCCGCTGCGGCCGTGCGCGATCATCTCCGCCAGCAGCTGGAACGCCCCCCACAGGTTGGTTCCGGTCGACGGGCCGACGCGGCGGCCAAGGACCCGGCTGGCGTGATGCGCCGCGGCCACCGACCCGCAGTCGGGGACGGTGATCATCCGATCCACCACACCCGGCAGGAACGACGGCTCGACTCGCGGCCTGCCGATGCCCTCGATGCGTGACGAGGCGCCCGTGACGACGTCGTCGCGGCCCTGCGCGTAGCCGGGGAAGAACGCGGAATTCTCCGGGTCGACGACACACAACTGCGTGGCATGCCTGCGGTAGCGGATGTAGCGGCCGATGGTCGCACTGGTGCCACCGGTGCCGGCCCCCACCACGATCCACTCCGGAACCGGATGCGGTTCCAGACGCATCTGCTCGTAGATCGACTCGGCGATGTTGTTGTTGCCGCGCCAGTCGGTGGCCCGTTCGGCGTTGGTGAACTGGTCCAGGTAGTGCCCGCCGGTCTCCTCGGCCAACCGCTGCGCCTCGGCATACACCTGCGATGACTCCGCGACGAAATGGCAACGGCCGCCTTGGGCTTCGATGAGCGCGATCTTGGAGCCACTGGTCGAGGCGGGCATCACCGCGATGAACGGCAACCCCAGCAGTGCGGCGAAGTAGGCCTCCGACACCGCTGTCGACCCCGAGGACGCCTCGATGATCGTGGTGCCCTCACCGATCCAGCCGTTGCACAACCCGTAGAGGAACAGGGACCGAGCCAGCCGGTGCTTGAGGCTGCCGGTGATGTGGGTGGACTCGTCCTTGAGATACAACTGCGCGTCGACACCACTGCTCCAGGTCGCCGGCAGCGGATAACGCAGCAGATGGGTGTCGGCGCTGCGCTTGGAATCGGCCTCGATCAGCCGCACCGCATTGTCGACCCACCGGCGTGGCCGGGGACGCGACGCGGTGCAGCCCGGTTGGCTCACCGGGCCGAGACGGCCGGGCTGGATTGCCCGGCCCTGATCCCGACGTGGCCGCCGCCGGTCGGCGCTGCGACGAGCGTCAGCAGGGTGGCCTCGGGGCGGCAGCAGAACCGCGCCGGCGCGAACGGCGACGTGCCGATACCCGCGGACACGTGCAGCTGCATGTGGGAACCCCACTTCGAGGCGCCCTTGGCTCGCGACCGGTCCAGTTCGCAGTTGGTCACGATGGCTCCGTAGAACGGCAGGCACAGCTGCCCGCCGTGGGTGTGCCCGGCAAGCACCAGTTGATAGCCGTCGGCGGCGAAGCGGTCCAACACCCGCGGTTCGGGGGAGTGCGTGAGCCCCAAAGTCAGATTCGCCGCGCCGTTGGCTCGGCCGGCGATGGTGTCGTAGCGGTCGCGCTTGAGGTGCGGATCATCGACGCCGGCCACCGCGATGTGCTGCCCGGCCACCTCGACGTCCCGACGGATGTGGGTCATGTCGAGCCAGCCACGTTCGGTGAACGCTGCCCGCAGGTCCTGCCACGGCAGCGGTTCACCGTGCGTCCGATGATCCGGGTTGGTGAGGTAGTTCAGCGGGTTCTTCAGACGCGGCGCGAAATAGTCGTTGCTGCCGAACACGAACAGGCCGGGCGCCGACAGCAGATCGCTCAGGGACTGCACGACGGCGGGCACGGCCTTCGGATGGGCCAGGTTGTCGCCGGTGTTGACCACCAGATCGGGCTCGAGGCGTGCCAGATCACGCAGCCAGGCCTGCTTACGGCGCTGGTTGGGACGCATGTGCAGATCGGACAGGTGCAGCACCCGAAGGGGTGACGAGCCAGGGGCCAGTACCGGCATGGTCGCTTCCCGCAGCACGAACGCATTGCGCTCGATGAGGGTTGCGTAGCCGATCCCGGCAACCAGCGAACCGGCGGTGACGGCAGCTGCCTTCTTCACTGACATGCAGGCAAGCCTACTGCGAACCGATGGTCACGGGGGCGGTGGAGGGCCGAGCACCGGGACGGTGATCGGAGGCAACCCCGGGATCTCGACGACCGTCTGGCCGATCTCGGGCGGCGGGCCGCCCGGCAGCGGGAACGGGAACTCGGGCGGCGGTGGGGCCGGCGGGATCCCGTTACTGACCTGGATCGTGATGATCGAGCCCGGAATCGTCTGGCCGCTGGGCGCGGTACCGACGACGGTGCCGGCGCGCGAGCTGCTGTTGACCGAGGCGGAGCCATCGGCCACCTGGAATCCGGATTCCTTGAGCCGCTGGCGCGCGGCCGTCTCATCCAGTCCGGTCACGGTCGGGACCACCGAGCCGGGGCCGCCGTCGACGTAACGCGGATCTGTCGGCGGCAGGGCGACCGGGCCGAAGTTGTTGGCGATCGGCTTCAGCGCCGTGAACCAGGTACGGGCCGGTTCGTTACCGCCGAACAGGTTGCCGTCGCCGCACTGGCGCAGCGGGAACGAGCACAGCTCGCCGGGGCTGGTGGAATCGTCGTAGATGTAGTTGGCCGCGGCGTACTGATTGGTGAAGCCCAGGAAGCCCGACGACCGGTGCGCCTCGGTGGTGCCGGTCTTGCCCGACATCGGCAGGTCCCAGCCGACCGAACCGGCAGACCCGGAGGCGGTGCCGCCGGCCTGGTCGTCCTTGCTCATCGCGTTGGCCAGGGTGTTGGCCAGCCCCTCGGGCACCGCCTGATCGCAGGTCTCGGTCGTCACCGACACCTCCTGGCCGTGGCGATCGAGCACCTGGCCGATCGGATTGGGCGGGCACCAGGTGCCGCCGGAGGCCAGCGTGGCCGCGACATTCGACAATTCGAGTGCGTTGACCTCGATGGGCCCCAGGGTGAACGAGCCGATGTTCTGGCGCTTGACGAAGTCGGCCAGGCTTTCGTTGCTGTCGGGGTCGTAGTCGCGGGCGGTGCCGGGCAGCGCGTAGGACCGCAGCCCCAGCTTGACGGCCATGTCGACCGACCGTTGCACGCCGATCTGCGAGATCAGCTTGGCGAACGCGGTGTTCGGGGAGGTGGCCAGCGCATCGGTGACGCTCATCGAACCTCGGTAGCCGCCGGCGTTCTTCACGCACCAGGTTTCCTTCGGGCAACCCGGGGTGTCACTGCTGCCCAGCCCCTTGGCCTGGAAGAAACCGGGCACCGCCAGTTGGGTGTTGATGCCCATCCCCATGTCCATGGCCGCGGCCGTGGTGAAGATCTTGAAGATCGATCCGGCGCCGTCGCCGACGAGCGAGAACGGCTGCGGCTGCATGGTCTCGCCGGCATCGGTGTTCAGGCCGTAGGTGCGGTTGCTGCCCATCGCCAGCACCGGGTGGGATTCCTTGCCCGGCTTGATCACGCTCATCACGCTGGCGATGCCGGGTGCGTCCGGGCGGGCGATGCTGTCGATCGCCGACTTCACCGAGCCCTGCACATCGGGGTCCAGCGTGGTCTTGATCAGGTAACCGCCCTTGGCCACCTGCTCCTTGGACAGTCCGGCGCGGGCCAGGTACTCCAGCGCGTAATCGCAGAAGAACGCCCGGTCACCGGCTGCGATGCAGCCACGGGGCAGTTCATTGGGCTGCGGCAGGATGCCCAACGGCTGTTGCTTGGCGGCCCGCAGCGCGTCGGCCTCCTGCGGGATGTTGTCGATCATGGTGTCCAGCACCAGGTTCCGTCGGGCCAGGGCGCCGTCGGGGTTGGTGTACGGGTTCAGCGCACTGGTGGACTGCACCATGCCGGCCAACAGCGCGGCCTGCTGCCAGTTCAGCTCGGAGGCGTTGACGCCGAAATAGGTCTGTGCAGCGTCCTGAACACCGAACGCGCCGTTGCCGAACGAGACCAGGTTCAGATAGCGGGTCAGGATCTCGGGCTTGGTGAAGGTCTTGTCCAGCGTGAGGGCCATCCGGATCTCACGCAGTTTGCGGGCCGGTGTGGTCTCGATCGCGGCGCGGCGCTCGGCATCGGTCTGGGCGATGACGAGCAGCTGGTAGTTCTTCACGTACTGCTGCTCGATGGTCGAACCGCCGCGGGTGTCGGAGTCGCCGCGCATATATCCGGTGAGGCCGGTCAGCGTGCCCTGCCAGTCCACGCCGTTGTGTTCGGCGAACCGCTTGTCCTCGATGGAGACCAGGGCAAGCTTCATGGTGTTGGCGATCTGATCGCTCGGCACCTCGAAGCGTCGCTGTGAATACAGCCACGCGATGGTGTTGCCCTTGGCGTCGACCATGGTCGAGACCTGCGGAACCTCGCCGTCGACCAGGGCGGCCGAGCCGTTGGCCACCACGTCGGAAGCCCGGTTCGACATCAGGCCGAATCCACCCACCAACGGGAACATGAAGGTGGCCGCCAGCACACTCGCGAGCAGGACGCACCAGGCGAGTTTGATGATGGTGACCGCTTGGGGTGGCTGCGCGGGCGGTCGTGTCGGCGGCTCCGGCATGGGTACAGAGTAGCCAGGTCGCCGAGCGGCGCTGCCTGTGAGCGGGCCCCGCGGACATATCGCGCTTGCCTGCAGAAACACCTCGGTGCGCACCGAACCGGGTCAGACGGCACGGCCGTCCCAAAAAAGTGGGCGACAAACTGTTGCGTAAATACCCTCTGACCACCTAGCTTGGACACACAGTGCGATCCAGGTAACACGGGCTGTCGCAATGTGGCGTAGATCGCAATAGCGTTCTACACCGGAAGGTTCAACGCCCGTCATCTGGGGAGATGACAGGAACGAAGGGATCGCTGGTGTCAGGTACAAGAACTGTCGCAGACAAGATGAACGCTTCCGCCCCCGCCACGAATCTGGTCCATCGAGGCGAAGGTGAAGCCCGGATCGCCTGGGTCTCACAGGCGCGATGCCGTCAAGCCGATCCGGACGAGCTGTTCGTCCGCGGTGCCGCGCAACGCAAAGCCGCGGTGATCTGCCGCCACTGCCCGGTGATCCTCGAATGTGGTGCCGATGCACTCGACAACCGTGTGGAGTTCGGCGTCTGGGGCGGGATGACCGAACGTCAGCGTCGTGCCCTGCTCAAGCAGCATCCCGAAGTCATTTCCTGGGCCGAGTTCTTCGCAGCCCAGCGCAAGCACCACCGCAGCGCGGTCTAGCGCCGGTGTCTTCTCGCGGGCTGACCTGGCCCGCGCGCGCCAAAGTCCAGCCGACGGTAGTGTATTCGGTTGTGGCACATGGTAATCAGCGGCAGTGAGTGAGCCTGCCAGCGTTCTTCCGTTGTCGGCGATGGTTTCTGGCGCCGCCGGCATGTTGATGCCGCTACCGACCGCCGAACCCGCCGACGATCCGTTGTTGAATGACGTCGTCCTGCATGAGCCCGGCACCCCGGCGGACTACACCGGCACCATCGTGTTGGTCAGCACCCGCGTAGAGGATCGCTTCGCACTCGGGTCGTTGCTCGACGAGGTGGGAACCGCTGCGGCCATTGTGCTTCCACCCGACGCGGCAACCGACGTATCGATGTTGCCCGTCCACTCCACGAGGTTGTTCCGGCGTTCGCCCTGGGTGGGCTGGAGCGAACTGTTCCGGGTCCTGATCCGGCTGCTCGGTGCGGGCCGCATCGTCAACCCGGCCCCGCAGGTGGACAACCTGCAGGCCCTGGCCCGCTGGATCAGCAGCCAGACCGGCGCCCCGGTGACCATCGAGGATCTGGATTCCCGCGTGCTGGCCTATGCCGTCGTGGGGCCGGATGTCGACCCGATTCGGAACCAGACGATCCTGGGCGGTGCGGTACCCGCCTGGCGGGTCGAACGGCTCATGTCCACCGGATTCCTGCCCGCGGTCTGGCGATCCGATGACGTGGTCGTGCGCAACGCCGAGGATGACGACCCGGCCCGCATGGTGGTGTCGATGAAATCCGGCACCGAAACGCTGGGCACCATCTGGGCGGCGCTGGACGACGCTACCGACCGCGAAGAACTGCGCCAGCTGCTGTTGCAGGTACGCCAGACCGCCGCGGCGATGATGTTGCGGGAAGTTCACCGCGACCAATACGAACGTCGCCTCCAGGAATCGGCCCTGGTCGACCTGCTCTCGCGTGGGGTGGACCCTGGAGTCCCGGCGGCCTTGCTCGGGCTGCAGCCAGACAGCAGACACGCTGTCCTGGCGCTGGGCGCCGACACGTCTGCGTCGCGCGCCCTGATGTTCCATGTCCAGGCGCTCCGCGCCGGCGCCCGCACGGCACGGGTCGGGGACGAACTGCTCATCGTGCTTCCGGTGCTGGACGACGAATCCGCCGAGACGGATCTGGCCGACAGCCTGTCCAGGCACCTGGCCCGGGTTTCGCCTGCCCACGCGGGCGCGGTCGCCGTCGGCCCCGTCGTCGAGGCCATCGCCTACCTGCGCGACTCTGCCATCGTCGCGCGTCAGGTTCTCGACGCTGCCGCGCTCAGAGCCGCACACCCGCCGCAGGTCAGGCAGCCGGTTCTCACGGCTGCCGACGTGCCCGACGCACTGGCCCTGGTGCGGGCGGCCGACCTGCTCGATCCGATGGCCGACGTGATGACAGAACCCCTGTCAGCCCTGCGCCGGCACGACACCGACCACGGCACGGCATTCATCGACACCGTCGCCGCGGTGCTCGACCATCCCGGCAATCTGACCGGAGCCGCCCGCGAATTGGGCATCCACGCCAACTCACTGCGCTACCGGCTGGACCGGATCCGCGTGGTCTCCGATATCGACCTGCAGTCACCGGCGGCCAGGCTCCGCGCGGCCCTGGGCCTGCTGGTGTGGGAACGCCGCGCGGGCCGCTCTCCCGTCGAGATCGACAAGAAACCGGGATCTGGTTAGTGCATTTCGGAGACACCGCCACCCGCGTCGCGGCACTTCCTCTGAATCCGACGAAGATCCGCGCGAAATTCCTCAGCTCGTATGGCTCTCACCACCAACCGCCGCATTCATAGGGTTTATCTGTGATTGATGCACCCCCGCGAACCAGGGATACCCTGCCGACTCCGGACACCCTGCTGCGCCGCCGCGAACAGGTCGTCGGCGATGTTGCCCGGCAGGCGTTCATCGACGACCTGCACCCGCTGTGCGGAGTCGTCGACCTGGACACGCTCGATGAGCTGATGCGGTCGTTGAGCCAGGCTTATCCGGCATCCATGCCGGCACTGCACACCATCGCGGCCAAGGCGATCACGCTGTGTCCGGTGCTCACCCGGTTCGCCCAGGCGGGATTCGGCTGCGAGGTGGCGAGCCCGGGCGAACTCCAACTCGCGCTGGCCGCAGGCTTTCCCGCCGAACACATCGTGTTCGACTCCCCGGCGAAGACCGCGACCGAGATCGAGCAGGCACTGGCGCTCGGGATCTCGTTCAACATCGACAACTTCGAAGAACTGGCGCGGGTGGACCAGTCCGTCGTCCGGGTGGGTGGGCACCGATCGGTCATCGGCATGCGACTGAATCCGCAGACCGGGGCCGGGGCCATCGGCGCCATGAGCACCGCGACGTCGACGTCCAAATTCGGAATCGGTCTGGCCGACCATCGCGAAACTGTCATCGCCGCCTTCGCGGCCCGGCCCTGGCTGACGCAGCTACACGTGCACAGCGGTTCGCAGGGCCTGAGTCTGGAACACGCTGCCGAGGGGGTCCGGCTGATCACCGATCTCGCAGCCGACATCACGGCGCGTACCGGGCATCAGCAGGTTCGCCGCATCGACATCGGTGGCGGGTTGCCGGTCAACTTCAGCTCGGACGACATCGTCCCGACCTTCGCCGATCACCGCGCCGTCCTGGAGCGCATGGTGCCGGAACTCTTCGATGGCACATACGGTTTGGTCACCGAGTTCGGCCGGGCGTTGACGGCCAAGGCGGGCACCATCGTGGCCAGGGTCGAGTACACGAAGGTCACCGGGGGCAGGCAGATCGCCATCACCCATGCCGGTGTGCAGGTGGCGACCCGCACGATTTTCGGGCCGGGGGAATGGCCGTTGCGGATCGAGGTGTACGACGCGCAGGGCCGGCGCCGCGCCGAGCAGTCTCAGCTGCAGGACATCGCAGGTCCGGCGTGCTTCACCGGCGACATGCTGGCCGTCGGCCGAGAACTACCCCTCGTCCACCAAGGGGACCTGGTGGCCGTACCGGACACCGGCGGCTACTACTTCTCAACCCACTTCTCCTACAACGCATTACCGCGGCCCGCGGTCTACGCGGTGGAGACCGACCCGGACGGCGGCCGACGCTGGTCGCTGGTCCGGCGCGCCCAGACGATCGAACAGATCGTGACCGAGGCCGGCGAACCCTCGCTCGTGCCCCTGCCCATCCGCCCCTGCGACTGATTGCGACCGCCACATGCTCGAATCGGAACCCCAGTTGTCCTCCGTCGATGAACCCCGCTCCGGACTGGCCAGATCGCTGAAAACGCGGCACATGACCATGATCGCGATCGGCGGGGCCATCGGTGCGGGGCTGTTCGTCGGTAGCGGCGCAGTCATCAAGACCGCCGGGCCCGCCGCGATCCTGTCCTATGTTCTGGCCGGCGCTCTGGTGCTGTGCACCCTGCGCATGCTGGGCGAGATGGTGGTCGCAAAGCCGAGGACGGGTGCCTTCGCCGACTACGCCAGGATGGGGATCGGCCCGTGGGCCGGCTTCACCCTCGGCTGGTTGTACTGGTACTACTACGTGATCATCATCGCGGTGGAAGCCGTTGCGGGGGCCAAGATCCTGTCAGTCTGGGTCGGCTTGCCACTGTGGATCATGGCCATGCTGCTGATGGCGGTGATGACCGTGACCAACCTGATCTCGGTGCGTTGGTTCGGCGAATTCGAGTTCTGGTTCTCCGGTATCAAGGTCGCCGCCATCGTGTCCTTCATCGTGCTGGGCCTGCTGTGGGTATCGGGAGTGTGGCCGGGCGACACCAGTGGGCTGAGCAATCTGGTGTCCCACGGCGGGTTCGCGCCCAACGGCGTCGGGGCGATCCTGGGCGCCGTCGTGGTGGTGATCTTTGCGTTCGGCGGAGCCGAGATCGTCACCATCGCCGCCGCCGAGAGCGCCGAGCCGGCCAAGTCGGTGGCCAGGGCCACCACCGGGGTCATCTGGCGGATCATCCTGTTCTACGTCGGGTCGATCTTCCTGGTCGTGTGCATCCTGCCGTGGAACGACGCGTCCGTGCTGTCCAGCCCGTACGTGGCCGCCCTGGACAAACTGCAGATTCCCGGCGCCGGCGTGATCATGAACTTCGTCATCCTCACCGCGGTGCTCTCGGTGCTGAACTCGTCGATCTACACGTCCTCGCGCATGCTGCGGGTGCTCGCGTCGCACGGTGACGCACCAGAGTGGTTGGTGCGCACCAACTCCCGCGGTGTTCCGACCAGGGCCGTGCTGGCCAGCACGGTCATCGGCTGGATCTCCGTGGTGCTCGCCTACATCGCCCCCGACTCGCTGTTCCTGTTCCTCGTGAACTCGTGCGGCGTCGTCGCCATCTTCATGTACGTGATGATCGGTATCTCCGAGCTGCGGGTGCGCCGGGCCATCGAACGTGACGACCCGTCCAAGCTGACGCTGAAGATGTGGTTCTTCCCGTATCTGACCATCGTGGTGATCGCGTGTTTCGTACTGGTCCTGGTTGCCATGCTGTTCGACGTCGATCAGCGCGTCCAACTGTTGGCCAGCGTCCTGAGTCTCGGTGTGGTCGTGGTGGCCTACGTCCTGCGCAAGCGGTTCGGGCGGGTACCCGTCGACGCCGACGTCGCCGAAGTGGCATGAGCGCGTTCTTCTCCCGAGCCTCGTCCTGGCTGGCCGACGCCGCGACCTGGTCGGCCCGCATCACCGACCTGAGCACCGGCCGGACCCTGTGGGAGCACACGCCGGACCGCGTGCTCAAGACGGCCAGTGTGGGGAAGGTCTTCCTACTGGCCGAGGTGGCGCGCCGGTTCGACGACGTGACCCTGGACCCCGGCGAAGTCCTCGCCGCCACCGCTGAGGACCAGGTGGCAGACTCCGGCATCGTCTATCTGTTACGGCAGCAGGACCAACGGATCGATGACCTGTGCCTGCTGATCGGTGCGGTCAGCGACAACATGGCCACCAACATTCTGCTTCGCCGGCTCGGTCTAGACGAGGTGCAACGCGCAACCCGCGACCTCGGGTTCACCGAGAGCGGGTTACGAGACCGGGTGCGGCTGAACAGATCCCAGGACGATCCGCTCACCCTTTCCACGGGGAATGCCGCGGAACTCTGCGAGTTCGTGGCGCGCCTGCAGAGGGGTGACATCCACAGCCCGGCGGTGTCCGAGCGGTTGCGACGCTGGCTCGGCGTCAACACCGATCTGTCCATGGTGGCGCGGGCATTCGGCCTGGACCCGCTGGCACACACCGAGCCCGACGCCGGGTTCGAGCTCTGGAACAAGACCGGGACCATCTCCGACGCGCGGATCGACATCGGATGTGTCGGGAACCCGGACAGCGGATGCCGGGTGGGCTACGCGGTCCTGGCCAATTGGGCCTGGGGTGAGGACCATCGCGATCCGGTGTTGGAAGCGATGGGACTGCTGGGGACCGAGATCCGCCGCTACCTGGAAGGCGCCGATCAGGCGGCGCCGGCCGCCTCCCCGGTGATCTGATCGGCGATCGCGCGCAGCGCGTCGAGATCCGAGACATCGAACGGCAGTGACGGCACCCCGACGATCGCGACATGCGGGTTGGCGCCGGTGAACCGGGACAGCAGCCGGATCTCACGCTTGGCGGTGTGGGCCCGGTCGGCGTGGATCCGCAGCACGGCCTCGGCCAGCGGGTCCGAACCCTCGGCCGCCAACGCGTCGGCGGCTTCCTCTGCCTTGTCGGCATGCAGATCGCACAGCGTGGGGTGGGTGCGGTTGAGGATCAGCCCCGCCAGCGGCATGTGTTCGTTCGACAGCCGGTCGACGAAGAACGAGGCCTCGCGCAGTGCGTCGGGCTCGGCCGCCGACACCACCACGAACTGAGTGCCGCGGCGCTTGAGCAATTCATAGGTCCGGTCGGCCTTCTCGCGGAACCCGCCGAAGGTGGCGTCCAGTGACTGCACGAAACCTGCTGCATCGGAGAGCATTTGCGAGCCGAGCACCGTGGACAGGGCCTTCATCGCCAGCCCGACGGCGCCGGTGACCAGCCGGCCGATCCCGCGTCCCGGCGCCAGCAGCATCCGCCACAGCCGACTGTCCATGAAGCTGCCCAACCGCTTCGGGGCATCGAGGAAGTCCAGGGCGTTGCGCGACGGCGGGGTGTCCACCACCACCAGATCCCACTTGTCCTCGGCCAGCAGCTGGCCGAGCTTCTCCATGGCCATGTACTCCTGCGTGCCGGCCAGCGAGGTCGCCACGGTTTGGTAGAACTGGTTCTCCAGAATGGAATCGGCACGGTCCGGCCCGGAGTACTGCACCACCATCTCGTCGAACGTGCGGCGCATGTCCAGCATCATCGCGTGCAGCTCCCCGGTGACCTCCGGGGCCAGTGGAACCCGCTGCGGGGTGTTCCCGAGATCCTTGATGCCCAGCGCCTGGGCCAGTCGCTTGGCCGGGTCGATGGTCAGCACCACGACGGTGCGGCCGTACTCGGCGGCCCGCAGTGCCATCGCAGCCGCGGTGGTGGTCTTGCCGACTCCGCCTGCGCCGCAACACACTACGACGCGGTTGGCGGTGTCGGACAGGATGGCGTGCATGTCAAGGGCGGGCGGTTTCGTACTCACTAGCGGACCCCCTGCTGTTCCAGTGCTTCGGCGAGTTCATACAGGCTGCCCAGGTCGACACCATCGGCCAGCGACGGCAGCTCGAGGCGGGGGACGTCGATGGCATCGAGCAGTTCGGCACTCTCGGCGCGTGCCGCGATCCGGGTGGCGTGCTGGATGGACTCGGTCAGCAGGCCCGCGAAATCGTTGTCCGCCAACGTGATTCCAGCCTTATCCAGGCCCGCGCGGACGGCGTCGGCGTCGATGTCACCCTCGGCGGCCTTGGCCAGATCCTCGGTGGGCAGGTAGGCCGGGATGTTGCGGTTGACGATCACGCTGCCGATCGGCAGGCCCATCTCGGTGAGTTCGTCGATGGCTTCCAGCGTTTCCTGGATGGGCAGTGCTTCCAGCAGCGTCACCAGGTGGATCGCGGTCTGCTCGGAGTGCAGCAGCTTGACCACACCGTCGGCCTGCGAGTGCACGGGCCCACCCTTGGCGAGGTCGGAGACCGCCTTGGTGACGTCCAGGAACCGCGGGATGCGGCCGGTGGGAGGGGAATCGACCACCACGGCGTCGTAAACGCCGCGCTTGCCCTTGGCGTCCTTGGGGGTGCGCGTCACGATTTCTTTGATCTTGCCGGTGAGCAGCACGTCACGCAGACCGGGAGCGATCGTGGTCGCGAATTCGATGGCACCGATGCGGCGCATGGCCCGGCCGGCCAGGCCGAGGTTGTAGAACATGTCGAGGTACTCCAGGAACGCGGCCTCGATGTCGATCGCGAGCGCGTTGACCTGTCCGCCGCCATCGGCCGTGGCCACCTTGACTTCCTCGTACGGCAGCGGCGGCACGTCGAACAACTGCGCGATGCCCTGGCGCTCCTCGACCTCCACCAGCAGCACCTTGCGGCCGCCGGCCGCCAGGGCCAGCGCCAGTGCGGCTGCGACGGTGGACTTGCCGGTACCGCCCTTGCCGGAAACGAAATGCAGCCGGGCCTTTGTGAGCCTTGACGGCCAGCCGACGTGTTTGGCGCCGCTCTCTGTGGTTGCCACCAGTGCATGCTAACCAAGCCTGGGTGTCCGACCGATAAGCTCGGGCCATGAGCGAAGGAACTAGGTGGGCGGCGTGAGCGAAGCGACCAAATGGGAATACGCCACGGTGCCGTTGTTGACCCACGCCACGAAACAGATTCTCGATCAGTGGGGACAGGACGGCTGGGAGCTGGTCTCCGTGCTGCCCGGCCCGACGGGCGAGCAGCATGTCGCCTACCTGAAGCGGCCGAAGTGACCAACTCCCAGCGACTGGCCGAGCTCGGCATCGAACTGCCGGACGTCGTCGCCCCGCTGGCCGCGTACGTCCCCGCGGTCCGGACCGGCAACCTCGTCTACACCGCCGGTCAGCTGCCGATCCAGGCCGGCGAGCTGCTGGTCACCGGCAAGGTCGGCGCGGAGATCAGCCCCGAGCAGGGCAACGAGCTGGCCCGGGTCTGCGGCCTCAACGCGCTGGCCGCCGTGCACGCGCTGGTGGGCATCGACTCCGTCGTCCGGATCATCAAGGTGACGGGGTTCGTCGCATCCGCAGCCGGATTCAGCGGACAGCCGGGCGTCGTCAACGGTGCCTCCGAACTGTTCGGCGAGATCTTCGGTGAGGCGGGCGCGCATGCGCGTTCGGCCGTCGGCGTGTCGGAACTGCCGCGCAACGCGCCGGTCGAAGTCGAGATCATCGTCGAAACCGCGTGACCGCGGCGGAGCACCCGGCCTACGGGCTGTTACGGCCGGTGACCGAATCGGCCTCGGTGCTGCTGTGCGACAACCCGGGGCTGATGACCCTGGAGGGCACCAACACGTGGGTGCTGCGCGGCCCGGGCAGTGACGAGATCGTCATCGTCGACCCCGGACCCGACGATGCGGCGCACATCGCCCGCATCGCCGAACTGGGCACCGTCGCGTTGGTGTTGATCAGTCACAAGCACGAGGACCACACCGGCGGCATCGACAAGCTTGTGGACCTGACCGGCGCCACGGTCCGTTCGGTCGGCAGTGGCTTCCTGCGAGGCCTCGGCGGTCCGCTGACCGATGGTGAGGTGATCGACGCGGCCGGGCTGCGGATCAAGGTGATGGCCACCCCCGGCCACACCGTCGACTCATTGTCGTTCGTGCTCGACGACGACAACGGGCAAGGGGCGGTACTGACCGCCGACACCGTGCTGGGCCGCGGCACCACCGTCATCGACACCGAGGACGGCAGCCTGCGTGACTACCTGGAATCCCTGCGACGGCTGCAGGGCCTGGGCGCCCGGACGGTGCTGCCCGGCCACGGACCCGATCTGCCGAATCTGCACGAGGTGACCGCGATGTACCTGGCGCACCGCGACGAGCGGTTGGACCAGGTCCGGGCGGCACTACGGGAACTCGGCGAGGACGCCTCGGTCCGCCAGGTCGTCGAGCACGTCTACACCGACGTCGACCAGAAACTGTGGGACGCCGCCGAGAAGAGCGTGCAGGCCCAGCTGGACTATCTGCGGGCCTGAGCCCGGAAACGCCGAAACGGCATTCCGGCAGCTGGTTACTCGAACAAATGCTGCTGGAATGCCGTTTCGCGGAAAAGGAAAGCTAGCGAGCTCGCCGGGCCAACCTCTCGCTGTCGCTGATCAGCACGCTCTTGCCCTCCAGGCGGATCCAGCCGCGGTGGGCGAAATCTGCCAGTGCCTTGTTGACGGTCTCGCGGGACGCGCCGACGAGCTGGGCGATCTCTTCCTGCGTGAGGTCGTGCGTGACGCGCAGCGCCCCACCCTCCTGGGTTCCGAACCGCTGAGCCAGCTGCAGCAGCTGCTTGGCCACGCGGCCGGGCACGTCCGTGAAGATCAGGTCGGCGAGGTTGTTGTTGGTGCGGCGCAGACGACGCGCGAGCACCCGCAGCAGCTGCTCGGCGATCTCGGGACGGTCGGCGATCCACGCACGCAGCGCGTCGCGGTCCATCGACACCGCGCGCACCTCGGTGATGGTGGTGGCGCTCGAGGTACGAGGCCCCGGGTCGAAGATCGACAGCTCACCGAACATGTCCGACGGGCCCATGATGGTCAGCAGGTTCTCGCGGCCGTCCGGTGAACGGCGGCCGATCTTCACCTTGCCGGAAATGATGATGTACAGGCGGTCGCCGGGTTCGCCCTCGGCGAAGACGGTATGCCCGCGCGGAAAGTCGACGGGCTGCAACTGCTTCGTCAGCGCCGAAACGGCGGTCGGTTCGACGCCCTGGAAGATTCCGGCCCTGGCCAGGATCTCGTCCACGTTGCCCCTTAAGCTATTGGGTGTGTTGTCCTCTTACTGATATTTCCTGCTCAGTCTAGAGGTACGCGGTTTCGCGACTAGCCCACGCTACACACGATTGACATGTCGAGACGCAGGAAACCCGGTATTTATGGCCTGCGGTTCGTAGTACCGCGTCGGCAAACGTTCACTCTCGACGTCGATGAGGACCGGTTTCACCCGCGGCGCGGGCGCCGCAGACGCGGGCTTTCGTTCCAACCCTGATTCCAGCCGCTCGAGCCCGAACGCCGCCAGCATGAGCAAGCCCGGGATGAGCGCCACCAGCAACCACGACACAAGGCAGTAGTTAACACGGCGTAGGTCTCAGTGGGGTCACGAATCATCACCGGTCCGCGCAGGAGGATGTCCGGCGAGGTCAGTACGCTGATTGACGTGACTGAGGCTGCCGCCCCGACAGGGAAAACGCGCCGGTCCAAGAAGTGGGACAGCGAAACCCACCTGGGCCTGGTTCGGAGGGCTCGACGGATGAACCGTGAACTGGCGCGGGCATTTCCGCATGTCTACTGCGAGCTGGACTTCACCAATCCGCTGGAGCTGGCCGTGGCGACCATCCTGTCGGCGCAGAGCACCGACAAGCGGGTGAACCTGACCACGCCGGCGTTGTTCCTCAAATACCGCACGGCCCTGGACTATGCCCAGGCCGATCGCACCGAGATGGAGGAGCTGATCCGGCCTACCGGCTTCTACCGGAACAAGACCACCTCGCTGATCCGACTCGGCCAGGAGTTGGTGGCCCGGTTCGACGGCGAGGTACCCGACAACATCGAGGACCTCGTGACGCTGCCCGGGGTGGGGCGCAAGACCGCCAACGTCATCCTGGGTAACGCCTTCGACATCCCCGGCATCACCGTCGACACCCACTTCGGCCGGTTGGTGCGGCGGTGGCGCTGGACCGAGGAAGAGGATCCGGTCAAGGTCGAGTTCGCGATCGGTGAGCTCATCGAACGCAAGGAATGGACCCTGCTGAGCCACCGGGTGATCTTCCACGGCCGCCGGGTCTGCCATGCCCGCAAGCCGGCGTGTGGGGTGTGTGTGCTGGCCAAGGACTGCCCGTCGTTCGGGCTCGGGCCCACCGATCCGCCCACCGCTGCTGCACTGGTCAAAGGTCCCGAGACCGAGCATCTGCTGGCGCTGGCCGGGCTGTGACCGCACGATGAGCAGATCGGCCCGCTGGACCGTGGTGGTCCTCGTGCTCCTGGTGGCGCTGGGTACCGCGTTCTGGATGGAACTGCGCGACGAGCCCGCACCGCAGGCCGGGACGGGGCAACAGTCCACCTCCCGCGATCATCGCGATGCCGACACTCCAGCGGCCCTCGCCGGTCCCCGGGCTCGTGCGCAGTTGCCGCCGTGCCCCGGGCCAGGGCAGGGGCCGGGACCGGAAGCGCTGCGTGGGATAACTCTCGAGTGCGTCGGCGACGGGAAGCCCGTGGACGTGGCGCAGGCGCTGGCCGGCCGGACCGTGGTGCTCAACCTCTGGGCGTACTGGTGTGGCCCGTGCGCCGACGAGCTTCCGGCGATGGCCGAGTACCAGCGCCGTGTCGGCGACGACGTGCTGGTCGTGACGGTGCACCAGGACGAGAACGAGACGGCGGCGCTGGTGCGTCTGGCCGAGCTCGGAGTGCGTCTTCCGACCCTGCAGGACGGCAGACGGCTGGTCGCGGCTGCGCTCAAGGTGCCCAACGTCATGCCTGCGACGGTCGTGCTGCGTGCGGACGGTAGCGTGGCCGGGACCCTACCCCGATCGTTCGTCAGTGCCGACGAGATCGCGGCTGCGGTCGACGAAAAGATCCGCTCTAGCCGATAGGAGCACCCGGGGTGAGATCGACGCGCGACGGGCTGTTCCCGGATGCCGCCCCGCCCTGGCTCAAACCGCTGGTCGACAACCTCGACCGGGTACCGGACGCGTATCGCCGACGGGTTCCCCCGGAGGTGCTGGCGGGCATCGTCGAGGCCAACAATCAGGCCGCCCAGGCCGGCGCCCGGCGCGACGCCGCAGTCCTGGTCCTCTTCTCCGGCCCACCCGAGGGCGCGCCCCCTCACCTTCCCGAGGACGCCGACCTGCTGGTCACGGTCCGCGCCTCGACACTGCGCCACCACGCAGGCCAGGCCGCGTTCCCCGGCGGCGCCACCGATCCCGGCGACCAAGGTCCGGTCGGCACGGCGTTTCGCGAGGCCTGGGAAGAGACCGGTATCGACACCGACCGGTTGTACCCGCTGGCGACGCTGGAGAAGATGTTCATCCCGCCGTCCGGGTTCCACGTGGTCCCGGTGCTGGCCTACTCGCCCGACCCGGGGCCCGTCGCTGTTGTCAACGAATCCGAGACCGCCGTCGTCGCAAGGGTTCCGGTGCGCGCCTTCACCAACCCCGAGAACCGCCTCATGGTGTACCGGGAGGCCAACACCAGCCGATTCGCCGGCCCGGCGTTCCTCCTCAACGAGATGCTGGTGTGGGGCTTCACCGGCCAGGTCATCTCGGCGATCCTCGACGTCGCAGGCTGGGCCAAACCGTGGAACACCGACGACGTGCGCGGACTCGACGACGCAATGGCCCTCGTCGGGCATGACAACGGTTACGGTGAAGCCCAATGTTGAAGTGGATATAGATGACACCTTCGGTCTGGCTCGATTTCGCCATCCTCGGCATCGGGTTCGTCGCGGCCATATCTGGCTGGCGTTCCGGCGCGCTCGGCTCCCTGCTGTCCTTCATCGGCGTGGTGCTCGGTGCGGTGGCAGGCGTGCTGTTGGCGCCGCACGTGATTCCGCATGTCAGTGGTGACCGCACCAAGCTGTTCGCCACGCTCTTCCTGATCCTCGCGCTCGTGGTGATCGGTGAGATCGCCGGCGTGGTGCTGGGGCGTGCGGTGCGCGGCACCATCCGAAACCCGGTGTTCCGGGTGTTGGACTCGGCGGTCGGGGTGAGCCTGATGCTGGTCGCCGTTCTGGTGGCGTCGTGGCTGCTGGGCAGTCTGCTCACCTCTTCGGACCAGCCGAATCTTGCTGCGGCCGTGAAGAATTCACGGGTACTGACCGAGGTCGACAAGGTGGCGCCGGACTGGCTGCGGTCAGTGCCGAACCGGCTGTCGGCGCTGCTGGACACCTCCGGGCTGCCCGATGTGCTCGAACCGTTCGGGCGGACCCCGATCGTCAACGTCGACGCCCCGGACGCAGCACTGGCGACCGATCCCGTGGTGACGACCTCCCAGCCCAGCGTGGTCAAGATCCGCGGTGTCGCTCCGAGTTGCCAGAAAGTGCTTGAGGGCAGCGGTTTCGTGGTTGCCCCCAACCGGGTCATGTCCAACGCCCATGTGGTCGCCGGTGCGGACAGCGTGACCATCGAGGCGGACGGAAAGACCTACGACGCCGGGGTGGTGTCCTACGACCCCAACGCCGACATCTCCATCCTCGACGTCCCGAACCTGCCGATCACGCCGCTGCAGTTCGCCGAACAACCGGCCCCGAAGGGCACCGACGCCGTGGTGATGGGTTACCCGGGTGGCGGCGACTTCCTGGCCACACCGGCTCGCGTGCGCGAGATCATCGAGCTCAACGGGCCCGACATCTACCGCACCACCACCGTCACCCGCGAGGTCTACACGGTCAGGGGCACGGTGCGGCAAGGAAATTCAGGTGGGCCGATGATCAACCGGTCCGGCAAGGTGCTGGGCGTGGTGTTCGGTGCGGCCGTAGACGACGCCGATACCGGATTCGTGCTGACCGCCAAGGAAGTCGAGCATCAGCTGGCCAAGATCGGCAACACTCAGCGCGTCGCGACCGGAACCTGCATCAATTCCTGATCAGTTGGTGCGCAGCTGGGTCAGGAACCGGCTCAGCTGCGCGTTGACGGACTCCGGCTGTTCCTCGTGGCCGAAATGCCCTGCATCCGTGATGGATACATAACGGCCGTGCGGCGCATATTGCTGGGTTCGGTGCACCGGGTCGGCCAGGACATACGGGTCGGCGTCGCCGCGCATGTGCAACACCGGCACGCCGATCGGACGTTTCATCGAGCGCATGAACCGCCGGCCCTCACCGCGCAGTTGGCTGCGCACCGCCCACCGCTGATACTCCAGTGCACAGTGCGCGGCCCCCGGAATCTGGATGGCCTGACGTAGATGGCCCATGGTCTGGGAGAAGTCTTGGCTGGTCTGCCATTTGGTGCCGGCCCGGCTGCGGACCAGGCGCTCCAGCTCCGCACCGTCGTGACGGGTCAGTGTGTGCTCGGGCCAGGCCGGCAACTGGTAGCTCAGCATCGACGGCAACAGCGCGCGGCCCTGGTCGCGCCGGGTCAATGTGGACGTCCGCAACGCCAGCGGGTGCGGTGAGCTGACGAGTGCGATCGCGTTGACCACACGCGGATGTAAGACCGCCGTCGCCCAGCAGACCAGACCGCCATCGGCATGGCCGACCAGCGTCGCGGTCTTGTGCCCCAACGCGCGCACCAGCCCGGCGGTATCTCCGGCCAGGGTCCAGCCGTCGTAGCCGCGCGGTGGTTTGTCACTGTCGCCGTAGCCACGCAGATCGACTGCCACCACCCGCGCGCCGGTCAGCGCAGTGAGTTGATGACGCCAGGACCACCAGAACGAGCCGAACCCGTGCAGGAAGATGACCAGCGGTCGGTCGGTCTCGCCCTCCACGACACGGTCGGGCTGCGAGCTCTCGCCCTCCACCACATGGAAGCGAATCCCATTGGCGTGCACCTGCAGGTGCCGCCACGGCCCCTCGATCCTGGCGATCGACGGAGCAGGTGGAGGCATTACCAGCCTGACGGGTCGGTGGCCGGCTTGGCCGGGACAGCGGGCAGTGCGCCCTTGTCATGGCCGGGCGTGAGAGCCTCGCGGGTCTCCTTGACCGACTCGATCGTCTGCTGCGGACCTCTGATCCGTCGCACCTTCAGGAAGCCGAACAGCGCAAGCGCCCCCGTGGTCAGCACCATCAGGCCGAACACGATCAGGAAGGCCACCCAGCGCCACAGCCAGGTGTCGAGCAACTCGGCCAGGAAGAAGAAGAAAAAGAAGGTCGAGTAGAACAGCACCACCAGCGCGGCGATGAAGAACACGCTGCCGGTCAGGCCCTTCTTCACGTCCCGGGTGATCTCGGCCTTGGCCAACTCCACCTCGGCGCGCAGCAGGGTGGAGACCTGCGCGGTGGCGTCCTTGACGAGGTCACCGATCGAGGGATCCGGCTTGGGGGCATGCGGGTCGACGAGCGGAATCGAGGTCACCGTCGTCGGAACGCCGTCCCTGCGGTCGCCTGTGCTCATGGCGTTCATGTTGCCATGCGACGAAGCCGTTAACGATCCCGGCCGACATCCGCGTCTTAGTAGACTGATCCCATTCTTGAGTTGCGCGGGTCGGGCGCGTCGATCGGAGGACACTTGACGAGCAGACACCGCGTGCAGTTGCTGATTGGCGCACCGCTCATCGCCGCTGTTGCGATGTTGGCCTCGGCCCCGGCTCATGCCGCTCCGCCGGTCGTACTGGGTGGCGGCTCAGGGATCGTCGTCAACGGAGACGCGTTCTGCACGCTGACCACGATCGGGCACGACAACGCAGGCCGGCTCATCGGCTTCACCTCGGCGCACTGTGGCGGGCCGGGTGCAGTGGTGTCGGCTGAGGGGGTGGACAGCGCCGGAGTGGTGGGCAAAATGGTCGCCGGTAACGACCTGCTCGATTACGCGGTGATCGAATTCGATCCCGCGAAAGTCACCCCGACCAGCAACGTCAACGGTTTCCAGATCGATGGGCTCGGACCGGATCCGGCGTTCGGCCAGATCGCCTGCAAACTGGGCCGCACCACCGGGTATTCGTGCGGTGTGACCTGGGGGCCCGGGCAGGACCCAGGCACCATCGTCAACCAGGTGTGCGGTCAGCCGGGCGACTCGGGGGCGCCCGTCACCGTCGACAACAAGCTCGTCGGCATGATTCACGGCGCCTACAGCGAGGAATTGCCGACCTGCGTGGTCAAGTTCGTGCCGCTGCACACGCCGGCGGTGACGATGTCGTTCAACACGCAGTTGGCCGACATCACCGCCAAGAACCGACCGGGGACGGGTTTCGTCCCGATTCCTTGATCCCGAGTGGCCAGTTGCGGCACGCCACCTTCGGAAAGGCGTGCCATAACTGGCCTTTCGACGAGCTGTGCCCTACTTGCCGGCGCGGATCGCCTCGAACACGCTGGGGTCGACCAGCGTCGAAGTGTCACCGAGTTCGCGGCCTTCGGCCACGTCGCGCAGCAGCCGGCGCATGATCTTGCCGCTGCGGGTCTTGGGCAGCTCGGGCACCACGTGGATTTCCCGGGGCTTGGCGATCGGCGAGATCTCGGTGGCCACCTGGGCGCGCAGTTCCTCGATCATGGTGTCGGCCCCGCCGTGTGCGGAGGCCTTGAGGATCACGAACGCGCAGATGGCCTGACCGGTCGTGTCGTCGGATGCGCCGACCACGGCGGCCTCGGCCACCCCGGAATGCCCGACCAGTGCCGACTCCACCTCGGCGGTCGAGATGCGGTGTCCGGAGATGTTCATGACGTCGTCGATGCGGCCCAGCACCCAGATGTTGCCGTCCGCGTCGTAGCGGGCGCCGTCACCGGCGAAGTACCAGCCCTGCTCGGCGAAGCGCGACCAGTAGGTGTCCTTGAATCGCTGCGGGTCGCCCCAGATGCCGCGCAGCATTGACGGCCACGGCTGGTCCAGCACCAGGTAGCCGGTGACATGTTCGGCTTCGTCGGCGCCGGGGACCAGCTCGTTGCCGGCGTCGTCGACGATCTTGGCCGAGATGCCGGGCAGCGGGGTCATGGCCGAGCCGGGCTTGGCCGCGGTGACACCGGGCAGCGGGGAGATCATGATCGCCCCGGTCTCGGTCTGCCACCAGGTGTCGACGATCGGGGTCTTGCCCGCGCCGATGACTTCCCGGTACCAGCGCCAGGCCTCGGGGTTGATCGGCTCGCCCACCGAACCCAGCAGCCGCAGGCTGGTCAGGTTGTGCTCGGCGGGGATCTGGCGGCCCAGCTTCATGAAGGTGCGGATCAGCGTGGGCGCGGTGTAATAGATTGTGACGCCGTACTTTTCGATGATCTCGAAGTGGCGGTGCTCGGTCGGCGAGGTCGGAGTGCCCTCGTAGACCACTTGGGTCGCGCCGTTGGCCAACGGGCCGTAGACGATATAGGTGTGCCCGGTCACCCAGCCGATGTCGGCGGTGCACCAGTACACGTCGGTCTCGGGCTTGAGGTCGAACACGTTGTAGTGGGTGTACGCCGACTGCGTGAGGTAGCCGCCGGAGGTGTGCACGATGCCCTTGGGCTTGCCGGTGGTGCCCGAGGTGTACAGCAGGAACAGCGGCTGCTCGGAGTCGAACGCCTCCGGAGTGTGCTCGGTCGAGGCCGCCTCGACGGTCTCGTGCCACCACAGGTCGCGGCCCTCGGTCCAGTTCACGTCGATGCCGGTGCGGCGGACCACCAGGACGTGCTCGACCGACGGTTGATCCGAGACGGCTTCGTCCACGGCGTCCTTGAGCGAGGCGGCTTTGCCGCGCCGGTACTGGCCGTCGGTGGTGATGACGAGCTTGGCCTCGGCGTCTTCGACGCGGGCCTTGAGTGCCGATGCCGAGAACCCGGCGAACACGACGCTGTGCATGGCGCCCAGGCGCGCGCACGCCAGCATCGCGACGATTGCCTCGGGCACCATCGGCATGTAGATGGCGACCCGGTCGCCTGCGGTCAGGCCGAGTGCGGTCAGCGCATTGGCGGCCTTGCTGACCTCGTCCTTGAGTTGGGCGTAGGTGATGTCGCGGGCGTCGCCGACGGGCTCGCCTTCCCAGTGGATCGCGACCCGGTCGCCGTTGCCTGCCTCGACGTGACGGTCGACGCAGTTGTAGGCCACGTTGAGCTTGCCGCCGACGAACCACTTCGCGAACGGAGCCTCCGACCAGTCCAGCACCTCGCTGAACGGCGTCTGCCAGCTCAGCCGGTCGGCCTGCGCGGCCCAGAAGGCCAGCCGGTCGTTCTCGGCCTCGGCGTACAACTCGCCCGTCGCGTTGGCATTGGCCGCGAAATCGGCAGGCGGCGGATAGGCTGACGGAACTTCGGTCGACGTCGTTGGCGCGTTTGACATGCATGTGAGCCTAGTCACCAAACGTTGCACCGGCGTTGGGACGTCACAAGACGCCGGGCGGGCGGTGGTCGTCATGCGCCCAACGGTCGGCGAGATGGAGTTCAGCGGTCGGCTAGCGTTTCGCGTATGACCGATCCACTCGCACCGCTGATCGACCTGCCCGGTGTTTCTGCGGCCAGCGACGAGGCGCGTGAGGCCCTGGGCCGGGCGCATCGACACAAGTTCAATCTGCGCGGCTGGCCGCAGACGGCAGCCGAGGCCGCCCTGCGTGCAGCGCGGGCCTCCGCGGTGCTCGACGGCGGGGCGCTCCAGCTGTCCGCCGACGGCGAACCCGATCCGGTGACCGCGGGCGCCATCCGCGTCGCCGAAGCGCTGGAAGGTGGCGCCACCTCGCTGGTCGGGGTGTGGCAGCGGGCCCCGATGCAGGCCCTGGCCCGGCTGCACTCCTTGGCCGCGGCCGACCTCACCGACGATGAGCACCTGGGCCGGCCACGCACCGACCCCGATGTAGGTCGCCGCCTTGAGCTGCTGACGGAGATCGTGTCCGGCGGCTCCAAGGTTCCTGCCCCGGTGCTGGCCGCGGTGGCCCACGGCGAACTGCTCAGCTTGGCTCCATTTGGCAGCGCCGACGGGGTCGTGGCCCGCGCGGTGTCGCGCCTGGTGACCATCGCCAGCGGACTCGATCCGCACGGGCTCGGCGTTCCCGAGGTGCACTGGATGCGGAAGACGGGGGAGTACCGGGCTGCTGCACGGGGATTCGCCTCGGGGACCGCCGACGGGCTGACCGCGTGGCTGCTGCTCAGTAGCGAGGCGCTGAAGGGCGGTGCGCGCGAAGCGCTGCAGATTGCCCAGTCGGCGGCCGGCTGAGCCGGCCGCTCAGGGTGCTTCCAGCAAACGAAAGCGGGCGACGGTCCGAAACGATGTTTCGGCTCGTCGCCCGCTAGCACGGATACCGGTTACCAAGCGTGCCAACGTGGGTTGCGTGGGTGGCCTCGGCGTCCTTGCGATGCGCCTCGGCTGCAGCCCTACCCAAAGGGCCGTCGTAGCCGTCCGCTCTTCGCAATCACGCAGGCCCGCAACACTTTTGCCTATTCCGCGGCATGTGCTCCGCGTGGGTGCCGGGACCCGTGCTGGGGAGCCCGGTTCGGGAGATTTAGCCTTCTCTTCCGGCTAAGCCTTGGCCTCATCCAAGCTTCCGTGGTTCCTTTGTACTACGTGACCACGGTCACAGCAAGGGTGAAAGCCACCCGAGTTCTGATCGTTACGCCGTCGTCTCAGCTACTACGTTCGGTAGCTCAGGAAGTGAAGCGGCGCAACAATGAATAGGTCAATGCGCCTGCCGCCAGGGCGCTGATTCCGACGGCCGCAGTGGTGGCGACGGCGGCCGTCGACGGCGCCGGCAGCCGGTCCCGCAGCGACACCGGCTTGGTGAACGTCAGCACCGGCCAGCCGCGCGAAGCGGCCTCCTTGCGCAGTCCCCGGTCGGGGTTGACGGCGGTGGGGTGGCCCACGGATTCCAGCATCGGGATGTCGGTGATCGAGTCCGAGTAGGCGTAGCAGTGATCGAGGACATAGCCCTCGCGTGCGGCCAGGGCGCGGATCGCCTCGACCTTCCCCTCGCCGAAGCAGTAGAACGCGATCTCGCCGGTGTAGCGCCCCTCTTCCACCACCATCCGCGTGGCCATCGCGTGGGTGGCGCCCAGTGCCCTTGCGATCGGCGCGACGATCTCCTCACCCGATGCCGACACCACGACGACGTCACGGCCGCACAGCTTGTGGTCGGCGATCAGCTCGGCGGCCTCGGCGAAGACCAGGGGGTCGACGATGTCGTGCAACGTCTCACCGACGATCGACTTGACCTGCTCGACATCCCAACCGGTGCACATGTTGGTGATGTAGCTGCGCATCCGGTCCATCTGGTCGTGGTCGGCACCCGACATCAGGAACAGAAACTGGGCGTATGTCGACTTGAGAACGGTGCGCCGGTTCAGCAGGCCTTGATTGAAGAAAGGTTTGCTGAAAGCGAGTGTGCTGGACTTGGCGATGACGGTCTTGTCGAGGTCGAAGAAGGCCGCCGTACGTACCGGCCGACCGTTGTGCGGCCCGGATTGCTGTGCGATCAATTCCCCGGCAGCCCGATCGGATGCGGTCACAAGCGTCAGCATAGAGGCACCTGGGGCAGGTATTACGGACGGGAACACAAAATGGCAGTTCAAGACACATTCTTTCGGACGGCGATTCCGGGATCGCCTCGGTAGCCCGCAGCGGTGTCTCTTGCATGTTTTGGCAGTTCCGTGTGTATAGTGAGCATTACTCGGCTTATGCCGAGGGTGTATCAGCCCGACCCCCCGGGGCTGATACACGACGACCTCCGCCTCCTCCCCCCCTGGCGGGGGTCGTCCCTTTTCTGGGGGAAGAATCCTTACCGGCCCTGTCCCGGTGGTTGCGGAACCGTATTTTCAGCGTGTCGCCCGGCGTGTTCTCCGCCCGGGATTGATCCACAGCGCGTAGTTCATCCACAATCCGCGAATTGGTGATGGTGCCGGCCCTGTCGTTGCCCGCAGGGTGGGCACATGGCCATTCCGAGCATCACGATCACCCCGTCCGGCACCGTGCTGGCGCTGATCGGCGATCCGCAGTTGCGTGAGGACGTGTCGCGGGTGGCGGCTGCCGCCGGTGTCGGCCTCGTCGTCGTCGACGACCCCTCCGGGCGCAAGGCGTGGGCGGCGGCCGCCGCCGTGCTGCTCGACGCCGCGGCCGCTCTGCGGTGCGCCACGCGCGGGTTACCGCGCCGCCCCCGGGTGATCCTCGTCGGTCACGTGGAACCGCAGCCGGACGACTGGCAGGCGGCGGTCTCCGTCGGCGCGCAGCATGTGATGACACTGCCCGCCCAGGACGCCGACCTCGTGGCGGTTCTGTCCGAAGCGGACTGTCGCGACGCCGGCGGCCGCGGCCCGGCGGTGGCGGTGGTCAGCGCTCGAGGCGGTGCCGGGGCATCGGTGTTCGCGGTGGCGTTGGCCCAATCGGCGCCGGCTGCGCTGCTGATCGAAGCCGACCCGTGGAGCGGAGGGATCGACCTGGTGGCGGGCAGTGAGGATCTGGCCGGCCTCCGCTGGCCGGACCTGGCCCTGCAGGGTGGCCGGCTGGGATATCCGGCGCTTCGCGACGCGCTGCCGCGGCGGGACGAGGTCAGCGTGCTCTCCAGCGGGCGCTCGGGCGCCGATATCGAGGCCGGGCCGGTGGCGGCTGTCATCGAGGCGGGTTGCCGCGGCGGCGTCACGGTGGTCTGTGACGTGCCCCGGCGCGCCACCGAAGCCGCCGAAACCGCCTTGAATGCAGCCGATCTGGTGGTCCTGGTGGCACCGGCCGACGTGCGGTCGTGTACTGCCGCGACCGCTGCGCGCCCGTGGGTGCTGGCCTGTAACCCCAACGCCGGTGTGGTGGTGCGGGGACCGTCACCGGGCGGGCTGCGGGCGACCGAGGTGGCCCGCATCGTGGACCTGCCGCTGCTGGCGGCGATGCGACCGCAAGCCGGCATCGCCGAGGTGCTGGAGCGCGGCGGACTGAGGGTGCGGCCACGTTCACCGCTGGGTTCAGCCGCGCGTCGGGTGTTGTCGGTCCTGGCGGGGCACCCTGTGCAGGAGTCGGCGTGAGCGCCTCGCTGATCGACCGGGTACGCGAACGGCTGGTGGCCGAAGCCTCTCCGCTCAACCCCGGCGTGGTGGCCGCGGCGATCCGGGCGGAGTCCGGCGGTCTGCTCGGGGACACCGAGGTACTCAGCAATCTGCGGCTGCTGGAGACCGAACTGACCGGTGCCGGCGTTCTGGAACCGTTGCTGTGCGCGCCGACCACCACCGATGTGCTCGTCACCGCCCCCGACGCGGTGTGGGTGGACGACGGCAACGGATTGCACCGCAGCGCAGTCTGTTTCCCCGACGAGAGCGCGGTCCGACGGCTGGCACAACGGTTGGCACTGCTGGCCGGTCGCCGCCTCGATGAAGCGCAGCCCTGGGTGGACGGCCAGCTCAACGGCATCGGTCCGTTCACCGTGCGCCTACACGCGGTGCTGCCTCCGGTCGCGGCTGCGGGCACCTGCCTGTCGCTGCGGGTGTTGCGCCCGGCCACCCAGAATCTCGACACTCTCACCGAATCCGGGGCGATCCCGCAGCAGGCCGCCGACCTGCTGCGCTCGGTCATCCGGGCCCGGTTGGCGTTCCTCATCTCCGGGGGCACCGGTTGCGGTAAGACAACGCTGTTGGCCGCCGCGCTCGGTACCGTCCCCGCTCACGAACGCATCGTCTGTGTCGAGGACGCCGCCGAACTCGCCCCGCCGCACCCACATCTGGTCAGGCTGGTGGCTCGGGGCGCCAACGTCGAAGGCGTCGGTGAGGTCACCGTGCGCGACCTGGTCAGGCAGGCGTTGCGGATGCGCCCGGACCGGATCGTCGTCGGTGAGGTTCGCGGGGCCGAAGTGGTGGACCTCCTGGCCGCACTCAACACCGGACATGGCGGTGGAGCAGGCACCGTGCACGCCAACAACCCCGCGGAAGTGCCGGCCCGGTTGGAGGCGCTCGGTGCGCTCGGCGGCCTCGACCGTGCCGCGCTGGTCAGCCAACTGGCGGCAGCCGTGCAGGTGTTGCTTCACGTCGGGCGCGACGGCGCCGGGCGGCGCAGGCTCTCCGAGATCGCGGTGCTGCGCCGTGCGGCCCGAGGTGAGCTCGAGGTGGTGACGGTATGGGACGCCGACACCGGGTTGGGCTGCGGTGCAGAGATTCTCGATGCTCTGGTGGACCGGCGGGTATCGCCGTGACGGCGAGCGCACTGGCCTTGGCCGCCGCACTTCTGCTGTGGCCGGTAATGCCTCGGCGCGCTGCGGCGCTGCGGCGGGTGGAGGCTGCTCGCCGGCGTGTTCGGGTGGTGCCCGTCGTGGTGGTCCTGGGAGTTGTTCTGGCCTGGCTGGTTTCGCTGCCGGTCTCGGTGGCTACGGCACTGGTGTCGGGGACGGTCGTCGTACGCCGGCGGCGTCGCCGTGCGCGGCGGCGGCAGCTGGAGGAATCGGCGTCACTGCAGGCCGCCTTGGACGTATTGGTGGGTGAGCTGCGTACCGGTGTCCATCCGGTGAGTGCCTTCGGCACTGCGGCCGGCGAGGTGTCCGGAGCGGTACGTCAGGGCATGGGTGCCGTCGCCGCCCGGGCCCGTCTTGGCGCCGATGTCGCGGCCGGTCTGGAAGCTGTCGCGTCAACTTCGCAGTTGCCGATGCACTGGCAACGGCTTGCGGTCTGCTGGCGACTGGCTCATGCATACGGCCTGTCGATCGCCACCCTGATGCGCACCGCGCAGCGCGACATCGTCGAGCGCGAACGGTTTTCCTCTCACGTCGAAGCGGCGATGGCCGGCCCACGGGCGACGGCAGCGGTGCTGGCCGGGTTGCCGGTGGCGGGCATTGCACTGGGGCAGTTGATCGGAGCGCAGCCCTTGGTGTTCCTGTGCGGTCCAGGGGTAGGTGGTTGGCTGCTGGTGATCGGCGTACTGCTGGCCTGCGCCGGACTGATGTGGTCGGACCGGATCACCGAAAGGGCACTGGGATGAGTTGGCCAGCAGTGCTTCTCGCTCTGGCACTGCTGGTCGGTGCGGATCCGGCGCGGGTGCGGTCCCGTGTTGCGCCCGCACCGGGGCCGCAGACGGGCCCACGGCGGGTGCACACCGATGATCCGCTCGCTGCGGCCTCGACGTTCGACCTGTTCTCCGCATGTCTGGCCGCCGGGATGGCGGTGTCGACCGCGGCCGCAGCCGCCACCGCGTCGGCGCCACCGTCACTGGCACCGATGTTGCGGCGCGCGGCTGAGCTGCTGGCGCTCGGAGCGGATCCGGCCACGGCCTGGTCCGGTGGCAATGACACAGTGCCGCAAGACAAGAACGCAGAGGCCCTGTTGCGGCTGGCCCGCCGCTCGGCGGCATCGGGCAGTGCTCTGGCCGACGGGGTGGCCGAGTTGGCCGCCCAGGCTCGACACGATGCCACTGCCGCGGCCGACGCGGTGGCAGAACGGGCATCGGTACTGGTTGCCGGACCGTTGGGGCTGTGTTACCTGCCGGCGTTCGTGTGCCTCGGAGTCGTTCCTGTGGTCGCCGGCCTGGCCGGTGACGTGCTGGGTTCAGGTTTGTTGTGAGTACACATCGCAGAGGGAGGAAATATCATGGCGGGAAACATGATTCAGCGGGCGAATGCCAGGGCGGCACTGCTGATGCTCGACGAATCAGGGATGAGCACCGTCGAATACGCGATCGGCACGATCGCCGCTGCGGCGTTCGGGGCGATCCTGTACACCGTGGTCACGGGCGATTCGATCGTGAGCGCGCTGACCAACATCATCAGTCGGGCGCTGAACACCAACGTCTAGATGACCGGCTGGATGACCGGGGTGCGGTCACGGTCGAGGCGGCTTTTGCCATCGCAGCTCTGGTGGCTGTCCTGGTGTTGTGTGTCGGTGGCCTTGGTGCGGTGGGCATGCAGATCCGGTGTATCGACGCAGCGCGCGAAGCCGCCCGCCTGGCGGCCCGGGGTGAGGGCGATACGGCCACGGCGGCCGCTCGGCGTATCGCCCCGTCCGGCGCGGTGGTGCATCTCGCCCGCGACGGCGGTCTGGTGGTCGCCCGGGTCAGCGCCGCGACGGCACTGCCGGGGTTCACGGTGTCCGCCGAGGCGGCCGCGGTGCCCGAACCCGGAATCGGGTGAGCGCGGTTCGGCCACGGTGTTGGCCGCGGCGATGATCGCGATGGTGATCGCGTTCGCGGCTGGTGGTGCCTACCTCGGTGCTGCCATCACGGCCCGGCACCGGGCCCAGGCCGCAGCGGATCTGGCGGCCTTGGGCGCCGCCGGAGCCGTGGTGTCCGGACCGGACGCGGCGTGCGCGCGGGCCACCCAGATCGCGGTGCGGCTGCGTTCGGACCTGGGCGCCTGCCGGATCGACGGCCTCGACGTGGTGCTCGAGGTGTCCGTCCCGGTGCGCCTCGGCCGATGGGGCGTCGGTCTAGCCCGCGCAGCCGCTCGCGCCGGACCGGTGGACACCGCCGATTAGTCGAGCCGGTCGAGATCCGCCGCGGCGACCTCGTCGTCGGTCGGTAGCCGCAGCGCGATCAGACCGGCGAAGGTGTCGTCGTCGAGTTCGATCCGGTTGATCGTCATGTGCACCGGCTGCCAGCCGCCGTCTTCAGCGCGCATCCGCAGCACCGCGGTGGTGACACCGTCGGTGAAATCCGAGGTCATCCGGGCCATGTGCCGGGCGTCGGCCGGGTGGATGCGGGCGGGCCCGCCGTCGCGGTGACGCCAGTCGAAGAACGGTGCGGGCTCGTCGAGCCACTTCAACAACTTCCAGTCGTCGAGGCCGACCAGGGCCCGGTGTACACCGGGGCAGGCCAGTCCGTTGAGGATGCGCTGCGCCAGGTTGTCGACGGGTGTCACCGGGGAGTCGCGCTCGCTGCGCCAGTTCATGGCCCGGCAGACCATCCGGTCGGCGCCGTCGTCGCGTGGCTCCAGGGTCACCCGGGCCACGAATCCCACCGTGATGGTCTCCCCGCGATGGTCGGTGACATCCCAGGTGGTGCACAAGGTGTTGCCGACCACGGGCTTGACGGTCATGGCCAGCACCTTGGCCTCGCTGCCGTTGAGGTCCCGGGCCGGTAGATCGTCTGCGAACGTCCGGTCGTGGGTGGCTTCGGTTTCGGGGTTCATTCCGCTGTTACGCAGCGATTCAGGGGTATCGGTGGCCACGCCTGCGGTCAGGTCCCAGACCAGCGGGCCGGGAACCGGCCGCTGGGGCGGGTCGACGTCGATCGGCCCGATCCAGACGTGGACGCCGTGGATGTGCCCGTCGGACATCCGCACCACTTCGGTGCGGATTACGCGGTCATTCTTGGGTGTGATGGTGCTGAGGCCCTGGCCGGCCTGGACGGTTTCCCTGATGGCGCTCTGAATTGCCATCAGGTGCGGATTTCGTCGTAGAAACACACTGATCGGGACAAGGTTCTTCGTCTGCAGACCTCGCGCGACCACGGCAGGCTCGCTACCCAGTGTCTCCACGAGCAGCCAGTCGTGGGTCATGCGCGGCATTTTACCGGGGTGTGGGTAGCTGTATTACGCCTGCGACGACGACGTGATCCGCAGGAGAAAACTGCGGATTACGGTCGCAGATACCCGAAGCCGGGTCTGTCGGGTTGCAAACATGAGTGAGTTCACGTAATTTGCCACTGCGCCCGGCCTCCGGGATTGGGAACGGATCGCGTTGTCCGACCGTTCGTCGCACCGTCTGTGTGTTCGGCGTGGCCGAATGCAGCCACGCAGTAGTAGATCCGCGTAGTCGGCCGTCGAGGGGTCGGTCGTCAACGCGGTCGGGGGTCCGCTGAGGACGTACTCAGCGCGCCGAGCACCAGGCGGAGCACTTGTATCGCGCCCGATTTGTCCAGCGGGTCGTTCCCGTTGCCGCATTTCGGTGACTGCACGCACGAGGGGCACCCCTGCGGGCACTCACAAGCCTCGATCGCGTCGGCAGTGGCGCCCCACCACGTACTCAGATTGCGGAATCCGCGGTCGGCGAAACCCGCCCCGCCGGGATAGCCGTCGTAGACGAAGATCGACGGCAAACCGTCGACCGGTCCGACGGCCGTCGAGACTCCGCCGATGTCGCCGCGGTCGCAGCTGGCCACCAGGGGCAGCAGACCGATCGCTGCGTGTTCGGCGGCATGCAGACTTCCCGGCATGGCCAGCAGATCGATGCCGTTGTCCTGTAACGCTTCCGGGGTGATGGTGCACATCACGGCCATGGTGTCCAGGGTGCTCGGCGGCATGTCCAGTTCCACGAAATCGATGACCTCGCCATCGATCCGCCGGCGCAGGTAACCCACCACGGTGTTGGTCACCGACACCGGAACCAGGCCCACGGTGACCGGGCCGAACGTCCTGCGCTCGCCGGGACCGGTGACGGCGATGTCGGTGAGTTCCCTGGCGAACGTGCTGTAGCCCGGATCGGCGGCATGCACGAACGCCACCCCGTCCTCGAAGGACAACGAGTCGACCAGAAAGGTCTCGCCCTGGTGCAGATACACGGCGCCGGGATGCAACGACGACGCCGCCTGCCCGGCGCCGGTGCTGCCCAGTATCCTGCCGGTGTCGACCTCCAGGATCGCGATCTGACCGCCGCTGGAGCCGCGGATGTCCACGGCCGGGTGCGGATCCACCCCGGGTGCGGGGAAATAGCCGCTGGGCCGCTTCCGGAGCAGTCCGTCGTCGACCAGGGTTTCGGCCACCGCCTCGGCGTTCCACAACCTGACCTCGGCCGCGGTGAGCGGCAGCTCGGCTGCGGCGCAGAGCAACTGCGGGCCCAGCACGTGTGGATTCGTCGGGTCGATGACCACCCGCTCGATCGGCTTGTCCAGCAGTGCCGCGGGATGGTGCACCAGGTAGGTGTCCAGGGGATCGTCGCGGGCGATCAACACGATCAGCGCGCCCTGTCCGCGCCGGCCGGACCGCCCGGCCTGCTGCCAGAACGAGGTGACGGTGCCGGGAAACCCCGCCATCACCACAGCGTCGAGTCCGGCGATGTCGATACCGAGCTCGAGTGCGTTGGTGGTGGCCAGCCCACGCAGCCGGCCGTCGGTCAGGGCGTGCTCCAGTTCGCGGCGGTCCTCGGCGAGAAAACCGGCCCGGTAGGACGCCACCTGATCGGCCAGCTCCGGTGCGGTGTCCTCCAACCGGGCCCGGGTTCCCAGCGCGGTGAGTTCGGCGCCGCGCCGGGACCGGACGAAGGTCAACGTGCGTGCGCCCTCGGACATCAGGTCGGCCATGACCCGGGCGGCCTCGGCGCCGGCCGAACGCCGGACCGGCGCGCCGTTCTCGCCGGTGAGATCGTCGAGCAGGGCCGGTTCCCACAACGCGATCGTGCGGGCGCCCTGCGGTGAGCCGTCCTCGGTCACCTCGGCCACCGTCTGCCCGATCAACTCCGCGGCCGTCTCGGCCGGTGACGCCGTGGTGGCACTCGCGAAGATCACCGTCGGTACCGAAGGCTCAGCGCCGTCGGCCGCATATCTCTCGCACAATCGCAACAGGCGCCTCAGTACCATCGCCACGTTGGAACCGAAAATGCCACGGTAGTAATGACATTCGTCGACTACGACGTACTTGAGGTGACGCAGGAACACCGCCCATCGGGCATGGTTGCGCAGCAGCGACAGATGGATCATGTCCGGATTGGAGAAAATCCATCTCGACCGTTCCCGGGCGAACCGACGGACCTCGGTGGCGCTGTCACCGTCATACGGCGCCGGCGCCACGTCCCGCAGAGCGGCGACGGTCTCTGTCAGGTTCTGTGCGGTACGCAGCTGGTCGTGTCCGAGCGCCTTCGTCGGGGACAGGTACAGCACCCGGGTCTGCCGGTCCTCGGCCAACGCCGAGAGGATCGGTAATTGGTAGGCCAGGGACTTACCCGATGCGGTTCCCGTGGACACCACCACATGTCGGCCGGCGCGGGCCAATTCGGCGGCGGCGAGCTGATGCGACCACGGTGCGGTCACGCCGCGGTCCTGCAAAGCCTGAATGACCTCCGGATGGGCCCATTGCGGCCATCGATCTGGTTTGCCGGGCCGCGCCGGTATATCCGCAACATGGCGTAGCGGATCTTCCCCGGAAGGGGTGCCGTCGACAGCGCAAGCCAGCAGCTCACGGCCGAAATCCGCCCCCTGATCCAGCACTGTCCGTCCTCCTACGATCTACCCCGCCGACAACGGCCCGGATTTGTAAACGAATTGTTCACCACGCGCCGCACGACAAGACTGTCGCAGCCGACCCGAACATGGTTGACTGATCACGGTCGCAGCTTCTGTGTTTGTACTCGCACTCGCAGGATCGTCGTTGCGATCGCGGTTCCTGCGAGGGTTGTAGGTCGGGTCAGTTCCGGGCGACTCCACGAAGGATGGCGGTCGGAACGGGCCCGGTGCACCGGAAGTCGGTGGACCGCACCCGGTTGAAAGAGAAGGAAAGAACAAAAGATGCCACAGGGAACTGTGAAGTGGTTCAACGCGGAAAAGGGCTTCGGCTTCATCGCTCCGGAGGACGGCTCTGCCGACGTGTTTGTCCACTACACGGAAATCCAGGGCAGCGGATTCCGCACCCTGGAGGAGAACCAGAAGGTTGAGTTCGAGGTTGGCCAGAGCCCCAAGGGGCCGCAGGCCACGGGTGTTCGGGCCATCTGAGCCAAACAAACCCAAAGAGACACCCCCGTGTGAGTCCAAAATCGGACACCGCGGGGGTGTTCTCGTTTTTGCGGCCTGCGCTGGCCTAGTGTCGGTTTGTGAGCCAGCTGTCCTTCTTCTCGGCTGAGTCGGTGCCGCCTGCGGTGGCCGACCTGACCGGGGTGCTTGCCGGGCCGGGACAGATCGTTCTGGCGAGCAGCGGCGGTCGGCAGGCGGCCCGGATCTCGGTGGTCGTCGCCGAGCTGTGGCGGGCCAAGGGCCTGGCCGAGATGATCACCGAGGTTGGGCTGGTGCCGGAGATCTCCCGGACCGACGAGAACAACCCGCTGGTGCGTACGGCGCTGGATCCGCAGTTGATGCTGATCGCCGGGGAATGGACCAGGGGCGCGGTCAAGACAGTGCCGCCCCGATGGCTGCCCGGTGCCCGCGAGTTGCGGGCCTGGACGCTGGCGGCGGGCACACCCGAGGCCGACGACCGTTACCTGCTGGGGCTGGACCCGCATGCGCCCGATACCCATGCTCCGCTGGCCGCGGCCATGATGCGGGTAGGAATCGCCCCGACTCTGATCGGGACCAGAGGCTCCCATCCGGCCCTGCGGATCAGTGGGCGTCGACGCCTGTCACGCCTGGTGGAGAATGTCGGGGAACCGCCCGGGGAGGCCTCCGCGTTGGCGCAATGGCCACGTATTTAATGGTGCACATGCGGAGAGCCGGTTTGCGTAGGCTCGCGCGTAATGCGAAATTGTCAGTTGCCGGGCGTGGCGCGGCAACTATAGAAGTGGAGCGTAAGCACGTTGGCTGGCGATAGCGGCAGCGGTAGCAAGGGGAATGTCCGGCGACTCGTGATTGTCGAGTCGCCGACCAAGGCGCGCAAGATCGCCGGCTACCTGGGCTCCAATTACGTGGTCGAATCCTCCCGCGGGCACATTCGTGACCTGCCGCGCAATGCCGCTGACGTGCCCGCCAAGTACAAATCCGAGCCGTGGGCGCGCCTCGGGGTCAACGTCGACGACAACTTCGAACCGCTCTACATCGTCAGCCCCGAGAAGAAGAGCACTGTCACCGAGCTCAAAGACCTGCTCAAGGGTGTCGACGAGCTCTACCTCGCAACGGACGGTGACCGCGAGGGTGAGGCGATCGCCTGGCACCTCCTGGAGACGCTGAAGCCCAAGGTGCCGGTCCGGCGGATGGTGTTCCACGAGATCACCGAACCCGCGATCCGGGCCGCCGCGGAAAACCCCCGTGACCTGGACATCGCGCTGGTCGACGCGCAGGAAACCCGCCGCATCCTCGACCGGCTCTACGGCTACGAAGTGTCGCCCGTGCTGTGGAAGAAGGTCGCGCCGAAGCTGTCGGCGGGCCGGGTGCAGTCGGTGGCCACCCGCATCATCGTGCAGCGTGAGCGGGAGCGCATGGCGTTCCGCAGCGCCGGGTACTGGGACGTCAGCGCCGAGTTGGACGCGTCGGTCTCCGACCCGGAGGCCACCCCGCCCAAGTTCACCGCCAAGCTCAACACCGTCGACGGCCGCCGCGTCGCCGCCGGCCGTGATTTCGACTCGCTGGGCCAGTTGAAGAAGCCCGACGAGGTGCTCGTGCTCGACGAAGCGAGCGCCGGGGCCCTGGCCGCCGGTCTGCGCGGCGCCCAGTTGGCCGTCAGCTCCGTCGAGCAGAAGCCGTACACGCGCAAGCCCTACGCGCCGTTCATGACCTCCACGTTGCAGCAGGAGGCCGCCCGCAAGCTGCGGTTCTCCTCGGAGCGGACCATGAGCATCGCGCAGCGGTTGTACGAGAACGGCTACATCACCTACATGCGTACCGACTCGACCACGTTGTCGGAGTCGGCCATCAACGCCGCACGCAATCAGGCGCGGCAGCTCTACGGTGACGAGTACGTGCATCCGTCGCCGCGGCAGTACACCCGCAAGGTCAAGAACGCCCAGGAGGCGCACGAGGCGATCCGCCCAGCCGGTGACGTGTTCCAGACCCCGGGGCAGCTGCACGCGCAGCTGGACACCGACGAGTTCCGGCTCTACGAGCTGATCTGGCAGCGCACCGTGGCCTCCCAGATGGCTGATGCCCGCGGCACCACGCTGTCGCTGCGAATCGCCGGAGCCGCCCCGGCGGCGACATTGGACGGGGGCACCGCGGGCGTTCATCAGGTCGTCTTCAACGCATCCGGCCGCACCATCACGTTCGCGGGCTTCCTGAAGGCCTACGTCGAGAGCCTCGACGAGCAGGCCGGCGGTGAGGCCGACGACGCCGAGAGCCGTCTGCCGAACCTGACCCAGGGCCAGCGCGTCGACGCCGCCGATCTGACCGCCGACGGGCACACCACCAGCCCGCCGGCCCGCTACACCGAGGCGTCGCTGATCAAGGCCCTAGAAGAACTCGGTATCGGCCGCCCGTCGACGTACAGCTCGATCATCAAGACCATCCAGGACCGCGGCTACGTGGTCAAAAAGGGCAGTGCGCTGGTCCCGTCGTGGGTCGCCTTTGCCGTCATCGGACTGTTGGAGCAACACTTCGGCCGCCTGGTGGATTACGACTTCACCGCGGCCATGGAAGACGAGCTCGACGAGATCGCCAACGGCCAGGAACAACGCACCAACTGGCTGTCGAACTTCTACTTCGGCGGTGAGCACGGCGTCGAGGGATCCATCGCCCGCGCCGGTGGCCTCAAGCACCTCGTCGGCGGCAACCTCGAAGGCATCGACGCGCGAGAAGTCAACTCCATCAAGCTCTTCGACGACGACGAAGGTCGCGCGGTGGTGGTCCGGGTGGGCCGCAACGGGCCGTACCTGGAGCGGATGATCGCCGACCCGGACAATCCCGGTGAGCTCAAGCCGCAGCGCGCCAACCTCAAGGATGAGCTGACGCCCGACGAGCTGACCCTCGAGTTGGCCGAGAAGGCTTTCGCCACACCGCAAGAGGGCCGCGTGCTGGGTATCGACCCGGTGTCCGGGCACGAGATCGTCGCCAAGGACGGACGATTCGGTCCCTACGTCACCGAGATCCTCCCGGAACCCCCCGAGGATCCGGATGCCGGCACGACGGCCAAGAAGGGCAAGAAGCCGACCGGACCCAAGCCCCGCACCGGATCTCTCTTGCGCACAATGGATCTGGAGACCGTGACGCTGGACGACGCGCTCAAGCTGCTGTCGCTGCCCCGGGTGGTTGGTGTCGACCCGTCGAACAACGAGGAGATCACCGCGCAGAACGGCCGCTACGGTCCGTATCTCAAGCGCGGCACCGACTCTCGTTCGCTGGCCACCGAGGAACAGATGTTCACCATCACCCTCGACGAGGCCCTCAAGATCTACGCCGAGCCGAAACGCCGTGGGCGTCAGGCCGCTGCGGCCCCGCCGCTGCGTGAGCTTGGCACCGACCCGGCCTCGGGCAAGCCGATGGTGATCAAGGACGGGCGGTTCGGTCCGTACGTCACCGACGGTGAGACCAATGCCAGCCTGCGCAAGGGCGACGACGTCGCCTCGATCACCGACGAGCGCGCCTCGGAACTGCTGGCCGATCGTCGGGCCCGTGGTCCGGTGAAGAAGGCCGCGAAGAAGGCTCCGGCGAAGAAGGCTGCCGCCAAGAAAACCGCTGCCAAGAAGGCCCCGGCGAAGAAGGCCGCCGCCAAGAAGGCCTGACCTGCTCGAGCCCCGTGTTGTGCGCCGAGCGGCCAGTCATGTCACGTGCTTCGCGAAAAGGCGTGCAATAACTGGCCATTCGGCGGTCAGGCGCGTCTAGGTCGAGCTCCGCACATCGTCGTCGGTGACGTCGCGTTCGGCTTCGCGCTCCAGATCCCGTGGCAGGACCAGGTTCATCGGGCGGGCCAGCTGAGTGGGCACGGTGCGTCCGCGCAGTTCGACGATCTCGCCGACGTCCCAGCTCAGTGCCTCGGCGTCCAGGGCGCCGCTGACCGCGATCGCCGAGGCCAGCACATGGCCCTCCTCCAGCTTGGCGAGCTCGGTGAGGCGGGCGGCCTCGTTCACCGGATCGCCGATCACGGTGTACTCGAACCGGGCCTGAGCGCCGATATGGCCGGCGATCGCGCGGCCGGCCGATACACCGATACCGAACTCGGTGTCGGTGCCCAGCACGCTGAGCAGCTCGTCGTGCAGTTCACGCGACGCCGCCAGCGCACCGCCGGAGGCGTCGGGATGCTCGATCGGGGCACCGAAAATGGCCAGGGCCGCGTCACCCTGGAACTTGTTGACGAATCCGCCGTGCCGGTTGACCGTGTCGACGATGACCCGGAAGAACTCGTTGAGCAGGTTCACCACGTCGCCGGCCGGGATCGTCGACGCCAGATGCGTCGAACCCACCAGGTCCACGAACAGCACCGCCACATCGCGTTCCTGGCCGCCGAGTTCGGTGCCGCGCTCCAGGGCGCGTCGGGCGACGTCCTCACCCACATAGCGGCCGAACAGGTCACGTAGTCGTTGCCGCTCGGCCAGCTCGCGCACCATGTCGTTGAACCCGGCCTGCAGCAGGCCCAGCTCGCTGGCGTCGTAGATCTGCATGTGCGCGTTGTAGTTACCGCGCTGCACCTCGCCCAACGCCCAGCGCAGCTGGCGCAGCGGGTCGGCGATCGACATCGCCACCAGGACGGTGCCGGACAGCCCGATCACCAGCGCGGCCACGGCCAACAGCAACAGCGGGGTGATCAGCCGGTCCGCCGATGCGGTCAGGATCGAGAACTTGCTGGCCACCAGCGCCAGGACGATGGCAAGGACCGGCACGCCCGTCGACAGCACCCAGGTCAGCACCTGGCGCAGAATCACCCCTGGGGCGCGGAAGTTCTCCGGAACCCCGCCGCGCAGCGCGGCCACCGCAACCGGCCGCAGCACCCGCTCGGACTGCAGGTAGCCGATGATCGCCGTGGCCGTCGCCCCGAGTGCGGTGGCGACGAGAACCACGGGGGCCGACTTACTGGCCACCGGCCAGCTGGCCACGATGAACACGATCGAGCCCAGCAGCCAGTTCGTGACGCTGATCAGGGTGCGGTAAAAGGGCATCTTCAGCGCCCGTACGCGGGCCAACTCGGTGATGCCGGGGTCCGACTTCGTCAGCAGGGTGTCGCGGCGCTGCCACCGGATCACCGGGATCAGCAGCCGCAGGGCCAGGTAGGCGCCGACGGTGAACGACACGAACAGATACCCCAGGAAGATCGCCAGGTTGAGCACTGGCAGATCCTGGAGCTGGATGCGGTCCTCGGGAGGCAGACCGAAGCGCAGGAAGCCGAGCACGAACAGCGCGCCGATGATGTCGGCCTGCAGCATGCCCAGCGTGAACACCGGCCACGGGGTACGCGCCACCCATCGGACGAATGCATTGATTCGCCTCATGGGTATTGCCTCCGCGGTCACCCGTTCACCGTATCGGGCCCCAGGGACGTTGAGCGCCTGCTGTGACGTGGTTGTGTCGGCTTGACCACTACTGTTGGGGACGATGAGCGGGGTCTTTTCGCGGCTGGTGGGCCAGCATGCGGTGGAACAGGAGCTGGTGGCGGCCGCGTCGGCGGCCCGAGGTGATTCGCCACACAGTGGCACCACCGTGGGGACCATGACACATGCCTGGCTGATCACCGGCCCGCCCGGATCGGGGCGTTCGGTCGCCGCACTGTGCTTCGCGGCGGCCCTGCAGTGCACGTCAGAGGGGACGCCGGGGTGCGGTGAATGCCGGGCCTGTACGACGACGATGGCCGGGACCCACGCCGATGTGCGCCGCATCGTGCCCGAGGGACTGTCGATTGCGGTCAAGGAGATGCGCGAGATCGTCCAGATCGCCTCGCGCCGGCCCGGGACCGGGCGGTGGCAGGTCGTGGTGATCGAGGATGCCGACCGGCTCACCGAGGGCGCGGCCAACGCGCTGCTCAAGGTGGTGGAGGAGCCACCGGCGTCGACTGTGTTCCTGCTCTGCGCGCCGTCGGTGGACCCCGAGGACATCGCGATCACGCTGCGTTCCCGGTGCCGGCACGTGGCGCTGACCACGCCGTCGGTGGATGCCATCGCCGACGTGCTGATCTCCGGTGACGGGCTGCCCGAGGCCGACGCACGCTGGGCGGCATCCGTCAGCGGCGGCCATGTGGGGCGGGCCCGGCGGCTGGCGACCGATCCCGAGGCCAGGGACCGCCGGAAACGGGCGCTCGGGCTGGCCCGCGACGCGGCGACGCCGGCGCGGGCGTTCGCGGCGGCCGAGGAGATGGTGGCCGTCGCCGAGTCCGAGGCACTGGCGTTGACCGCGGGGCGCAACGAGACCGAGACCGAGGAGCTCAAGACCGCACTCGGGGCGGGTGGGACCGGAAAAGGTACCGCTGCCACCACCCGCGGGACTGCCGGTGCGCTCAAGGAGCTCGAGCGACGGCAGAAGTCACGGCAGACCCGCGCCTCCCGCGATGCGCTGGATCGGGCCCTGATCGACCTGGCCACCTACTTCCGCGATGCCCTGCTGGTGTCGTCGGGCGCCGGCGGAGTCACGGCGAACCACCCGGACATGGCCGAGAAGGTGGAGGCCATGGCCGCCCACGTGCCACCCGACCGGCTGCTGCGCTGTATTGAGGCGGTGCTGGAATGCCGTGAAGCGCTGGCCGTCAACGTCAAGCCGAAGTTCGCCGTCGACGCCATGGTGGCGACCGTCGGGCAGGCGCTACGTGGGTGAGTTGGGTCCTGGGCAGCGTCTGCCGTAAAGTGGTGCCGCCCGGTTCGCCCGGGTGCGCCACCCTAGCTCAGTCGGTAGAGCAATTCACTCGTAATGAATAGGTCAGGGGTTCGATTCCCCTGGGTGGCTCCACGCTTTTTTTAGTCGGCTCTGGTGGACCGTCCCTTTCTGCTCCGGCAGGCCGACGGCATACATTCACCTGGCTTTTCATCTAGTCGCCGGTCGGCGTTTTCCACACCGCGAACGCTGACTATGCTGCGATCTGTTAGGTCGAATTGCTGCGATTTGTTAGATGCATACCCTGTGATTTGTTAGATTCGCTTCGTGGCATATCGACCGAGGTTGGTTGACCAGCTCCTCGACGATCTGTTTCCGTACACCGCCGCCATCGCACTGGAGGGCGCCAAGGGAGTGGGGAAGACGGCCACCGCGGCCCAGCGAGCCACGTCGACCCTGAAACTGGATGACGATGGGCAGCGATCGGCACTGGCGGCTGACCTCGGACTGATCGATCGGCTGACTCCGCCGATTCTCATCGATGAATGGCAGCTACTCCCGTCGATATGGGACCGAGTCCGCCGTGGCGTCGATCAGTCGCCGGAAGGTGGGAGATTTCTGTTAACGGGATCGGCGCAGGTAGCGGCAGGCACCAGGATCCATTCCGGTGCGGGCCGCATCCTCAGCGTGATCATGCGGCCGATGTCCGTTTCCGAGCGAGGCCTGACCAGCACGGCGGTATCGCTTCGTTCCCTACTGGGCGGCCGCCAGAGGCTGGTTGAAGGGCAGACCGACGTTGCCTTGCCCGATTATGCCGAAGAAATTGTGCGCTCTGGATTCCCGGGGATTCGGGATCTACCTCCGCGGGTCCGGCGTGCGCAGCTCAACGGATACTTGAGCCGAATCGTTGAGCGCGAACTTCCCGAGAACGGGATGGCAGTCCGTCAACCTGCTGCGTTGCGGGCTTGGCTCGCGGCGTACGGGGCGGCAACGTCGACGGATGCGGCTTACAGCGTGATCCTCGATTCCGCTACGCCGGGCGAGTCTGATAAGCCTGCCAGGCAGACCGTCGCCCAATACCGTGAACACCTGCAACGACTGTTCATTCTTGACCCGATCAGTCCATGGATTCCGTCCTTCACCCCGCTCAAGCGGCTGACGAAGACTCCCAAGCATCACCTTGTAGACCCAGCACTTGCGGCAGCGTTGTTCGGCGTCGACGTCGATGCATTGCTCGGTGGGATGACCGCTCCGGGGCCGGCCGGCATGTGGCTCGGAGCGCTGTTCGAATCTCTTGTCGCGCAGTCGATTAGGGTATACGCGGAAGCTGTCGAAGCAACGGTCGGGCACCTTCGCACTCAAAACGGCGACCACGAGATCGATTTGATCGTCGAAGGGCCGGGGATGAGAGTGATCGCGATCGAAGTGAAGCTGGCGCCAACCGTCGACGACAAGGACGTACGCCATCTCAACTGGCTCAAGGGGCAGATCGGTGACCGGTTGGTGGAGCGGATCGTCGTGAACACCGGACAATTCGCGTACCGACGGCCAGATGGCGTGGCGGTGATTCCGTTGGCGCTGCTAGGGCCGTGAGGCGGGGCCTACGCCAGCAGGCCGATGACCAGAGTCATGCCGATGAACAACGCCAGTTGATACGCGCTGTTGATCACGGTGAGCCGTGCCGGCTTCAACTCGAAAGCGTTGTGCTGCGCCAACGTAGACAGCGACAGCCCGAGCCAGGCCGCAGCTCCGACCGCCAGGGCGAGCCAGAGGGAATCACTGCCGAAGAACCCGAAGGTAATAGAGCAGGCGGCGGTGAGCGCGATCGCCGTCACGAGTAGCGACACCAGTAGAACGACGAAGGGGCGCTTGCCCACTCGCTCCGAGTCCTCCTTGGTCACCCCGGTCAGCTTTCGCCAGGCGCTGCCGACCAGGCCCCAATCGCTGTACCAGACCCACGCGATCGCCATCCCGACCGCGGTGGCCACGACTACTGCCAACCAACTGATGCTCAACGCCATGCGAAATCACCCCTCCTCGTCCGACATCCTCCCAATGTGATTGATAAAATCAAGTATGGTTGAAAATATCAATCAAACCGGGAAGGTTTCCCGCTCCTACGGGCAGTTCTGCGGTCTCGCTCGGTCGCTGGATGTTGTGGGTGACCGCTGGACGCTGCTGATCGTGCGGGAGTTGCTTCCCGGTGCGATGCGGTACGGCGAGTTGAAGGCCTCGCTCGCAGGGATCGCCACCAATCTCCTGGCGGAGCGGCTTCGCACCATGGAGACGAACGGAATCGTCGAACGACGCCTCGACGACACCGGGGTCGTCTACGGACTCACGCCCTGGGGTGCGGCGCTCCGCGAGCCGATGGAGGCGCTCGGAAGGTGGGGCGTTCCGCTGCTGGCGACGGGGCGTGGCGAAGATGAGTTCCGGCCTCGCTGGCTCACCCTCGCCCTGCCTGCCCTACTTCTCGGCGTCACGGCCACCCCGGCCGTCGAACTCGGGATCGAGACCGACGGCTTTCTGATGACCTTGCGCATCGATGAGACCGGTCCGAGTGCCTTCGTCCCGAACGATCGGCCCGGTGCGGTCCTCACCGCCTCGCCCGACAGTGTCGTAGGACTTGCGGTCGGAGCGATCACCGTGGACCAGGCCCTCGCCGACGGAGCTTTCCAGGGTGACGTGAAAATGCTGCGTTCGGTGTTCCCGCCGGGCCGATAGGCTCACCGCATGGCACGGATCGTGGTGGGGGCGGCCTTCCTGGCAGCGGTTTCACTGACATCGCCGGTGGCCGGGGCCGATCCGGGGCAGATCCCGGATCTCGGTGGTTACACCGCGGTGGATGTTCACCCCTACAACACGTATTACAACTATCCGACGACGAACGGCGCGCAGTTCGTCACCCCGGGCGGATACCGCTGCCGGATCACCTACACCGGCCGTGCCAATCCACCAATGAAGCAAGCCACCTGCTGGGGTGCGCTGCCCGGTACCACGAGCAACTTCGTCAGCGTTTTCGCGGCCATGCAACTCGATCCGGCAAAATTCTCCACCGGGGATCTGGCCAACATGGAGAAGTACACGGACTACAAAGAGCCGCGTGACCGCACGGTTGACCCCGCTGACTACAAGCTGCTTCCCGCGGGCAGCAAGCTTGTCTACCCCGACACCGGGACGTGCGCCGTCACCGACGTGAGCACGGTGTGCGTGATCGGTGACCACGGCTTCGAGCTGTCGAAGACGGGCAGCCGGGTCTTCTAGTCCTTGGCCAGCGCTTCACGCGCCACGTTGCGGGCGGTATTCGCAGCGGGGAATCCCGCATAACCGCTGGCGTGGTAGATGACTTCGGCGATCTCGTCCTCGGTGAGGCCGTTTCGCAGCCCAATCCTGACGTGCGACTCGAACTCATCGGTGGCCCGCAGGGCGATCAAGATGCCCATGGTGACCAGGCTGCGGTCACGCCGGCTCAGGCCCTCGCGACTCCACAACCGGCCGAAGACATTGTCGACGCCGATGCCCATCAGCTCGTCGCCGAAGCTGCCGTCGGGCTCCACAACGTCTGCCGGCAGATGCGGCACCATCTCCTGGAGGACCCGCAGACCCTGTTCGCGTACGTCAGTCATGCCTGCCAGCTTGGCACGCGCTCCGAATCAGTCGTCGACCGATCGCATCACGAGTGTGTTCGATCCGCTGTGGAGATAGGCGGTCGACCGCCAGTCATCGTTGCTGAGTGCGGTATCCAATGCTGGGCCGGTGAGGAAGGGGCCGCCTGGCACATCCTTTTGCAGCTTCTCTGTGAGCTCTGGGGCCTCAGCTGTTGCGGTGGGGACGTACTTCGACCGCAGCGCATCTGCCGTGGCCGGTTCGAGTTCGATGATCGCTTCGATCCAGTAGTCCGATGGCCCGGGAACCGTTGCCCGGCCATCTGGTTGGACACCGAGGGTGCCGCCCATCCAGGTGGCCGAGATGGGGTGGCCGATCGCCGGGAAGCGTTTCGTGAGGGGTTCGAGATCGTGGCGGATCTGGTCGGAAGTTGTGTCGCCGCTAGGAGCGTCACCGGTCGGGTTGCACGCGGAGACAACGAAAGTCAGGCATACGAGGATTGCTGCCACTACTCGTTGTGGCGTCACACTGCAGATCCCTTCTGGGGTCCGATGGAGGTAGCTGGGGATCGCTCGTGTGCGGGCATGCGAGCCTCAGCCACCGGCAGCTTTGATCTCTTCGGGGATGTCGCCGACTGTTTCCGGATAGATGCCGGTCTTGATCCAGGTCCCGTCGGGTTTCCGGTCGACGTGGGCAGTACCGACATCGCTGGAGAGCAACCATAGTTGGTCGCCGGAGGACAGCCAGGTGATGCCGACGCCGTGGCGGCTGCTGTAGGCGTACGAGTCGCGGAACACTTCGGCGCCCGTTGCGTTGTCCCGGATCACTGCCACCCAGGTGTCGACACCGTTCTGATTCGGTCCCATGTCGACCGCCACCGCATATTGCCCGGACGGTGAGTTCTTCGGATGATCGGGCCGCGCGAAGCGGTCGTCATGGCGGGTCGCGCCGCCGCCGAAAAGCCCACAACCAGCGAGCAGGCAGGCGACCAATGCTGAGATGGCTAGTTGGCGGATCACCGTGCCGACCACCTTCTTCGCCGACTGGGCCCCGGTGGCAACCAGACTGTGCAAGGCAGCGGCGCGAAGCAGGTCAGTCTGTCGTGCCGCTCGGTCGGCCAATATCGGTTTGGCCACTGCGGCTTTCGCAAATGCGACCTCGTAGGTATGCGCGCGCTCTGAGGCCGAGTTGATCGAGGCACGAGTGTCCAGCGGAGCAGCGTTGTCATTGCAGTCTGCTCACAGAACGTCCCCCCAGCAGAATCCCGACAGTCAACCGTCAGTATCTCAGCAGCTGATCTACTTCGGTGCCAGGAATCCCACGGGTCCGGGGGAGATGCAGACCGACAGCGCGGCGGTGTTGGCCTGCACGGAAATGGACTGCCCGGCGCCAGGGAGTCGGACGAACACCCGGTTGAGACCGGGCCGTACCGGCACCTTCACTTCAGGTCCTTCGGCCAGGGCCATGGTCAGGGAACCGTCGCTGTTGGCCAGGTAGTTGATCTCGGCGGTCCAATCGGCCGGCAGCAGGGGCCCGTCGAGTGGCATGACGACGGGTTCGTCGGGCTGGACCAGGAAGCCGCACTTGGGTGCGGGGCCCTCGACAATGGTGCGTACCCATGTCACTTTCGCCGGCAACAGTCTCCCGGTCCGGTCGAACATCCGCAGATCGGTTGTCGCCGAGGAGAACTCGGGCCGCGGCGAGGCGAGTGCGAACATGTGGCTGGCCAGGTTCTCCGGAGCGGCGACGCGTTGCAGGATCAGCGGATCGACCTCTTGGTCGAGCAGCGGGGCAGCCGATGAGGTGGACGCCAGCGAAGCGCGCGCATTGTTCAGATAGGCGGGCACGGGGTTGTCTTGCCACACCTTCAAGAAAGTGAAGGTCGAATACAGGCTGCTCGCCACGAAAAGCGCGGCGACACTGACACATACGGCGGTGCGCGCCGGTGACGCCGAAAGCACACGAGAGGATTCCCGGTTCGGCGCACAGAATCCCACGGCCGCCAACAGCGCCAGCACCACCACGAGGTCCGGCAGGTAGCGCAGCGTCTGCGCCAACTCCAATGCGGTGAACCGCGACGAGCGCATCAGATAGATCGGGATCTGGCATGCGACGGCGTAACCGAGGGCAACAACCAATACCGGCCAGATGCGGGTCTTGCGCACCAACACCACCGCAAGGGCGACAACGAGCACCACCCAGCCCAGCACCATCACCGAGACGGGCGGGGTGGCCCACGGTGAGGCGGGTGCCCAGCGTTGCCAGGACCACGGCCCGCCCACGATCCCGGGGACGATGCCGTGGGTAAATGAGCGGCTCAGCAGGTCCCACGTCATCCCCAGATCGAAGCTCCACCGCTTCTGATCGACGACGACGAGGTACACCCCGATCCAGGCCACGGTCAGGGCCAGGCACCCGACCCACAGCTGAAGACCGCGTCGCCACACGTCGCGCAGGCCGAAGGTCCCCGTGACGTACCCCAAGAGAGCGACGACCGCGAACGCCACGAACGGGATCACCGCGGCCTTCTCGAAGAACAGCAGTCCGCCGAGGAACACCAGAATCCCGGTGACGGCATGGCGGGGATTACCGGTCCGCACGAGCAGCACGGCCTCACCGACCACCCAGGCCAGCGCGGCCTGCATGGGAAGTGTGTTCAGCCCCGCCGCCCACCATGCGAATCCGGGCAACGCCAGCGGCGTGAACAACGCAAAGGTCAGCGGGATGAGCATTACCGGCCGCCAGCCCAGGATCACCCACAGTGCCCGCAGCAACGCCAGCGAGGCCAGCAGCTGCATCACGACCAGGCTCACGGCAGCCAGCACCCAGGAGAACGGCGCGACCCGGGTCACGGCGCCCGACACCAGGAACGCCGCGGGCATGACGTGGCCGTCGTGATCGTCGAACAGGAAGGACGGCGACAGCAGATTCTGGGTCCCGGCCCGGCCGATCAGGATCAGATCGTCCCAGTAGAAATAGCCCCCGAATGCGAGTATCGCCCGGACCACCAGATGCAGCGCGATCAGCGCAGCGGCGATGCGGGCGACCTTGTTCACTCTTGCCGACTGTACGGACCCAGCGGGGGTACATCTGCCGTCGGTATGGTGAGCCCGTGCGAACACTGGTGACAGGAGCGGCAGGTTTCATCGGATCGACGCTGGTCGACCGACTGCTGGCGGACGGGCACAGCGTCGTCGGGCTCGACGACCTGAGCTCGGGGCGGGCAGAGAACCTGAGCAGTGCCGACAACAGCGACAACTTCGAGTTCGTCAAAGCCGACATCGTCGACGCGGATCTGCTGGGCCTGTTCAAGGACACTCAGCCCGAGGTGATCTTCCACCTGGGCGCCCAGATCTCGGTGAAGCGTTCGGTGGACGATCCCCAGCTGGATTCCACGGTGAATGTGGTGGGCGTGGTGCGGTTGGCCGAGGCGGCCCGGCAGTCGGGAGTGCGCAAGGTGGTGCATACGTCGTCGGGCGGCTCGGTGTACGGCACTCCTCCGTCGTATCCGACGAGCGAGGACACCCCGACGAATCCGGCCTCGCCGTACGCGGCGAGCAAGGTGGCCGGCGAGGTCTACTTCAACATGTTCCGCAATCTGTACAACCTGGACTGCTCACACATCGCCCCGGCCAACGTCTACGGCCCGCGTCAGGACCCGCACGGTGAGGCCGGAGTGGTGGCGATCTTCGCCCAGGCCCTGCTGGCCGGGCGGCCCACCAAGATCTTCGGCGACGGCTCCGACACCCGCGATTACGTGTATGTCGACGACGTGGTCGACGCCTTCGTCAAGGCGTCCGGGGCGGACGGCGGCGGTCAACGGTTCAACGTCGGTACGGGCGTGGAGACCTCGACCCGCGAGATGCACACCGCGATCGCGCTGGCCGTCGGTGCCGCAGACGAACCGGAGATGCACCCGCCGCGGCTCGGTGACCTGCGTCGTTCCCAGCTCGACATCAGCCGGGCCAGGGATGTGCTGGGCTGGCGGCCGCAGGTGGATCTGGCCGCGGGTATCCCCAAGACGGTCGAATACTTCCGGAGTAATTCTCGCTAAAAGATTGTGAGTACTCACTTTCTCGTTTAGCGTTGCGTCATGTCCTACGACGTCATCGTTCGCAACGGCTTGTGGTTCGACGGCACCGGCGCCCCGCCGCAGGTCCGTACGCTGGGGATTCGCGACGGGGTAGTGGTCACGGTGTCCGCCACCCCGCTCGACGAGACCGATTGTCCCGACGTCATCAACGCCGGCGGTAAATGGGTGCTGCCCGGCTTCGTCGACGTGCACACGCACTACGACGCCGAGGTGCTGCTCGATCCGGGTCTGCGGGAATCGGTGCGGCACGGGGTGACCACCGTGCTGCTCGGCATGTGCTCGCTGTCGACGGTGTACGCCGACACCGAGGACGCCGCCGACCTGTTCAGTCGCGTCGAAGCGGTTCCGCGTCAGTTCGTGCTGGGTGCGTTGGAGCAGCACAAGACCTGGTCAGGTCCGGCCGAGTATGTGAAGGCCATCGACGAGTTGCCGCTGGGCCCGAATATCGCGTCGCTGCTGGGACATTCGGATCTGCGGGCCTCGGTGCTCGGGCTGGATCGGGCCACCACCCGTGGTGTCACCCCGACCGATGCCGAGCTGGAGACCATGGCGGCCAAGCTCGACGAGGCCCTCGAGGCGGGCATGCTCGGCCTGTCCGGGATGGACGCGGCAATCGACAAGCTCGACGGTGACCGGTTCCGCTCCCGCGCATTGCCGTCGACGTTCGCGACCTGGCGTGAGCGTCGACGCCTGATCAAGGTCCTGCGCAAGCGCGGACGGATGCTGCAGAGCGCGCCGAATGTGGCGAAAGTCCATGAGGCACTGAACTTCTTCCTGGAGAGCAGCGGCCAGTTCGGCCGGCGCCGGGATGTGCGGATGAGCCTGCTGGTGTCCGCCGACGCCAAGTCCTCGCCCGGCGCGGTGCGGGTGCTGGGGCCCGGCGTCCGCCTGCTCAACCGGATCCTGGGCGCCAAGGTGCGGTTCCAGCATCTGCCGGTGCCGTTCGAATTGTATTCGGACGGAATCGATCTGCCGGTGTTCGAGGAATTCGGCGCCGGAACGGCCGCGCTGCATCTCAAAGACCAGTTCGAGCGCAACAAGCTGCTCGCCGACCCCGAATACCGCCGCCGGTTCCGCAAGTCCTTCGACCGGCGTGTGCTCGGACCGACCTTGTGGCACCGCGACTTCCACGACGCCACGATCGTCGAATGCCCCGACCGGTCGCTGATCGGCAAGAGCTTCGGCCAGATCGCCGACGAGCGCGGCATCCACCCGCTCGATGCGTTCCTCGACGTCCTGGTCGACAACGGTGAGCGCAACGTTCGCTGGACGACCATCGTGGCCAACAACCGCCCGAAGTTCCTGGACAAGCTGGCCAAGGAACCGTCGGTGCACATGGGTTTCTCGGATGCCGGTGCGCATCTGCGCAACATGGCGTTCTACAACTACCCGGTGAAGCTGCTCAAGCGGGTACGCGACGCCCACTTGGCGGGCAGGCCGTTCATGACCACCGAGCATGCCGTCCACCGGCTGACCGGCGAGGTGGCCGACTGGTTCGGCGTCCCGGCCGGAACTCTGCGCCAAGGCGACCGGGCCGACTTCGTGGTGATCGACCCGGCCGGCCTCAATGACACGGTCGAGGCGTATCACGAGGAGCCGGTCCCGTTCTACGGCGGGCTGAGCCGCATGGTGAACCGCAGCGACGACGCCGTCATCGCCACCGCCGTCAACGGTGCTGTGGTGTTCCGCAACGGTCAGTTCCGGGACGGCTACGGCGAATCGGTTAAGTCGGGCCGGTACCTGAGGGCCGGTGCCGAGCAACTGGACCGCACGCCCGTATAGAGATGGCCAGAACCCAGCAGCAGCGCCGTGAGGAGACCGTCGCACGGCTACTCGACGCCGCCATCGACACCATCATCGAGGTCGGTTACGCCAAGGCCTCGGCGGCGGTGATCGCCAAGCGGGCCAAGGTTTCCGACGGCGCGCTGTTCCGGCATTTCCCGACGATGAGCGACTTCATGGCGGCCACGGCGCGGGAGGTGGCGCGCCGGCAGGTGGAGTTGGGCAGCAAGCTGGGTGCGGATATCGCCGCCGAGCAGCCGGCGCTGCCGGCGGCGCTGGCGATCCTGCGCGACATCGCCGGCAGTGAAACCAATACCGTGTGGCACGAACTGCTGATGGCGGCGCGCACTGACGAAAAGCTGCGGGGCCCGCTCCAGGCGGTGCTTACCGAGTACATCCACAACATCTACGAAACCGCCAAGCACGGGCCCGGCATGGACCAGATCCCCGAGGATGTCTTCGCCGTACTGCTGACCATCGTGATCAACACGTTCGACGGCGCCGCGATGGTGCGCCGCGTGCTGCCGATGCCGGAACTCGAGGACGCCCGGATCGCCATGTTGGCGGAGTTTGCTCAGTCGCTAACTTCCGGTCAGTTCAGAGGCGTCGCTGCCGTCCCAGAACGGTGAGAGTCCATTCCATGCCTGGGTGTCACTGACGGACAACAAGATCCGCGCTGCCTCGGTCAATGGATGGTCCTCCCCGACGATGATCGTGCTGTCCTCGACCAGCCGTCGGGCCCGCTGACCGGCCGAAGCGAATTCGTGTCCGGCCCACAGGCACCATGCGAGGTAGTAGCGCCACAGCAACGTCTGGTGTGCATCGTTACCGGCGCCCCGGACGCACAGCGACAACGCCCTTTTCGCCGTCACAACGCATTCGAAGTAGTGTGCTTGATCGGACTCTTCCTCGTCTGCGGCATCAGCCGCCCTGCTCTCGGCGTCGGGGCAGTGTGGGTCGTCGCTCTGCTCTTGAAGCTCCAGGCTGTAGGCGATATCGCGGGTCGCCTCCAGCAGGTCTTGCCACTCCATGCGTGCTGCGGCCCGCCTGTCCAGAGCCGATAGGGTCAATGGATCCGCATCGCCTCGTCCGCGGGCGAGATCCTCTGCGAGGACCTCCCATTCCGAAATGCGCTCCATCGTGTTGTCAGCTGATTCCGGGATCCACAGCGTTCGGGTATACCGGGCGGTCAACGTGGTGGGATCGTCGTGACCGAGCGCTTTCTCCAGCACCGGGATCAGGTCGTCGAGGTCGGTGAGGGTCTTCGCGGTAACCCCCATCGCCTCACCGTGCCAGCTCACTTGCGCCAGTCGCGCCGCCAACGTTTCGGGGTGGTGCTCACCGAGGAGGCGGACTCGGTGCTGGTGCACTACCAGCGCCTCCATGCTCGCACCGTAGGGATCGCCGAGATCGCGACGAGCCAACGCCGCCCCGTATGCCGCGGCCAGCGTCAGTGGGTGGCGTGCACCGAAAGCGCGAGTGTCGGCACCGCACAGGTGAACCCATCGCAGCAGGCGATCGGCCGGATCTGTTGCGCCGTCGTCGATTGCGGCCAGGGTGTGCCGCGCCCACAACGTATCGCGGTGCTCGGCACCGAGGACGCGCTCCATGGTCGGGAGCAGGTCACGGATGGCTTCGACGGCCCCGGCTTCGCCGAGGTCGTATCGCCAGCTGACCACGAGCCACGCCACAGCGAGCGTGTCCGGATGATCGTTGCCCAGGGTGGTGCGCCGGGCTTCGTGAACCTCGATGGCGCTGCGCAGTGCCCCGCGCAGATCGCCTTCGCTTTGGCGCTCGGCCGCAACAGCCAGCAGTGCATTCAGCGACGCTGGGTCGTCGGTGGTGTCGGATGCCTCGTCACTCATCTTCTGAGGGGGCAGGCACCCGCACGTTCTGCAGCGCTACGGCGCGGGCCAGCCGGGCGTAGCGCAGCTCGAGATCCTTGATGCGCAAATACGTTGACAGCGTGACGAAAACGAACGCGATGATGAGCATGTACTCCATCAGGTCCGTACCGCGGTCCACGCCAAGCCAATTCGCCACCACGGTGGTGTCGTCGGGGCGCAGGATCGCGTAGATGCCGGCTGCCACGAACAACACGAAACCGACCTTCACCCACGCCTTGGACCGTGCGCTGCGCCGTGACCCCAGCAGGTACGCCAACAGCACCAGCACCGCGACGATCAGCAGTGCCTGAATCCAGTTCACCGGGACATCCTCCTGCGTAACAACCCGTCGAAGACGATGTTCACCCCGTTGAGCAGTGGTTGCCCCTTCGACTTCGAGTAGTCGGTGTAGAGGATCTCGACCGGTTCCTCGACTACGCGCCAACGGCTTTCGTAGGCCAGCGAGATGAACTCGCCGGCGTGGCTCATGCCGTTCATCGTGAGGTTGAGTTCGTCGGCGACCAGCTTGTTGAACACCCGCAGTCCGTTGTGCGCGTCGGTGAGCCCGAAGGCGCGGCTCTGTGGGCTCAGGAATGCCGCCGCACGCAGGATGATCCGCTTCAACGGCGGGGTGTGCGTCACCGCATGGGCGTCCGGATTGGCGAACCGGGTGCCCACCACAAGATCGGCGCCGTCGGTGTCGAGCCGGTCGATCATTCGCACCACGTCCTTGACCTGGTGCTGACCATCGGCATCGAACGTGGCGAACACCCGGGCCCCTGGCCGGCTGCGCGCGTATTCGACGCCGGTCTGGATCGCCGCGCCCTGACCGAGGTTCACCGGATGGGGGACGACGTGCGCGCCGGCCCGCACGGCCAGGTCGGCCGTGCCGTCGCGGCTCCCGTCGTCGACACACACCACGTTAGGGAAAACCGAGCGCACGTCCGAGATGACGTCGCCGATGATGCTCGCCTCGTTGAAGGCGGGGATGATGATCCAAATGTCGTGAAAGCGCATGTCGATGGGCACCAAACTACACTCCGGCCTTATGTCGCGGCCGGAGCCGCTCCGTTTCGTGCCAGCGTCGCGCGCGCCAGCGCGCCCAGGTGAACCGCGATGCCCACCAGCGGTCCGCACAGCAGTGCGATGACGGTCCGGGTCTCCAGCCCGACTGGCAGCAGCAGCAGCGCCACGGCCGCGACAGTGGCGATGATCCAGCCCAGTGCGTAGGCCCGGTGCAGGGCGGCTGCGACCGTCGCGGCGCCGGTCAGCGTGAGCATGGCGATGGCGACAGCGGCGGCGGTCAGCCAGGCCAGCAGGGGTCCGCCCGCCCGGTACTCGTCGCCGAATCCCACCCGCAGCAGCCACGGCCCCAGCAGTCCGGCCGCGGTCACACCCACGGCACCCAGCGCGGCCACGGCGGCGGCGGGGGCCAGCAATGCCCGCAGCCGCTTGTCGCGTTGGTCGACGAAGTGCGCGATCAGGTTGCCCTGCATCGCGGTGAGCGGAACCAGCAGCGGTGCGCGTGTCAGCGTCACGGCCAGGATCACCACACCGCCGGCCGCACCCAGGTCACCGGAGGTGGCCTTGAGCAGCACCGGGAATCCCATCACCAGGATCGCGCTGGCGCCGGCCGCAGCGATCGAGTGGGCCGCCCCGCGCAGGAACGTCGCGGGACTGCCCGCGGTGAGCAGGCCGGCGGCCAGGCGCGCCGCCGGTGCCGCGATCAGCATGATCAGCCAGGCCACCGCGCCGGCCACGGTGGCCCACAGGAATCCGGCCAGGCCCCAGCCGAGAACGAACGTGGCGGCCGCGACAGCCACCCGGATTCCGGCGTCGGTGACCATCAGGGCCCCGTACTCGGTCCAGCGGTTCACTCCGGCGAGCATGCCGAGCAGGGTGGCGTGCAGGCAGAATCCGGCCAGTCCGACGCTGAGCAGCACCACACTCAGCGCCCGGGACTCGGCGAATACGTGCGAGCTCCACAGCGGTGAGCTGAGCGCGATCACCATGGCCGCGACGATGCCGACCAGCCCCGCGATCCGCATCGGGTGGGTGCTGGGGCTTCCGGAGAGGTCACGGTGACGTGCAGAGCGGACTTCGCGGGTGGCCTCCTGCAACAGCCCGTTGGCGGCGCCGGTCACCAGGCCGAACGCGCCCCAGAACACACTGAAGATCGAGAAGCCTGCCGGCTCGAGGTCGCGGGCGGCCAGATACAGCACGGCATAGCCGCACAGTGCGCTGATCGCCGTCGCCAGCCCGACGCGGGCGACGCTGCTGCGCGTTATCGGTCCAGTTGCTGGGGCGGCGCCGCCATCGGTCACAGGTCTGGCAGCTCTTTCGAATACAGCCACGCCTGCCACAGCGGCTGCAGCGGCTCGTCGGTGTAGCCGGCGGCCAGCCCGGTGAAATCGTCGGTGAACGCCGTGCTGTGACGGTAGCGGGCTGTCCAATCCCTCAGTAGCGCAAAGAAATTGCGGTCACCGATCAGGGTGCGCAACGCGTGCAGGGTCAGTGCGCCGCGTTTGTAGACCCGGTCGTCGAACATGTCCTCGGGCCCGGGATCGGAAAGCAGCAGATCCTGGGGCTTGTCGCGCAGCCGTTCGTAATAGTGCTCGGCCCACTCCGCGGCGGTATGCCCGCCGCTGTGTTCGGACCACAGCCACTCCGCGTAGCAGGCGAATCCCTCGTGCAGCCAGATGTCGCGCCAGCGTCGCGCCGTCACCGAGTTGCCGAACCACTGGTGGGCCAGTTCGTGGGCGATCAGCCGTTCGGCGCCGCGGTGCCCGTCGCAGTGGTTGGCGCCGAAGATCGAGATGCCCTGGGCCTCCAACGGGATCTCGAGATCGTCCTCGGTGACCACCACGGTGTAGCCGCTGGCCAGCGGATAGGGGCCGAACATCTTGATGAAGAGCTTCATCATCTGCGGCTGGTCTTGGAAGTCGTGCTCGAAATTGCGGCGCAACCGGGCAGGCAGCACTGCGTGCATCGGTACCGGTGTCTTGGTCAGCCGGTGGTTCTCGTACTGGCCGATCTGCAGGGTGATCAGGTAGGTCGATGTGGGTTCGGCCTGCTCGTAGGTCCACACGGTGTGCCCGGCGCGGGCCTTTCGGGAGATCAACTCGCCGTTGGCCAGGGCGTAGTAGGGGCTGTCGGTGCTGATCTGGATCCGGTAGCTGGCCTTCGAACTCGGATGGTCGTCGCACGGGAACCAGGAGGCCGCCCCGTTGGGTTGGCCGGCCACCAGGGCGCCGTTCGACAGTTCCTCGAAACCGACGTCACCCCAGAAGGATTCGATGGGGCGCGGGGTTCCGTTGTAGCGGATGACGACGGTCATCGCGGCGCCGGCCGGCAGTGCCGTGGGCAGCGTGATCGACAGCTTCCCACCCGAACATCGGTACTGGGCGGGGCGGCGGCCGTTCACCGAGACCCGCGACACCGTAAGGGCGTCGGACAGGTCGAGGGTGAAGTTGCGCACCGCGGCCAAGGTCACCGCGGTGATGGTGACGGTCCCGGCCAGCCGGTTGATCGCGACCTTGTATTCCAGGTCGAGTTCGTAGCGCGACACCCGGTACCCGAAGTTGCCGTTGCGCGGCAGATACGGGTCGATCACGGGTTGGGGTACCAACTTCTTTGCGGCTTTCTTCGATCGGGTCACGCGGCCGGGTCTTCTGTCTTCTTCGCAGTCTTGTCCGCGTTTTTGTCGGGGGCCTTGTCGCCCCCGCGTTTCTTACCGAACATGTTCCACGGTGCGATCGGGTTGCCCTGCCAGCGCGTCGACGGTGGTACCTCGTCGCCCCGCATCACCAGCGACCCCGGCCCGACCGTGGCGCCGGCGCCCAGGCGGGCCGCGGGCAACGCCACACAGTGCGGTCCCAGCGTCGAACCTTTTTCGAGCACAACGCTGTCCAATCGCATGATGCGATCGTGGAACAGGTGGGTCTGCACCACGCAGCCGCGGTTGACGGTCGACGCCGTCCCCAGCGCCACCAGATCGGCTTCGGGCAGCCAGTAGGTTTCGCACCACACGCCGCGCCCGATCGAGGCGCCCAGTCCGCGCAGCCACAGGTTCATCACCGGGGTGCCGCTGGCGGCCCGGGCGAACCACGGTGCGGCGACGGTTTCGACGAAGGTGTCCGACACCTCGTTGCGCCAGACGAACGACGACCACAAGGGATGCTCGACCGCGCGAATCCGGCCGACCACCAACCACTTTGCGATCACGGCGATGGTCCCGGCCAGCAGGCCGGCGGCGAGCAGGACCAGACCCCCGGTCAGCGCCGTCCACAGGAAACCGAACCGGATCGTCACGGCCTGCATCGCCCCCAGCACCGCGACGCCGATCGCGAAGGTGACGATCACGGGTATCAACCGGCAGGTCTCCACTGCCGAGCGCATGATCTTGAGCCGGGTAGACGGGTGGAACGTGCGGAGCGCGTCGGCGGCGGTGGCGTTGCGGCGCAACCGGACCGGCGGGCTGCCCAGCCACGACGAGCCGGCCTTGGCCTTGTGCGGAGTGGCCGACAGGACGGCCACCAGGCCGTCATTGGGCACCTTGCGGCCCGGCTGCGTGATACCGGAGTTGCCGAGGAAGGCGCGCTTGCCGATCGTCGCCTTGGCAACGTGGATCCAGCCGCCGCCCAGCTCGTAGGACGCCACCATGGTGTCGTCGGCGAGGAACGCGCCGTCCTGCACCTCGGTGAACTTCGGGGTGAACAGGGCGGTCGAGATCTCGGTGTCCTTGCCGACTTTCGCGCCGAGCAGGCGCAGCCACCACGGCGTGAGCAGGCTGGCGTAGATCGGGAAAAGGTAGTTGCGGGCGGCGTCCATCAGGCGTTCGGTGGTCCACAGCTGCCAGCCCACGCGGCTGCGCACGGGGTGGTAGCCCTCGGACAGTCGCACCGAGAGGATGCGCACCCCGATCACGGTCAGCGCGGCGTAGGTCAGCAGTGCCACCGCGGCGGCGGCCGGCGTCCATGCCAGTGCGGGCAGCAGCGCGTCGGCCGGTGAGGCGGTGCCGTGTATGCCCCAGACGATCACCGCGAGGCCCGCGGCCAGGGCCAGCAGCGGCAGGCCGGCCAGCAGCAGCGAGGACACCCCGTACACCCCGACCCACAGCGGGGCGCGTCCCGGCCGGTGATCGGGCCACGGGTGGCGGGCCTTGCCCGATTTCACCGCGGGTGAGCCCTTCCAGAACTGCCCGTTCTTGACCTTGCCGGTCACTGCCGAGCCGGGCGCGACATCGGCGTTCTTGCCGATGCTGGCCCCGGGTAACAGCGTGGTGCGGGCGCCGATCGTGGCGTCGTTGCCGATCGTCACGGGCCCGACGTGGAACAGGTCGCCGTCGATCCAGTGCCCGGTGAGGTCCACCTCGGGTTCGACCGAGGCGCGATGACCGATCTTGAGCATGCCGGTGACCGGCGGCGCCGAGTGCATGTCGACGCCCTTGCCGACGGTGTTGCCCAGGGCGCGGGCGTAGTAGACCATCCACGGTGCCCCGGCCAGGTTCTCGGCGCCGCTGGCATCGGCCAGTCGCTCGGCGATCCAGACCCGTAGATGGACCGGGCCGCCGCGGCGGTAGGTGCCGGGCTCAAGCCCGCCGAGCAGCATCCGGGCGAACAGCACCGCGATGCCCATGCGCCCCAGTGGTGTGACGAACAGCAGGAACCCGGCCAGCACCCACCACCAGCTGAGCGGGTGCGCCCACGGCACGATCCCCGAGATGGCGGCGATGTTGTTCAGCAGTGCCAGCCAGACCACCCACTGCATTCCGGTGAGGGTGGCCAACGGCAGCGACAGTGCGACCTGTGCGGCCTGAGTCAGCAGCGGGGTCGGCTTGACCTCGCGGGCTTGGATCGTCGGCGGGGGTTTGAGTTCGTCGAGATAGCCGGCGAGTGAGCCGAGCCGGGGATGGTCGTAGAGGTCGGCGACGGTCACCAGTGGGTAGCGCTGGCGTAGTGCGGCGACCAACTGCGCGGCGGACAGGGAGCCGCCGCCCAGGGCGATGAAGTCGGCCTCCGGTCCTTCGACCGCCGTACCGAGAACGTCGCGCCACAACCCGGCCAGCCAGCCCATGGTGCCGTCGAGTTCGGGGGCGTCCTGATCGGCACCGCCCGGCGGCGGCCACGGCAGTGCATTGCGGTCCACCTTGCCCGACGTGCGGGTCGGGAGTTCGTCGAGCAGCACCAGGCGGGGCACCAGCGCGGCCGGCAGCGACTCGGACAGCGCCACCCGGGCCGCGCCGAGGTCGAAGTCGGGATCGGTACTGGCGATGTAGCCGACGAGCAACGGGGTGCCGCTGGCGGTCTTGCGGACCGCGGCCGCACCGCCGCTCACACCGGGCAGGTGCACCAGCGCGTTGTCGACCTCACCCAGTTCGATGCGGCGGCCGCCGACCTTCACCTGGTCATCGGCCCGGCCCTGGAAGTACAGGCCGTCGTTCTCCAGACGGACCAGGTCGCCACTGCGGTAGGCCCGGTTCCAGCCGAGCGTCGGCATCGGGGCGTACTTTTCGGCGTCCTTCTCCGGATCGAGGTAGCGGGCCAGGCCGACGCCGCCGATCACGAGTTCGCCGACCTCACCGACCGCCACCGGCAAGCTGTCCTTGTCCACCACCGCCAGGTCCCAGCCCGCCAGCGGCAGGCCGATGCTGACCGGTCCCTGGCCGTCGAGTTGCGCGGCGCAGGCCACCACGGTCGCCTCGGTGGGGCCGTAGGTGTTCCACACCTCGCGGCCGTCGACTGCCAAACGGGCGGCCAGCTCAGGTGGGCAGGCCTCGCCACCGAAGATCAACAACCGGACGGCTTCCAGCGCCTCCGCCGGCCACAGCGCCGCCAGCGTCGGCACCGTGGACACCACGGTGATGTCGCGGCTCACCAGCCACGGGCCCAGATCCATGCCGCTGCGCACCAACGACCGCGGGGCGGGCACGAGGCAGGCGCCGTGCCGCCAGGCCAGCCACATCTCCTCGCACGAGGCGTCGAAGGCCACCGACAGCCCGGCCAACACCCGATCGCCAGGGCCAATCGGGTTGTCCTGCAGGAACATTCGCGCTTCGGCATCGACGAATGCGGCGGCGCTGCGGTGGGTGACGGCCACACCTTTCGGGGTACCGGTCGAGCCCGAGGTGAAGATGATCCAGGCGTCGTCGCGCCCGAGTGGCTCGGCGGCGCGCCAGCCGCGCGACGATCCAGGCCCGCGGACCAGGCCGGCCTCGGTGATCACCCCGACCACGTTGGCCTCGCCGAACACCAGCTCGGCCCGTTCGTCGGGGTCGTCGGCGTCCACCGGGACGTAGGCGGCACCGCAGGCCAGCACCGACAGGATTGCCACATACAGCGCATAGCTGCCCGAGGGCATCCGGATTCCGAGCTTGTCGCCGCGGCCGATACCGCGTGCCGCCAACCAGGCCACGCTGTCGGCGACATCGGCGATGAGCTCGGAGTAGGTGAGTTGTACGGAACCGTCATCGAGGGCCGGCGCGTCGGGAAAACGCCTGGCGGTGTCGTTGAGGATGTCGACGAGTGTGCGTGGCTCGGGGGCCAGTGGGGATAGCACGTACTGCGGTGGAATCTCGTGTGCACTGGCGGCAGCTGTCACGAGTACAAACTACTAAGCCCGCGTCGAGACGGCTCGCCGGTCGGTGCGGCGTGCCGGTTCGATTTCGATTCGTGGGGTCCGTCAGGCAGACTGGTCGGCGGAGGGGAGTATTCCTTCGCTGCGATGTCGTCATCACGTCGGTCGTCAAATGATCGATCGGTGTCGCGGGCCGGTGCGGGTAGCCGGTGGAAGAGACCTCCGGCGTTTTGACGACCGGAGGATTCTCGATGCAGGTAACTCAGCTGGAATGGATCATCACCCTGGCGGTGACGATCGCCGTTCTGCTGTTCGATGTCGTCGTGATCGGGCGACGCCCCCACGAACCCACCACGCGGGAGACCGCGACGTACCTGTCGATCTACATCGGCATGGCGGTGGCGTTCGGTGTGTGGGTCTGGTACTTCCACGGCCACCAGTTCGGGCTGCAGTTCTTCGCCGGGTGGCTCACCGAATACAGCCTGTCGGTCGACAACCTGTTCATCTTCTTGATCATCATGGCCAGCTTCAAGGTGCCGAGGATCTACCAGCAGCAGGCCCTGCTGGTCGGCATCATCCTGGCGCTGATCTTCCGCGGCATCTTCATCGCGCTCGGCGCGGTCGCGATCAACGAGTTCTCCTGGGTGTTCTACATCTTCGGCGCGTTCCTGGTGTACACCGCGATCAACCTGGTCCGGGACACCGACCACGACGACGACGGCGACAACGGGGTGGTGCGGTTCGCCCGCAAGCACCTGCGTACCACGGACCAGTGGGACGGCTTGAAGTTGTGGGTGCACGACAATGGCAAGCGGCTGATGACGCCGATGTTCCTCGTGATCGTCGCTCTGGGCACCACCGATCTGCTGTTCGCGCTGGACTCGATCCCGGCGATCTACGGCCTCACCCAGGAGCCCTACCTGGTGTTCACGGCCAACGTGTTCGCCCTGATGGGACTGCGGCAGCTGTACTTCCTGCTCGGTGACCTGCTCAAGCGGCTCGTCTACCTGTCGCAGGGACTGGCGTTCATCCTGGCCTTCATCGGCGTCAAGCTGGTGCTGCACGCGCTGCACGAGAACGAGCTGCCGTTCATCAACGGCGGCGAGCCGGTGCACGTCCCGGAGATCCCGACGCTGGCCAGCCTCGGTGTGATCATCGTGACGCTGGCCATCACCACCGCCGCCAGTCTGTACAAGACTCGGGTGCGTGACGCGCGGTAGTCCCTTGGATTCCGGCTGAACGTAACTCTGTGCAGGTGCGTTATTTGCACTTAGCGTGGCCGGGGTGCGGATATTCGTGGCGGATGCCGAGGCGTGGACCGAACTGACCGACGGTGGGGCGCCGACGGCGCGGATCTCCGCGCCCGACCTGGCGCAGGCGCGCCGGATCCGGTCCGGTCTCAAGTCGGAGGACGAGGACGTCTCGGTGATCCTCGACGTCACGGTCGCGGTGGCCGGAGAGTTCAGCTCCGCCTACCGCTCGGCGCACAGATGGCACGAGCCGGCCGGTCCCGAGGCGCAGGTGCGCTACATCGGGACAGTTGACGGCCTGGCCGGCCTGATCGCGGACATCGAGGCGGCCGAGGTGGCCGACGGGGTCACCCTGATCGCGGCCGGGTCCGATCAGGATCCGCGGGTGCTGGGCGATGACGTGCTGCGCCGGCTGGAGCTGCGCTCGCAGGCGCGAGCCTCCTGATCTCGAGCCCGCAATCGGTCGACTGCCGGGGAATTGACGCGTACGTCTAGGTATTCTCAACAACGTCGTCACTAAAGCAGAGGTCAGCGCGACCGGGTGGCCTCAGTGAGTGAAGGACGTGATCCCATGCGCGCGGAGCAGACCTACCCCTCAGCCACACTCGCCGGTCCCGCTCCAGGGCGGCGATTGTCGCTGTTGCTGGTCGAGGACGACCGGGGCGATGCGTTGTTGGTCGAAGAGCAGATCGCCGACGTGGCCGGCACCGCCGACATCGACCTGGCTTGGGTGCAGTCCATGTCGGCTGCGGAGCGGTCATTGATCGAGTCCCGCCCCGACTGTGTGCTGCTCGACCTGAACCTTCCCGACGCGGACGGCATCGATGCGCTGCACCGGTTGGGCAAGCTTGATCCGGCGATCCCGATCATCGTGCTCACCGGCCTGAACGACGAACACTTCGGCGTCTCGGCGGTCGCTTCGGGAGCGCAGGACTATCTCGTGAAAGGCCGTGTCGACCCGGAGATGCTGCGGCGGGCCGTCGTGTACTCCATCGAGCGCAAACGCGCCGAGTTGACCGCGGTGGACCTGCACGCGAGCCGACTGCGGGAACGGGAGAACGCGCGCCTGGAGCGTGGCCTGTTGCCGTCGCCACTGCTGTTGGAAGAACCGGGTGTCGAGGTCGTCACGCACTCGCTGCCGAGCCGTCGCGACGCCTTGCTGGGTGGTGATTTCTACGACATCGTCCAAACGCCGGACCGGACGGTGCACGTGATGATGGGCGATGTCGCCGGCCATGGACCGGATGAGGCCGCATTGGGGGTGGCGCTGCGCATCGGTTGGCGTGCACTGACATTCGCGGGCCTCCGGGGAAACGAGCGGATGCGTCAACTGGACCGCGTGCTCACCACCGAGCGTCCAGGTCCGGGGATCTTCGCAACGTTGCTCAGCGTGGCGCTCGATCCCGACAGCGGGGAATACGACGTGGTCCGTGCCGGTCACCCCGGCCTGCTCGCGCATGGTCCCGACGCCGTGCAGTGGATCGAACCGGAGGCGGGTTCGGCGCTGGGTCTCGGCGCAAGGGAGTGGCCCGTCAACCGACTGGCACTGCCAGAACAGCACGGTCTGCTACTGCTCACCGACGGATTGTTCGAGGGACACGCTGGCCCCGGCGGCGCCCGTCTGGGCGAAGAAGGATTGCTCGAGTTGGCCAATTCGCTTGCGGCGCTACCCGGGCGCGACTTCGTCGGTGCACTGGTCGCCGAGGTCGAATCCCGCGCGCGGCCGCACGGCGGTCTCAGCGATGACATCGCGATGATCAGAGTGGAGCGTTCGTCGGTATGAAGCTCACGGTGCAAGGTTGGCAGAACCTGCTGGTGTCGGTGATGTGTGTGATCGTCCTGACCGGTGCGATCGCAGGCATCGCGCTGGTCTCCCGAACCGACGCCGTGTCGCGAGAGCTCATCGACAACATTCAGCCCGCCCGGGTTGCGGCGTATCAACTGCAGGCGGCGCTGCGGGATCAGGAGACGGCTGTGCGTGGATACGCCATTGCCGCGGACCCTCGGTTCCTCGATCCCTACGGCGACGGACAGGGTGCGGAATCGGCTGCGGCAGCGGATATCCGCGGTTACCTGGCCGACCACGACGGCCTGCTGGCCGATCTCGCTTCGATCGAGACTGCGGCGGCGGCCTGGCGGGCCAACTATGCAGAGCCGCTCATCGCCGGCGTCCAGGTGGGTCGGCCCGCGGTTGTCGACCCCCGCACCGCAGATCGCGGCAGGGCTGCATTCGACGGACTGCGCGAACTTTTCGACGTGCAGAACGCCAACCTCAGTCAGGCCAGGCAGGCCAGCGTCGACGAGCTGGACCACGTCCGGACCTGGCGCAACGGCGTGGTGATAGCGATGATCGCGGCGTTCTTCACCATGGCGGTGTTGTTGACGGTGCTGGTGCGCAGTGCGGTCACGCGACCGCTTGCGGCGCTGGCAGCCTCGTGTCGGCGGATCACCGAGGGCAACTTCGCGCAACGCATCGTCCCGCAGGGCCCCAAGGACATTCGGGCGATCGCCGTCGATGTCGAGGACATGCGGCAGCGGGTCGTCGAAGAACTCGACGCGTCGCAGTCCGCCAAGGATGCCCTCGATCAGCAGGCAGATGAACTGCGCCGGTCCAATGCCGAACTGGAGCAGTTCGCGTACGTGGCATCGCATGATCTCCAGGAGCCGTTGCGCAAGGTTGCCTCGTTCTGTCAGCTGCTGGAGAAGCGCTACGGCGACAAACTGGACGAGCGGGGGGCCGAGTACATCGGCTTCGCCGTCGACGGGGCCAAGCGCATGCAGGTACTGATCAACGATCTGCTGACGTTCTCGCGGGTGGGCCGGCTCAACGCCACTCATGCCGAGGTGAACCTCGACGACGCACTCGACAGCGCGCTGAAGAACCTGGCCACCTCCGTCGGGGAGTCGGGTGCCGAGATCGAGCGACCGGACGAGCCGTTACCGCAGATAGACGGTGATCCCACACTCATGACCATGCTGTGGCAGAACCTGATCGGAAACGCGGTGAAGTTCCGTTGCGAGGGGGTGGTGCCCCGGATCGTCATCGACTGTCGGCCGGGTACCGGTGAACTGGCCGAGAACTGGGTATTCAGTGTTTCGGACAATGGAATCGGCATCGGCGAGGAGTTCGTGGACAAGGTGTTCGTCATATTCCAACGCCTGCACGGACGTGATGCCTTCAGCGGCACCGGTATCGGGCTCGCGTTGTGCAAGAAGATCGTCGAGCACCACGGCGGATCCATCTGGATCGACACGTCGTACTCGCCCGGAACCCGGTTCATGTTCACCCTGCCCGTCACGCCCACGACCGTGCCCGACGTCGTGCCGGAAGCCCAGTTGGAAGGAAGTCCCAAGTGACCTCATCCGTCAACCGAGCCATTGACATCCTGTTGGTCGAAGACGATCCCGGTGACGAGCTCATCACCCGGGAAGCCTTCGAGCACAACAAGATCAAGAACAACCTGCACGTTGCCCGCGACGGCGAGGAAGGCCTGGACTTTCTGTATCGGCGCGGCGCCTTCGAAGGTGCGCCGCGCCCGGATCTGATCCTGCTCGACCTGAACCTGCCGAAGTACGACGGCAGACAGTTGTTGGAGAAGATCAAGTCGGACGTCGAACTCTGCCACATCCCGATCGTGGTGCTGACCACGTCGTCAGCCGAGGAGGACATCCTCCGCAGCTACAAGCTGCACGCCAACGCCTACGTCACCAAGCCCGTCGACCTGGACCAGTTCATGAGTGCGGTCCGTCAGATCGACGAGTTCTTCGTTCAGGTGGTGCGGCTTCCGCAGTTCTGATCGATCTGATCCCACTGAAGGCGGACTTCGGTGCCTTCGTGGTTCGTGTCGATGACGGCTCGATCTGTGAGCGCGCGCATCAACGGGATACCGCGACCGCGGGCCGGGTTCTTGTGGTCTGTCTCGGCGATCCGCCACACGCCCTCATCGGCGACGGTGACGGTGAGTACCGCCTTGTCCCCGTCGTAATCGGCCCGCACGTGCATCAACCCGGGCGCCGAGGCATCGACATACGCGAATTCCGCGGCGTTGGCCAGCGCCTCGTTCACGGCCAGGACCACATCGCTGGCCTTGGTGGGATCGAGCATGAGATGCGTGCTCAGCCAACTGGAGAACTCGCGGCGTATCAGCGCCGCATCTTCCGGTGCGGCCCTGACATCCTTCGTGAACTGAGCTGACTGGCCTGCTTCTGTCATGTCGACCTGCTGGCTACCCCGTTGTGGCCGGTGTTATGTCTTCAATGCGGCCAGTGCCTCGTCGAGCGTCGCATACAGATCGACGACCTCGGCGATTCCGACCAGTTTGAGCGGCCGGCTGGTGGCCGGTCCGTCGGCGACGACCGAGAACCGCGCGGTGTCGCCCAGCTGTTCCCGGGCGGCCACCAGCACGCCCATCCCGGCCGATGCCAGGAATTCCACGGCGCTCATGTCGACAACGATGGCCGAGGGTGAGCTCTTGGCGGCAGAGGTGATCGCCTCTTCGAGTTTGGGTGCGGTGAGCATGTCGACAGTTCCGGCCACTGCCACCACAGTCACCTCACCGACGCGGCTCTCCTCCACCGAGCAGCCTGCCGGGTCCGGTTGGCTGGTCATCTGGTCACCTCCGACGTATCTCTTGCATCCATGGCGACGGCATCCAAGGAGGCGTCGCCAAATACTAACGGTGTAGTCGGACCTTCATGCCAGGGCCTCGTAGAACAGGGTGAGATAGCGCGCGGTACGGGGCGATCCTTCGACGCCCGCACCCATCCTGTTCATCACATAGGCGAACGTGGCGCGGTGATCGGGATTGCAGGTCTCCCACGAACCGCCCCAGCCGCCCCAGAAGCAGATCTTGCCGTCCGGGACATAGGGCACGGTCTGTGTCTGCGGCAGGCCGAAGCCGAGGCCCCAGCGCAGCGGGTGGCCGAGCAGCACCAGGTCGGGGCTCTCGAGTTGCAGCTCGAAGATCGACTCGACCGTCTCGGGCCGGAGCAGCTTGACCCCCTCGACCGTGCCGCCCAGCGAGATCGCCGACAGGATCCGGGCCAGCGACCGGGCGTTGCCGTGTCCGTTACCCGCGCCGATGTCGGCGGCGCGCCAGTCCGCGGTGTTCGCGATCTCCGGTGACGGCGTACCCGCGAACGTCTTGAGCGCGATCTCCGATATCTGGTCGAGCGGAATATCGAGGGGTTCGTCTGCCGCGATGATGTCAGCGACGCGGTGATGGTCTTCGGGACGCGCGCCGATCTGGAAGTCGGCGCCCAACGGTGCCGCGATCTCGTCACGGACGAACTCTTTGAGCGACTTACCGGTCACCCGGCGCAGCACCTCGCCGATCAGGTGGCCGTGGGTCAGCGCGTGGTATCCCGACGCGGTGCCCGGCTCCCACCACGGTGCCTGCGCGGCCAGCGCGGCCGTGGACTTCTCCCAGTCATAGCTGTCCTCGATCGCGAACGGCTGGTCCCATCCGGCCAAACCTGAGCTGTGGGTCAGCAGGTGACGAAACTCGATGTCCTGCTTGCCGTTTGCGGCGAATTCCGGCCAGTACTCGGCCACCGGTGTGTCGGCGGTGATCAGCCCACGGTCGATCAGCATGAGCCCGGACAGTGCGGTCACCGTCTTGGTGGACGAGAAGACGTTGACGATGGTGTCGGACTCCCACGTGCGGGTCCGGGCGGCGTCGGCGTACCCGCCCCACATGTCGACGACGAGTTCACCGTCGATGTCGATCGCGATGGCCGCCCCGGTCTCCTCTCCACTGGCCAGCCCGTCTGCCAACGCATCGCGGATCGAAGAGAAGCGGGCATCGCAGTGGCCGTGTACGAGGTCGTCCATCGCGACATCATCGCCGGACCAAGCCCATCACGGGCGCGATTCACCGAACGGGCGTGACCAGCTGCCCTGACCCCAGAAACCGGTCCAGATTGGTGATCTCGGCGGCGTGTTCGGCCAGAAATGCCTGTCGCTGGTCCCCGTCGGGCAGGGCATGGCTGTCCTCGGTCGGTGCAGGCCTGGCAGTGAAATCGACCCGGTTTACCAGTTGTAGTAGCCGCCCTCGGGACCGAGCATGCGTTCCAGCCGGGCCCGGTTGATGCGGGCCAACTCGTTGCGGACCACCTTGCGTTCGGTGTCGCGGTCATGGTGCAGCCGGTCGATGATCGCGGCCATGGCCCGGTGCGCGCAGCCGGCGCCCGATGTCGCGGCCGGGGCCGCTCCGTCTTCGACGAACATCACGAAGCCGAACCCGAACCGCTCGGCGTAGTGCTGGACCTCGGCGTTGAGCTGTGTCATCACCGCGGGATCGTCGTCCCACACCGAGCACTGTTCGCACACCGACTTCGGGCTGCGGGGACGCCGCCCGATGTGTGGATAGGCCTGCAGTACCCGGTCGATGGAATCCTCGCCGAGACTGAACAGCAGAGCATCGGCCTGCCGGAACAGTGCGGCATGGTCGGCGAACGGACGCCCACCGGCAAGATCGGTCGCCAGCACCACGCTGTAACAGCACTCGTACACGGCGTGCACTGCACGGCGCGTCGGCAACGCGTTGTACGCCTCAAGTCCCAGGCCCTGATGCATCAACACCTGGTCAAGCATGAGCGGCGCAGAGCACAGGGGGGTTACCCCGTGTTACAGCGAGGCTAAATCAGTGGGCTGCTCAGTGACCTTCGGTCTTGAACCGCTCGACCGAACGCTGCAACTCGGCCTCGGCCTCTTCGCGGCCCACCCAGTCGGCGGTCTTGACGAACTTGCCCGGCTCCAGGTCCTTGTAGTGCACGAAGAAGTGCTTGATCGCGTCGAGTTCGAACTGCGGCACGTCGCCGAGGTCCTGGATGTGGTCCCAGCGCGGGTCTCCGGCAGGCACACACAGCAACTTGTCGTCGCCGCCGGCCTCGTCGGTCATCTTGAACATCGCGACCGGGCGGGCCTCGACGGTGCAGCCGGGGAACACCGACTCGGGCAGCAGCACCAGCGCATCCAGCGGATCGCCGTCCTCGCCGAGGGTGTCTTCGAAGAACCCGTAGTCGGCGGGGTAGCCGAATGCGGTGTAGAGGTAGCGGTCGAGCTTGACCCGGCCGGTCTCGTGGTCAACCTCGTACTTGTTGCGCGAACCCTTCGGGATCTCGATGACGACGTCGAACTTCACCGTCGTGGCTCCTTCGCATCTGCGGTCAGTCTTGGGTCGTCGGGCGACGACGCGGGTCAACCCTAATCGAGCGATAGTCTGGCCTAAACGGGTGGCTCGTCCCCACCACCGGCAGAGCAGGAGAAATATGCGGCCCACTCGGTGGCGGCAGTCCACCCATGTGGCGGTTGGCGTCGTGGTCTTGATGCTGGTCGCCGGTGTCGTCGCGCTTGCTGCCGTGCTCACTGGGCACCGTTCCAGTGATGCCGCGGCGGCCACACCTGCACCTCCGCCTGCGACTGCGAGCCCGGGGATCGTCCCGGTGGACATGTCGGCGCCGAGCCCGACCGTGAGCGGCCTGGCCGCCGCGCTGGCCCCGGCTCTGGCCAATCCCGATCTCGGTCTGGTGACCGGCCGGATCACCGACGCCGAGACCGGCGCCGAACTGTGGGAGCAGAATTCCGGGGTGCCGATGCAGCCGGCGTCGGTCAACAAGGTGCTGACCACAGCCGCAGCGCTGCTCACTCTGGACCGCAACGCCCGGTTGGCCACGACGGTACTGGCCGTCGACTCGCAACCCGGTCTGGTGGTGCTCAAGGGCGGCGGGGACACCACGCTCTCGGCGGCGCCGGACGACACCGATACCTGGTACAAGGGCGCGGCCCGCATCAGCGACCTCGCCGAGCAGGTGCGCGGCAGCGGGATCACGGTCACCGCGGTGCGGGTGGACACCAGCGACTACAGCGGCCCGACGATGGCACCGGGCTGGGATCCCGCCGACATCGAGGGCGGTGACATCGCACCGATGGAGCCGGTGATGCTCGACGGCGGACGCATCCAGCCGACGACGGTGGAATCCAGGCGTTCGACCACACCGGCACTCGACGCGGGCCGGGCCCTGGCCACCGCCCTGCGGGTGGACCCCGCGACGGTGACGGTGCTGCCCGCAGAGGTCTCGGGTGGCAGGCAGATCGCCGCGGTGCAGTCCGCGCCACTGATCGAGCGCCTGCGCCAGATGATGAACGAGTCCGACAACGTGATGGCCGAGTCGATCGCCCGCGAGGTCGCCGCACAACTGCACCGGCCGCAGAGTTTCGACGGTGGTGTCGACGCGGTGACGAGCCAACTCGAAGGCGTTGGCATCGACATGTCGGCCGCCAAGCTGGTCGATTCCAGCGGCCTGTCGACCGATGACCGGCTGACCGCCCGGATCCTCGACGAGGTGGTCAACCTCGCGGCGGGCAACACCGAACCGGCCATGCGGCCGCTGGTAGATCTGCTGCCCATCGCCGGGGGCAGCGGCACGCTGTCCAACCGCTACCTCGACACCGCTTCCGGCCGTGACGCCGCGGGCTGGCTGCGAGCCAAGACCGGATCGCTGACCGGGACCAACGCGCTGGCCGGCATCGTCACCGACGACAACGGCCGGGTGCTGACGTTCGCGCTGATCTCCAACAACGCCGGGCCCACCGGACGCACCGCGATCGACGAGCTGGCTGCCGTGCTGCGGTCGTGCGGATGTGGCACGTGAGCGACCGGGTCGCCGTGACCGCGGGCCGCGCGGTCGACTGGGACTTCGCCGCGACAGTCGGGGCGAAGCTGGCCCGGCCGGCCCCGGCAGCCACGGACTACACCCGCAACCAGGTGATCGAGCAGCTCTCGGAGAGTTCGAAGGCCGCCGAGCTGCCGGTGCGCGAGGTGACGGGTCTGATCGAGGGCGCGGAGGTGCCCGAGGCCCGGGTGGTGGACCGTCCCGAGTGGATCCGGGCGGCCACCCGTTCGATGCGGGTGATGACCACCGGGATCCAACCGGGCGACGAAACTGACGAGCACAAGCCGGGATTCATCACCGGGCGGGTGACCGGGGCGCAGACCGGTGCGGTGCTGGCATTCATCTCCTCGGGCATCCTGGGCCAGTACGACCCGTTCGGCCCCGACGGCGGCGAGCTGTTGCTGGTGTATCCGAACGTCATCGCGGTGGAACGTCAGTTACGGGTCACCCCAGCCGATTTCCGGTTGTGGGTGTGCCTGCACGAGGTCACCCACCGGGTCCAGTTCCGCGCCAACCCTTGGCTGGCCGACCACATGTCACAGGCCCTGGCGGTGCTGACCCAGGATGCCGGCGAGGACGTCACCGAGATGGTGGGACGGCTCGCGGAGTTTGTCCGGAACCAGCGCAATGGTCAAGCGCCGGACCCGAATTCGACCGGTGTGCTGGGCCTCATGCGTGCCGTGCAGGCCGAGCCTCAGCGCCGGGCACTGGATCAGCTGCTGGTGCTGGGCACGCTGCTGGAGGGGCACGCCGATCACGTGATGGATGCCGTCGGCCCGGCGGTGGTGCCCACGGTCTCGACGATCCGGCGTCGCTTCGACGAACGCAGGCAGCGTAAGCAGCCGCCGCTGCAGCGTCTCGTGCGCGCGCTTTTGGGCTTTGACGCCAAGATCAGCCAGTACACGCGGGGTAAGGCCTTCGTCGACCATGTGGTCACGACGGTCGGGATGGCCCGGTTCAACACGATCTGGTCGAACCCCGACACCCTGCCGCTGCCCGACGAGATCGACGAACCGCAGCGATGGATCGATCGGGTGCTGTAGCCGCACTGCGGCGGGCGGTGGCCGCCGCCGGCGAGCGGATCGACGGCGCGAGCTGGTGTGTGGCACTGTCCGGAGGCTCGGATTCCCTGGCGCTGACCGCGGTGGCCGCGGAGTTGCGGCCCACCACTGCGCTGATCGTCGACCACCGGTTGCAAGCCGGATCTGATGCTGTCGCCGACACCGCCCGCCGACAGGCGCTGAAACTGGGTTGTGTTGGGGCGCAGGTGCTCTCGGTCGACGTCGGCCGTGTCGGCGGCCCGGAGGCCGCTGCCCGTCAGGCGCGCTATGCGGCCCTGGAAACGGCGCGGGACAGCGCACCGGTACTCCTTGGGCACACGCTCGACGATCAGGCCGAGACGGTGCTGCTCGGGCTCGGCCGCGGGTCGGGAGCGCGCTCGATCGCCGGCATGCGCCCGCACGACCCGCCGTGGCACCGGCCGCTGCTGGGGGTGCGGCGGGAACTGACCCGTACGGCGTGCGACGAACTCGGCGTCACCCCGTGGCAAGACCCGCACAATGCCGACCGGCGGTTCACCCGGGTGCGGTTGCGGCACGAGGCGCTGCCGCTGCTGGAGGACGTGCTCGGCGGTGGAGTGGCCGAAGCCCTGGCCCGCACCGCCACGGCGCTGCGGGAAGACACCGAGACGCTCGACGCGCTGGCCGGCGACGCGCTGGCGGCGACACGAACGGAGGCAGGCGGTCTGGACACGGCCCGGTTGTCGGCGTTGCCCGACGCGCTCCGGCGCCGGGTGATCCGGGCCTGGTTGCTGGCCGGTGGCGCGTGTGATCTGACCGACACCCAGATCCGCGCGGTGGACCGACTGGTGGCGGCCTGGCGTGGGCAGGGCGGGGTGGCCGTCGGTTCCGGGCTGCGCAAACAGCGGTTGTTCGCGGCGCGGCGGGCCGGCGTGCTGGTGATGCACACCGAACCCGTCTAGCGATCCGCGTTGGAATGCGGCCCCTTCACGTGGCACGCTGTTGCAGTGGCTGTCGACTCTGCCGAGCTGTATGCGGGAGACATCAAATCGGTGCTGTTGTCCGAGGAGCAGATCCGGACGCGCACCGTCGAACTCGCCGAGATGATCGCCGAGCAATACCGCGACAATTTGGGCAACGACGACCTGCTGTTGGTCACGGTGCTCAAGGGCGCGGTCATGTTCGTCACCGATCTGGCCCGGACCATCCCGCTGCCGACGCAGCTGGAGTTCATGGCGGTCAGCTCGTACGGATCGTCGACCTCGTCCTCCGGCGTCGTCCGGATCCTCAAGGATCTCGACCGTGACATCAACGACCGCGACGTGCTGATCGTCGAGGACATCATCGACTCAGGTCTGACCCTGTCCTGGTTGCTCCGCAACCTCGCGACCCGTCACCCGCGCTCGCTGCGGGTGTGCACGCTGCTGCGCAAGCCCGAGGCCGTCAAGACCGAACTCGACGTCGCCTACGTCGGCTTCGACATCCCCAACGAGTTCGTCGTCGGCTACGGTCTGGACTTCGCCGAGCGCTACCGCGACCTGCCCTACATCGGCACTCTCGAACCGAAGGTGTACGAAGCGCACTAAGCCGGAGGCTTACAAAAGGCCGGGCTGCAGCGCAGAATTCGGTGCATGGCTGATACCTGCACGGCGCTTCGGATCTGCCCCTTCTGCGAGGCCACCTGTGGCCTCACGCTCACGATCTCCGACGGCCGCGTGACCGGTGCCCGCGGTGACCGCGACGACGTGTTCAGCGCGGGATTCATCTGCCCGAAAGGCGCCAGCTTCGGCGAACTCGACAACGACCCGGACCGGTTGACTCACCCGCTGGTCCGCCGTGACGGCGTCCTGACCGAGGCCACCTGGGACGAGGCCTACGCCGTCATCACCGAGCGCCTCGGCGCCGTGATCGCCGAGCACGGCGGCACCTCGGTCGGGGTTTACCTGGGCAATCCGAACGCGCATACCGTCGCCGGCAGCCTGTACGCGCCGCTGATCATCAAGGGCCTCGGCACCCGGCAGGTGTTCAGCGCCAGCACGCTGGATCAGATGCCCAAGCACGTCGCACTCGGTCTGATGTTCGGCAGCCCGGTCGCGTTCACCGTGCCCGATCTCGACCGCACGGACTACCTCGTGATCATCGGCGCGAATCCGATGGTGTCCAACGGCAGCCTGGCCACCGCGGCCGATTTCCCCGGCAAGCTGCGGGCCCTGCGCAAGCGCGGCGGCAAGCTCGTCGTCATCGACCCCGCCCGCACCCAGACGGCCAAACTCGCCGACCGGCATCTCGCCCCGCGGCCCGGCACCGATGCGGCGCTGCTGTTCGCGGTCGCGCACGTGCTGTTCGAGGAGGATCTCGTCGATCTCGGTCGACTCGCCGAGCACGTCACCGGCATCGAGGAGGTCCGCGCGCTGGCCGACGAGTTCTCGCCCGAGGCCGTGGAGACAGCCTGCGGTGTGGGCGCCGAGGAGATCCGGGATCTGGCCCGGGAACTCGCGGCGGCGCCGACCGCGGCCGTCTACGGCCGGATCGGCACGTCGACGGTCGAGTTCGGGACCATCGGCAGCTGGCTCGTCGACGTCATCAACATCCTCACCGGCAACCTCGACCGCCCCGGCGGCGCGATGTTCGCGCTCGGGGCCGCCGCCCCCGCGCCGCGGCCACCGAAACCGGGCCGCGGTTTCCGGACCGGGCGGTGGGCCAGTCGGGTCTCGGGCTATCCCGAGGCGCTCTCCGAACTGCCCGCCGCCGCACTCGCCGAGGAGATCGACACCGCGGGCGAGGGCCAGATCAAGGCGATGATCACCATCGCAGGCAACCCGGTGCTGTCCGCGCCGGACGGCGACCGCCTCGACAAGGCCCTCGACAGCGTCGACTTCATGCTGAGCGTCGACCCCTACCTCAACGAGACCACGCGCCATGCCGACGTGATCCTGCCGCCGCCTCCGCCGTCGCAGAGCGCCCACTTCGACGTCGCGCTGAACAATCTCGCGGTACGCAACAACGTGCGGTACTCATCGCCGGCACTGCCGCTCGACGGACGGCCGGACGAGCCCGAGATCTTGTCTCGGCTCGCCCTCATCCTCTACGGCATCGGCGCCGACGGTGATCCCGCCCTCGTCGACGCCCAGGTGATCGCGACGACCCTGGCGAAAGAGGTCGCCAACCCCGATTCGCCCGTGGCGGGGCGCGATGTCGCCGAGCTCACCGCCATGCTGTACGAGGGGCCCGGCTACGAACGGCGCCTGGACATGATGCTGCGGATCGGGCCATACGGCGACGCCTTCGGCGCCAAGCCCGACGGGCTCACCATGGAGCGGTTGAAGGCCAACCCACACGGCATCGACCTGGGGCCGCTGCGACCGCGGATTTCCGAGATCCTCCGAACCCCAAGTGGGCGGATCGAACTCGCGCCCGAACCGATCGTCACCGACGTGGCCCGCCTGCGCGACGCCCTCGCCCGCTCCGCCGGCGGTTTCCTGCTGATCGGCCGACGCCACCTGCGGTCCAACAACAGCTGGATGCACAACCTCCCGGCGCTGTCGGGTGGCTCCAACCGGTGCACGCTGCAGATCCACCCCGACGACGCGGCCGATCTGGGGCTCACCGACATCGCCGTGATCAAGGGCCCTGGCGGTGAGCTGCTGGCCCCGATCGAGGTGGACGACGGCATGCGGCGCGGCGTGGTCTCGCTACCGCACGGCTGGGGCCACGACCGCAGTGGCACCGGGCAGCGGCTCGCGGCCAGTCATCCCGGGGCCAACGTCAATCAGCTCAACGACGGCACCCATCTCGATCCGCTGTCGGGCACTGCGGTGCTCAACGGGATTCCGGTCGACATCGCGCCGGCGGGCTGAGCTCCTTTGCGCCGAAACGGCATTCCAGCAGGCTCCTACTCGCACTTTCGCTGCTGGAATGCCGTTTCGGCGGGAACTAGGTCAGCTCCCAGATCACCGTCACCGAGAAGTTCACCGTCTGCTGACCGGGTTCCAGCGGAACCGCTTCCATCGCCGCGCGCGGCATCGGAGTGGGCGTGGGCGGGGTGGAGCCGCCGGACTGCTCGGATATCGAGATCACCTTGCCGAGGTGCATTCCGGACAACCCGGCGTACTGATCGGCGCGGTTCTTGGCGTCGTCGAATGCCCGGGCGCGGGCGTCGCGCACGAGATCCGAGTCGTCCTCGATCGAGTAGTCGACCGAGTTGATGCGGGTGGCGTCGCCGCCGGTGCCGGCGATCAAAGCCAAGGTCTGCGAAGCCTTGGCGGTGTCGCGGATCTTGACCTTGATCGCATTGCTGGCCTGGTAACCCGAGATCTTGCTGTCGGTGAACTGCGGCTGCACGCTGACCTGAGTGGTGCTGATGTCCTTGCGGTCGATGCCCGATCCGACCAGCGCGTCGATCACGGCCTGCTGGCGTTGGCTGGACTGGTTGAGCGCGCCCGACACGTCCGGGGCGGTGAACTCCATCGCCACGTCGGCCGTCAGGGTGTCCGGAACGCCCTGCACCTGACCGGATCCGACGACGGTCACCTGCCTGGCGCCGTCCGGCGCGCCCCCGGCGGGGCCTGAGGTCGTATCGCACGCGCTGGCGCTGACGGCGATCAATCCCGCCGCGGCAACGCCGAGGACCCGTAATTTCGCATTCCCGGCGATCGGCATGACCGAACCCTACCGGGACATCACGGCGTCACCAGGACTTTGCAGTGCCGCTCCGGCGAGGCGAGTTCGTCGAATGCGGTTGCGACGCCGTCGAGGCCGACGGTCCCGGTGATCATCGGTGCGACGTCGATCTCGCCCTCGGCGATGGCGCGCAGCGAGTTCGCGAACTCGGCCGGGTCGTAGCCGAACACGAACTGGATGTTGATCTGTTTGGTGATCGCGTAGAAGGGGTGCACGGTGTCGGGCTGCATGCAGACCCCGGCCACCACCAACCGGACGCCCGCGGGTGCGCGACGCAGCACGTCGTCGATGATTCCGGGGGCGCCGACCGCCTCGAACACCACTGCGGGCCGGCACTGATGAAACGGTGAATCCGCGGCCGGATCCAGCGTGGTGTGGGCGCCCATGGTGGCGGCGAGTTCGCGCCGGCCGGGGGAGAAGTCAGACGCCACAATGGTTTCCACGCCCCGGAGTTTCAAGGCGGCGATGATCGCGATGCCGACGGGGCCGCAGCCGACGACGAGTGCCGCCTCGCCCGGTTCGATGCGTGACGCGTTGACCGCATGCAGGCCGACCGCCATCGGTTCGGTGAGCGCGGCGTGCGCGGCGCTCAGACCGTTGGGCACTGGCAGCAGCAGAGGCGCCGACAGCAGCATCTTCTCGGCATAGCCGCCGACGGTGGTGTTGCTGTACACGATCGGTGAGATCCCGGCAGCAGAGATCAGCACCGGCACCGAGGTCACCAGCGTCCCGCTGGCAGGGGCGTCGGCTCCCGGGCCCGCGTCGAGGATCTCGGCACTGAACTCGTGGCCCATGTAGACATCGCCGGCCAGGTCGATGTCCATGTCGGGCATCCCCTCCAGGTCGGCGCTCGCAGCCAGCATGTCGGCGCCGTGGGTGGCGAAATGCAGGTCGGATCCGCAGATCCCGCAGGCCTTCACCTCGACCAGTACCTGCCCCGGGCCGGGCACCGGATCGGGTACGTCGTCGCGGACGATCATCCGCCCGTCACGCAGGACCGCGGCGCGCATCAGTTCTTCTCCTCGTTGCTTTCGGAAGTGTGTTCGGTGATCGCGTTGACGATCGCCTGCCCGGCGCGGCCCAGCAGTTGATCCCGCATGCCCTTGGCCCAGTCATGCGACGCCCGTGCCGCCGTGAGTTGGCCTTTGAAGTGCGGGATCACCTCGCGGGCGAACAGTTCGTAGGAGTGGAACGTCGCCGCCGGCGGTGCCCAGTCGTGGCCGAGGAGCAAGAGGGTGCCGAACCCGCCGGAACGGTCCAGCAGGTCCTGGATGTAGGCGATCGCGTCGGCCGTGGTGCCGATGCAGCAATTGCCGCCTGCCGCATAGTTTTCCACGAACTCGTATGGGGAGCGCGTTCCCTCGACTTTCTCGGACAGCGGCACGAAACCGGCTGCGCCGAAGTAGTTGGCGAAATCCTGCAGGCCGTATGTGCAGTCCTCGATGGCCTGCTCGCGGGTATTGGCGAGATGGATGATGCCGAGCACCCGCCAGTCGGCCCGGTCCGGCTCGGGCCGACCAGATTTGGCGGCCTGATCGCGCACCGTGTCCCAGGTGGTCTCGATGGCCGCGTAGCCGCCGGGTACCGACATCGACAAGGACAGCAGTGACGTGCCCAAGGCGCCGGCCAGTCGTGGTCCGGACGGGGAAACCATTGCCGCGGTGGAGATCTCGGGATACGGCCAGGTGTAGGGACGGATGTGCAGCGCGGCGTCCCGCAGGGTGAACCAGTCGGTCTTGCGGTCGATCCGCTCGTCGGGCGCGGCGCGGAACAACGCCAGGATCGCCTCCAGGGATTCCTGCATCATCGGCCGCTGATCCACCGGGTCGATGCCCATCATGTAGGCATCCGACGGCAGCGCACCCGGTCCGGTTCCGAACATCACCCGGCCGCGGGTGAGGTGGTCGAGCAACACCCAACGGTCGGCCACCATGAGCGGGTGGTGATACGGCAGTGAGACCACGCCGGTGCCCAGGCGGATGTGCTTGGTCCGCTCGGCCGCGGCGGCGATGAACACCTCGGGGCAGGCGATGAGTTCGTAACCGCCGGAATGATGTTCGCCGAACCAGGCCTCGTCATAGCCGAGCCGGTCCAGCGCCTCGACCCGGTCCATGTCGTATTGCAGTGCGGTGGTGGGGGATTGGCCGACTGGGTGAAACGGCGTGATGAAGACGCCGAAGTTCAGCGGGCTCACTTGAGACCTCCCAGGAAATCGAGCAGTATCTCGTTCACCTCGTCGCTCCGTTCCTGCTGCAGCCAGTGCCCGGCACCGTCGATCAACACCTCGCGATAGTCGCCGGTCACCACGTCCCGCACGCGGTCGCGCGGGGTGAAGCTCAACACCGGATCGGCGGTGCCGGCCAGGAACAGGGTCGGCACGGTGATGGTCGACGCGGGCGTGGTCTCGGTCAGCTCCCAGTTCCGGTCGAAGTTGCGGTACCAGTTCAGTGGCCCGGTGAAGCCGGTCTCGGTGTAGGCCTGCACGTAATGCTCGAACTCGTCCGGACTTATCCAGTCCGGCAGCGGGGGCAGGGGCTGGTCGGCCAGGGTTTCGAGCGGTTCGCCGATACCTTGCATCGCCAGCGAGCGACGCAGTGAGTGCCGCGGGTCGGCACCGAGCTGCTCGTCCGCCACCCCGGGCTCCTGGAAGTGCAGGATGTAGAAGTAGTTGTCGCCGACGATCTTGCGCCAGATCTGCGTCGGCGGAGCCGGAGCCCGCGGGACCGGGGGCACACTCAGTGCGGCCACCGCGGTGACCCGGTCCGGGAAGAACAACGGAAAATTGGTGGCGACGGGCGAGCCCCAGTCATGGCCGATCAGCACTGCCTGCTCGGCGCCGACATCATCCAGCAACCCCGCGATGTCGGCGGTCAGCTCGGTGATGTTGTAGGCGTCGATCTCGTCGGGCCGGGACGAGCCACCGTAACCGCGCTGGTCGGGGGCCAGAACGTGATAGCCGGCCGCCGCCAGCACCGGGATCTGATGGCGCCACGAATAGGCCAGTTCGGGAAATCCGTGGGCCAGCACCACCACCGGATTTCCGCGTTCACCCGCCTCGGTCACCTTCAACGTCACGCCATTGGTATCGACTAACCGCTCGGTCGGTGTGAGCACGATCTCACCCAAGCACAGTGGTCCGCCGTCGGCTAGATACCGTCGGGAACTGCCGGACGTTGGTCTAGCGGTAGCCTTGAATGTCTCAACTGCGCACGTTGGAAGGACCGGGCCGAACTCGGCTGAGTGATCGATGAACCGCAAAAATGTGATCCGTACGCTGACCGTGATCGCGGTCGTGCTGTTGCTGGGCTGGTCGTTTTTCTATTTCAGCGACGACACCCGTGGCTACAAACCCGTCGACACCTCGGTGGCGGTGGCCCAGATCGGTGCCGACAACGTCAAGAACGCCCAGATCGACGATCGCGAGCAACAGCTGCGGCTCGACCTGAAGAGCGGCAAAGAAGAGACCGAGAACAGCGACAAGGTCATCACGAAGTACCCGACCGGCTATGCGGTGAAGCTCGTCGACCAACTCGATGCCAAGAACGTCAAGTTCGGCACCACCGTCAACCAGGGCAGCTTCCTCGGCTCGATGCTGATCTACATGCTGCCGCTGCTGTTGCTGGTCGGCCTGTTCGTGATGTTCTCCCGGATGCAGGGCGGCGGCGGCCGGATGGGCTTCGGCTTCGGCAAGTCGAAGGCCAAGCAACTCGGCAAGGACATGCCCAAGACCACGTTCGCCGACGTCGCCGGTGTCGACGAAGCGGTCGAAGAGCTCTACGAGATCAAAGACTTCCTGCAGAACCCGTCTCGCTATCAGGCGCTGGGCGCCAAGATCCCCAAGGGCGTGCTGCTCTACGGTCCGCCCGGAACCGGTAAGACCCTGCTGGCCCGCGCCGTCGCCGGCGAGGCCGGGGTGCCGTTCTTCACGATCTCCGGTTCGGACTTCGTCGAGATGTTCGTCGGCGTCGGCGCCTCCCGCGTCCGCGACATGTTCGAGCAGGCCAAGGCCAACAGCCCGTGCATCATCTTCGTCGACGAGATCGACGCCGTCGGCCGCCAGCGCGGCGCAGGCATGGGCGGCGGCCACGACGAGCGTGAGCAGACGCTGAACCAGTTGCTGGTCGAGATGGACGGCTTCGGCGACCGCCAGGGCGTCATCCTGATCGCGGCCACCAACCGGCCCGACATCCTGGACCCGGCCCTGCTGCGCCCGGGCCGGTTCGACCGCCAGATCCCGGTGTCCAACCCCGACCTGGCCGGCCGTCGCGCGGTGCTCAAGGTGCACTCGGCGGGCAAGCCGATCGCCCCCGACGCCGACCTGGACGGGCTGGCCAAGCGGACCGTCGGCATGTCCGGCGCGGATCTGGCCAACGTGATCAACGAGTCCGCGCTGCTGACCGCCCGCGAGAACGGCACCGTCATCACCAGTGCGGCGCTGGAAGAAGCCGTGGACCGCGTCGTGGGCGGCCCGCGCCGCAAGGGCCGCATCATCAGCGAGCAGGAAAAGAAGATCACGGCCTACCACGAGGGCGGGCACACCCTGGCCGCGTGGGCGATGCCCGACATCGAGCCGATCTACAAGGTCACCATCCTGGCCCGCGGACGCACCGGCGGCCACGCCGTCGCGGTGCCCGAGGACGACAAGGGTCTGATGACCCGCTCGGAGATGATCGCCCGCCTGGTGTTCGCCATGGGTGGTCGCGCCGCCGAGGAACTCGTCTTCCGCGAGCCCACCACGGGTGCGGTGTCGGATATCGAGCAGGCCACCAAGATCGCCCGCGCGATGGTCACCGAGTACGGCATGAGCTCCAAGCTGGGCGCGGTGCGCTACGGCACCGAGCACGGAGACCCGTTCCTGGGCCGCACCATGGGCACCCAGGCTGACTTCGGTCACGAGGTGGCCCGCGACATCGACGACGAGGTGCGCAAGCTCATCGAGGCCGCGCACACCGAGGCGTGGGAGATCCTCACCGAGTACCGCGACGTGCTCGACACGTTGGCCGGCGAACTCCTGGAGAAGGAGACACTGCACCGCGCCGAGCTCGAGGCCATCTTCGGCGACGTGAAGAAGCGCCCCCGGCTGACCATGTTCGACGACTTCGGTGGCCGGGTGCCGTCGGACAAGCCGCCGATCAAGACCCCGGGTGAGATCGCCATCGAGCGCGGCGAGCCGTGGCCACCACCGGTGCCCGAGCCTGCGTTCAAGGCGGCCATCGCCGCCACCCGTGAGGCCGAGCGGGCCAAGGAGACCAACGGCGCCGGGGCCAACGGTGCCCCGCCGAACGGCGCGAACCAGAACGGTTCCACGCAACCCGATTACGGTGCACCAGCCGGCTGGCACGCCCCTGGCTGGCCGCCCCCGCCGTCGCAGCCTGGATACCAGCCGCCGCAGCAACAACAGCAACAGCCGGGCTACTGGTACCCGCCGCCGCATCCGTCGGGATGGCAGCAGCCCCATCCGTACCCGTATCAGCCTTATCCTCATCCCGGCCAGCCTGCTCCCAACGAGGAGGCGGGTCAGGATGGCGGTCATGAGCGGGCCGACCGGTCCAACCCGCCGGCCCACGGCTGATCCGAGAACGGAGGCTTCGATGTCGCAGTCGTTGCGCGAGCATCACAACAACACCGATACGGCGACGCGGGTGTTCGATCAACCGCGCGCCGAGGCGGCTGTACGTGAGCTGCTGATCGCCATCGGTGAGGACCCGGATCGTCAGGGTCTGCTGGATACCCCGGCCCGCGTGGCGCGTGCGTACAAAGAGCTGATGGCCGGGCTTTACACCGACCCGGACGCGGTGCTCAACACCACCTTCGACGAGGAGCACGACGAGCTCGTGCTGGTCAAGCAGATCCCGCTGTACTCCACGTGTGAGCATCACCTGGTGTCGTTCCACGGGGTGGCACACGTCGGGTACATCCCCGGGGTGGACGGCCGGGTGACCGGACTGTCGAAGATCGCGCGTCTGGTCGACCTGTACTCCAAGCGTCCGCAGGTGCAGGAGCGCCTGACCGCTCAGATCGCCGATGCGCTGATGCGCAAGCTCGATCCGCGCGGAGCCATCGTGGTGATCGAGGCCGAGCACCTCTGCATGGCCATGCGCGGGGTGCGCAAGCCGGGCGCGGTCACCACCACGTCGGCGGTACGGGGACAGTTCAAGACCGACAAGGCTTCTCGGGCCGAGGCGCTGGAACTGATCCTTCGGAAGTGAACCCACCCGAGCCGATGGACCTTCGCGGGCAGCGCGTGCAGGTCATGGGGGTGGTGAATGTCACCGACGATTCTTTCTCCGACGGTGGCAGGTTCATCGACCGCGACCGCGCGGTCGAACACGGACTGGCGCTGGCCGCGGCCGGGGCGGCGATCATCGACGTAGGTGGGGAATCGACCCGGCCCGGTGCGGTGCGCATCGACCCTGCGGTGGAGGCGTCCAGGGTGGCCCCCGTGATCGAAGCGCTTGCCTCCCAAGGCATCACGGTCAGCATCGACACCATGCACGCCGATGTGGCGAGGGTGGCGCTGGAACACGGCGCGCACATCGTGAACGACGTGTCCGGCGGCCTGGCCGACCCGAACATGGCGCCACTGCTCGCCGAGGCGAAGGTGCCGTGGATCCTGATGCACTGGCGTTCGGTCGGTGCCGAGCAGCCGCACCGTGCTCCGGCCTACGGAGATGTGGTGGCCGAGGTTCGGGCCGAACTGCTGTCCGCGGTCGACGCCGCGGTCGCGGCGGGCGTTGCCCCGGAGCGGTTGATCATCGACCCTGGGCTGGGATTCGCCAAGACCGCGCAGCACAATTGGGCCCTGTTGCATGCCTTGCCCGAATTCATCGCGACCGGGATCCCCGTCTTGGTCGGTGCGTCACGCAAACGCTTCCTCGGCGCCCTACTGTCCGGACCGGACGGAACCCTGCGGCCACCGGACGGTAGGGAGACCGCCACCGCGGCGATCTCGTTGCTGGCGGCCCAGCACGGAGCCTGGGGTGTTCGGGTGCACGATGTGGTGGCTTCCGTCGACGCGCTCGCCGTACTGGAAGCCTGGGAATCTGGAGGTCAGGTTGGCTGATCGGATTGAGTTGCGCGGCTTACGGGTTCGCGGCAACCACGGTGTGTTCGACCATGAACGCCGCGACGGTCAGGAGTTCGTCGTCGACATCACGGCATGGGTGGACCTGCGCCGGGCGGCGGCCACCGACGATCTCGCCGACACGCTCGATTACGGCGCGCTGGCCCAGCTGGCCGCCGACATCGTCGCGGGCCCGCCGCGGAACCTGATCGAGACGGTCTCGGCCGAGATCGCCGACGCCGTCATGGCCGACGAGCGTCTGCACGCGGTCGAGGTTGTCGTGCACAAGCCGAGTGCCCCGATTCCGCTGACCTTCGACGATGTGGCGGTGGTGGCCCGCCGGTCGCGCCGTGGGGCTACCCAATGACATCCACCGTCCTTTCGATCGGGTCGAACATCGGCGACCGGCTGGCCCGATTGCAGTCAGTGGTCGACGGACTGGGGAACGCCGTTCGCGCCGTGTCGCCGGTGTTCGAGACCGACGCCTGGGGCGGAGTCGAACAGAGTCCCTTCCTGAATGCGGTACTGCTCGCCGATGACCCGGGCCTCGATTGCCACGACTGGCTGCGGCGCGGCCAGCGGCTCGAGGACGAGGCCGACCGGGTCCGGGAACAGAAGTGGGGTCCGCGCACCCTCGACGTGGACCTGGTCACCTGCCATGACGGTGACGTGGAGGTGCTGTCCCGCGACGAGGACCTGACGTTGCCGCACCCGCTGGCTCACCTGCGCGCCTTTGTCCTGATCCCGTGGCTGGCGGTGGATCCGGATGCCACGTTGACCGTCGTCGGCCGGTCCCGGCGGGTCGCACACCTGCTCGAGGAGATCGACCCCGCCGAACGCGCCGGGGTCAGGCCCACCGATCTGGCGCTGGACTTTCACACCGAACCGGCGGCCGACTGATGGGTCCGACCCGCAAGCGCGACCTGGCCGGCGCGGTGGCGGTCGTCGCCATCGTCGGTTACGTGCTGGTCGGAGTGCTCTACCGGTGGTTCCCGCCGCTCACGATCTGGACCGGGCTCTCCCTACTGGCGGTCGCTATCGCCGAGGCGGGCTGGGCGTTCTATGTGCGGGCCAGGATCAACGACGGACAGATCGGGGTCGGGGCGGGCCGGTTGCACCCGCTCACCGTCGCCCGGTCCGTTGTCATCGCCAAGGCCTCGGCCTGGGTCGGTGCCATCGTGGCGGGCTGGTGGATCGGGGTGCTGGTGTACCTGTTGCCGCGGCGCGGCGATCTGAGGGTGGCCGGCGAGGACACTCCCGGCGCGGTGGTGGCCGCGGTCAGTGCCGTGGCGCTGATCGTCGCGGCGGTGTGGCTGCAGCATTGCTGCAAGTCCCCGGAGGAACCGCCGGACAACGGCGATACCGCCACCGAGTGAACGATTTCGGCCAGGTAGTTGGCCGAATCGCCGCAGCGGTCCCCGGGCTAGATGACCCCTGACGGGTACAGTCGGCGCATGACCGTTCTGCCCCGCGGCGGCCGGCCACGGCGCGGCGGCCGAAGGCCAGGCTGGCTGCTCTTAACGGTATTGCTGGTGCTCGCCATTCTGGCCAGTTCCGCATTGGTGTTCACCGATCGCGTCGAGTTGCTGAAGCTCGCCGTCATCCTGGCCCTGTGGGCTGCCGTCGTGGCGGCCTTCGTCTCCGTCATCTACCGGCGCCAGAGTGACCTGGACCAGGCCAAGGCCCGTGATCTGAAGTTCGTCTACGACCTGCAGCTGGACCGCGAGATCTCGGCGCGGCGCGAGTACGAGCTGACCGTCGAGACCCAGTTGCGCCGGGAGCTGGCCTCCGAGCTGCGTGCCCAGGCCGCCGACGAAGTGGCCGCACTGCGCTCCGAGCTGGCCGCACTGCGGGCGAACCTCGAGATCCTGTTCGACACCGAGCTGGTGGACCGGCCGGCCATCGAGACCGACAAGAGCGCGGTGCGGACCGCGGGCCGGGTCACCGCCAGTCGCCTGGACATACCGGCGGTCGAGGTCACCGACATTCGCATGTCGCGCACGCAGGAAAGCCCGATCATCGATGTCCCGGCCGAACCGCATCCACCGGAGAGCGACTGGGGGACCTCGGGCGGGGTGCATCGGCTGCCGTCGCGGCCGACGCCTGCCGGTGAACCTGCCCGCCGTCGCCGGCGTCAGCCGGAACCGGCTCGTCAGCAAGAAACCCCGCGTCAGCCGGAACCCCCGCGACAGCCGGAACCCCCGCGACAGGAACCTCAGCCTCAGCCGCGGCCAGAACCGCAACCGGTGTCCCGACCGGAACCCCAACCCCAACCCCAAGGGCGGCCGGAGCCCCAGCCGCGGCCGGAGCCGAAACCTCAGCCGGCCGCCCGCAGGCTGCCTGAGCCACCTTCGACCTGGGCGCCGCCTCCACCTCCGCCGACGATGCCGCCGATGCAGCCGTCACCCACCATCGAAGCGCCGGAACCCGAGCCCCCGAGCACGCCGGAACCGGCTGCCGAACCTGCCGCCACGGGCTGGCAACCGGCACCCGCCGAGGGGCAGTGGATTCCCGCGGGCGCGCCGGGCAGCAACTGGGCTGCGCCGGTGGCACAGAACGGCGCCGCACCTGAGTACGTCGGCCGGCGTCGCGCCCCCGAATCGAGCCCGGTGTCGGCTCCCGCTCCCACGGCCGAACCAGCGCAGGCCCCCGAACCGGCCCCCGAACCCGAACCGGCTCCGGCGCCCGCGATGTCGCCGGGCCAGGCCCCCGAACCGCCTCGGGGCCGTCATTCAGCCGGAGTCGATCCCGGTCGACCCGCGGCGGCTCAGCCGTCGCCGGCCTTGGCCACCGAGTCCTCGCAACCACCCGAGCCGCCGCGTCGGGCGTCGCGGCACCGCAGCGACGACGAGCCTGAGCCGCCGAACGGGCATCATGCCGACGGGCAGTCGGTGAACGACCTGCTGGCACGGTTTCAGGCAGGTCGCCCCGAAGGCGGGCGTCGCAGGCGCCGCGAGGAGTGAGCTAGTCTCGTGACGACCGTCCGGTACCCGCAACGCGGGACTGGAACGTAGAACTATTTCAACCTGTGAGGTCGTCTGCGATGCAGCAGCCCCCTGCGAACGGGTGGTCCCCGCCTGAGGGATTGCGTCCGGCCAGGCTCAGCGTCGGCGTCATTTCCGCTGGTCGGGTGGGCACAGCGCTGGGCTATGCGCTGGAACGCGTCGAACACGTGGTGGTGGCGTGCAGCGCGATATCCGAGGCGTCGCGGCTGCGCGCGCAGCGCCGGCTGCCCGAAACCTCCGTCCTGCCTGTTCCCGAGGTGGCCCAGCGGGCCGAACTGCTGCTGTTGACGGTCCCCGACTCTGAGCTGCCGTCTCTGGTGTCGGGTCTGGCCGCCACCGGTGCGGTACGGCCCGGCACGATCGTGGTGCACACCTCCGGTGCGAACGGGGTCACGGTGCTGGCCCCGTTGACCGAGCAGGGATGCATCCCGCTGGCCATCCATCCGGCGATGACCTTCACCGGCTCGGACGAGGACATCGCACGGCTGCCCGACACCTGCTTCGGGATCACCGCCGCCGATGAGGTGGGCTACGCGATCGGCCAGTCGCTGGTGCTCGAAATCGGTGGTGAGCCGTTCCGGGTGCCCGAGCACGCCAGAACGCAGTACCACGCGGCACTGGCGCATGCCAGCAACCACCTGGTCACGCTGGTGCTCGATGCGGTCGACGCCCTGCGGGCCGCGTTGCGCGGGCAGGAGCTGCTCGGTCAGGAACTCGTCGACGATGCCCCCGGTGGCCTGGCCGAACGTGTGGTGGGCCCGCTGGCCCGGGCCGCGCTGGACAACGCGATGCAACGCGGCCAGGCCGCGTTGACCGGACCCGTGGCACGCGGGGATGCCGCTGCGGTGACCGCACATCTGGAGGCGCTGCGCGCACTGGATCCTCAACTGGCCCAGGCATATCGGGCCGACTCACTGCGTACGGCCCAGCGTGCCCACGCGCCTGCGGGCGTGCTCGCAGCTCTCCGGGAGACGAGCCCGGAAACAGGTCCCGAAAACCGCCCTGAAACGAGTCACGGATGACCCCCAGCACCACGCCCAAGTTCGTCGCCGGCGAGCTGAACGTCTATTCGGCACCCGCCGACGTCGCAGCCGTCACCCGAGCCCTGCGCACCAGCGGGCGCCGGGTCACCCTCGTGCCCACCATGGGTGCATTACACGAAGGTCACCTGACTTTGATCCGGGCGGCCAAGCGCGTGCCCGGCGCGGTCGTCGTCGTGTCGATCTTCGTCAACCCGCTGCAGTTCGGGCCGGGCGAGGACCTCGACGCCTATCCGCGGACCCTCGATGAGGACCTGGCCGCGCTGCGTGCCGAAGGCGTCGAGATCGCTTTCACCCCAACGGGTTCGGACATGTATCCCAACGGTCCCCGCACCAGTGTGCAGCCCGGGGCGGCCGGAGATGAACTCGAAGGCGCGTCGCGCCAGGGGCACTTCGCCGGTGTGCTGACGGTCGTGCTCAAGCTGCTGCAGATCGTCCGGCCGGACCGGGCCTTCTTCGGCGAAAAGGACTACCAGCAACTGGCATTGATCCGGCAGATGGTCACCGATCTCAACGTCGACGTACAGATCGTCGGGGTGCCCATCGTCCGGGAATCCGACGGACTGGCGATGTCGTCGCGCAACCGGTACCTCGATGCCGACGAGCGGGAACAGGCCGGTGCGTTGTCGGCGGCCCTGCTGGCCGGCAAGTATGCGGCGGCGGGCGGGGCATCGGCGGCGGTCGATGCGGCGCGGGCGGTCCTCGACGAGGTGCCCGCCATCGACGTCGACTATCTGGAGGTGCGTGACCCGATGCTGGGCCCCGCGCCGAGTGAAGGCCAGGCCCGGCTGCTGGTGGCCGCCCGACTGGGCCGAACTCGACTGCTGGACAACATCTCTGTCGACATCGGAGCGTCGGCGGGAATCGACGGACATCCTCGCGTCGGCGACGGCGAGAGTCACGAACTGCCCTGGAGGAACTGATGCAGCGCACCATGCTGAAATCGAAGATTCACCGCGCCACGGTGACGCAGGCCGACCTGCACTACGTCGGCTCGGTGACCATCGACGCCGACCTGATGGAGGCGGCCGACCTGCTCGAAGGCGAGCAGGTGACGATCGTCGACATCGACAACGGTGCCCGCCTGGTCACGTACGCCATCACCGGCGAGCGTGGCACCGGGGTGATCGGGATCAACGGTGCCGCAGCGCATCTCATCCACCCGGGCGATCTGGTCATCCTGATCGCCTACGGCGTGATGGAGGATGCCGAGGCCCGCGCCTATCGGCCGCGGATCGTGTTCGTCGACGCCGACAACAAGCAGGTCGACCTCGGTGAGCACGGCCACGATCCGGCCTACGTTCCCGAGGACGTGTCCGAACTGATGTCGCCGCGCTGATGCTGCTCGCCATCGATGTCCGCAACACCCACACCATCGTCGGGCTGATCTCCGGTTCAGGGGATCACGCGAAAGTGGTGCAGCAGTGGCGGATCCGGACCGAGTCCGAGGTGACTGCCGACGAGTTGGCGCTCACCCTCGACGGCCTGATCGGTGACGACTCCGAGCATCTGACCGGGGCCGCCGGACTGTCGACGGTGCCGTCGGTGCTGCATGAGGTGCGCCTGATGCTCGAGCAGTATTGGCCGACGGTGCCGCACGTGCTGATCGAACCCGGTGTGCGGACGGGTATCCCGCTGTTGGTCGACAACCCCAAGGAAGTCGGCGCGGACCGGATCGTGAACTGCCTTGCCGCCTATCACAAGTACGGCACGGCGGCGATCATCGTCGATTTCGGCTCGTCGATCTGTGTCGACGTGGTGTCGGCCAAGGGAGAGTTCCTGGGTGGGGCGATCGCGCCCGGTGTTCAGGTGTCCTCCGATGCGGCCGCGGCCCGCTCGGCGGCACTGCGGCGGGTCGAGCTGACCCGTCCGCGTTCGGTGATCGGCAAGAACACTGTCGAGTGCATGCAGGCCGGCGCGGTTTTCGGGTTCGCCGGACTGGTCGACGGGCTGGTCCACCGGATCCGCGAGGATGTCGACGGATTCGCCGGCGACGACGTCGCGGTGGTGGCCACCGGCTACACCGCGCCGCTGGTGCTGCCGGACCTGCGCACAGTCGAGCACTACGACCGCCACCTCACACTCGACGGCCTGCGGTTGGTGTTCGAGCGCAACCGCGACAGCCAGCGCGGCCGGCTCAAGCCCGCCAGGTGAGCAGAACCAATTCGCCTTTGTTGTGAGGTTGTGCACACCGGGGCGGCAGTCTGTCCCCGTCAGAGTGCGGATAGCCCCTGCCGGCTCGTCGGCGTGCAATTGTGCGTTCGCGTGTTCATTTAAGCTGGCATTTTGTGAGCCCAGCCGATCGCGACGACGCGTCCCAGTCCCAGGCCGACCTTCCCGAGCAGTTCCGGATTCGTCAGGCCAAGCGGGAACGGCTGCTGGCCGAGGGGCGCGAACCCTATCCGGTGACCGTTCCGCGTACCCACACTCTTGCTGAACTGCGCAGCGCCTATCCGGACCTGACCGCCGACACCCAGACCGGCGTGACGGTCGGTGTCTCGGGCCGGGTGGTGTTCGCGCGCAATTCCGGAAAGTTGTGCTTCGCGACGCTGCAGGAGGGTGACGGTACGCAGCTGCAGGCGATGATCAGCCTGGCCCAGGTGGGCCAGGAGTCACTGGATGCCTGGAAGGCCGATGTGGACCTCGGCGACATCGTGTTCGTTCACGGCGAGGTGATCAGCTCGAAGCGCGGCGAACTCTCGGTGCTGGCCGACTCGTGGCAGATCGCGGCCAAGGCCCTGCGCCCCCTGCCCGTTGCTCATAAAGAGATGAGCGAAGAAGCGCGGGTCCGTCAGCGCTATGTCGATCTGATCGTGCGTCCCGAGGCGCGCAGCATCGCGCGTCAGCGGGTGGCGGTGGTGCGGGCAGTGCGGTCGGCACTGGAACGCCGGGACTTCCTTGAGGTCGAGACGCCCATGCTGCAGACGCTGGCCGGCGGGGCGGCGGCCCGCCCGTTCATTACGCACTCGAATGCGCTCGATGTGGATCTGTACCTGCGTATCGCGCCGGAACTGTTCCTCAAGCGGTGCATCGTCGGCGGATTTGACCGGGTTTTCGAGTTGAATCGGAACTTCCGTAACGAAGGTGTTGATTCCACGCACTCGCCGGAATTCTCGATGTTGGAGACATATCAGGCCTACGGTGACTACAACGATTCCGCAGTAGTCACCCGGGAACTTATTCAAGAAGTTGCCGACGAGGCGATCGGAACCCGTCAAGTGCCATTGCCTGATGGCACTATCTACGATCTGGACGGGCAATGGGACACGTTGGAAATGTATCCTTCGTTGTCCGAGGCTCTGGGTGAGGAGATCACACCGGAGACTTCAGTGGAGTACTTGTGGTCTATTGCCGACCGGCTCGAGGTGGAGATTCCGCGTGACCGCGGCTACGGACACGGGAAATTGGTCGAGGAACTCTGGGAACACACCGTCGGTGAGAAGCTGTGGGCCCCGACGTTCGTCCGCGACTTCCCGGTCGAGACTTCGCCGTTGACCCGCGCCCACCGCAGCATTCCCGGGGTGACCGAGAAATGGGACCTGTACATACGGCGTTTCGAGCTCGCTACCGGATATTCCGAACTCATCGACCCGGTAATCCAGCGGGAACGATTCGAGGCCCAGGCGCGTGCGGCCGCCGCCGGTGATGATGAAGCAATGGTTCTCGACGACGATTTCCTTGCCGCATTGGAGTACGCGATGCCGCCGACCACGGGTACCGGAATGGGTATCGATCGCTTGTTGATGGCGTTGACGGGGTTGTCTATTCGAGAGACGGTTTTGTTCCCGATTGTTCGTCGTCACAGTAACTGAGTCACACAACTGAACTGCCCTGACCGACCCGTTGTTGGAAATGTGCGTGTTTTGTGGCACATTGGGGCGCGGGTGCAGGATACTCAGGCGTAAGTCACCAATGCGTAGGCAGAAGGGTTCGGTGCGGGGTAATGGCTAAGAAAGTGACCGTCACGTTGGTCGACGATTTCGACGGCGAAGCCACCGCCGATGAGACGGTCGAATTCGGGCTCGACGGTGTCACCTACGAGATCGACCTTTCCTCGAAAAACGCGACCAAGCTCCGAAACGATCTGAAGCAGTGGGTGGAGGCCGGCCGCCGGGTCGGCGGGCGTCGGCGTGGACGGGCGGCAGGCCCGGCCCGTGGCCGCGGTGCCATCGATCGCGAGCAGAGCGCCGCCATCCGCGAATGGGCCCGTCGGAACGGCCACAACGTATCGACGCGCGGCCGCATCCCCGCCGATGTCATCGACGCATTCCACGCCGCAACATAGACGACCGCAACGTAACCGATAGTTGCCAGCTCCGGACCGGTGAGAATTCCCGGTCCGGAGTTTTTCGCTAGTGGCGAACCCGAATCGAGCGGTTTGCGGAAACGAATCGTCTACCGGCAGCGTTGCTCATCTGCAGCACTCGATGTGGACAGCTTGTCCTGGGTCCAACCTCCGCACCCGGGACGGCCGCCCATTAGAGTGGACGGTAGGTACTACGTGCGGGCTACGAGAAAACCGATATAACGAAGCCGTACGCGGGTATCGCTACGCGATGGAGAGCAGGTAACCACCGATGTTTGAGAGATTTACCGACCGTGCCCGCAGGGTCGTCGTCCTGGCGCAAGAAGAAGCCCGGATGCTCAACCACAACTACATCGGGACCGAGCACATCCTGTTGGGTCTTATTCACGAGGGCGAGGGCGTAGCCGCCAAGTCGCTGGAGTCGTTGGGCATCTCGCTGGAAGGCGTGCGCAGCCAGGTCGAGGAGATCATCGGCCAGGGGCAGCAGGCACCGTCCGGTCACATCCCCTTCACGCCGCGCGCCAAGAAGGTGCTCGAGCTGTCCCTGCGTGAGGCGCTGCAGCTCGGCCACAACTACATCGGTACCGAGCACATTCTGCTCGGCCTGATCCGTGAGGGCGAGGGCGTCGCCGCGCAGGTGCTGGTCAAGCTCGGCGCCGAGCTGACGCGCGTGCGCCAGCAGGTCATCCAGCTGCTGAGCGGCTACCAGGGCAAGGAAGCCGCCGAGGCCGGTACCGGTGGCCGTGGTGGCGAGTCGGGCAACCCGTCGACCTCTCTGGTCCTCGATCAGTTCGGCCGCAACCTCACCGCCGCCGCGATGGAGGGCAAGCTCGATCCGGTCATCGGCCGTGAGAAGGAAATCGAGCGGGTCATGCAGGTGCTGAGCCGCCGCACCAAGAACAACCCGGTGCTGATCGGCGAGCCCGGCGTCGGCAAGACCGCCGTGGTCGAGGGTCTGGCACAGGCCATCGTGCACGGCGAGGTCCCCGAGACGCTCAAGGACAAGCAGCTCTACACCCTCGACCTGGGGTCGCTGGTGGCCGGCAGCCGCTACCGCGGTGACTTCGAAGAGCGCCTGAAGAAGGTGCTCAAGGAGATCAACACCCGCGGCGACATCATCCTGTTCATCGACGAGCTGCACACGCTCGTCGGTGCGGGTGCCGCCGAGGGCGCGATCGACGCGGCCTCGATCCTGAAGCCGAAGCTGGCCCGTGGCGAGCTGCAGACCATCGGTGCCACCACCCTCGACGAGTACCGCAAGTACATCGAGAAGGACGCCGCCCTGGAGCGCCGGTTCCAGCCGGTCCAGGTGGGTGAGCCGACGGTCGAGCACACCATCGAGATCCTCAAGGGTCTGCGTGACCGCTACGAGGCGCACCACCGCGTCTCGATCACCGACGGTGCGCTGGTGGCCGCGGCCACCCTGGCCGACCGCTACATCAACGACCGGTTCCTGCCGGACAAGGCGATCGACTTGATCGACGAGGCCGGCGCCCGGATGCGTATCCGCCGGATGACCGCTCCGCCAGACCTGCGCGAGTTCGACGAGAAGATCGCCGACGCCCGCCGGGAGAAGGAGTCCGCGATCGACGCGCAGGACTTCGAGAAGGCCGCGAGCCTGCGCGATCGGGAGAAGACCCTGGTCGCTCAGCGCGGTGAGCGTGAGAAGCAGTGGCGCTCAGGCGATCTCGACGTTGTCGCCGAGGTCGATGACGAGCAGATCGCCGAGGTGCTCGGCAACTGGACCGGCATCCCCGTGTTCAAGCTGACCGAGGCCGAGACCACGCGCCTGCTGCGCATGGAGGACGAGCTGCACAAGCGGATCATCGGCCAGGAAGACGCCGTCAAGGCTGTCTCCAAGGCGATCCGCCGTACCCGTGCCGGTCTGAAGGACCCGAAGCGCCCGTCCGGTTCGTTCATCTTCGCCGGCCCGTCCGGTGTCGGTAAGACCGAGCTGTCCAAGGCGCTGGCCAACTTCCTGTTCGGCGACGACGACGCGCTCATCCAGATCGACATGGGCGAGTTCCACGACCGCTTCACCGCGTCGCGGCTGTTCGGTGCCCCTCCGGGCTACGTCGGCTACGAAGAGGGCGGCCAGCTCACCGAGAAGGTGCGCCGTAAGCCGTTCTCGGTCGTGCTGTTCGACGAGATCGAGAAGGCCCACCAGGAGATCTACAACAGCCTGTTGCAGGTTCTGGAAGACGGCCGTCTCACCGACGGTCAGGGCCGCACGGTCGACTTCAAGAACACGGTGCTGATCTTCACCTCCAACCTGGGAACCTCCGACATCAGCAAGGCTGTCGGGCTGGGCTTCTCCCAAGGCGGCGGGGAGAACAACTACGAGCGGATGAAGCAGAAGGTCAACGACGAGCTCAAGAAGCACTTCCGGCCTGAGTTCCTCAACCGCATCGATGACATCATCGTGTTCCACCAGCTGACGCAGGACGAGATCATCCAGATGGTCGACCTGATGATCGGCCGGGTCGGAAACCAGCTCAAGGCCAAGGACATGGCCATGGAGCTGACCGACAAGGCCAAGGCCCTGCTGGCCAAGCGCGGTTTCGATCCGGTGCTCGGTGCCCGCCCGCTGCGGCGCACCATCCAGCGCGAGATCGAGGACCAGCTCTCCGAGAAGATCCTGTTCGAGGAGCTCGGCCCCGGCCAGTTGGTGACGGTCGATGTCGAGGGCTGGGACGGCGAAGGTGCCGGGGAGGACGCGAAGTTCACGTTCTCCGGTGCGCCCAAGGCAGCCGGCTCCGACGGCCCGGATCTGGCCAAGGCCGCAGCGACGGCCGAATAGTCGCCTCCGGCGACGAAGCGCAACAAGGTCCAAGACGAAGAATGCCCCCGCCGCAATTGGCGGGGGCATTTTTCATGCCGATTTCATACCTGCCGTAGGGAGAACTCCTGCGCGGTAGTTAGGATGCTGCTGTAATCGACAGGCAAAGGAACTTGGTGAGAATCCAAGACGGCCGCGCCACTGTAAAAGTCAGACCCTGACCTGTCATGACACGGACTGGGACGCGAATTCCCGGAAAGGCACGTAGATGACTTCCACTGACGCACGCAAGGTCCATGCCCGGCCGATCGACCTGTCGGCGACCAAGGCGGTGCTCTGGCTGACCCTGTCGGCGTTCGTCGCCCTGCTGGCCCTCTACTTCGTCGGCATGGATCAGGGTGCGACGTCCGTGTTCGGCAACAACACCTACGTGCACGAGTTCGTGCACGATGCCCGCCACCTGCTCGGTTTCCCCTGCCACTGACGCAGCGGAGATACCGGACAAATGGAAAGACAACTCATCGGGCGCGGCATCCTGGCCGGCGCCCTAGCAGGCGTGCTCGCCTTCCTCTGGGCCAAGCTGCTGATCGAACCGGTCATCGGCCGAGCCATCGACTTCGAGAACGGTGTCGGCGCGGCACATGAGGCCGCCGAACACGCACACGGTGCGGGCGGGCATTCCCACGGCGGCGAAGGCGCCGAGGTGTTCACCCGCGGCGTGCAGTCGAACATCGGGATGGGTCTTGGTGTTCTGATCTTCAGCGTCGCGATGGGCGCGCTGCTGGCCGTCGTGTTCTGCGTAGTGTATGGCCGGATCAACCTCTCGGCGCGGGCAGTGGCGGCGCTGACCGCCGGCGGCATGCTGGTCTCGCTGTGGATCGTCCCCGCGCTCAAGTACCCGCCCAACCCGCCGGCGGTGAGCCTCGACGAGACGATCAAGCAGCGGACCCTCCTGTACGTGCTGTTGGTCGTGCTCTCGGCGGCGCTGTTCGTGGGCTCGATCCTGCTGACGCGTCGGCTCACGCCGAAGCTGGGGGTGTGGAATGCCAGCCTGGTCGGCGTCGCCGACTACGTGGTGTCGATGGCCGTGGTGTTCCTGATCCTGCCGGGCATCCATGAGACGCCGTCGACGTTCCCCGCCGATGACCTCTACGAGTTCCGGCTGTATTCGCTGGGCACCCAGGTGGTGATCTGGGTGACGATCGGACTGGTGTTCGGTGCCCTGGCAGCGAAGGTGCTGGACGAGAAGAAGCAGTCCGTCAGCGCGTGACTTTCGGTGATTCTCGATGAGTGAGGTCGTCCGGCTGTCGTTGGTGTCGCATGCGATGACCGACGCCATGGCGGCCGGACGATTCCCCAACGACGAACCGCTGAACCAGTTGGGCCATCGGCAGGCCGATGCGACCGTCGACCTCGGCGTCGTCGACGCGGCCTACTGCGCGCCGGAGAAACGGGCCCGGCAGACCGCGGAACTCCTCGGTCTGCCGGCGGCGGTCGAACCCCAGTTGGCCGATCTGGACTTCGGGAGTTGGCGCGGGACCGTTCTGAGCGGTGTCCAGCCTGCGGACCTGGCGGTCTGGCTGACCGACCCGACTCGGGCACCACACGGCGGCGAGTCGGTGGTCGGTCTCGTCCAACGGGTGCACGGCTGGATGGACAGCCTGGCCTCGGCGCGGGGACGGCTGGTGGCCGTCACCCACCCCGCGGTGATCCGCGCGGCCATCCTGGTTGCATTGGATGCACCACCGAAATCGTTCTGGCGCATCGACATCGCGCCGATGAGCCGCACCGTCATGAATTTCCGCGGCCAGGCCTGGACGCTGCGCAACACCGGATGACCGGGCTGCGCAGTAATCCGGTTGCCGGTCAGGTCACTGGGGGTCGAAACTGTCGATGCGCCATTGTCCGTCGACCTTCTTCATGCCCACCCGCACCGCGCTCTGACTGGTGGAGGGGTCCGGGTTGTCCGCGCTGGTGGTGACTTGATTGACGAACACCAAAGCTGCTGCCGTGTCGGGGTTGTCGATGGAGATGACGCCGGACTGCACAACGGTTGCCGTGGTGTTGACGTGCTTCTGCTGCGCGGCGGGGATGACGGACGTTTCCGTGAAGTTCTTGTAGTAGTCGGCGAAGTCGCCGGTGGTGACGGCGAGAGCCGCGGCCACGTCCTGCTCGACGGTGTCGGAGGAGTAGGACAGGATCTTCGTGGTGCTGGTCGCCGCGGCGTCGGTGACGGCCTGTCGTAGATCGGCCTGATCCGCGAGCGCAACCGGTGCCGGGCGACTCTTCACGATCAGCTGAATACCGCCGAACACAGCGAGCGCCGCGATACCAACGGCCAACGCGGCGTTGATGATCCACAGAGCAGTCTGGCGGCCGGTCACGATGCGAACTCGACATTCGAGGCCTTGAAGGCACCGTCGACTTTCTCGACGGTGACGATCAGCCGCCAATTTCGGGGAGCCTGGTCGCCCCCGGAGTCGTTCTTGGGCTGAGCCGTCGCCGCGATGAGAACAACGGCGCTGTCGTCGTGGTAGTCGATGGACTTGAGTGCCACCGACTTGGTGCTCGCAGTCGTCGTCACGCCGGTGGCTTTCAACGTCTGGACGAAAGTGTCACGCGTTTTCGCGAACTGGTCGTGGAACTTTCCGGTCGCGTTGTCCAGGATCCAGCCGACGTCGGCCTCACTTGTCTGCGCACTGATGGACATCATCCGTTCGGTGAACCCCTGGGCGAAGTCGGCATACGGCTTCCACTGCGTCGAGGCAGCAGCCTGAGGTGTGGGACGCGACCATTGCCAGGCGGTGAATCCGCCCGCGCCGGCGAGCAACACGAGAAGCACCAGCATGACCGCCACCGCTGCAGCTGTCCCGCGAGGTGATGCCGCCGGGGCGCCGAACCCTGTTGGGATTCCGGTGGGGACGGCGAAGTGTGTCGGTGCCGCAGCCTGCGACGCGACCGCCGCAGGCATCGTCATCTGATGATGGATCGACTCCGGCGCAGCGAATGCGGCACCGGTGAGTGCCTGCGCAAAATCTGAGCACTTCGGATAGCGGTCGGCGGGGGACTTGGCCAACGCTCGCGCGAAAACGGGGTCCAGTCGGGCCAGCTCCGGCCGGAACTGGGACAAGGGAGGCGGTGCCGCGCTGAGGTGTTTGCCGATCACCACCGCAGGATTGGTGTCGACGAACGGCGGTGCGCCCGCCAAGAGGTGAAACACCGTGGCCGCCAGGGCATATTGGTCGGTCCGGCCGTCGAGCTGCGCGCCCAGCAACTGCTCGGGGGCGGCGTAGGCCACGGTGCCCACCGTGGTGTTGGTTGCGGTCAGTCCGCTGATGTCCCCGGTGCGGCGGGCGATGCCGAAATCGGCGAGCAGGATGCGTTGATCGGCGTGGTCGCTCTCACCGAGCAGAATGTTGGCGGGCTTGACGTCGCGGTGCAACATCCCGTGGCCGTGCGCGTAGTCCAAGGCTGAGGCGACCGCGGTGGCGATCGCCGTCACCTGGACCAGCGGCAGACCCCTGGGATGCGCCCGCGCCAGATTCGCGGCATCCTGGCCGCGAACGTAATCCATCGAGATCCACAGTTGGCCGTCGGCCTCGCCGCGGTCGTGCAGGGCAACGATGTTGGGATGCCACAAGCTCGAAGCCAGTTCGGCTTCTCGGGTGAACCGGTCGCGGTAGCCGGGATCTTGGGAGGCGCTGGCCGGGAGAATCTTCAGGGCCTCGTGGCGCGGCAGGCGCGGGTGCTCGACCAGATAAACCTCGCCCATCCCGCCCGAGCCCAGCGGCTGCACCACTGTGAACCCCGCGAAATTCGACCCCGTCTGCAGCGGCATGCAGCGGATCGTACCGAGCTAGCCCACGGGCGCCATGGCGAATGCCCGCTTGGCAATCTGCAACAACCAGCCCGCTGCCGTCGGGCTACGGAACTTCGGCCAGTTCAGCTGAAAACTGAACACCCACGGCTGCCCGGTGTAGTCGACTGCGTACCAGCTGAACGTCAGATCGCCGGGCAGGTTGCCGCCCTTGGCGCCGATGTACTTCCACTTGTCGGGATCCGGATCGATTCCGGGTAGGGCGGAGAGGATGTCCTTCACCGGCGCGGCTGCACCGTAGGCCGAGGCCTGCAGCGCAGCATGTACCCGGCAGATGTCGGCCGCACTGGCGAACCACTCCAGCCCGTCGTTGGATGCGGGAGTGTGGGTGCGGTACGGATCCGGTTCGTAGGGACGGGCATTGGTCTGCTGGAGCAGCGCGACCCGATCGGCGGGAGAGGCGGTCTTCCACTGGTCGCGGAGATTCGGTTCGCCCCAACCGACCGAGAACACCTCGTGCATGGTCGGGAACGGGGTCATGCTGGCCGGATCGTGGTGTCCCGCGGTCACCAGGGCGTGTTCCACCGCGGCCGGGCCCATCCGGCCGATCAGCAGATCGGTGGCCATGTTGTCGCTGGCCGAGATCATCTGTTGGGCGGCCGTCCGCACCGTGATCTGAGCGCCGGGGGGAAGTTTGTCCAGCCCGGCTGAGCCGAGCTTCTTGCCTTCCTTGGTGATCGTGAGGTGATCGTCCCAACTGAGCGTGCCGGCCTTGACTGCGTCCGAAACCGCAAGCAGTACATACAGTTTGAAGATCGAAGCCAGGGGTAGTGACATGTCGGTGTTGGTGCCGGCGACCTGCTCGCACTTCCCGTTGTTCACTTTGGACACCCGGTAGGAGTAACGCGCGCCGGACTTGGTCAGCTCGGTGTCGATGTCGGACCACTGTTCGATCTTCGGCGGCACCAGGGTGACGTCGAAGCGGTCGACCAGGCCGGCGTCGTTGGTCCGCAGTGCGATGTCCTGGGCCACGTTGTAGGACGTCAGCACATGCAACGTCGCCTGTGTGGCACCGATGTCCACCGAGGTGACCTTGAACGGTCGATCCCACCAGATCGAGTCCATCTTGGTGCCCACCAGATCGACCTTTTCGGGGGCGGCCAGCGTGCGCACGCCGATGGGGCCGATCGGCCAGTCGGAGTTGAGCATGTCCATGGTCTGCTTGGCCCGCAGGCCAGGCGGCGTGATGGTGTCGATGTGCGCGCCGTAGGACACTTCTGCCGCAGGCGCGACGTTGGGCGAACAGCCACAAGCCAGGGCCGCGGCGACCGCCGTGATGGCCGTCAGGCCAACCGTGCGGCGCAGCGTCCGGCCGCGGCTACGCCTGGGCAGCGGGCCCTGCAACGTCCAGCACAACCTCGAACTCCAGCAGTGACGCGCCGGTCGCGACCGGGTTGGCGTGCTCGCCCTTGTGTGCCTCGGCGGCGCGGCCCGTGGCCCATGCCTGGAAGGCTTCCTCGGTCTCCCACTGCGTCACCACGAAGTAGCGGTCTTCGCCCTTGACCGGACGCAGCAGTTGGAAGCCCAGGAATCCGGGCTCGTTGTCGACGGAGTGTGCGCGATTGGCGAAGCGCTTCTCCAGTTCGGGGCCGGCGTTGGGCGGGACCTCGATGGCGTTGATCTTCACGACGGGCATGGTGTTCAGGCTACCGTGGCTGCCCGGCAAGATAACGGGATGGTCACAGATCTACTCACCCACCGAGGAGGGCGCGGCGAGCCCATCGTGCTGGTACACGGCCTGATGGGCCGCGGCAGCACCTGGTCACGCCAATTGCCGTGGTTGACCGGGTTGGGTGAGGTCTACACGTACGACGCTCCGTGGCACCGCGGGCGCGATGTGGTCGATCCTCATCCGATCAGCACCGAGCGTTTCGTCGCGGATCTCGGTGATGCCGTGGCGGTCCTCGGGCGGCCGGTGATGATGGTGGGGCACTCCATGGGCGCGTTGCATTCGTGGTGTCTGGCCGCGGCCCGGCCGGAACTGGTCAAGGCAGTGGTGGTCGAGGACATGGCCCCCGATTTCCGTGGCCGCACCACCGGGCCGTGGGAGCCGTGGGTGCATGCGCTCCCGGTCGAGTTCGCCTCGGCGCAAGAGGTTTACGACGAGTTCGGACCCGTCGCAGGTCAGTACTTTCTCGAGGCTTTCGACCGGACGGCCACCGGCTGGCGGCTGCACGGGTACCCGCAGTGGTGGCTGGACATCGCCGCCCAGTGGGGAACGCGGGACTACTGGCAGCAGTGGCGGGAAGTAAAGGTGCCGACGTTGCTGATGGAGGCGGAGAATTCGGTGGCGCCGCCGGGGCAGATGCGTCAGATGGCCGAAACCGGCCAGGGCGCAAGGTATCTGTACGTTCCCGGCGCGGGTCATCTGATCCATGACGATGCACCCGAGGTGTACCGAGACGCCGTGACCGGCTTCCTAACGACGCTCGCCTAGGGCCCCAGCGCTCGGCCACGACGGCTGGTGCTCGAAGCGGCTGCGGATCGCATCGAGGTCGTGGCCCGCGCGGTAGGTCTCGTAGTCGGGCTGGTTGAGGTCGAACAGATCCAGGCGGAAGCGCAGGACATTGCTGCGCCGTGCTGCCCAGCTCACCGCGGCGGCGACCGCGAAGGGTGAGATCAGGATGATCAGGGCAAGTGCAACAGTCATGGCAGTAATTGTTGTGAGGAATATATACCGCCAACAGTGGCAGCGCTGACACCTTACGATAAAATGCTGCCATGCTGAGAAGCGTCTCCACGCTGGTGCTCGACGGCCTGGCGGTATTCGAGTTCGGGGTCATCTGCGAGGTCTTCGGGATCGATCGGTCCGGCGACGGGGTGCCGAACTTCGACTTCAAGGTGTGCGGGCCCGAGGCGGGCAAGCCGCTACGGACATCCGTCGGCGCCACGCTGACGCCGGAATACGGCCTGGAGGCACTTCAAGGTGCCGACCTGGTTGCGATCCCCGCGATCGGCGGCTCGGATTACCTGCCCGAGGCGCTGGAGGCCGTGCGTGCCGCGGCCGACGCGGGATCGATCATCCTGACCGTGTGCTCGGGTGCTTTCCTGGCCGGCGCCGCGGGCCTGCTGGACGGCAGGCCGTGCACCACGCACTGGATGCACGCCGATGAGCTGGCGCGCAGGTATCCGACCGCGCGGGTGGATCGCAACGTGCTGTTCGTCGACGACGGCAATCTGATCACCAGCGCGGGGACCGCAGCGGGTATCGATGCCTGTCTGCATCTTGTTCGCCGCGAGCTCGGTAGTGAGGTGACCAACAAGATCGCCCGGCGCATGGTCGTGCCGCCGCAGCGCGATGGCGGGCAGCGCCAGTTCATCGATCAGCCGATTCCGGTGAGGTGTTCGGAAAGCTTTGCACCGCACCTGGATTGGATCATGGGTAATCTGGACAAGCCGCATACCGTGACGACGCTGGCCAGACGGTCCGCGATGTCCACCCGCACCTTCGCCCGCAGGTTCGTCGAGGAGACCGGCACCACGCCGATGCAGTGGATCACCGATCAGCGGGTGCTGTACGCGCGGCGGCTGCTCGAAGAGTCCGATCTGGATATCGACAGGATCGCCGGGCAGGCCGGGTTCGGCACCGCGACGTTGCTGCGCCATCACTTCCGTCGGGTGATCGGGGTGACACCGTCCGACTATCGACGCCAATTCTCCTGCAGTGCAGACGAAGACGCCGTCACGGCGTGAGGTATCAGCCGTCGGGCTGGCACGACACGTTGACGTAGACGGTCGTGTGCTGGGACGGGTCGATCCGGTATCCGTTGTCGTCGATGTTGGAGTCGGCCAGTCCGTGCACCCCGGTGACCCGGCAGTTCGACAGGCCCGTGTTGGCGTTGGAGTTCACCTGCACGTGATAGCCCCGGCTCTCCAGATCGCGCACGGTGTCGGAAGCCGAACCCGTGCCCGACGGTGCGGCGGTGGCCGGTGCCGCCAGGCCGAGGGCGAGGCCCAGGCCCATCGCCGTACACGCAAACATCGCTGAGATTTTGCTTGACATAGATCCGTTCTATGTGAAGCGAAGCCCCAATGGTGTGCTGCGGCAGGTATTCATGCTGACCTCATGTATTTCCACCTTCGCCGGCGAGAGCGAAGAGTCCGTCGTCGGTCTGCTCCACCAGACCGTCCACCAGCAATGAGTCCAGTGCGCGGTCTCGTTGGGCGGTGTCGGTGAGCCAGGCCACGTCGAGTTGAGCCCGGGTCACCGGAGAACTGCTGGCGCGCAAGACATCCAGCAGCTTGCCGCGCACCTGGCGGTCGGTTCCGGCGTAACGCTGCACGCGCTTGGTGACTGTTCCGGAGGGGTAACCCGCAGCGCGCCAACGACATCGGCTCAACGGACAGCCGCCGCACTGCGGCGCGCGTGCGGTGCACACCACCGCGCCCAATTCCATCAGGGCGGCCGAGAAGACCGGTGCTGTCTCGTCGGGTGGCAGCAGTGCGGCCACGTCGTCCAGGTCGCGGGCTCGAGCGGGTGCGTCCGCCTGACCGTGGAGCACCCGTGTGACCACCCGGCGCACATTGGTGTCGACCACCGGGACGCCGGCCGAATACGCGAAGCAAGCGACGGCGCGGGCCGTATAGGCGCCGACGCCGGGCAGGGTCAGCAGCGTCTCGACGTCGCTGGGTACCTCGTCGTCGTATTCGCCCGCGATCACCACCGCACACTCGTGCAGACGCTTGGCCCGCCGCGGATAACCCAGCTTGCCCCAGGCGCGCAGCACCTCGGCCGACCCGGCGGCTGCGGTGGCCGACGGCGTGGGCCACCGTTCGATCCAGGCCAGCCAGATGGGCTCTACCCGCGACACCGGCGTCTGCTGCAGCATGAATTCACTGACCAAGATCTGCCAGGCGGTGACACCCGGCCGGCGCCAGGGAAGGTCACGCTGGGCGGATTCATACCAACCTACTAATTCGCCCGGGTCGATGCTCATCGGCGGCTCATGCAGAATGACTGATATGCCCAACTCGAACCCTGTGTCCGCATGGAAAGCACTCAAGGACGGTAACGCCCGCTTCGTCGCCGGCGAACCGCAGCATCCCAGCCAGGACATCGCGCGCCGGGCCAGCCTGGCTCACGGGCAGAAGCCGACTGCCGTCGTGTTCGGCTGTGGTGACAGCCGCGTCGCCGCTGAGCTGCTGTTCGACCAGGGCCTGGGCGACATGTTCGTGGTGCGTACCGCGGGCCACGTGCTGGACAACGCGGTGCTGGGTTCGATCGAATACGCGGTGTCGATCCTGAACGTGCCGCTGATCGTGGTCCTGGGGCACGACAGCTGCGGCGCGGTGAAGGCTGCCATCAACGCCCTCGACGAGGGGCAGGTGCCCGGCGGTTACGTGCGCGACATCGTCGAGCGCGTGACCCCGTCGATCCTGATGGGCCGCCATTCCGGTCTGACCCGCGTCGACGAGTTCGAGGCCTTCCACGTCAAGGAGACGGTCAACCAGCTGCAGATGCGGTCGGCCGCGATCTCCAACGGTCTCGCCGCGGGCACCCAGGCCATTGTCGGCGCGACGTATCACCTGTCCGACGGACACGTGGAACTGCGCAGCCATCTGGGCAACATCGGCGAAGCCTGAGAATTTCGCTGGCGCCCCGACACGCCGGGGCGCCTCGGGCAACTGGGTATGACCTGGGCTTACCGTGAAAGCCGTGTTGGATCTCGAACCTCATGGGCCACTGCCCTCGCAGATTTACTGGCGGCGCCGGGCGCTGGCCATCGGAATCGCGGTAGTCGTCGTGGGGATCATCGCCGCGATCGTCGCGGTGATCGTGACCAGCAGCTCCGGAGCCGAGACCAAGTCTGCCGACGAACCCACTGCCGCCGCTGCTCCGCCCACGCCGCTGCCGGGCGAGAATCCCGAGGTCAAGACCCCGGTGGTGCCTCCGGCTCAGCACGCGCCGCCGCCGACCGTCACACCAACGGCCGCAGTCACGCCGCCACCCTTGCTCAAGGAGGGCGACGACTGCCCGGATTCCACACTGGCGGTCAAGGGCATCACGAGCCAGCCCCAGTACGTCGTGGGCGAGCAGCCGAAGTTCACCATGGTCGTCACCAACATCGGCCTGGTGGCCTGCAAGCGTGACGTCGGTGCCGCGGTGCTGGCCGCCTACGTGTACGCGCTGGACAACAACCGGCTCTGGTCCAACCTGGACTGCGCTCCGTCCAACGAGACGCTGGTGAAGACGTTCAACCCGGGGGAGCAGGTGACCACCGAGGTCACCTGGACGGGTATGGGATCGGCGCCGCAGTGCCCGATGCCGCGTCAGCCGATCGGACCGGGCACCTACAACCTGATGGTGCAGCTGGGCAATCTCAGATCGGCTCCGGTGCCGTTCATCCTGGCCCAACCCAATCCGCAGCTGCCCGGGCCGCCCGCCGAGGGCGTACCGCCGGCTGACCCGGCCGCACCGGGTAACTGACTCAGGCCAGCCGGTCGGCGATCGTCGACTCGGCCAGCAGCGACAGACCCTCGCGGATGTGCCGCGCCCACATCGACCCGATGCCGTCCACCGACTGAAGGTCGTCGGCACTGGCTGCCAGCAGGCCTTGCAGTGAGCCGAACGAGCGGACGAGCAGATCGACGTGGGCGAACTGCAGTCGCGGGATGCCGGCCATCGCGCGGTAGCCGCGCGAGCTCATCGCCGAGTCCTGTGCCTCAGAGGTCGACGGGTACCCGAAAACCCTTGCCAGCGTAGTGAAGTCGAGCAGCTCACTGTCGGTCAGCGCGTCGAGCTCATCGAGGGTCGCGCCCACTTGCGCGGCCGTCGGCGGGTCCGGCAGAGCGTGGTAGTCCCGCACGATCAGCTCGCGTGCGGCCTCGTTGTCGCCGACGAGTTCGTCGAGCTGCAGTTTGAGCTGGCGCCCGTCGGTGCCGAGTTCGACGACGTCGGCGTCGATCTCCAGGCTGATCCGGCGCACCATCTCCAGCCGCTGCACCACGGTCATGACGTCACGCAGTGTCACGAAGTCCTCGATCTCGGCGGTGGACAGCTGCTTGCTGACCTCGTCGAGCCGACCCTTGTAGCGCTCCAGTGTGTTGATGGTCTGGTTGGCCCGCGACAGGATCGTCGCGGAGTCGGGCACCACATGGCGCTCACCGGCGACATACACCGTCACGATGCTCATCGAATGGCTCACCGAGATCACCGGATATCCGGTCTGGATCGCGGTGCGCTCGGCCGAGCGGTGCCGGGTACCGGATTCGTCGGTGGGGATCGACGGGTCCGGCACCAGCTGCACGTTGGCCCGCACGATGCGGCCCCCGTCGCTAGACAGCACCACCGCGCCGTCCATCTTGGACAACTCGCGCAGGCGGGTAGGTGCGTAGCGCACGTCCAGGGCGAACCCGCCGTCGCAGATGGCCTCCACGCTGTCGTCGTAGCCGAGCACGATCAGCGCGCCCGTCTTGCCGCGCAGGATGCGTTCCAGCCCGTCGCGCAGCGGCGTTCCGGGCGCCAGCCGGCCGAGGGTTTCCCGTAGCGTCGGCCGCGCCAGATGCACGACGGTGCGGCTGGTGCGAGCACCGGAGTTCACGGCCATCAATTCTCCTAGGGTCGGCCGCTATTGTCCGCGATGTTCCTGATTGCTGGCAATTGCGATCTCCCTGAGTGCCCGCAGGGCTGCCCCGATGTGGTCGACGGTGATGACGCGCAGTCCAGCGGGTGCGCTGGTGACCCCGGGCGGGACGACGGCAATCGTGAAACCCAGCCGGGCGGCCTCGGCCAGTCTGCGGTCCATGCCGGTGACCCGGCGCAGATCGCCGACGAGTCCGACCTCGCCGATCACCACCGCATTCATCGGCAGTGCGATGTCGAGATAGGCCGAGGTGATGGCCAATGCCACGGCCAGGTCCGAGGACGGATCGGTCAGCCGCATGCCGCCGACGGTGGACACGTACAGGTCGTGGCCGCCGATCGGCAGCGCGCAGCGGGTCTGGAGCACCGCGCTGATCATCGCGGCGCGGGCGGAGTCGATACCGCTGACCGCGCGCCGCGGCGGGCCCACCGGTTGTACGGCCAGCGCCTGCACCTCACCGATCATCGGGCGCTTGCCGTCCAGGGTGACGGTGACGGCGGTGCCGGGAACTGCCGCCGGGCGTTGGTCGAGGAACAGCCCGGACGGATCGCTGACACACTCGATTCCGTTGTCGTGCATCTGAAAACAGCCGACCTCGTCGGCGGCGCCGAACCGGTTCTTGACCCCACGAACCATGCGCAGGTTCGACGTGTGATCACCTTCGAAATGCAGTACCACGTCGACCAGATGCTCAAGGGAACGCGGGCCTGCGATGGCGCCGTCCTTGGTCACGTGCCCGACCAGGATCATGGCCACCGCCGGGTCTCCGACCGCGGTTTTGGCGTAGCCGGTCAGCGCTGTGGTCACCGCTCGCACCTGGGTCACCCCACCGGTCACGCCGTCGGCTTCGGTGGTGGACATGGTCTGCACCGAATCGACGATCACCAGGCTGGGCTTGACCTCATCGATGTGGCCGAGCGCGATCTGGAGGTCGGATTCGCCTGCGAGATAGACGTTGTCGTGGGTGCAGCCGGTGCGTTCGGCGCGCAGCCGGATCTGGCCCGCGGATTCCTCGCCGGACAGGTAGAGGGCGCGGCGGCCGGTGTGGGCCCAGCGGTTGGCCACCTCGAGGAGGAGTGTGGACTTGCCGACACCGGGTTCCCCGGCCAGCAACGTGACCGAACCGGCCACCAGGCCGCCGCCGAGAACCCGGTCCAGTTCGGTGACTCCGGTCGCGTAATGCCGGGTGATACCGGGGTCGATCGACGTGATCGGAACCGCGGGCGACGTCGGTGCCACCGAACGGCGGACAGAGCTGCCCACCGACGCGAGTGTCGCTACTTCGTCGACCGTTCCCCACGTGCCGCAATTGGCGCAGCGCCCCACCCATTTGGGCGTGGCGTGCTGACATTCCGAGCAGCGGTATTGCGAACGTATTTTCGAAGCGGCCACGCCGTGACAGTAACGGCAACCCCCGACATCAGCGGTTAGGCACGCGCCGGTCGGAGCCCGCGGTCAGCGGTGTGTCAGGTCAGTGATGCCCGCCGGCTTCGGCGCCGCCGGCGGCGGCTTCGCTCGGCTCTTCGCCGGCCGTGTTGCGCCGCGGTGCTTCGCCCGCCGAGATCGGCACGGCGACAGTGGTCTCGCCGTTCTCGAACTTGAAGGTGAAGTCGTAGAGCAGACCGTTGGTGACCGGCTTGGTCAGCGTGACCTTGGCGGTGACGGCGTCGGCGGCCTCGGTCTTCTCCAGCGGCTTGGTCTGGCCGTCGGGCTCGCCCACCACTAGGACGCCGCCTGCCGGGATGGTCTGATCCCCGGTCAGTGCCACGTCGCCGACGGGGGACTTGATCGAGACGAGCTTGTTGGCCTGCTCGTTAGATCCGTTGGCTGCGACGAACAGCAGCTCGGCCTCCGAGCCGGCCTCGACGTAGTCCTTCTGCTGCGGCGCGCGCAGGTGCACGTTGCGCAGCGCGATCGCGCCGGACTGTGCGTTGACGCCGTTGACGGCGGGCTCCTGGGTGGCCGTCTGGGAGACCTGGCCGGCGCTGCACCCGGTGAGAACGGCTGCGGTCAGGCCACATGCGGCCAGACCGGCCGAGGCACGCATTGCGAAGCGGTTCACTCAAGCCTCCTGAGCTGGGTCGGCGTACTTCGACTATGCACAGTAGTAGGTGGCATCGGCGGGCGGAATGCGAGGGCTTGGCAGACGCCCCGGAACGGGGTCCGGCCACGGCCGTCCCGGGCGCGCAACGCCTTTGCGCGGGCAGCCGTTTCAGGTACTCGGCAGGCCAGGTGGTTGCACGCTTTCGTCACCATGTCAACCCCTGTTCTTCACCTGCATGGCCCCTGACCTGCATAGTTGGTGCGCGTGTGATCTGGGCCCGTGTTAGGATGGACTAGCGAAAGGGGCTCGAATCAGATGATTTTTAAGGTCGGAGACACCGTCGTCTATCCACACCACGGTGCTGCGTTGATCGAGGCGATCGAAACCCGGACTATCAAAGGCGAGCAGAAGGAATATCTCGTCCTGAAGGTTTCCCAAGGGGATCTGACCGTTCGAGTACCCGCAGACAACGCTGAGTATGTCGGTGTCCGCGACGTCGTGGGCCAGGAAGGTCTCGACAAGGTTTTCCAGGTGTTGCGGGCTCCGCACACCGAAGAGCCGACCAACTGGTCGCGCCGCTACAAGGCCAATCTCGAGAAGCTGGCCTCCGGTGACGTGAACAAGGTTGCCGAGGTTGTCCGGGATCTGTGGCGTCGCGATCAGGAACGCGGTCTTTCCGCGGGTGAGAAGCGAATGCTGGCCAAGGCCCGGCAGATTCTGGTCGGTGAGCTCGCGCTGGCCGAGAACACGGATGACGCCAAGGCGGAGACCATCCTCGACGAGGTTCTGGCCGCCGCGTCCTGACGCGTGGTGGCAACAACTGTCGCGGTCGTCCCGGCCGCCGGCTCAGGTGAGCGGCTAGGCGCGGGCAGACCCAAAGCGTTCGTCAAACTGGGGGACAGACCCCTGTTGGAGCACGCCCTCGATGGGCTGTTGGCCTCAGGGGTGATCGACAAGGTCGTGGTCGCGGTTCCGCCCGCGCTCACGGATGAGGCCACCTTGGTTTTCGGGGGGCGTGCGCACATCGTGGCCGGGGGAGCCGATCGCACCGAATCGGTGGGACTGGCCTTAGATGCGGTAGCAGCCGCAGGCGAACCGGATTTCGTCCTCGTGCACGACGCCGCCCGGGCGTTGACTCCCCCTTCGCTCGTCGCCCGGATCGTCGCGGCACTGGCCGACGGCCACGCCGCCGTCGTTCCCGGTCTTCCGTTGGCCGACACCATCAAGGCCGTCGACGCCAACGGCACGGTGCTGGGTACGCCCGAGCGGGCCGGTCTGCGGGCCGTGCAGACCCCGCAGGGCTTCCGCGCCGATGTGTTGCGCCGGGCCTATCAACGTGCCGGTGCCGGTGTGGTCACCGATGACGCCTCGCTCGTCGAGCAGATCGGTACACCCGTGCAGATTGTCGAGGGCGATCCGATGGCCTTCAAGATCACGACTCCGCTGGATCTGCTGCTCGCCGAGGCCGTCATGGCGCGTGGCACGTGCTGATCCCCAGAGTCGGGCTGGGTACCGACGTCCATCCGATCGAGCCGGGCCGGCCGTGCTGGCTGCTGTGCCTGGAGTTCGAAGGCGCCGACGGCTGCGCCGGCCATTCCGACGGTGACGTCGCCGCGCACGCATTGTGTGACGCGCTGCTCAGTGCGGCGGGCCTCGGCGACCTCGGAGGGGTCTTCGGAACCGACCGGCCGGAATGGCGCGGAGTCACCGGCGCCGCCATGCTGCGCCACGTGCGTGGGCTGGTGCAGGAAGCGGGCTTCACGGTCGGCAACGCCACGGTGCAGGTCATCGGCAACCGGCCCAAGATCGGGCCGCGCCGTGAGGAGGCCCAGGAGCTGCTCTCCAGTCTGATCGGGGCTCCGGTGTCGGTCTCGGCGACCACGACCGACGGGCTCGGTCTGACCGGTCGGGGTGAAGGTTTGGCCGCGATAGCCAGCGCTTTGGTGGTTCCGGCGGAATAGGCCGGTAAGCTGGCACGTCGTGACCGATCGCGCTCAAGCTGTCGGGTCGGCAACAGAGACCGGCCTGCGGCTGTACGACACCATGGCGGGTGCCGTACGGGATTTCGTACCGCTGCGGCCGGGGCACGCTTCGATCTACCTGTGCGGTGCCACCGTTCAGGGCTTACCGCACATCGGTCATGTCCGTAGCGGAGTTGCGTTCGATGTGCTGCGCCGCTGGCTGACCGCCAATGGATACGACGTTGCGTTCATCCGCAACGTCACCGACATCGACGACAAGATCCTCAACAAGGCGGCCGATGCCGGCCGGCCGTGGTGGGAGTGGGCCGCGACCTACGAGCGGGCGTTCAGCGCCGCGTATGACGCGCTGGGTGTGCTTCCGCCGTCGGCTGAGCCGCGGGCCACCGGCCACATCACCCAGATGGTCGAGCTCATCGACCGGCTGATCGAGAAGGGGCACGCGTACGCCCAGGGCGGCGACGTGTACTTCGACGTCCAGAGCCAGTCCGACTACGGTGCGCTGTCCGGTCACCGGATCGACGATGTGCACCAGGGTGAGGGTGTGGCCACGGGCAAACGCGATCAGCGCGACTTCACGCTGTGGAAGGGCGCCAAGCCGGGCGAGCCGTCGTGGCCGACGCCCTGGGGCCGGGGACGTCCCGGCTGGCACACCGAGTGCGTCGCGATGTGCGAGGCCTACCTGGGCGAGGAATTCGACATCCATGCCGGCGGCATGGACCTGATCTTCCCGCACCACGAGAACGAGATCGCCCAGGCTCGGGCCGCGGGTGACGGCTTCGCCCGGTACTGGCTGCACAACGGCTGGGTCACCATGGGCGGCGAGAAGATGAGCAAGTCGCTGGGCAACGTGCTTTCGATTCCTGCTGTGCTGCAACGGGTTCGGGCTGCCGAGCTGCGCTACTACCTGGGTAGCGCCCATTATCGGTCCATGCTGGAGTTCTCCGAGAACGCGCTGCAGGACGCGGTGAAGGCCTACAGCGGCATCGAGGACTTCCTGCACCGGGTGCGCAACCGGGTCGGCGCGGTGGCCGTCGGCGACTGGACGCCCAAGTTCGCGGCCGCACTGAACGACGACCTCGCGGTGCCGATCGCACTGGCCGAGGTGCATGCGGCGCGGGCCGAGGGCAACCGTGCACTGGATGCCGGTGACCACGACGGCGCGATGGCGCAGGCCACCTCGATCCGCGCGATGATGGGGATCCTCGGCTGCGATCCGCTCGACGAGCGTTGGGAATCCCGCGACGAGACGTCGGCGGCGCTTGCCGCGGTGGACGAGCTGGTGCAGTGGGCGCTGGCCGGTCGGGCCGACGCCAGGGCCAATCGGGACTGGGCCGCGGCCGACGCCATCCGGGATCGACTCAAGGCGGCAGGTATCGAGGTCACCGACACCGCCGATGGTCCACAGTGGGCACTGGTGGACGGGAACGGAGCGTAGATGGCCGGGAATTCGCAGCGGCGCGGCGCAGTGCGCAAGCCGGGCACCAAGAAGGGGCCGACCGTCGGGTCCGGCGGCGTGCGTCGCCGCGGGCTCGAAGGCCGTGGCGCCACGCCGCGGGCCGATCAGCGCCCGCACCATCCGGCTGCCAAGAAGGCCGCCAAGGCGGCGCGTCAGGCACAGGGGCGGCACAAGAAGACCGACGACACCGAGTTGGTGCTCGGCCGCAACCCGGTGGTGGAGTGCCTGCGGGCCAAGGTCCCGGCCACCGCGCTGTACGTGGCGTTGGGCACCGAGGCCGACGAGCGTCTCACCGAATCGGTGCAGATCGCCGCGGACCGCGGTATCTCGATCCTCGAGGTGCAGCGCCACGATCTGGACCGGATGAGCTCCAACGGACTGCACCAGGGCCTGGCCCTGCAGGTGCCGCCGTACAACTACGCCCACCCCGACGATCTGCTGAAGGCGGCCCGGGACTCCGGGGAGCCCGCGCTGATGGTGGCACTGGACAACATTTCCGATCCCCGCAACCTGGGCGCCATCGTGCGTTCGGTGGCGGCGTTCGGTGGACAAGGCGTGGTGATCCCGCAGCGGCGGTCGGCTTCGGTGACCGCGGTGGCGTGGCGCACCAGTGCCGGGGCCGCGGCCCGTACTCCGGTGGCGCGGGCGACGAATCTGACTCGCACACTGAAGAGTTACGCCGACGCCGGTCTTCAGGTCGTCGGCCTCGATGCCGGCGGCGACACCACGCTGGACGAACTCGAGGGCACCGGGCCGATGGTCGTGGTGGTCGGCTCGGAGGGCAAGGGTCTGTCCCGGCTGGTCCGCGAGAACTGCGATGCGGTGGTGTCGATCCCGATGGCGGGGCCCACGGAGTCGCTGAACGCGTCGGTCGCGGCCGGTGTGGTGCTGGCCGAGATCGCCCGTCAGCGCCGAAGCCTCTGATTTGACGTTCATTCTGCGGCTACGGCGCAGAAGTGCGAGTGTGGTCAGCCCTGACCGCAGAGTCAACGCCGGACTAACCCCCGAGGACCCGCAGGCCGATCCACAGCGCGCACACACTGGCGATCAGGGTGAGCGGCACCGTCGCCAGCCCGACCCGGCTGAACTCGGTGAACCGAGCCGGCAGTCCTTCGCGATGAACCACATTGCGCCACAACAGGTTTGACAGCGATCCGACGTAGGTCAGGTTGGGGCCGATGTTGACCCCGATCAGCACGGCCAACACGGCGCCCGGACCGGCGCCGGTCACCAGTGGAAGCAGCACCAGCACCGCGGGCAGATTGTTGACCAGATTTGCCAGCACGGCCGCCACTGCCGCAAGGCCCAACAGCGCGGGTAACGAGTCGCCGACGGGGAGCACCCCACGCATCCACTCGCCCAGTCCGTTGTGCACGACCGCGTCGACCACGACACCCAGGCACAGCACAAACGCCAGGAACGGCACATTGACGGCGCGCACGATCCCGCCGATGGTGCTGCGACGCTGGGCAAGACTGCGCACGCCGAGCACCACCGCCCCGGCCAGCGCCGCCCAGGCCGGGGACACATCGAAGATCGACGTGACGACGAAGCCCGCCAGCGTCAAGCCCAGCACCACGAGCACGAACACCGGAATCTCGGGAGGCGGGGGAGTGACCTCGGCGGCCGGACGGCTCAGTTCGTGGCGGAAAAGCACACGGAGCACGACGAATTCGACGGCGACAGCAGCCAGCCAGGGCAGCGCCATCACCGCACTGAACTCGGTGAAGGACAGTCCAGCTACGGCGAAGGCCAACAGGTTGGTCAGATTCGACACCGGAAACAGCAGCGACGCGGAGTTGGCCAGGTGCGCACCGGCATATGCGTGCGGCCGGGGCGGTATCGCGAGCGTGCGGGCGGTGGCCAGGACCACCGGTGTCAACAGCACGACGGTCGCATCCAGGCTCAGCACCGCCGTCGTCGTCGCCCCGGTCAGGAACACCCGGGTCAGCAGCCGCCGGGAATCACCCCGGCTGGCCCGGGCCATCAACGTGCCCGCGGCGTGGAACAGGCCCTCGTCGTCACACAGGTGCGCCAGCACCAGTACGGCTGCGAGGAATCCGACCACGGGCAGCAGGCGATTCGCCTCGGCCAGGGCGTCGGGCCCCGAGATCACCCCGAACGCGATCAGCAGCCCCGCAGCCGGGATCGCCACGACGGCCTCGGGCCATCCTTCCGGCCGTGCCAGCGCGAACGCCAGCACAACCGCCAGGGCGATGAGCGCGAGGATCAACTGAGCCAGGGATCGGAGCGGTCCCACACCGTGGGTAGGTGCAGGCGCACTCCGTCCTGTTCGGCGAGCCGGGTCAGCACCCGCATCGACACATCGAGGTCGTCGCCCCCGTACGGCAGCGCGCGCAGCGGCTCGTGCAGCGGGCGGAAGAAATCGTCCCAGTGGATCAGCACCACCCGCCGCGCCCCGACCGCGCGCACGGTTTCGGCCCAGTAGGTCTCGAAATACTGTTCGGACTGCAGCCCCAGCTGGCCGATCCCGAGGTAGACCACTTCGGCGCGTTGCCCCGCCAGGGCGCCAGGCACCGCCCCCGCGCTGCCGACGATCAGCAGCCGGCGGTCGCTGGGCCGATGGTGCACCAGGGTGGACCAGGCTTCTCCGCACTTGTAGGCCGCGACCTTGACCGGCGGGACGACCGGTTCGGTGATGATGCCGGGGAATCGGTCCGGTGGGCAGTGTTCGGACTCGAAGAGCGTCACGACATACGAGCCGAGGGTGACGGCTTCGCCCGGCGTGACGGTCACGATCCGATCGGGGTCCAGGCCGCCCCCGACGCCGACCTGGGCGGTGGAGCTGCCGCCCACCAACCTGGCTCCGGTCCGCTCGGCGACGACGGCCGAGTCCATGGCGTGGTCGAAGTGGCTGTGTACCGGCAGCACCGCTTCGAGCCTGTCGACGCCGAGGCGGGCCAGGCTGCCGTCGATGCGGGGCAGTGACGGCGCCAGCTTGCGCAGGACCACGCGCGGCAGTGTGGGCCGCGAGAAGAAGCCGTCGGTCAGTACTGCCGACGTGCCGTCGTCCACGAGGAGCGTGCTGACCCCCGCCCAGGTGACGGTGACCGGGGATTGCGGGGTGGCCGACGGTGCGTCGAAATACCGTGCATAGGGGGCCAGGTGGGGCCTGCCGGGCTTCAGCCGCATGGCCCCACCCTATGGGCTAGACGTGTCCGTAACGCCGCCGGAACTTCTCCACCTGCCCGGCCGAGTCGATGTGCCGGGCCGAGCCGGTCCAGAACGGGTGCGAATCGCTGGTGACGTCGACGACGATCAGCGGGTAGGTCCGGACGCCGCCCGGGGTGGGCCACTCGATCGTGCGTTCACTGGTGGCCGTCGACCGGGTCAGGAACTGGCTGCCGGTGGCGGCGTCCTGGAACACCACGGGGTGGTAGTCGGGGTGGATGTCGGCCTTCATTGGGATTCCCCTTCTGTGTGGACGGATGCTGCGGGTTCGTCGATTCCGGGCTGACAGGGTTCTTCGTGCCAGTCCCCGAACGGGTCGGGGTAATCGGCCCATTCCTCGGGTCGCGCCAACTCGTCGTCGGTGAGCAGCGCACCGTGCAGCGCCTCGATGACGTCGCCGGGCCGCGCGCCGCAGGCCAGGACGGTCAGCGAAATGTGGCGGTCACCGAACTGGTGGTGCCAGTCGATGGCGGCCATCGCCAGGCGTTCCGGGTCGGTGTAGGCCAGCTCGGTGGAATCCATTGCCGCGAGCCATTTTCCGGCGTTGCTGAAGTGCATTCCACCGCCTGCGGATTCGATCCACATGACGTCGGCCGGCCGATTGGCGAGCCAAGCCCGGCCGCGGGTGCGCACCACGCCCTCGAGCAGGAGGTCGACAGCGTCGTGCAGGCGCATCGGGTGAAACGGTCGGCGGGCGGCGAATTCGACGATGATGACCTCGTCGTCGGGTTCCAGCGGTGGTTCACCGGCCAGAAGCGGATCGTGCGGTGTCGGGGTGCGCCCGCGGGGGCTGTTCGGCTCCAGATGAGCCAGGCCGAGCTCCACCTGGTCGGGGCCCACGGTGATGCGGGCGCGGGGCGCGAGCCGGCGGAGCACCGACAGGGTGGTGGCCTCGGGCTCGTCGAGCACCAGCATGTCGGCGAACTCGGCCTGGCCGACGACCACCTGGGCGACGGTGCGTCCGTCGGGCAGTTCCTCGTCGCCGATGGACTGCTGCAGCCACACCGTGGCGTCCAGGCACGCGATCACCGCGCCGATGGTGACGTCGCGAGAGGCGGGTCCGTCGATGTAGCCGGGCCCGACGTGGACCCGGATGGTGTTGATGGCCCAGCACACGGGCTCGGCCTCCAGCCAGGGCATCAACTGCACGACGATGCGCTCCACGTCGCCACGCCGGTGCAGGCGCCGTAACAGGATCAGCAGGTCGTCGCGGACTGTGCAGGACACGCAACCGTGGGCGAGCTCGAGGGCGAGTTCGGATGTGCCGCTGCCGTCGGACACGGTCCGCAGCACCACATGGCCGTCAAAGGTGTGGCGCACGAGCACGGTTCCCGGCCTGCGGCCCAGTTCTTCTGCTACGCCGTCGCTGTCACCTTGACCGGCGATCAGCACCACAGGGGTTCGCACCGTACCTCCCGACACAGTTGTTGTTGAAAACGATTATCATTATCGTGAGGCTACCCCATCCGAAGGAGACCGATGTCTGCCCACTGCCAAGTCACCGGGCGCTCGCCCGGGTTCGGCAACACGGTGTCGCACTCGCACAAGCGCAGTCGCCGCCGCTGGAACCCCAATATCCAGACCAAGACGTACTACCTGCCGACCGAAGGGCGCAGGATCCGACTTCGCGTCAGCGCCAAGGGAATCAAGGTGATCGACCGCGACGGCATCGAGGCCGTGGTGGCCCGGTTGCGTAGCGCAGGGGAGAAGATCTGATGGCCAGCACCGATATTCGGCCGATCGTGAAGCTGAAGTCGACCGCGGGGACCGGGTACACCTACGTCACCCGCAAGAACCGCCGCAACGACCCGGACCGGATCGTGCTGCGCAAGTACGACCCGGTCATCCGCCGCCACGTCGAATTCCGTGAGGAGCGCTGATGGCCAAGCGATCCAAGATCGTCAAGAACGAGCAGCGCCGGAAGCTCGTGGAGCGCTACGCCGAACGGCGGGCCGAGCTCAAAGAGGCCATCCGCAATCCGGAGAGCACGCGTGAGCAGAAGGCCGCGGCGGTGTCGGCGCTGCAACGGTTGCCGCGCGATTCCAGCCCGGTCCGATTGCGCAACCGGGACGCGGTCGACGGGCGACCACGTGGGCATCTGCGCAAGTTCGGCCTGTCGCGGGTCCGGGTGCGCGAACTGGCGCACCGCGGTGAACTGCCCGGCGTACGGAAGTCGAGTTGGTGATGGCGGCGAATTCCCGGAAGCACAACAAGAAGCGACCCCCGGCCACCGATCTCAAGAAGCCGAGGCGCAATCAGCTGAAGGCCCTCGGGGTGACCGAGGTCGACTACAAGGACGTCCACCTGCTGCGCACGTTCATCAGCGAGCGGGGCAAGATCCGGTCCCGGCGCATCACCGGGCTCACCCCGCAGCAACAGCGCCAGGTCGCCACGGCGATCAAGAACGCCAGGGAGATGGCGCTGCTGCCAGTCGTCGGGCCGGCCTGACCTACCATCGACGGCGATAGGGCGACTGCGGATCGTGGAAGCCGGTGTGAATCCGGCGCGGTCCCGCCACTGTGATCGATCGACCAGTTCTTGCTGGTCGTCGAGAGCCAGATACACACCGCAGTCGCCACCTCGCACGCACTGGGGCGGATCTCCCCGGAGAGGATGGGTACGCCCATGGCTGCTCGTTGGCTGACCGCCGGACTGGCATCGGTGCTACTGGTATCGGGGTGCGCCTCGACCGCGGCGCCCGACACCGCAGGCGGCGCCCCACCGGGATTCCCGGTGACCGTGGACAATTGCGGCGTCAGCTCGACCTATGAGCGTCCGCCTACTCGCGCAGTCGCGCTCAACCAGCACGCGATCGAGGTGCTGTTGGCGCTGGGCCTGGAGAATTCCATGGCCGGCACGTCCTATCTCGACGATCGGATCCTGCCCGAGTACCAGGCCGCCTACGACAGTATTCCGGTACTGGCCAAGGAGTACCCGTCCTACGAGTCGTTGCTGGCCACCGAACCCGATTTCGTCTACGGCGGCTGGGACAGCGCGTTCGACGAGAAGGAGGGCCGCGGTCGGCAGCGGCTGACCGATGCCGGGGTCCACACCTACCTCAACATCGAGGATTGCCGGGACGAGCCCGTGACGATGTCGGCCGTGGACGACGAAATCCGGACTATCGGAGACATTTTCGGTGTCCCCGACCGCGCCGAGCAGCAGCTCGAGAAGCTCCACGGCGAGTTGGCGCAGTCCGAGGCGAAACTACGCGGGACCCAGCCGATACGCGTCGCTGTCTATGACAGTGGCGAGGCGACGGTGTTCACCTCGGGCGGCAAAGGCATCGGCAACCTGATGATCGAAGAGGCCGGCGGAGCCAACGTGTTCGCCGATGTGCCCAAGGTTTGGGCTGACGTGTCGTTCGAGCAGTTCGCCGAACGCGCACCCGAGGTCATCGTGATCTACGACTACGGTGATCGGCCGGTCGAGGACAAGAAGCGATTCCTCACCGAGCATCCTCTGCTGCAGCATGTTCCGGCTGTCGAGCAGCAGAGGTTCGCCGTGCTTCCGCTGTCATCGGTGGTCGTCGGCGTGCGGGTGGGCCGGGCGGTGGAGTCGCTGGCGCGACAGCTGCACCCGGACCGGTTTGCGTGATTCCCTACCGGCTGGTCCTCGCCGGGTTGGCGGGGCTGCTGCTGACGACGATGACCGCCGGGGTCGCCGTCGGTTCGGTCTCGATCCCGCCGGGGCAGGTGTGGGCCATCGTGTTGCACTCCGTGCATCCGGGCCTCGTCGAGCAGAGTTGGCCTGCGGTCCGGGAATCCATCGTGCTCGACGCCCGGCTGCCGCGCGTCGTGCTGGGGGCGGTGGTCGGTGCCGGCCTGGCGGCGTGCGGGATGGCGTTGCAGGCCGTGGTGCGCAACCCGCTTGCCGATCCGATGCTGCTGGGTGTCTCCTCGGGAGCATCGGTCGGCGCCGTCGCAATGCTCGTGTTCGGTGCGGGCGCGCTGCAGGCGCTGACCTTGCCACTGGCGGCCTTCCTCGGGGCCTTCCTCGCACTCGTTGCGGTGTACGCCCTGGCTCGTTCGGGTGGGCGGATGACGACCGTGCGGTTGGTTTTGGCCGGCGTGGCGGTGGCCGAAGTGCTGTCCGCGCTGGCCAGCCTGATGATCGTGACTTCTGACGATCCGCACAAGACACAGTCGGCGGTGCGGTGGATGCTCGGCGGCCTGGGCGGGACCACCTGGCGCATGGTCTGGGTGCCCGCGCTGGCGGTGTTCCTCGGCGTATTGGTGCTCTTGGCCTTCACCCGATCGCTGAACCTGCTCTACACCGGTGAGGAGGCGGCTGCCTCGCTGGGGCTCGATGTCCACCGGTTCCGGGCCGGGATGTTCGTCGTCGTGGCGCTGATGGTCGGCGCCATGGTCGCGGTCAGCGGCACGATCGGATTCGTCGGGCTGATCATGCCGCATGTGGTGCGGCTGCTGGTCGGGGCCGACCACCGCAAGGCGCTGCCGGCTGCGGCATTGCTGGGGGCGGCATTCCTGGTGTCGTGCGACATCGTGGCCAGGACCGTGGCCACCCCGGAGGAACTGCCCGTCGGGATCCTGACCGCACTGGTCGGCGGGCCGTTCTTCCTGTGGCTGATGCGACGAAAGGCCGGGGTGTGACGGTAGAGGTGGTGTTCGACGCGGTGTCGGTGTCGATGCGCGGCAAGCCGGTGGTCACCGATGTCTCGCTGGCGGTGGCCGCAGGTGAGGTGCTGGCCGTGGTCGGACCGAACGGGGCGGGCAAGACGACGTTGCTGCGCACGCTGTACCGGGCTCTGCGGCCGAGTGCCGGACGGGTGCTGGTCGACGGCACCGACGTGTGGAAGCTTCCGGGCAAGCAGGCCGCGCGCCGGGTGGCGGCGGTATTACAGGAAGCCACCGGCGATTTCGAACTCACCGTGTACGACATGGTCGCGATGGGCCGCACACCGTACAAGCGGTCCTTCGCGGCCGACAGCCGTGAGGACCGCGAGATCATCGGCGGGGCGATGGCGGCACTGGACATCGCGGACCTGAGCAGCGCCGATTACGGTCGGCTTTCCGGCGGGCAGAAGCAACGGGTGCTCATCGCTCGCGCGCTGGCCCAGCGCACCGACGTCATCGTGCTCGACGAACCCACGAACCACCTCGATCTGCGTCATCAGCACGAGGCCCTGCGCCTGCTGCGGGACACGGGAGCGACGGTGATCGCCGCACTGCACGACCTGAATCTTGCTGCCGCGTATTGCGATCGGATCTGTGTGCTCGACGGCGGAGAAGTGGTGACGATCGGGACCCCGGTGGAGGTCCTCACCGTGGATTTGCTTGCCGACGTGTACGGGGTCGCCGCCCGCATCACTGTCGACGCAGGCAGGCCTCAGGTCGGCGTTGTGCCCAAGGTGGTGGCGACATCGTGAACATCGGTACCCAACTCGGCGAAATCGCCTCGCTCGGAGGGTTCTTCGCGATCACCGTCGGTGGCGACCCGGCCGGCTGGGTTCCGGTGCAACGCTGCTATGACGACGGCTGCGCGGACCTCGTCGCCAAGACCACGGCCGGATACCGCACGACGGATCTGCGTATCGGTGCCTCCCTGGTTCAGTTCAGCCACGCATCGCGGTTGTGGTCACCGCTGCTGGCCGGTGCGCTGCAGTACGGAGTGCTGCCCGAGCTGACCGATCTGCAGCGTCGTTCCACCAGTACCGAGCTCCGGCTGCCGATGGCCGTGGGCACACCCGTCGACGGCGCACTGCCACAGCAGCTGTACCGGCTGGTGATCACCGAGCACCTGGAGCCGCTGGCCGCCGGGCTCAAGGTCAAGATGGCGTCGGGGCTGCTCTACGGCAATGCCGCTGCCGCTCTGGTGGCGGCCGCACATGAGCTGGCCGGGGCCCGACCGGATTTACGTGACGACGTGCGGGACGTCACCGAATCATTGTTGACCACGGGAGAATTGGTCGGGGCGGGCGACCTGACCGGGCTGACATTCCGCCGCCGCAGCTGCTGCCTCTATTACCGGGTGCCCGGCGGTTCCAACTGCGGGGACTGTGCACTGACGAGACCGCGCGGTCAGGCGTAGGGCCGTGCCGGCGGCTCGGTACGGACCGCGCTCAGGGCAGTCATCGTCGGAATACTGCCTCGGCTCGAATCGCTTTGTCCCGCGGGGATCGTGCCCTCGACTTTGATCCAGGTGTTCTCCGGATACTCGGCCAACTGATTGGCAGCCGGCCCGGACAGGTGGATGCGGGCCAGCTGAGCGTCTGCGGCACAACAGATGATCACCACTCGGGCCAGATCTGCGCGCTCACCGTCACGCATCGTGAAACCGGAGACGGTCACGGTTCGGCCATCGAGGGTGCCTGCACTGTCTTGAGCCACTCGCGTCAGCACGTCGGGCAGCGAGATTTCCGGTGCCCGGCCGTCGGGAAGGGGAGGGAAAGCGCGCCTCAGCACATCGGTGGAGACTTCGGACACCGACGCGGCCTGCGGGCGGATCGCCGGTGGCACGACGAATGCCAGCAGCGCGATCGGGATCAGCAGCAGCCAGGCCGTACCCCGTCGGTGGGAATGGTCGTGATGCGCGGGTTCCTCGTCGCGACCGTGCCGGATATCGGCCACGATCGATGCCAGGGCCAGCACGATCAGCAGCACGGAGGTGGCGGCCAGGTAGGGAAGCAGCGACGGTTTCACGTACCGGGTGAAGGCGCCGGTGAGTGTGATGATCGCCGTGCTGACGCCGATCAGCAGCAGCAAGGCGTTCTCGGTTTCCCGGCTCACTGCGGTCCCACGATCAGCAGTCCGACACCGGTCGCGACGAGCGTGGCGACCAGGAACGTCACGGGCGTGAAGCGAATCGCGAAGGCCCGGCCGAACATTCCGGCCTGCATCGCGAACAGCTTGATATCGACGGCGGGCCCGACCACCAGGAACACCAGTCGCGGCAGCAGCGGCAGCATGGTCAGGCTGGCCGCGACGAAGGCGTCGGCCTCCGAACACAACGCCAGCACCACGGCGAGCAGGGCCATGGTGATGACGCCCAGGATCATCTGGCCGGCCAGATGCTCGTACACCCAGGTCGGCACGAGTACGTGCAGGGCCGCTGCGGCGGCCGCCCCGACAACCAGGTACGAGCATGCCGACAGGAAATCGTGTCGGGCGGCTTCGGTGAACAGCAGCCACTTCGAGCCGTCGCTGTGGTGAGGTCGCGGCAGTCTGCGGGTGATCCATTCCGGGCGGCCGAACCGGGCCCATGCGACTCCCATGATCAGCGCGGTACACAGCGAGGCCACGCACCTGGCGACAACCATCTGTGGATGACCGGGAAACGCGACGGCGGTTGCCACCAGCACGACTGGATTGATGGCCGGTGCCGCGAGCATGAACGTCAGCGCCGCCGCGCCCACCGCGCCGCCCGTGTCATCTCCGAAAAGTCGGCGTGCCACCGGAACCGACCCGCATTCGCACCCAGGTAGCGCCGCGCCACCGATACCCGCGGCCAGGATTGCCGTGCCGGTGCGTCGCGGAAGCCACCGGGCCAACCGGTCGGGTGTCGCGAAGACCGCGATCAGGCCGCTGATCACCACCCCGAGCGCCAGAAACGGCAACGCCTGGACGAACACGCCGCAGAACACCGTGGCCGCAGTCGCCACGTCGGGGGTGCCGTCGACGAAACTGCGCATGGCGTTGCCTGCCAGGGCCAACGCGATGATCCCGAACACCAGCACCTGCATGGATGTCGGTCGCCAGCGCAAGGCTGCCGATGTCATGGCCACGGCGGACATGATGCCAGCCCCAGGTGGGAACCAGCTGGGCGGGATGCAAATGACTATCATTTTCATCGGGTGGGGCTAGGCTGGGCAGATGGTTTGGCATGGCTTGCTTGCGAAGGCAGCGACAACGGTCGTCACCGGCGCGGTCGGGGTGGCGGCATACGACGGCTTACGTAAGGCCGTGGCCAAGGCGCCGATTCGGGAAGCGGCGGTGACGACGACCGCGTGGGCGTTGCGCGGTGCCCGCAAAGCCGAAGAAGGCGCCGAGTCGGCCCGCCTGAAAGTCGCCGATGTGATGGCGGAGGCGCGCGAACGGATCGGCGAGGAAGTACCGCCTCCCGCCGTCGCCGATGCCGGGCATTCGCACGACCACTGAGTGCCGTGGCCACTCTCGAGGTCGTATCCGACGCCGCAGGCCGGATGCGCGTGCACGCGCCCTGGTTCCGGGGTGACTCGCTTCGCGCCGTCGCGATAGAGGATGCCGTCGATCAGGTGCCAGGTGTGCGGGCCGTTCATGCCTACCCACGGACTGCTTCTGTCGTGGTGTGGTACTCGCCGAAGCGTTGTGACCGCAGCGCGGTCATGACCGCGATGTCGACGGCGGGTGAGGTTGCCCGGCATCTGGTTCCAGTTCGGACACCCCGATCGGCTGACATCCATAACGGCGACATCGTCCGAATGACATTGGGCGCGTTGGCCTTGGCGCTGCTGGGAGTGCGGCGATACATATTTGCCAGGCCGCCGTTGCTCGGGCCGACGAGTCGGATGTTTGCAACCGGAGCGACGATCGTGACGGGTTACCCCTTCTTGCGGGGCGCGTTGCGGACGCTGGCCGGAAACCGCAGTGCGGGCACCGACGTTCTCGTCTCGGCTGCCACCGTGGCCAGTCTGGTGCTGCGGGAAAACGTCGTAGCGCTGACCGTCCTGTGGCTGCTCAACATCGGTGAGTATCTGCAGGATCTCACTCTGCGCCGCACCCGCCGGGCAATCGCCAATCTGCTGCAGGGCACACAGGACACGGTGTGGTTGCGGCTGGCCGACGGCACCGAGGTCGAGGTGCCCATCGACGGGGTGCGGGTCGGTGACGAGGTGGTGGTCCACGAGCAGGTCGCCATCGCCGTCGACGGTGTGGTGAGCGAAGGCGAGGCCATCGTCGACCAGTCGGCGATCACCGGCGAGCACCTGCCGGTGGCGGTGACCACCGGGAGTCAGGTCTACGCGGGTTCGGTGGTGGTCCGCGGGAGGTTGGTCATCACTGCCGAAGCAGTCGGCCGCCACACCACGATCGGGCGCATCATCAGCCGGGTCGAGGAAGCGCAGCAGCACCGGGCGCCCATTCAGACTGTCGGTGAGAACTTTTCGCGACGGTTTGTGCCTGCCTCCTTCGTGTTGTCGGCGCTGACCCTGGTGATCACCAGGGATGTGCGTCGCGCGATGACGATGCTGCTGGTGGCCTGCCCCTGTGCGGTGGGTCTGGCGACACCGACGGCGATCAGCGCCGCGATCGGTAACGGGGCCCGGCGCGGCATTCTCATCAAGGGTGGCTCACATCTCGAGGAGGCCGGCCGGGTCGATGCGATGGTGTTCGACAAGACGGGCACGCTGACCATCGGACGCCCGATTGTCACCAATGTGGTTGCCTTCCATAAAGACTGGGAGCCCGAGCAAGTTCTGGCCTATGCGGCGAGTTCGGAGATCCACGCGCGGCATCCGTTGGCCGACGCCGTGCTGAGGTCTACGAAGGAACGCCACATCGAGATACCCCCGCACCAGGAGTGCGAGGTCCTTGTCGGACTCGGCATGCGGACCAGGGCCGATGGGCGAACGTTGCTGCTCGGCAGTCCGTCGCTGCTGGCTCAGGAGAAGGTCAGGGTGACCAAGCGGGCTTCGGAATGGGTGGGCAAACTTCGCCGGAGTGCCGAGACCCCGCTGCTGCTGGCTGTCGACGGAAAACTCGTCGGCCTGATCGGATTGCGGGACGAGATCCGGCCCGAGGCTGCCGAGGTTCTGCGGGAGCTGAGGGCGACCGGTATCCGCCGTATGGTGATGCTGACCGGCGACCATCCCGACGCCGCGGCGGCCGTCGCCGACGAACTCGGTATCACCGAATGGCGCGCCGAGGTGATGCCCGAAGACAAACTCGCGGTCGTGCGTGAACTCCACGCCGAGGGGCATACCGTGGCGGTGATCGGCGACGGGGTCAACGATGCACCCGCACTCGCCGCGGCCGACATCGGTATCGCGATGGGCCTCGGTGGCACCGATGTGGCGGTCGAGACCGCCGACGTGGCACTGGCCAGTGATGATCTGCGCCGGCTGCTCGATGTTCGCGCCCTCGGTGGTCGGGCGGTGGACGTGATCCAGCAGAACTATGCGATGTCGATCGCCGTGAATGCAGTCGGGCTACTCATCGGGGCGGGTGGCGCGCTGTCGCCGGTTCTTGCCGCGGTCCTGCACAACGCATCGTCGGTGGCCGTGGTGGCCAACAGTGCCCGGCTGATCCGTTATGAGCTCGGCCAGCAGCAGCCGCGTCAAGGTTGCTCAGTTGCGAGCACTCACCCGGACGAGGCTCCGATCAGCTCGTAGGCGCTCCGGCAGGTTCGTGCGGTCCCAACGCCCCGCCGCGATCCAGTCGCACGCATCCCGCGCGTCGGCTTCGTTGCCGATCGGCCCGACCCAGATCGCAGCCGCGCTGGGAACCCGTTCTGCCGAACAGGGTTGCAGTACGAGCACCGGGCTGAGATCGGCACTTCTGGCAGCGCAGGTGAACGTGCCCAGCAGACATTGGGTGCTCAGCAACACTCCGTGTGGGCAGCCTCGTACGACGTTCCGCAACATGCGGAACAGTGGCGATTGCGGATCGGACGACGAGCAGCGCATGCAGACGGCGACGGTGAACGGTTCGCAGGTGTAGACCTGCCACGACATACGGACACCTTTCCATGGCGGCCCGGTCAGGCCCGTGTTGTTGAAAATCATTTTCAACTTGACGATTCCACGCTACAGTGCGGACCACGGCTTGTCGAAAATCATTTTCAATAAGTCGTGGGTGGGTGGCACACTTCCGAAGGGATCGCAATGGGGAATGGCTGTTCCGGCTCTGCGCCGAAACCAGTTGCCACACGGAGGATCTCATTTGCTTTCGACGCCACGTCGCCCTCGCGACGCCATTTCGTCGCCGGCGACATCGCACTGAGTCATCTGGTCGCGCTCCTGTCTGGATTCTTCCCGTCGGGAGAGGAGTTCTTCATCCACTCCGTCCGCAGCTACCGCGACCAGATCGACGACCCGTGGCTCAAAGCCCAGGTCGCCGGTTTCATCGGTCAAGAGATGACGCATGGGTTGCAGCATCGTGCGTTGAACGTGGAACTGATCAGAATGGGCTACTGGGCCACCGGCGGTATTGACCGGCTCGGCGCCAAGCTGGTCAAAAGTTTTGAGCGGCAGCATGACCGGTTGCCGAGCGTCATTGTGAGATTCGCGTTGGCTGCTACGGCCGCTGTCGAGCACCTGACCGCGGTGCTGGGCGCTCAGGTGTTGGATACGCCCTGGATTCAGCGGCAGCTGACCGATCCCGAGGTTCGGGCCATGCTGAATTGGCACGCGATCGAGGAGATGGAGCACAAAGCCGTGGCGTTCGACGTGTACCGGCACGTCGGTGGGACCGAGCGAATGCGCCGGGCAGCCATGGCCACCGTGCTGTTTCTGTTCCTCACCAGAGCCGTCGTGCTGCTCTTGTCCGTGGGCTCCGACAGCTGGGCCTGGCGCCATCCTGCCCGGACCCTCCAAAGCCTTGCCGCGTTACCGCGCTCACCGCTGTTCTCCGGAGTGCTGCCGCAGATTCGGCGGTACTTCACAGCAGGGTTCCATCCCGACGACATCGATGACAGTGAGCTACTCGATCGCTGGCGCGACCGCTACTTCGGCGGCGACGGTGCCCTGCTGGATCATCTGCGGTAGCGCCGGACAATGGCGCGGCGTCGTCAAGGAAGTTCCACTTTGCTTGCGAGCCAACGTCCGTCGATCTTCTTCATGGTCATCCGGATCCTGCTGCGGTCCAGTCGCGGTTGGGGGCTGGCGGAGTTGCTCACCGATTGGTCGACGAAAAGCAGGACCTCGACGGTGTCGGGCGTGGCCGACTTGACGGCCGATTCCAGCACCATGCCGTGTGCCACGGCGTTGTGCTCGGTGAGCAACCTGCGCAGCTGTTCGCTGGACTTCGCGTACTGGTCCTTGAATTCACCGGTCGAGCCGTCAGCTGCCGACCTGAAGTTCTCGTCGAGGCGGGCGCCGTCGATGTTGGTCAGCACGCCGACGAATCGCTGCGCTGCTCCCAGGCCCTCGTGTGCGGCGATGGCGTTGTCCCGCTGCTGCTTCCACTGCCACCCGACGAACGTGGATCCACCGAGGATTGCGATGGCGACCAGGCCGGTGAGTGCCCTGCGCACCGGGCGTGTCGAGCTGCGCGCATCCGGCGCGATGTCTACGTCGGTCTGTTCGGTCATTTGCTCTCCTGTCCCGGTCTAGAGAAGCTCGACCTTGGCGGCGAGCCAACGTCCATCGATGTTCTTCATGGTGAGCTTCATCCGGCTGCGGTCGATTCGGGCATCGGGCAGGGCTGCGTTGGTCACCGTCTGGTCGACCATCAGTAGGACGATGACTTCGTCGGTGGACTTGGACTTGATCGCCGAATCCACCACGGTCCCATGCGCCGTCGCCTTGTTGTCGATGAGAAGCCGTCGCAGCTGAACGCTCGACTGTGTGTACATGTCCTTGAACTCGCCGGTGGCGCCGTCGAGGATGTCGGTGAAGTTCGTGTCGACCCGGTTGCTGTCGATGCTTGTCAGCGTTTCGGCATAGGCCGTCGCCGCCGCCAGTGCCTGGTGGCCCGCCGCGTCGACCTTCCGGTGCTGCCACACCTGGGAGCCCAGCAGTGCCGAGGCCGCTGTGGCGACGACGAGGACGGCCGCGCCTGCGGCGACCGACAGTCGGCCGAGTCGGCTCGTTCCCGGGCCGTCGTCACCGACCGGGGCGATGGTGTCGTCGTCGATCGTTGCCGTCACGGTGTGTTCCTCGTCGAATCTCGGTTCCGGGCAGGCTTTTACCGCACCCGTGTGGCGGACGCCACATTTCGGCAACCCCGGTGAAATCGGCGTTGACAGGGGCTGGCGCCCACCCTACGTTATGTCGATAACGATAACCATTTTCATTAGAGGCCGGCAGTCGAGGCTACGAGGAGGGGTTGGGATGGCCGCTGGAATGCCCATCGGGACGGCCGGTGTCGCCGCGGACACTCGTCAACCGCGACCGAAAGACGGCGAACATCAGCCGGGCTGGTTCGTCAGCCGCCGAGTCGACATCTACTTCGTCTTCGGGCTGGGTGCACTGCTGTCGGCGATCCTGTTCGCAGCGGAGAGTCACAAGGGCGTATTTCTGGTTGGGGCGGTGGCATTTTCGCTCCTGTCAGACCTGCCGCACGTGCTGACCACGACGGTGCGGGTGTGGCTCGATCCCCGGGAGCGATCGCGGTACCGCGTGCACTACCTGCTGAGCTTCGCCGTCGTCGCGACGATCGTCGGAGTGCTCTGGTTCGGTGGCTGGCTGGTGCCGTTGTTGGCAATCTGGGCGTACTGGCAGGTCTTTCACGTCCTCAAGCAGCACTTCGGGATCATGAACATCTACGCATCGAAGAACGGGTACAAGGGACCGCGAAACCGGCTGAAGTACGCGCTGTATGCGACCTGCCTGGCGCCGGTGCTCTACCGGGCGAGCCACGGGCTGCACTTCTCGGAGTACGAGGTGTTCGGCCACAAGTTGCCGTTTTCGAACCTGAGTGTGCCGGTGCCGCCGATTCCCAATGCGCTCATCGTGATCGCTTACGCGGTCGCCGCGGTACTGCTCGCCTTGGCGGTCGCCGAGCAGGTCAGGCTGCGCCGCGACGGGCAGACGACGCTGCCTCCCATGGCGGTGGCCACATTCATCATCGCCGCGCTGTCCTACAACCTGTCCTACCTGCTGGTGTCGGATCTGTTCGCCCTCATCCTGATCGCCACCACCACCCACAGCCTGCAGTACCACCTGATCAACTGGACGCGGAACAACACCCGCTTCGCGGCCTCGCAGGATCCGCGCGAGAAGAAGCTGCTGCTGGCCCGGCTGTCGACGCGTAAGGCACTTCCGCTCTACGTGGCGGGTCTGGCATTGCTGGGCATCCTCGCCGGACAGCTGGACACCGTCATCTTCGCCGTCCCGCTGATGTTCGTGCTGCATCACTTCTACATGGACGGCGCGCTCTGGAAGAGCAAGGGCAATCCGGAACTGGCGTACGACCTGGGAATCGTTCGTGCCAAGTGACCTGAAGACATCGTTGGACGTCCGTGAGGTCACCTCGCCCGCGGACGCCAGACGGTTCGTGGACCTTCCGTGGCACCTCTATCGCGGCGACGCCCGGTGGCGGCCGATGCTGCGCCGGGTCATGCGGACGAAGATGAGCGCCACGAAGAACGCGCTGCACCGGGAGGTCGAGCTCGCCAACTTCGTTGCTTACCAGGGCGAAAAGCCGGTCGGACGGATCTCGGCCAGCATCGACTCCGAGTACGTCAAGCGGTACGGCGACTGTGGGTTCTTCGGGCACTTCGAGAGCACGGCCGATGACGATGTGGCCGGCGCGCTGCTGGAAACCGCGGAGAACTGGGTGCGTCGCCGTGGCATGGACAAGATGATCGGACCCTACAGCTATTCGACGCGGGAGGAGGTGGGGCTGCTCGCCGAGGGCTACGACACCCCGCCAACCCTCATGCAGCCCTACAACCCGCAGCATTATCTGGGACTCGTCGAGTCTGCCGGGTACCAAAAGAAATTCGACAGCGCGTGCTACCGATGGGACACCGGGGCCGGCAGCGCAGTCCAACATCGACTGGTCCGGCGTGCCGACGCGGTGATGGATGCGCAGGGCGCCACCGTGCGGTCCGTTCGGATGGGGGACTTCGACAACGAACTGGAGACTCTCCGGGTCCTGTACAACGATTCCTTCGCTCGCCATCCAGAGAACGTCCCGCTGAGCAAAGCGGTGTTCGCCGGGATGGCCTCCGAGATGCGGCCGTTGATCGACCCCCGTCTCGTCCGGATCGTCGAGGCCGCCGGGACACCGGTCGGGTTCTTGTTGATGCTGCCCGATGTCAACGAGATCGCCGGACAATCCGGCCGACTCACCCCGTCGATGTTGCTGCGCATCGCGGCCAAGCGCGGGGGACGGATCCGCGGCGTCGACACTGCGGTCGTGGTCCTCATCGGTGCGGCGGAAACCCAGTTCGGGGCCGGTATCGGCCGGATCCTGGCGGGCGAGATCGTCCGTGCCAGCACCAGTGGCGGCTATTCGTCCGTGGCGACCACCTGGGTGCACGAGGACAACGTGTGGTCGAATTCCCTGGCCGCGCAGATGAAGACCGAGCCGGACAAACGGCACCGCGTCTACCAGAAGGCGCTGTGATGGCCGGCCGAATCCTGGTCACGGGAGGCGCCGGGTATCTGGGTAGTGCGCTGGTCGCCGAGCTGGTTGGCAATGGTGAGGCGGTCACCGTGATGACCGGACCCGACGACCTTGCGGCCCAACCGGGGGGTTTGGGCCGTGATGTCGAGGTGGTCCGGGCCGATGTCACCGACGAGTCCAGCGTCGACGTAGCCATGCGGGGCATCTCGCAGGTGTACCACCTCGCCGGTATCGCATCGCCGAATTCCCGTCTGGCCCATGCAGTCTGGAACGCCAACGTGCTGGGTACCTATCATGTGGCGCAGAGTGCACTCCGCAACGGAGTCCAGCGCGTCGTACATGTGTCGTCGACCGCGGCCATCGGCTATCCACCCGATGACGTGGTGGCCGATGAGCAGTTCGATGTCCGGGACTCTGTGCTCGACAACGTCTATGCCGCCACCAAACGTACCGGCGAGCGCGTGATGCTCGATTTCGTCGGACGTGGGCTCGACGCCGTGGTGGTCAATCCCGCAGCGGTTTTCGCGCCGGCATCCGGTCCGGCACGATCGTGGCAGGGGCTGTTGACGGCGGCGCGACGCGGTCTGCTGCGCGGAGTGCCGCCGGGTGGGACTGCCGTCTGCTCGGCCCGCGACTTCGTCATCGGAGCCACCGCCGCCATGGTGAAGGGCGCCTCCGGTGAGCGGTACATCCTGTCCAGTGCAAACCTGACCTACCGACGGATCGCGGAGTTGCTGGTCGAAGCCGTTGGGCGGAACCATCGCGTTCGTACCCTGCCCATGGGGCTGCTCCGAGCCGCCGGAGCCGGAAATCGCGTCGTGCGCGACTTGGCCGGCACTGCGCGTCACGACGATGCGCTGGTGCCCGAGAACGTCGAGTTGATGGCCCGTCACGTGTACTACACCTCCGGCAAGGCCGAGCGTGAGCTCGGCATTCCGCGAGTGTCCACGTCTGAATTGATCACGGAGTTCACCCGATGACCAGTGATATCCGCCAGACGCCCGTCGGGACGGGTTCTAGGGATGCGCTCGGCATTTCGATGGCAGAGGCTCGGTCGTTGGTGGCCGATCTGGCCGCCCGCCGGCAGTGGATCTACTGGGTTGACCTCTCCGTGTGCGTTCTGGTCGGCTACACCGCATTCTTCATGTGTCCCGCTGACCGACTGGCCTCACCGGTGGCCATCGCTTGCATGACGATCGCCGCACTGGCGTTCTACCGCGCTGTGTTGTTCGTCCACGAAATCGTCCATGCGCCCGAGGAACTGCGCTGGTTCTCGGTGGCATGGCACATGGTGTGCGGAATTCCCTTGCTGGTACCGCAATTCACCTACGAGTTCCACCAGGATCATCACGGGTCCCGTACTTACGGCACCGCCGAAGATGGTGAGTACGTACCGTATGCGGTCGAGCCGCGTTGGCGGGTGATCGCGCTGCCGTTCACGGCTCTGCTCGGTCCGCTGGTGTTCGTGCTGAGGTTTCTCGTGTTGGCGCCGCTGAGCTGGTTGGTCCCCGGCATCCGCTCCTACGTCCTGACCCGGGCCTCGGCGCTGATGATCGACGCCGATTTCGTCCGCAAACTGCCCGAGGGCCGGACGCCGCGCTCCTGGCTGGCGCAGGAAGTCGCCTGCTTCACCTACCTCGCCGTGATGCTGGCGCTGCTGGTGGGCGGGATGTACTCACCCAACCGTCTCCTCGAGGCCTACTTGATCGTGGCGGCGGTGCTGTTCGTCAACTGGGTACGGGTGCTGGCGGCACATCGCTACGAGAGCCGCAACGAGCGGATGACGTTTCCCGAACAGATCCTCGATTCCATCGACCATCCGTCGATGCCGATCGTAGGCGAGCTGTGGGCGCCGCTGGGGCTGCGGTTTCATGCCGTGCACCACCTCTTCCCGAAACTGCCCTATCACCAGCTCGGGAAGGCGCGACGCCGACTGGCCGAGGCGATCCCGCGCGACGGTGGTTTCTGGCAGACCGAGGACCGGTCACTCACTGCATCCCTGAGACGGCTTCTCGCGCATCCACGTACGGAATCGTCGCGGCCGGCCGAGGGGGCGCTGTGATGCGGGAGTCGGGTGCGGCGACCTACTCGCGGCGGCTGCCGATCCGGCCGGTCGAAGCGGCCGGATCTCGTCTGCGTGACGCCGACGGCCGCTGGTACGTCGACTGCCTGGCCGCGGCCGGGGCGATGTCGCTTGGCTGGAATCATCCCGTGGTCCGGGAGGCCGTGGCCAAGACCCTCGAATCGGGAGAACCGTGGCAGTCGCTCGACTTTCACACCCCGACCCGGGAGCGATTCGTCGAGGATCTGCTGTCCATCCTGCCGCCCGGACTCGCGCGTGACGGCCGGGTGCACCTGTGCTCGCCGAGCGGAGCCAGCGCGGTGGAGGCAGCGCTGATGCTCTCCGAGATCGCCACGGGCGGACGCGAACACATCGGCGTGCAAGGCGGCTTCCACGGTTGCACCCGGGCTGCGCGGTCGGCCAGCTCGGGCGGCGGATTGCGCAGCCAACCTGTGGTGCTGGCTCCGCGGGCCACCTTCCTGCCGTATCCGCAGGACTACCGGTGCCCGTTCGGCGTCGGTGGGGACGATGGCGTCGAACTCGCGGTGGCGGCCGTCGAGAACCTGACCCGGCCCCACTCCGGTGTCACCGCGCCGGCCTCTGTCCTCGCGGAGTTCGTGCTGGGCGAGGGTGGCGTGATCCCCGCGCCATACCGATGGGGTAAGGCGTTGCGGGACACGGCAAGCCGACTGGACGTTCCGCTGATCGCAGACGAGGTGCAGGCGGGGATGTTCCGGACCGGGCCGGCCTGGGCTTTTCAACGCTGCGACATCGAACCGGACATGATGGTGATCTCGAAAGGGCTCGGTTCCGGACTGCCCATCGCGGTGCTGGTGATCCGGGAACGCTATGACGTGTGGGAGTCCGGGGCTTTCACCGGTACGTTCCGCGGCAACGCGATGGCGTTCGCCGCAGCCAGTGCGGTGATCCGGTTCGCTGTCGAGACCCACTTGTCCGACCGTGTGCAGGCGATGGGCGCTGCCTTCCTCGAAGGGTTGAAATCGGTTGCAGCGCAATCCGAGATCGTAGGCGACGCGCGGGGCGTCGGCCTGATGCTGGCGGCCGAGATCGTCGACCCGATGCTTCCGCGGGAACACGGTGCCGCGGCACCGGACCCGGAACTGGCCCGACAGATACAACTGGCCTGCCTGGAGCACGGCCTGATCGTGGAAACCGGTGGACAGTACGGGAATGTGGTGCGCTTCCTGCCGCCGCTGACCATCGACGAAGCCGACATGTCGGACGCGCTCAATGCATTTGACTCCGCAGTGCGGCTCGTCCAGCGGCAGCGGCCCGCCGACAACATCTTGATGGGGGCCCAGTGACCACCGATCCGAGCCCGTTCGCGGGTGACTTTCTCACCCCCGACGGACTGAGCGCGTATCGCGAAGCGCTGACCCTGGCCGCCATCTGGACCGGGACCGAGCTGCGTGATCCAGAGCAGCCGGGGCTGGTGACCGGTTATGCCAAGGTAGGCAGAACTGTCGACGAGTTCAGTCTCGACAATCCGGCGGGAATCGGGCTGTCACGCGCGCTGGGTGAGGCGGCAGGCTTGCTGTCCGGCCGGTCCGCCGTCGTTACCCATCCTGGCTATCTGGCACATCTGCACTGCCCGCCGACGCTGTCGTCGCTGGCCGCCGAGATTCTGGTCAGCGCCTTCAACCAGTCGCTGGACTCCTTCGATCAGGCACCCGCGGCCACCGCTGTCGAACAGAAGGTCATCCGTGACCTGTGCGCCACGCTCGGCTACGACGACGGTGCCGACGGCACGTTCACCAGCGGGGGAACCCAGTCGAACCTGCAGGCACTGCTGATGGCCCGAGACGTGTTCACCCGCGACCGGTTCGGATCCGATCTGTCCTCGGGCCTGCCGGTCGAGGCGCGCTCCTGGCGCGTGTTGTGCACCCCTCAGACGCACTTTTCGGTACGGCAGGCACTGCGAATCCTCGGACTGTCGGGAGCTGTCGTCGAGGTACCGACCGACGCGGACGGACGGATGCGCGTCGACGGACTCGTCGACTGCATCGATCGGGCGAATACGGCAGGCACGCCGATCATCGCGCTGGTGCTCACAGCCGGCACAACGGACTTCGGTGCGATCGACCCACTGCCGGAGGCGATCGCCGTTGCGCGCGAGCATCGCATCTGGACCCATGTCGACGCCTGCGCGGGTGGTTGCCTGGCGTTCAGCGACACTCATCGTCACCTGCTCCGCGGGATCGAGATGGCCGATTCCGTTGCCGTCGACTTCCACAAGCTGTTGTTCCAGGCCATCAGCTGCAGCGCGCTGTTGGTACGCCGGAGCGACTCCTTCGACATCTTGGCCGATCACGCCGATTACCTGAATCCACTGCAGGATTCGGCTGAAGATGTGGTCAATCTGGTCGGCAAGTCGCTTCAGACGACCCGCCGATTCGACGCGCTGAAGGTGTTCGTGACCTTGCGGGCCCTCGGCAGGCAACGGCTCGGCGAGATGATCGATGCCACCTGCGCGGCAGCGGCTGCGGCCGCAGGCGCGGTGCCGGACCACCCACGGCTGGACCTGGTGGCCCCGGTCGCGACGAACACCGTCGTGGTGCGCTGGCAGCATCCCGACCTGTCCGACGTCGAATGTGACGACGTGAACCAGGAGATCCGGATCGCCCTGGCCGAGTCTGGCCGTGCGGTGATCGGCCGCTCCACCGCGGGTGGCACCCAGGCGCTCAAGCTGACTTTCGTCAACCCCCTCGTCGGTCAACAGACGGCCGCCGACGTGATAGCTGCCATCGCCATGGAGGGCGACCGCATCTTGCGATCCCGCAGAAGGGAATTCACCAACGCATGACTACGAGTCTGCTTCGCGTCGACCGGGTACGTCCGGGCGACGCGAGATTCAACTGGGCGAAGAGCGTGGAATATCGCATCTTCGGGCTGGAGAACGACTACGCGAGCGAGTCGGACATCGAGGCCGGCGAGATGGTGCACTACCGGCCGTGGGAGCGGTCGTCGGAGATCTTCGTGGGGTTCAGCGAGGACGCCGGGAACGAACCGGTCGCAGTGCTGCGGGGGCTGCGGGTGGATGCCGCACTCGGATTGGACAGCTTCAGCACGCTGCGCGACGGTCGCAACATCCTGTACCCGCAGTGGAATTCGTTCTTCGAAGACATCGCACCCGAACGGATCGCCGAGTTGGCCACCCAGGGAGTACGCAAGAAGCACCGAAGGGTCGGCATGATCGAGCAGATCTGGCAGGCGTTCTTCGGCGGACTGGCAGCCGACGGTGTCGACTACGTCACGGTGGCGCTCGTGGTGCCGCTGTTCGAGTGGTACAGCCAGCTGTTGCCGACACGCATCCACCAGATCGGCGAGATCATGCCCGACTACATCGGAGCCGACAGCGTTCCGGCCGTCGTCGACATCAGCGGTTCGTTCGTCGCGGATGCCGCCAGAGACCTTTCCCCGTCAAGCAATTAGAGGAACCGACATGCGATCCATTCACACGCAAGAACACGTCTTCCGCAAGGTCAGCGAGATCGACTGCCCCGTGGATCAGGTGTGGGAGCGCGTCACCACCCAGGAGGGCATCAACGATGAGATGGGCCCCTATCTCAAGATGACGATGCCGCGTCAGTTCAGGGGGCGCTCGATCGCCGACGTCACGCCGGGCACCCGTATCGGCAAGAGCTTTCTGCTGCTGTTCGGCATCGTGCCGTTCGGGTTCGACGACATCACGATCGCCAGGATCGATTCGGGCCGGATGTTCCGTGAAGAGTCGATCATGACCGGGATGCGCATCTGGGTGCATCACCGGACCCTCGAGCCCGCGGGGAACAAGACGATCGTCACCGACGAGATCACTCTCGCGCCGCAGGCCCCGATGGGTCTGATCCCGGGTTGGGGCAAGGTGATGAGCCGGGTGCTGTCTGCGTTCTTCGGCCACCGGCATCGCAGGTTGAACCGGACGCTCGCCGGGGCGGGCGCAGCCCGGTGAACAGATTCGTGACGGCTGCCGGTGCCTGTGTGCTCGGGTCCGGCCTGTTGGCCGGGTGTGCCTCGGTGAACGAAGAGGCCGGGCGGCCCGTTGGCCACGCCTACGCCTTGCTGAAGTATCCCGATGCCGCGGGCGAACCGGCCGCCGAACCGCGCCCCGATTCGCCCTTCGGGACCTATCCACTGGAGATTTCGGGTTCGGTGACCTACCTCGACGAGACCACGTCGCTGCCCACCTCCGGGGTGCTGACCATCGGTCCCGGCCCGCGACGCGACGAGTTGCAGGTCGAGCAGTACTACACCGGCGACCGGTTCCCGTACGAGACCGGGATGGTGTCGAAGGCTGCCAACGGAGCCGGCACGCTCGACGCGATCACGATCGTCAACCCGCTCGATTCCCGCGTCTCGCTGCAATGCGCGGTGGACGGTGGAATCGACCTGGGAGACGCCGGTGAACCCCGTGAGCTCACCGGCTCGTGCGGTGGCGGCGCCACGGTTACCGGCAGCGTGCGTTCGGAGGGAACCCGGAAAGCCACCTGGCGTGGCAAGCCTGTCGAACTGGTCCGGACCGTGGTCGATCTCAACGTGACAGGTGTGAGCACCGGGACCATCCATCAGGTCAACGAGACGCCCAAGGGCGGCAGCTTTCCGCTCTACACCGCCCTCGACGTGGACCTCACCGCGCAGGGGATCCACCTGACCGAAGAGCTGGAACGCCACGTCCTTCCCAGAGTCGGAGATTGAACGACCCATGCCTGAAGACAACCAAGACGATTCGTCGCCGGCGTTGCTCGCCGACGACGTCACCAAGTCGTATCCGGGTGCCGCGACCAGTGCGGTCGCCGGGCTCAGTCTGACCGTGCCCCGCGGGGTGGTCTACTGCCTGCTCGGACGGAACGGCGCGGGCAAGACCACGACCATCCGCATGGCCACGACGCTGCTCGCACCGACGAGCGGCCGGCTGGAGGTGCTGGGTATCCCGGTGGCCGACACCGATGCGCTCCGGCCGCTGATCGGCGTGGCACTGCAGGAGGTGGCGCTCGACCTCTGGATGTCGCCGGTCGAGCAGATCCGGATGAGCCTGGCGATGGCCGGCTGGCCGAAAGGCCAACGGCAGCAACGGGAAGATGAGCTGGTCGAGCAATTCGGCCTCGGCAAGTACCTCACCCGCAAGGTCGGCGCCCTGTCGGGTGGTATGCGCCGTCGGGTCGACGTGGCACTGGCAGTGGCACACGACCCGAAGATGCTGTTCCTCGACGAGCCGTCCAGCGGCCTCGACATCGAGGGCAAGCAAGAGGTGTGGAACGCCATCCGATCCCTGCGCTCGCAAGGCCGCACGGTCGTGCTGACCACCCACGACATGGACGAGGCGGTCTCACTGGCCGACGAAGTCGGAATCATCAAGGACGGCACATTGGTCGCATCCGGATCGACCCAGGAATTCACCAGAAGCCACGGATTCGTCGCGGCCATCTCGTCGGAGGCGGCGATACCCGAGGACTCGGTGCGGGCCCTGGCCGCCACCGGCTATGCGGTCGAACGCACCACGGACACCGCGCTGACGACCGCACTCGACTCGGCGTCGGCTTCGGCGCTCGGCAAGCTCAGCGCCGCATTGGAACGAATCGGACTGGGCGAGGCCGACATCGAAGTGCGGTCGACCTCGCTGCGCGACGCGTTTCTGGAGGCCACCCGATGAAATCGTTGTCCAACACCCTGCGACTGTTCCGCCGCTATGTCGTGGTGGGCCTGCGGCAGCCGGTCTTCGGGTTCATCTTCCCGATCGTCTTTCCGGTGGTCCTGGTGATCTTCGTGCGCTCGATGTTCCAGCGGGTCGCCGATCTGCCCGGGTTTCCGCTGTCGTCCTACACCGCCTACATCGCGCCCGGCCTCATCATGCTGATCCCGATGCTCGGGGCGGGCTACGGCGCGGGCACCCTGATCGACGAAATTCGGTCCGGTTTCACCGATCGACTCCGTCTCTACGGAGTGTCGACCGGCCAGATCATGGCGGCCAAGTTCGGTTTCGAGATGTTCCGGATCCTGCCCGCGGCGGTCATCGTGATCACCCTGCTGGCCCTGCTCGATGCCCCGCTGCGGGCCGGGATCCTCACCGGCGCACTGCTTGTCGTGCTGATGTTCCTGTGGTCGGCGGCCTACAGCTCGTTGTTCTACCTGGTGGCGCTGCGCACACTCAACCCGCAGGCGCCGGTGGCGATGCTGCCGCTGGCGCTGCCGGTGTTGTTCATCAGCCAGGCCCTCATGCCCTCGGTGTTCCTGTCGGACTGGCTGCGGTTCAGCATCAACCTCAACCCGTTCTCCCACATTGTGGCGGCCGCGTCGACCATCATGTACGGCGAGTTCGATGTCGGCATCGTCGTCACGGGATGCCTTGTCGCCGTTGGCATGTTCGCCCTCCTTCAAATACCCATTCACATGGTGATTCGCCGCAAGATCGGAAAGTAAGGTAGCCAGGCCGTGTCAGAAGTACGCGAATTCCTCATCGAGTTCATCACCGACGAACTCGAACTGCCCGCCGAAGACGTCAACGATTTCTCCGAGCTCGTCGGAGATCTCGGGTTCGACTCGTTGTCCTTCGCACTCGGGGTTTCCGAGATCAAGAACCGATTCGGTGTCGTGCTCGACAAGGACGATGTGTTCGAGTGCAAGACCGTCGGCGCCCTCGTCGAGCTGGTGGAGAACCGCAGGCTCGCCGGCTCCGGTGCGATGAGCGCGGCGGGCAACCCGCCGGGACAGCCGTGAACTCCGTCCTGTCCAGACTGCAGATCGGGGCCGAGGTCACTTCACGGGGCCTCACCACGGCACCGGTCGACGCCGACGGACGATCTCGGCTCGACCAGCTGACAACGGCAACCTGGGCGCAGGTGCATCAGGCCGGCTGCAACATCGCCGGAGGGCTGCAGCGCGCCGGGGTGCTCCCCGGGGACGCCGTGGCCGTATTGGCCGGCGCGCCAGGCGAGATCGCCCCGCTGGTGCAGGGCATCTGGATGTCCGGTGCTGCCGTGACGATGCTGCATCATCCGACCCACCGCACCGAGATCGCGGAGTGGGCGGCCGATTTGAAGCCGACGCTGTCGGCGATCGGCGCCTCCACCGTGGTGGTCGGCTGCCCGTTCCTTTCGGCCGCCCAGGCGCTGTCCGCCGCCGGGGTGCGTACCGTGTTGCTGCCCGATGTGCTCGACGGACCCCCGGGGCGCATCGTGGACTCGGACGAGGATGCGATCGCCTTCCAGCAGTTGACCTCCGGATCGACCGGCCGTCCCAAGGCCGTCGCCATCAGCTACCGCAACATCGAGGCCAACCTGGTCGGGATGGCCGCAGCTTCAGCCGCCGACGCCGAAGCCGATGTCGTGGTGAGCTGGCTGCCGCTCTTTCACGACATGGGAATGATGGGCTTTCTGATCACACCGATGTGTCTGGGCATCGACACCGTCAAGGTCACCCCGGTCGACTTCCTCGGCGATCCGCTGCTGTGGGCCGAGCTGATCACCAGGTATGGCGGAACCATGACGGCCGCACCCAATTTCGCCTACTCCGTGCTCGCCCGGCGGCTCGGCAAGGCTGCCGACGGTGCTTACGATCTGTCGACGTTGCGGTTTGCGCTCAGTGGCGCCGAGGCAATCGATGTGGCGACCCTCGACCGGTTGACCACCGCTGCGGCCCGCTTCGGCTTGCGCAAGCACGCCATCGTGCCGGCCTATGGGATGGCCGAGGCGACGCTGGGGGTGTCGTTCGTCCGCCCGGGCGACGAGTACCGGGTTTGCGGGCAACGGGTGGCGCTCGGACCGCCGCTGCCGGGCTGTGAGATCCGCGTGGTGGGTGAGGACGGTTCGGTGGTGGAATCGCCTGCGATCGGCGAATTGGAGATCCGCGGCGACAATGTGACCCGCGGATACCGCACCGCCGACGGTATCGAGGCCGCCACCGATTCCCACGGATGGTTCCGCACCGGGGACATCGGTTACCTGACCGATGACGGACAACCGGTGATCTGCGGCCGCAAGAAGGACATTCTGATCATCTCCGGCCGCAACGTCCATCCCGAGGACATCGAACGAAGCGTGGCCGGGGTGAGCGGGGTGCGCTCGGGAGGCGTTGCCGCGGTCCGACTTTCCACCGCGGCGGCCGGTGAGGGCTTCTCGATGGTGGCCGAGTCGGCCCTGCACTCCGACAGCGCCGAGACCGCGCGGATCCGTGGCGAGATCGCCGATCGGATCTATCGGCAGCTCGGGATCAGCCCGCGGGAAGTGCACGTCGTCCCGACCGGGTGGCTGCCGAAGACGTCGTCGGGCAAGTTGCGTCGGTTGGAGACCACTGCGCGGCTGGCCAGATGACAGTGCGGGACACCAGTTCCCGTGTTGTCCAGGTGGGTGCGGGGTACCTGCGGCGTCATCCGGTAGCCGCGATGGCCACCGTCGGCGAGCAGGTGGTACTCGGGTTGGCGACGATCCGGTTCTGCGTCACCGACCTGGTGACCGGGCGATTTCAGTGGGCCGAGTTCGTACGGCAGGCGGCGTTCATGGCCGGCGCAGCCGTCATGCCGACGATCCTGGTGGCGCTGCCGATCGGGGTCACCTTGTCCATCCAGTTCGCGCTGTTGGCAGGTCAGGTCGGCGCGACCTCGCTCGCCGGTGCGGCCAGCGGACTGGCCGTCGTTCGGCAGGCCGCCTCGTTGGTCGCCGCGCTGCTGCTGGCAGCGGCGGTGGGGGCCGCGATGACAGCGGATCTGGGTTGCCGGACCATGCGCGAGGAGACGGCCGCGATGGAGGTGATGGGCGTTTCCGTGGTCCGCAGGCTGGTCGTGCCCCGCTTCGCAGCCGCGATCGTGATCGGCGTCGCGCTGACCGGGGTGGTGTGCTTCGTCGGCTTTCTGTCGAGCTACCTGTTCAACGTCTACGTACAGGGCGGTGCACCAGGCAGTTTCATCGCCACGTTCGCGTCGTTCGCCACCACGGGAGACATGCTGCTCGCGTTGTTCAAGTCGGCGGTGTACGGCGCGATCGTCGCGGTGGTGTCCTGCCAGAAGGGGCTCGCCGCCAGTCAGGGCCCGGCCGGCGTGGCCAACGCCGTCAACGCGGCCGTCGTGGAATCGGTTCTGGTGTTGATGACGGTCAACGTCGCGGTGAGCCAGCTCTACACCATGCTCTTCCCACGGACGGGATTGTGAGATGACCCAGCCCGTGATGACGAGGCCGGTGGCGCGGTTCGGCCACTTCGTCGCATTCTCCGCCCACGCTCTCAACGGCGCGCCGCTGGCTCTGCGCCGGTATCGGCGCGAGTTTCTCCGGTTGGTCTCCGACATCACCTGGGGCAACGGTTCCATCGTGGTGGGCGGCGGCACCGCCGGAGTGATCCTCGTCCTCGGCATCACCACCGGGGCCCTGATCGCGGTCGAGGGGTACGACTTTCTGAACCTGCTCGGACTCGGTCCGGCGACCGGGATCATCTCGTCGCTGGTCACCACCAGGGAACTGGCCCCGATCATGGCGGCCCTGGCGTTCGCGGTTCAGGCGGGCTGCAGGTTCACCACACAGATCGGCTCGATGCGGATCTCCGAAGAGATCGACGCGATGAACTCGCTTGCGATCAGGCCGATCCCGTACCTCGTCACCACCCGGCTGCTGGCGTCGGTGGTCGCGATCATTCCGCTGTACGCGGCGTGCCTGGGTATCTGCTACCTGTCGTGCCAGATCATGGTGGGCCTCATCAGCGGCGGATCGCTCGGACCCTACCTGCACTACTTCACCTTGCTGATCAGCGGACCCGACATCGTGTACTCCGTCGTGAAGGCTGTTGTGTTCGTCTGGATCGCCGCAACGGTGCAGTGCTACTACGGCTTCTGTGCCGGCGGCGGCCCGGAGGGGGTCGGTATCGCGGCTGGGCATGCCATGCGGGCGAGTATCACGGTGGTGATCATCGTCAACATGCTGCTGACGATGGCGCTGTGGAGCGTGAATTCCGGTGCAAGGCTGGGTGGTTGACCGTGGCGATCATGGTGGATCTGGACGGAAACCACCTCACCGGAAGGCAGTTGATCCGGCGTGGCGCGGCGGCGCTCGTCGTCGTCGGGGTGGTGGCGTCGGTGTTGCTGGTGAAATCGACCGGGCTGTTCGACCGCAACGTGCACGTGGTGGCCGAACTGCGTCACATCGGCGACGGCCTACCGGCCCGAGCGGATGTGAAGTTCCGCGGCGTCCTCGTGGGGGCAGTGGAAAGCGTCACGCCCGGGACCGGCGAACGGCCCAACCAGGTTTTCATCCGGCTGGATCCGACCTACGCGCAGGGTATTCCGGCCGGCGTAGCGGCGCGGGTGGTGCCGAGCAACGCCTTCGCCGTGTCGTCACTGCAGCTGGTCGAGACGGCGAGCGGCGCGTTGGGACCGATCCACGATGGCGGGCAGATCGCCGAGGACACCGCGCTGCCGACAGTGCTGTTCCAGACCACCATCACCAAACTGCACGACATCCTTGCGGCAGCGGGGCGCGGACGTGAGGACCACACCATCGGTGTTCTCGCCGCTGTGGGGGCGGCCACCAACAACCGCCGTGGCGAACTGCTGACATCGGCTGCCGAACTCAATCGTCTGATCGACGAGCTGAATGCCGTCGTCGCCACAGATGAAGGGCCGTCGACGATTTCGGCGCTGTCCGCCGCGGCTCGCGGTCTGTCGGCAACGGCTCCCGACCTCGTCGAGGCGCTGCACGAGGCGGTCGGGCCGATGCAGACCCTCGTCGAGCAACGCCGTAGCCTCGAAGATTTCCTGGCGGCGGCTGCGCACACCACCGATACCACCGTGAAGTCACTGGAGAATCAGACCGACCGGCTGGTCCACATCACCACCGACTTGACGCCGGTGCTCGGTGTTCTGGCGCAGAATGCCCAGCATTTCGTGCCGATCAGTCAGCGGATGACCAGGTTCTCCGACACATTCTTTGCGGAGGTCTGGGATTCTGAACTCGACACCGCCCGTGGACGGGTGAACCTGTCATTCACGCCGTCCTACACCTATACCCGCGCCGACTGTCCGCGATACGGAGCGTTGGTGGGGCCGAGCTGCCTCACCGCCCCCGAGGTGCCCGTGCGCGCCGATCTCCCCGAAGTCCTGCTGCCGCAGAACTATCGGCCGCCGCCGGATCTGGTGCCACCGCCGGGCACCGCCATCGGCGAGAACGGCAACCTGGTCGCGGTGGGACCACCGCTGTTGGCTCCACAGGCACCGCCGGTGGATCCGTTTCCGCCTCTCCCTCCGGGTATCTCTCCGGCGCCGCCGGTGCCCGGTAGCGCGGCACCCGCCTCGTTCGGCGGCAACGTCGGCCCCGTCGGCAGCGGTCTCGAGCGCGACCGGTTGGGCGAGATCACCGGCGAGCCCGCCACGGTGGCCACGCAACTCATCCTCGGTCCCCTCGCGCGGGGAACGGTCGTCACGCGAACCCCGACCGCAGCCGAACCCAAGCCCTAGGAGAACATTCGATGTCCAGTTTTGCCCTGAGCGGCGAGTCGGTACGACGCCGTGGGCCGCTGCTGGGGCTGTGCCTGTTCCTGGTGGTGGCCACCGTGTTGACGTGGCTGGTCTATGTCACGCTGCGGCGCGACGTCAGCGGTCCGGCCTCGTCCTACTCGGCGGTGTTCACCGACGTCTTCGGATTGCGCGAGGGCGACGACGTGCGCGTGGCCGGTGTCCGGGTCGGCCGCGTACAGGCGATCGAGTTGCAGGGAACCCTGGCGAAGGTCTCGTTCATCGTGCAGGACGGCCACGGGCTCACCACAGGCACCGTCGCATCGGTCAACTACCAGAACATCGTCGGGCAGCGGTATCTCGCGTTGGACCGCGGTCGTGAAGGTCCGGTCACCGGACTCCCGGGCGGGGCGGTGATCGGGGTCGATCGCACCGAGCCGTCCTTCGACATCGGCACCCTGCTCAACGGCTATGAGCCCCTGTTCGCCGTGCTGGACCCCGACCAGGTGAACAACCTGACCAACGCAGTTGTCGGGTCGCTGCAGGGGGACACCGCCGCGATTACGCGGTTGGTCGACCAGACATCGGTTCTCACTGAGACTTTCGTAGGCGAAGACCGGGCCCTCGATCGCGTGATCGCCGGGATGGACGGTGTTGTGGGTAATTTGTCCGGTCAGAACGACCAATTCGAACGCACCATCACCGCGGCGCGGAGTGCGGTGGCCGCCTTCGACGACCGCCGCGAACCCCTGGTGTCGTCCCTGGGCGCTACGACGGCGGCGGCCGGCAATCTGTCGCGGATCGCACAAGACGTGCAACCGACCATCCGGGGCATGCTCAACCGAGAGCCCGGCTACACCCGCCACATGCTCGACATCGAACCGCAGATCGCCTACACGGGGCTCAACACGCCGCTGCTGTTGAAGGGACTGTCACGGGTGTTCGGCGAGGGGGCCTACATGAACGCCTATGCGTGTGACGTCAATGCCTACGGATTCTTCCCGGGGCTCAACGACGTCGTGCCGATCATCGTCGATGCTGCGACACCGGGCGGCACCGCCAAGCACACTCCCAAGTGCAGGAGCATGGCCAATGGCTGACCAGGTGTCCAGGAAGGCCTGGCTCGGATTGCTGGCCGTGCTCACGGTGGGGGGCCTGATCGCGGCGATGCTGCTGGTCAAGGAGGCCGGCATCGGGTATCAGCGCTATACAGCGAAATTCCTTCAGGCGGCGGCGTTGCGCCCCGACGACATCGTGGCGGTCGCGGGCATCCCGGTGGGCACAGTCGCCGCCGTGCGCCTCGCCGGGGACCACGTCGAGGCCGAGATCCGCGTCCGCGACGACGTTCCGGTGGGCCGCGACACCCGCGCTGCGATCAAGGTGACCACGCTGTTCGGGTCTCGTTATCTGGACCTGCGGCCGGGTGGGGACGGGGTGCCCGCGGACCGAACCATCGATCTGGCCCACACCGAGGTTCCCTACGATCTACAAGCCGCCCTTGCTGATTCGACCAGAACCTTCGAGCAAGTCGACGCGGATCGCATCGCTGAGTCCCTCGATGTGCTGAGCCGGCAACTGGACGGATTGCCTTCGGTGGTGCCCCAGGCGATGGACAACGTGCGCGCCCTCTCATCGGTGATCGCGCAACGACGCGACCAGCTGGGCAGTCTTCTGACCAACACCGAACACGTCACCAGCATGCTGCGACGGCAGCAGTCCGAGATCGGCAACTTCGTTCGGCAGGGGCAGGAACTGGTGGGCGACTTCGTGGCGCGGTCGGCAGCATTCCACGCCCTGATGCAGTCTCTTCGGTCCGTGTTGAACTCACTGCACACCATTGCCGTGCACGACCGCGCCGCGGTCGACGATGTGCTGTCGACGATGCAACAGCTGAGTGAGAAATTCGCGCAGCAGGATGCCCTTTTCCGAAACCTGTTGCAGATCGCACCGGTTCCGATCCGCCAGATCGCGAATGCCACCGGCTTCGGCAACGCCATCGAGACCAACGCCCCGGCCGGTGCCCTCATCGATTCCTGGATGTGCGCCATCAGCGGCCGGGCCGAACAGTTCGGGATGATCCCATACCTCAAGGACTGCAAATGATCGGCAGACACAAGCGCCTGGTGCAGGCCGCCGCGACGATCACCGTGTTGGTGATCGCCGCCGCAGTGGGCTGGCACCTGTTCGGCCACCGCAACCGCAGCATCACCGTCACCGCGCAGTTCGACAGCGCGGCCGGCCTCTATGTGGGAAACGTGGTGGCGGTACTGGGAATTCCGGTAGGTGAGGTCACCAGGGTGACGCCGAAGGGCAGCTATGCCGAGGTCGCCTTCACCGTCGACGAGACGGTCGCGATACCGGCGGACGTCGAGGCGGTGACCCTGTCCACCTCGATTCTCACCGACCGCCAGATCGAGCTGTCACCCCCGTACCGCGGGGGAACCACGTTGCGCGATGGCGACACCATCGGCTTGCATCGCACGAAGACCCCGGTGGAATTCGACCGGGTGCTCGGGATGCTCGACAAGCTGGCGACATCGTTGCGGGGCGACGGGGCAGGAGGCGGGCCCGTGGCCGACCTGCAGAACGCGGGTGACGGAGTGATCGCCGGGAACGGTGACCAGATCAGCGGGGCCTTGGACGAACTGTCGCGTGCACTGCGGTTGAGTTCCGACGGCGGAACCCGCACCCGCCAACAGGTGACCACCATCATCACCAACCTCAGTTCCCTGCTTGATGCCGCGGCGGGCAACGACGCGAAGCTACGTGAATTCGGTTCCGTGGTACGCCAACTCAGCGAGATCCTGGCAGCGGAAGACTTCGGTTCGGGCACCACCGGCAAGCAACTCAACGATGTCGTCGAGCAGACCGGACAGATCCTGACGGCAAATCGCGACCTGATCAAGCAGGGAATCGCCAATGGCGACACCAGCATGCAGACACTGAATGACCGCCAGCGCGAACTCGCGGAGTTCTTCGACGTGCTTCCCCTGATGGCCGACAACCTCTACAACGCGATCGACCAGCGCAACGGTGCGATCCGCGCCCACTTCCTGGCCGACCGCATGGTGTTCGACGGCCAGATGGCCAAGGAGGTCTGCAACATGATGGGTCTGCGCCAGCTCGGGTGCAGCACCGGCACCCTGCAGGACTACGGCCCCGATTTCGGGCTGACCAACATGCTCGACGGCCTCGCGGCGATGGGGCAGAAATGATTGCGATACAGGGATATCTGCGCCGAACGCTGGGGCTGCTGTCGGCCGTGCTACTGACCGCGGGGTGCGCCACGAACGGTCTGGCCGACCTGCCATTGCCCGCCCCGGGTCTCGGATCCGGCGGTTACCGGCTGACCGTGGTGTTCGCCAACGCGCTCAATCTGCCCGAGCACGCCAAGGTCAAGCTCGCCGGTGCCGACATCGGTCAGGTCGAGGACATGACCGCCCGCGACTTCACTGCGGTGACCACCTTGCGGATCAGCGACGATGTTCAGCTACCGGTGGGCAGCACAGCAGAACTCCGCTCGGCCACACCGCTGGGCGATGTGTTCGTCTCGATAATTCCGCCCCGTACAGCCACGGCCGGGACGAGTCCGCTGCGAGACGGTGATCGCATCGGCCTCGACTCCACCACGGCCGCGGCGACGGTCGAGTCGGTGCTGAGCTCGGCGGCGGTCCTCGTCAACGGGGGTGCCGTCCACAACCTGACCAACATCGTCAACGGCATGGGCAAGGCCGCCGGGCCTGACGGCCGGGCCTTCGGCGACCTGGTGGCCAAGTCGAACCGACTACTCGGCACAGTGAATGCCCGCTCGGCACAACTCGATTCCGCGATGACCGAGACGACACGACTGGCCGAGCTGCTGCAGACCAAGAATCAAGAAGTCAGCGATCTCCTGCAGGCCGCGGCGCCGGCCACCGAGACACTGGCCGACAACACCGGCCAGGTGACCGACCTCGTCCTCACCCTCGGTGACATCTCGCAGAACCTGGCCAAGTTCCCGTCCATCGCGGGAACGGACACCAGCGGCCGCAGCGTGATCGCCGACGCGGACGCGATCGCGCGCGCATTCAACGACGTCGTCGTGGACCCGCAAACCAGCCTGGCCTCACTGAACCGGCTGTACGCGCCGTTCGTCAAGATGACCGCGGGTACGTCGATGGCGGGCGCGGCCGGGATCGACCGGCTCGTCCTCGGATCCATCCCGGACGCCGGGTTCTCGGGGGATCCCGGATTCCACGGACCCAAACGGGCCGATTGGCACCAGCTCGTCGGATCCCTGAAATTCGTGCTCTGGCGGTTGCAGGAGCGGGTGGTCGGTCGAGGACCTCAACCGTGAGCGGCACCCGGCGTAGTGCCTGGGCGGCTCTCACGGCGCTGGCGCTCACGCTCGTCGTATCGGTCTACTACCTGATGACCGGCGTGCTGCAGGTACGGCCCCTGGGCGCGACATACCAGGTGACTGTTCAACTTTCGGAGTCCGGGGGGCTGTTGCCCAACCAGGATGTGACGATGCGCGGAGTGCGGGTGGGGAAGGTCGAGCACCTCGCGTTCACCCCGGACGGTGTCGAGGCGGTCCTGCGCGTTGCCGACGATGTGCAGATACCGGCATCGAGCTCGGTCCGGGTCTCGGCGCTGTCGGCGGCCGGCGAACAGTACGTCGACTTCGCCGCGACATCCGAGGACGGGCCGTATTTGGCAGACGGCGCGGTGATCTCCCGCGTCCGCACCGCCGTGCCGGTCTCGATGGCCGAGCTGCTGGCCCATGCCGACGGGGTTCTGGCGCAGGTGGATCCGCAGAAGCTGGAGCGGGTCAAGGCCGAGCTGAGCCTGAGTGGCGCCGGGCCGGAGAAACTCTCTGCGATCGTCGACGGCGGCATGTTCCTGCTGTCGACGCTGGATTCAGTGCTGCCCGAAACGGTGGACATCATCCGCAGCAGCCGGGTCGTGCTGTCTTCGGCGGTGGATGTCAACAGCGGGATCGCCGCCACGGCAACCAATCTGCGCCACACGATGGCCGGAGTCGCCGGGATGCAGGACGGCTACCGGGAGCTCCTCGGTGGGTCCCCGGCGACGCTGGGCGCGATCGACGGTCTGTTCACCGACAACTCGGACACCATGGTGCAGTTGCTGGGAAATCTGGCCACGGTGGCGCGGCTGTCCTATGTCCGGGTTCCGGCCCTCGATGCGCTCTTCCCCGACTACCGGGGTTCCGCGCTGGAGGCCTTCATCAGCACGATGCACGAACACGGGCTGTGGGTGACCGCCGACATCTATCCGCGTTACGCCTGTGATTACGGAACGCCCCGTCGGCCTCCCTCGGCCGCCGACTATCCGGAGCCGAATCTGTACACGTATTGCCACGATGACGACCCGAGCCTGCTGGTTCGCGGTGCGCGTAATGCTCCGCGGCCTGCCGGCGACGACACGGCGGGTCCTCCGGCGGGGGCGGACCTGGCGACCACGGCCGATCCGACGCCGCCGGGCCGCTACACCATCCCGACGCCCTACGGCGGACCCACGCTGCCCATCGAGCCGCCCCGCTGATCGTCCGGGCGGGTCGGCTTGGTCGGTGACGTAACGGGCCACCACTCGGCGATCACGACGATCAACCGCAGGAGCCGGACGAACCAGGTCATTGCGGCGACTTTGAGCTGGTCGCGGACGCGGGAAAACCGGAGCATATGGAAATGGTAATCATTACCAATAGTCAGCGGAGTGTCAGGCTAGGTGAAGGGCGACAGCTGAATCCCGCCGGCGAGCAGATGTTCGCGTACTGCTGTGGCGATGTCTACCGCCCCCGGTGAATCGCCATGTACGCAAACCGATTCCACCGTTACCGGGATGACCGATCCGTCCACGGCGGTGGTCTGCCGGGTGGTGACCATGCCCACCACCCGTTCGGCGATCTCCACGGGATCGTGCAGCACGGCTCCAGGTTCGCGGCGTGACACCAGTGTGCCGTCGGGTTGGTAGGCGCGGTCGGCGAACGCCTCGGCAACGGTGCGCAGACCGAGCTTCCCGGCCTCCTCGAAGAACACCGAGCTCGACAGACCCAACACCGGCAGGCCGGCGTCGACGCCGTGCACCGCGGCCGCCACCGCGGCGGCCTGCTCCCGGTGACTGACAATGGTGTTGTACAGCGCGCCATGGGGTTTCACGTAGGCGACGGTGGTCCCTGCCGCACGGGCGATGGCCTGCAGTGCGCCGATCTGGTAGATCACCTCGGCGGTCAGATCCTCGGGTGTGACATCGATGAAGCGTCTGCCGAACCCGGCCAGGTCGCGGTAACTGACCTGGGCTCCGACCCGCACGCCTCTGGCCGCGGCCTGGCGGCAGGTGCGCAGCAACAGCGCCGGGTCGCCGGCGTGGAAACCGCAGGCCACATTGGCACTGGTGACGACCCCGAGCATGGCTTCGTCGTCGCCGAGTTCCCACGCGCCGAAGCCCTCGCCCAGATCGGCATTGAGGTCGACGGATTCAGCCACGCAACCAGCCTAGGACGACGGTGCGTCCGGCCAGCCGTTCTCCGACACGAATTCGGGAAGCGGGCGCCCGACGGTCCAGTGCTCGATCTCCAGCACCGGCCGGTCCGGGAACTCGGGCACCGGGCCCAGGCACAGGATCGCGACCGGTTCGGCGTCATCGGGCATGCCCATCAGTTCCGCAAGCGGCAGCGGCTGGAAAATCGACACCCACCCCATGCCGAGACCTTCGGCGCGGGCGGCCAGCCACATGTTCTGGATCGCGCACGACACCGACGCCAGGTCCATCTGAGGCAGCGTGCGGCGGCCGAAGATGTGCCGGTCTCGGTTCTCGCCGAGGGCGACGACGAACAGTTCGGCGCAGTCGAGGATGCCCTCTACTTTCAGTGCCAGGAACTCGTCGCCGCGTGAGCCGAGAGCGTCCGCAGTGTTGACCCGTTCCTCGTCGACCAGTGAGTGGATCTTTCTGCGCAAGGCGTCGTCGGTGATCCGGATGAACCGCCAGGGCTGCATCAGACCCACGCTCGGTGCTGCGTGAGCGGCCTGCAACAACCGGCCGAGGACCTCGGGCGCGACGGCGCTGCCGGGTACGAACTGGCGCATGTCGCGCCGTTCGGTGATGGCCCGGTAGACGGCGCGGCGCTCGTCGGGGCTGAAGGCGTGCTCGGACACGAATCGAGCTTAGGCGTGCGGTGGAGAAGGTCGACGACGTCCTCGTCCCCAAACGGGGCGCAGGCTGCTCAGTGCGAGTGGGTGACGCTCCAGGCCGGTAGCGGATCGGGATAGCCGACCCAGGCCTGCTGCCCCTCGGCCAGTTCGGCGTCGGTCAGCAGGGCGCCGTCGAGTAGCCGGCGGACCATGTCCCGGTCGAGCTTGATTCCGATGAACACGATCTCCTGACCCGGCGCGATCTCGGTGCCCGACCAGTACTGCGCCGGTTCGATCGCCAGGTTGGGGCCGGCTTGCGACCAGATGGCGGCGATCGTCGGACGGCTCGCGATCCAGCAGAATCCCTTGCTGCGCAAGACCCTTGTCACCTGACCGAGCGCGTCGCCGAGGCGCTGGGGATGAAACGGCCGATCGGAGCGGAAGGTCATCGAGCTGATGCCGTACTCCTCGGTTTCGGGCGTGTGTCCGTCGGCGATCTCCTCATCCCAGCCCGGCGTCTGGGCGGCCGCCTCGGGATCGAACAGCCCGGTGCCGAGTACTTCGCCGATGTCGACGATGCCGTGGTCGGTCCGGATCAGCTTGGCGGTCGGATTGAGTCTGCGCAGCAGCGTGTGGACGGTGTCGAGGATCGCCGGGCTCACCAGGTCGGTTTTGTTGAGCAGGATGACGTCGGCGAACTCCACCTGATCGGTGAGAAGGTCGGAGATGCTGCGGGCATCGCCCTCGCCGGCGGACAGGTCCCGGTCGGCCAGGCCCTCCCCGCGAACGATCTCGGTCAGGAACGTGGACGCGTCGACCACCGTCACCAGGGTGTCCAGCCGGGCGAGTTCGCCGAGTCGGAAGCCATCCTCGAATTCCCAGCTGAAGGTGGCGGCCACGGGCATGGGTTCGGAGATCCCGGTTGATTCGATGACGAGCTGGTCGAAGCGGTTCTGGCGGGCCAGCGCGCCAACCGCCTCGACCAGGTCTTCGCGCAGCGTGCAGCAGATGCAGCCGTTTGTCAGCTCGACGAGCTTCTCTTCGGTGCGGTCGAGGTGTCCCTGTCCGGCGATGAGGGCGGCATCGATGTTGACCTCGCTCATGTCGTTGACGATCACCGCGACGCGTCTGCCCTCACGGTTGGCCAGGATGTGGTTGAGCAGCGTGGTCTTCCCGGCGCCGAGAAAGCCGGACAGGACGGTGACGGGCAGCAGGTCGGACATCGGACTCCTTAATGAAAACGATTTTCAATAAATCATCATCCGGGCGTGCATCGGCTAATGCAAACGGTTATCGTTATCGCCGTGCTCCCGCCCCTGAATCTCCGCGCCGTGGCCGCCGCGTTGTTGCTGGCCACACCGTTCGCCCTCGCCGCCTGCGGCTCAGAAGAAACCCAGCAACCCGAGGCCGGTGGGAACTGCGTGACCACGCCGGTCAACGTGGTCGTCAGCGTCGACCAGTGGGGCGACATCGTGTCCGCCCTGGGGGGCGACTGCGCCAAGGTGACCACCGTGGTGGCCGGCTCGTCGGTCGATCCCCACGACTTCGAACCCGCGCCCGCGGACGCGGCCAAGTTCCAGGGCGCCCAACTGGTCGTCATCAACGGTGGCCACTACGACGAGTGGGCGACCAAGCTCGCCCAGAGCACGGCACCGGATGCCATCGTGCTGCGCGCCGTCGGTGAGTCCGACGATCCCTCGGCCAACCCGCACGCCTGGTACGACCCGGTCGCGGTGACCGGCGTGGCCGATGCGGTGACCGAGGAACTGAGCCAAATGGCTCCGGACGCAAAGGATTACTTCGCGCAGCGCCGCGCCGAGTTCACGACCTCGATGCAGCCCTACCAACAACTGATCACCGATATCAAGACCAAGGCGCCCGGTAAGCGCTATGCCGCCACCGAAACCGTGTTCGACGACATGGCAGCCGCGGTCGGCCTGGTCAATCAGACACCCGCTGGCTATCAGGCCGCGTCGTCCAACGACACCGAACCGTCACCGGCCGATCTGGACGCGTTCCTGCGACTGCTCGCCGATCACGGCGCCGATGTGCTGATCTACAACACCCAGACCGAGGGCTCGCTGCCCCAGCAGATCCGGGCAGCCGCCGAGAGCGCCGGAATTCCGGTCGTCGATGTCACCGAAACGGTGGCGCCGGGAACGGATTCGTTCGAGGCTTGGCAGGTGAACCAATTGACCGCGCTCGCCAAGGCGCTCGGAGTGCAGGCCTAGTGCCACCCGAAACAGCCGACCCTGATACCGCCAACCCGCCCGCGCTGGTCTTCGACGACGTCAGTGCCGTGCGTGGGGGCCGGCTGATCTGGTCGGAGGGCACCTTCGAGATCCCGACCGGTGGCATCGTGGCGTTGATCGGGTCCAACGGATCGGGCAAGTCCACGATGCTGCAGGTCATCCTGGGCCTGTTGCCGGCCGCCTCGGGTTCGGTGCGGGTGCTCGGCGGCGCGCCGGGTGAACACAACGACCTCATCGGTTACGTCCCTCAGGATTACGCGGCAGGCGCGGGGGAGGCCATCCGGGCCCGTGGTGCGGTGACCCTCGGGCTCACCGGCCGGCGTTGGGGTTTCACCCGCACCTCGGCCGCCGACCGCAATCGGGTCGACGAGGCCCTGGAGTGGGTCGAGGCCACCGGGTTCGCGACCATGCGGCTGTCCGAGCTGTCGGGCGGGCAAAGGCAGCGCATCGCACTGGCCAACGCCCTTGTCGGACATCCGAAGATGTTGATCCTCGATGAGCCGTTGGCCGCCCTCGACCTGCGCAACCAACACGAGATCGTGCAGTTGCTGGCCAAGCTCAACCAAGACCTCGGTGTGACGATTCTCGTTGTCGCCCATGACCTCAACCCGCTGCTCAGCGTGCTCGACAGCGCGATATATCTGCTCGACGGGCACGCGCACCACGCCGCCATCGACCAGGTGGTGGACGCCGACCTGCTGACCCACCTCTACGGAACGCAGGTGCAGGTGGCCCACACCCCGCTGGGGCAGATGTACATGAGGAGCGTGTGATGTCGGCGGGTCTGCTGGGGCAGGGCACCTTCGCCCAAAGCACTCTGGCACTGGGCTATCAGCACAACTGGTGGCAGATCCTGACGTCAGCGTTCATGCGCAATGCGCTGATCGGCGGCACCTTGGTGGCGTTGGCCGCCGGGCTGATCGGCTATTTCGTCATCGTGCGCAATACCGCGTTCGCTGCCCATGCGCTGGCGCACATCGGTCTGCCGGGTGCCACCGGTGCGGCGTTGCTCGGCCTTCCGGTGGGCCTGGGGCTGGGGGCCTTCTGTGTCGGCGGGGCCCTGGTGATCGGGGCGCTGGGCAAGCGGGCCCACGACCGCGAGGTGGCCACCGGCACGGTGCTGGCCCTGGCCACCGGCTTCGGCCTGTTCTTCAATTCGTTGGCCACCAAGAACTCGTCGACGCTGACCAACGTGTTGTTCGGCAATCTGCTGGCCATCACCCACCAGCAGCTGCTGATGTTCACCGCGCTGTTGGTGGTGCTGGCGGCCGCGGTCGTAATCGTTTTCCGCCCACTGCTGTTCGCGTCGGTCAACGCCCAGGTGGCCGAGGCGAAAGGGGTGCCGGTCCGCGCGTTGTCGGTGCTGTTCATGGTTCTGCTCGGCATCGCGGTGACGATGGCCGTGCTGGCCGTCGGCACGCTGCTGCTGTTCGCACTCGTGGTCACTCCGGCGGCGACGGCAATCATGGTGACGGCCCGACCGGTCCTCGCGATGACCATCTCGACCGTGATCAGCGTGGTCTCGGTATGGGCGGGGCTCGCCGTGTCGGCAATCTTCAACATGCCGCCGAGCTTCGTCATCGTCACGATCGCGTGTGGCATCTGGCTGGCGGTGTGGACGGTTGATCGGGTGAGGAATTCGTCTATCGGCTAGCCTCAGAAAGCATGCCAAGGAGTCCCCACCCGCCGCGGCGGGCCACTCTGGCTTCGTTGGCCGCCGAACTGAAGGTTTCGCGCACCACGATCTCCAACGCCTACAACCGTCCCGACCAGTTGTCCGCCGAGCTTCGCGATCGGATCTTCGATGCGGCCAAGCGGCTGGGCTATGCCGGACCGGATCCGGTGGCCCGTTCCCTGCGCACCCGTAAGGCCGGGGCGGTGGGGCTGATCATCACCGAGCCGCTCAACTATTCGTTCAGTGATCCCGCTGCGCTCGATTTCGTTGCGGGGCTTGCCGAATCCTGCGAGGCGGCGGGTCAGGGGCTGTTATTGGTGGCCATCGGGCCGAACCGCAGTTTCGAGGATGGCTCGGCGGCGGTGCTCGCGGCGGGCGTCGACGGATTCGTGGTGTACTCGGCCTCCGACGATGATCCGTATCTGTCGGTGGTGCGTCAGCGGCAGTTGCCGGTCGTGGTGGTGGATCAGCCCAAGGACGTTCCCGGGGTGTCGCGGGTCAGCATCGACGATCGCGGCGGGATGCGGCGGCTTACCGAGCATGTGCTGGAGCTGGGCCACCAACACATCGGCCTGCTGACCATGCGGTTGGGCCGGGACTGGCCGCACGAGAGCATGAAACCCGCACTGGCAGATCCGGATCGGGTATTGTCCCCGCATTTTCATGTGCAGCGCGAACGGATTCACGGCGTGTACGACGCGATGACGGCTGCCGGCCTGGCGCCGGACACGCTGACGGTGGTGGAGAGCTACGACCATCTACCGACGTCCGGCGGAGCGGCCGCCGAGGCGGCGCTGGAGGCCAATCCCCGCATCACTGCGCTGATGTGCACCGCCGACGTACTGGCCTTGTCGGCCATGGATTATCTGCGTTCCCGTGGCATCTACGTGCCGGGGCAGATGACGGTCACGGGATTCGACGGGGTGCCGGAGGCGTTGCGGCGCGGCCTGTCCACGGTGGTGCAGTCCAGTATGGCCAAGGGCCGGCGGGCCGGTGAGTTGCTGCACAATCCGCCGCGGGACGGGCTGCCGGTGATCGACGTGCTCGAGACCGAGGTGGTGCGGGGCCGGACATCGGGGCCGCCGGCCTAGTCTGCTTCGCCCCATTCCGCCGAAACGGCATTCCGGCAGGTGGTCACTCGCACTTTTCCTGCTGGAATGCCATTTCGGCGTCAGCGGCGCGCGTCGAGTAGGTACTTCAGTGCTGCCCCAACATCTTCGGGCTCGTCGACCCGGTAGGTGGCCAAGGTCTCGCCGGGTCCGACCTTGACGCCGACGTCGCCGTCGCGCAACCGGCGGAACGCCTTCTCGTCGGTGACGTCGTCGCCGAAGTAGATCACCACCGACGCTTCATGCTGGTCGCGCAGGATGTCGATCGCTTCGCCCTTGTCGGTGGTGATCACGGCGAACTCGAGGACGGCCTTGCCCTCGGTCAACTCGGCATCCCAGGCCTTTGACGCCGCATGAGCCTGCAGCAGCGCGGAGTCGGCGTCGGCGGGTTCGGCGTTACGCACATGTAGTGCGACGCTGGCCGGTTTGAGTTCGACGGTCACCCCGGGCCGGCTGGCCGCAATCGCCTGCAGCTCACCGGCGATCGTGTCGAGGAGGGCGCGATCGATGGGGTGGGTGAATCCGGAGTCGAATTCGGCGCCGTGGCTGCCGACCAGGTGCACCGCCGCGGGCATACCCGACAGGTCCCGCAGCACCTCGAGGGCCCGTCCGGAGATCAGGGCGGTGGAGATGCCGGGAAGTTCGGAGAGGGCGACAAGTGCCTTGGCGGCGTCACGCAGTGGGCGCGCGTCGGCCGGGTTGTTGACGATCGGGGCCAGGGTGCCGTCGAAATCAGAGGTGATCAGGAGCCGGTCGACGCGGGCCGCGGCCGTCAGAGCTTGGGTCAGGTCAGCGGGAAGGCTCACCCGCTAGATCTTAGGTTTGTCCTCGGCGCCGATGAGCAACCGGACAGCCAGGTCGAGTCGCTTGCTGACGTCGGTGGCCGAGGCACGGCGGGTCAGCCAGGCCAGCAGGTTCGACAGCCACACGTCGGAGATGACCCGGGCGATGTGGTACTGGTCCTCGGTCGGCTCGCCGTCGCTCATCGCGCGGGCGAACATCGAGTCCATCAGCTTGCCGACATGGTCGACCTCGCCCGCGGCCGAGGCGTCGGCGAAGACGAAGGCCCGCGTCATGGCCTCGGTGAGCAGCGGGTTGCGCTGCATCGCGCGGTTCAGCTTGCCGACCATGAAGCTCAGCCGCTGGTAGGGGGTGCCGCCGGCCAGTGCGGCACGGTCGGTCTTGGCGTCGATGCGCTCGAACTCCCGGCCGAGGGCCGATACCAGCAGGTGGACCTTGGACGGGAAGTAGCGGTAGAGCGTGCCGACGGCGACATCGGCCCGTTCGGCCACGGCACGCATCTGGACGGCCTCGTAGCCGCCCTTGGAGGCGATGGCCAGCGTCGCATCCAGGATGCGCTTGCGGCGCTCCCGCTGAGCTTCGGAGCCGAGTTCGGATTCGGCGAGGACTGCCACGTTCATAACCTCACGCGGCCGGGTGTCAGACCCGGACGATTCGCTGCCTGTCTTCTGTGGTGCGCTGGACATGCGGTGTGTGGCCCCCTCTCGTCGCGTGCCCCGTCGAAAACGATACGCACGGCGATCTCCTTCTACACACCTCCGCGCCGTTAAACACACGGACGTGTCCTGCTGTGATGCGGGTCGACTTGACGGTCGAACACTGTCACCATTAGAACACGTTCTAGTGAGAAGCACGGACTTCTCGCGCTAGGGGCTAGGAGGTCCACCATGTCCGGCGCGTCTGCCACCATCACCGACGAGCAGTTTGCCGCCCGTGACCTGGTGCGTAGCTGGGCGGCCGCAGCTGCTACAGCTACCGCCGTCCGCGAGGCTGAACATGATGCCGATGCCTGGCGCGGGCCGTTTCAGGGTCTCGCCGAACTAGGGATCTTCAGCGTGGCGGTCGCCGAGGAACAGGGCGGCGCCGGCGGCACGGTCGAGGATCTGTGCGCGATGGTCGACGAGGCCGCGGCCGCGCTGGTGCCCGGCCCGGTGGCCACCACGGCCCTGGCCACCCTGGTCGTCACCGATGAGGCAGTGCTGGAGGCGCTGGTATCGGGTGAGCGCACGGCCGGTGCGGCCCTGGATGCGGACCTGACGCTGTCCGGCGACCTCGAAAACGGAACCGTGTCCGGCACCGCCGAGTTTGTCCTCGGCGCGGACGCCGCCGGGGTGTTGCTGCTGCCCGCCGGGGACCGCGTTGTGCTGGTCGACGCGGGTGCTGCCGGTGTGAGCGTCGAACTGCTCACCGCCACCGACTTCTCGCTGCCGCTGGCCCGGGTCGTGCTGGACTCGGCGCCCGCGCAGGTGCTCGATGTCTCGCGGCAGCGGTTCTCCGACATCACCGCGGCTGTCCTGGCCGCCGAAGCCGCCGGGTTGGCGCGGTGGACCCTGCAGACCGCCACCGAGTACGCGAAGGTGCGCGAGCAGTTCGGCAAGCCGATCGGCAGCTTCCAAGCCGTCAAGCACATGTGTGCCGAGATGCTGTTGCGCTCGGAGCAGATCTCGGTTTCTGCCGCCGACGCGGCGCGTGCGGTCTCGGAGGCCGATGACTCCCAGCTGTCGATCGCCGCTGCGGTGGCGGCGGCTGCCGGTATCGACGCGGCCGAGGCCAACGCCAAGGACTGCATCCAGGTGCTCGGCGGTATCGGCATCACCTGGGAGCACGAGGCGCATCTGTATCTGCGTCGCGCATATGGGATTTCGCACGCGCTCGGTGGTCGGCGCCGGTGGATCCGCCGGGTCTCGGCACTGACCCAGCAGGGTGTGCGTCGTGAACTCCGGATCGATCTGGAGTCGGTGGCCGGCCTGCGCCCCGAGATCAGCGCCGCGGTGTCCGAGGTGGCCGCGCTGCCGGTGGAAAAGCGTCAGGTGGCCCTGGCCGAGTCCGGCCTGCTCGCCCCGCACTGGCCACGTCCCTACGGCCGCAACGCATCTCCGGCCGAGCAGCTGCTCATCGACCAGGAACTCGCTGCGGCAGAGGTGGAGCGCCCGGATCTGGTGATCGGCTGGTGGGCGGTGCCGACCATCCTGGAGCACGGCAGCCCCGAGCAGATCGACCAGTTCGTGCCGGCCACGCTGCGCGGCGACCTGGCCTGGTGCCAGCTGTTCTCCGAGCCCGGCGCCGGCTCCGACCTGGCCGCACTGCGTATGAAAGCTGTTCGCGCAGAAGGTCCCAACGGTGAGCCGGGCTGGAAGCTGACCGGTCAGAAGGTGTGGACCTCGGCGGCGCAGAAAGCGCACTGGGGCGTGTGCCTGGCACGCACTGACGCCGACGCTCCGAAACACAAAGGCATCACCTACTTCCTGATCGACATGAAGACGCCGGGCATCGTGATCCGCCCGCTGCGCGAGATCACCGGTGACGAGCTGTTCAACGAGGTCTTCTTCGACGACGTGTTCGTGCCCGACGAGATGGTCGTCGGCACCGTCAACGACGGCTGGCGGCTGGCCCGCACCACCCTGGCCAACGAGCGCGTGGCGATGGCCGGCGGCACGGCACTGGGTAATCCGATGGAAGAGCTGCTGCGCACGCTTGGCGCGCAGCCCGACGTGGATCCGGCCGACCTGGACCGCCTCGGCGGGTTGATCCTGACGGCCCAGGTGGGTTCACTGCTGGACCAGCGGATCGCGCAGTTGGCGGTCAGCGGCCAGGACACCGGCGCGCAGGCCAGCGCCCGCAAGCTGATCGGCGTGCGTTACCGGCAGACACTGGCCGAGTTCCGCCTGGAACTGTCCGACGGCGGCGGTGCGGTGCGTAACCGCGAGGTGCACGACTTCCTCAACACGCGCTGCCTGACCATCGCCGGCGGCACCGAGCAGATCCTGCTGACCGTCGCCGGTGAGCGCTTGCTCGGCCTGCCGCGCTAGGACTTTCTCCGCCGAGCAGTCCCCCGCAAGCGGGAGGGGCCCCCAGCAAAATCGCACAAATTCAAGGGTTTTGGTGCGACTTTGCGTCTGCTCGCGAAGGTGAGGGGCCGTTGGGGTTCCGCAGGTACCCCGCCAGCATCGTGACGATGCCGTCCTCGAGCTGTTCGGCGTCGGCGGGTTTGTCGCACGCCAACAGCCGGTGTGTGAGCGACTCGACGGTCGCGACCACCATGCGCGCCGCAAACCCGGTGTCGGCCACCGCAACGTCAGAGTGGCTGTCCAGCAAGGCTTTTGCCGTGCCGACGGCATCCTCTTCGGCGCGGTGCAGCCGGTCCAGCAGAGCCGGTGAGCGAGGAGCTTCCTCGAACAGCACGCGGTGCAGACGGGTGTCGTCGCGGTGGTTGTCGATGGTCGCCCGGACGAACAAGCGCAGGAGGTCTTCGAGTGATTCGGGCAGGCCTGAGGCAGTGCGCTCGCGCAGCAGCGCCGTACCGGCGTCGACGTGTGCGTCGGTGAGCGCCGACAGGATCGCGTCCTTGTTCGGGAAGTACTGATACAGCGAGCCGATCGACAGATCCGCTGCGTCGGCGATGCGGTTGGTGGTGCCCGCGGCATACCCGTACTCGGCGAAAACGCGAGCCGCCGCCTCGAGGATGGCCTGTCGGGTCTGCACGGCGCGCTGCTGTCTGGGCTGCTTACGGGCCCGAAATCGGTCGGTAGGGGTCATTGTCGCCTCCGCACGAAAAGCGAGTAGTCAGGCGTCGCGCTGCTCTCGAAAATTGGTGACATGCAGCGCATCCATGTTGAGACGATTCTTCCTGCCGACACGGAACGAGTGTGGCAGGCCATGCAGCAGGTCCCGACGTTTCTCTATGTCTGCCGCGGCTTGTTCGGCGTGCCCGCCCTGGCCGGACGCACCGAACCGTTCCGGGCCGGGGACCAGGGCACCGGATGGCTGTTCGCCTTCCACGTGATCCCGGCCTACCGGCACACCATCGAGGTTCTCGACGTCGACGACACCACCCGCACCATCCGCACCCACGAGTACGGCGGCATGCTGCGTTCCTGGGATCACACCCTGCACGTCGAACCCGTCACCGATCGGTCGTGCCGCTACAGCGACACCGTCGAGATCGACGCCGGCCGAATGACTTCCCTGGTGGTCGCGGTTGCCCACGGGATCTACGCCTACCGGCACCGCCGGTGGCGCAGGCTCGTGGACAAACACATGGCTGTAGACGACGCCTGAGCGCCAATCCAGAAGGGGCGCGCGGTCAGAACCCGGTCGTGGCGCAGGCGCTCGGCGTGGTGAGGTTCACCCCGCCCCAGGTCACGTGGATGTCCGAGCAGATGATGAAGTTGTCCGCGGTGTTCGGCTGGCCGGTCTGCCACTTGGTGGGAGTCGACACGCCGTCGATGGTGAAGCGTTCGATCGGCCCGCCACCGAAGTACGTCGCCGAGATCTCGACCTTGTTGACCGACCGGTACAACTTCGACAGCACGTTGTCGTGGTTGGAGCCCTTGATCTCCCGGGGCATCCCGGCCGGGGCGCTGTAGGAGGCTTCCTGCCAGGTGTCTTTGTTGGAACTACGCAGGGTGATGGTCTGACGCGCCCAAGCGTCGCCGGGGAACCCGATCGGCCCATCCGGGGTCAGCAGGTTCGCCGACGTCCGGAAGTTGCATGTGGTGCCGGCGCAGTCCGCGCTGACGTGCATCTCGATCGTGCCCTGGGGGCTCGGGATCGAGCTGACGGCCGAATTGGAGGCGGCCGTGGCCGACCCGGGAAACGCCAGCGCAGCCGCGGTCAGCACTGCTGCCGTGCTCGCTGCGGAAAGCCTGTTGATCGTCATCGTCAAGAAAGGTATCCGCTCGTTACTCGTCGTAGGTGACTTCGACCGAATCCGACACCGGTGTGGCCTGGCAACCCAGGATCAGGCCCTCTTCCAGATCGGATGGTTCGAGTACGTCGTTGATCTTCATCTCGACGTCCCCGGACTTCTTGAGCACGGCGCAGGCACCGCAGTGGCCTTCGCGGCAGGAGAACGGTGCGTCCAATCCCTTGTCCAGCAGGACGTCGAGGAGCGTGGCCGACCGTGGCCAACGGACCTCGTGGGTGGTGCCGTCCAGGGTGACGACCGCGGTGGCCGGCTCTTGGTCGCCCTCTTCTTCCTCGATGACGACCGCGGCGAACGGGTCGGAGTCGAGCGACTTGAACACCTCGATGTGGATGCGCTCGTCGGCGGCGCCGGCCTGCTGCAGCGCCTGCTCGGCTGCTGCCATGAACGGTCCGGGCCCGCAGATAAAGGCCTCGCGCGCCGAATACGGGGCGACGAGTGTGGCGAGTGCGGCCGGGCTGGGCAGGCCCTGCACGGTCTCCAGCCAGTGCACGACGGTGAACCGGTCGGGGTACTTGGCCGCCAGTTCGCGCAGGGTGGCACCGAAGATGACGGAGTTCTCGTCGCGGTTGGCATAGACCAGGACGACGTTGCCGGTGCCCTCGGCGAGTGCCGACTTGCAGATCGCCATCATCGGGGTGATGCCGCTGCCCGCGGCCAGCAGCAGGAAGTCGGTGTCGAGATTCTTGGGCACGAAGGTGCCCGACGGGGCCAGCACGTGCATCTTCATGCCAGCATGTGCGTTGTCGCACAGCCAGTTCGAGGCGTAACCGTCGACGGTTCGCTTGACCGTGACGGTCAGCTGGTCGTCCGTCACCGGCGAGCTGGACAGTGAATAACAGCGGGCCACCGAGCCGGTGCGATCGCTCGGCACCCGCAGGGTCAGGAACTGGCCCGGGGCATAGCGCAGCCGGTCGGCGGGAATCTCTGAGCCCTCGGGCACGGAGAACACGAGAGACCGGGCGTCGGCCGTCTCCTCGATGACTGCACTCACCTGCAGTTCGAGCACATGGCTGCCCAGTGGCTCATCAGTCACGGCTGGACCCTCTCTTCACTCATAACTAGAACATGTTACAAAAACGTACTTGCCCTGGTCCAGCCCACCATTGCCAGGCGCTACTCGACACAAATCGTAACGTGTTCTAATCTCAGTCTAAGCGGTCAGCTCGCGCTTATCGCAGTCCGAATCTTGGGAGGCATTTCCGTGACATCCATTGAACAGCGTGACGTGCAGGCAGTGCTGGCCGGCATCGATGAACTGCTGCCGACGCTGCGTGAGCGCGCTCAGGAGACCGAGGATCTGCGCAAGCTGCCCGACGCGAACGTGAAGGCGCTGGAGGACATCGGTTTCTTCAAGCTGCTGCAGCCCGAGCAGTGGGGCGGCCTGCAGTGCGACCCGACCGTGTTCTACGAGGCGGTCCGGCGCCTGGCCAGCGCGTGCGGTTCCACCGGCTGGGTGGCCGGCATCATCGGTGTGCACAACTGGCACCTGGCGCTGTTCGATCAGCAGGCTCAGGAAGACGTCTGGGGCGAGGACACCTCGGTCCGGATCTCCTCGTCCTACGCCCCGATGGGTGCCGGTGTGGTGACCGAGACCGGTGACGGCTATCTCGTCAACGGTGCTTGGAACTGGTCCTCGGGCTGCGATCACGCCAGCTGGGCCTTCCTCGGCGGCCCGGTCATCAAGGACGGCCGGCCGGTCGATTTCGGCAGCTTCCTGATCCCGCGTACCGACTACCAGATCGACGACGTCTGGAACGTCGTCGGCCTGCGCGGTACCGGCAGCAACACCGTCGTGGTCAAGGACGTGTTCGTGCCCAAGCACCGCTTCCTGTCCTACAAGGCGATGAACGACGGCACCGCCGGCGGCTATCAGACCAACACCGCTCCCGTGTACAAGATGCCGTGGGGCACAATCCATCCCACCACCATCTCGGCACCCATCGTCGGTATGGCCTACGGCGCCTACGACGCCCACGTCGAGCACCAGGGCAAGCGCGTCCGCGCCGCCTTCGCCGGTGAGAAGGCCAAGGACGATCCGTTCGCCAAGATCCGCATCGCCGAGGCCGCCAGCGACATCGACGCCGCCTGGCGTCAGCTGTCGGGCAACGTCGCCGACGAGTACGCCCTGCTGGTCGCCGGCGAGGAGATCCCGTTCGAGCTGCGGGCCCGGGCGCGGCGCGATCAGGTGCGTGCCACCGGCCGCGCGATCGCCTCGATCGACCGGCTCTTCGAGGCCTCGGGTGCCACCGCACTGTCCAATGACGCTCCGGTGCAGCGGTTCTGGCGTGACGCGCACGCCGGCCGGGTGCACGCGGCCAACGATCCCGAGCGCGCCTACCTGATCTTCGGCAACAACGAGTTCGGCCTGCCCCCGGCCGACACGATGGTCTGATACATGACTGCCACCCAAGAGATCACCTTCGAATCCACCTCGCGCTACGCCCAGGTCAGAGATGACATGCGGCTGCACTACCACGAGGCGGGTGACCCGAATGCCCAGACCATCGTGCTCTTGCACGGCGGTGGCCCCGGCGCCTCGAGCTGGTCGAACTTCGGCCGCAACATCGCGGTGCTGGCCGAGCACTACCACGTGATCGCGGTCGATCAGCCCGGTTACGGGCACTCGGACAAGCACACCGAGCACGAGCAGTACAACCGCTACAGCGCCAAGGCGCTGCTCGGGCTGTTCGACCACCTCGGTCTGCAGGGCCGGATCCCGCTGCTGGGCAACTCGCTCGGCGGCGGCACCGCGGTGCGGTTCGCGCTGGACTACCCGGACCGGGCGGGCAAGCTCATCCTGATGGGCCCGGGCGGCCTGAGCGTCAACCTGTTCGCGCCCGATCCGACCGAGGGCGTCAAGGCCCTGGCGAAGTTCAACTTCGAACCGACGCGCGAGAACCTCGAGGCCTTCATCCGGATCATGGTGTTCGACCAGAAGCTGGTCACCCCGGAACTGGTCGACGAGCGGTTCGCGATCGCCAGCACCCCCGAGTCTCTGGCGGCCACCCGCGCGATGGGTAAGTCGTTCGCGGGTGCGGATTTCGAGCTCGGCATGATGTGGCGCGAGGTGTACAAGTTGCGCCAGCCGGTGCTGCTGATCTGGGGCCGCGAGGACCGGGTCAACCCGCTCGACGGCGCGCTGGTCGCGCTCAAGCAGATTCCGCGGGTACAGCTGCACGTCTTCGGGCAGTGTGGACACTGGGCTCAGGTCGAGAAGTTCGACGAGTTCAACAAACTCACCATCGATTTCCTTGGGGGTTAGCAGATGAGCATCAAGGCACTCGGCTACATGCGCATCGAGGCCACCGACGTGGCCGCGTGGCGCCAGTTCGGCGTGAAAGTGCTCGGCATGGTGGAGGGCGAGGGTTCCATCCCGGACGCGCTCTACCTGCGGATGGATGACTTCGCGGCCCGCCTGGTGATCGTGCCGGGCGACCAGGACCGACTGTTGATCTCGGGCTGGGAGGTCGCCGACGCTCCCGCGCTGCAGAGCCTGCGCGAGAGCCTGTCCAAGGCGGGCGTCGACTTCGTCGAGGGCACCAGGGACGAGATCCGCGAGCGCCGGGTCGAAGGGCTCATCCGGTTCTCCGATCCCGCCGGCAACGTCCTCGAGGCGTTCTACGGCGCGCAGTACCTGGGCCGCCGGTTCGTCAGCCCCTACGGCCACAAGTTCGTCACTGCCGAGCAGGGCCTCGGACACGTGGTGCTGACCTGCAACGATGACGCCGCCGCGCAGGCGTTCTACCAGGATGTGCTGGGCTTCAAGCTGCGTGACTCGATGCAGCTGCCGCCGCAGCTCGCGGGCCGCCCGGCCGATGGCGATCCGGTGTGGTTGCGCTTCTACGGCTGCAACCCGCGGCACCACGCGCTGGCCTTCATGCCGATGCCCAACCCGACCGGCATCGTGCACTTGATGGTCGAGGTGGAGAACTCCGACGATGTCGGCCTGTGCCTGGACCGCGCCAACCGTCGCAACGTGAAGATGTCGGCGACGCTGGGCCGACACATCAACGACAAGATGCTGTCCTTCTACATGAAGACCCCGGGTGGGTTCGACATGGAATTCGGTTGCGAGGGACTGGAAGTCGAGGACGAGAGCTGGATCGCCCGCGAGAGCGTGGGGATCAGTCTCTGGGGCCACGACTTCTCTGTCGGATTCAAGTGATGGCACAGGCTCAGCCGCTCGACCCGCGCACGTTCCGAAATGTGCTCGGCCAGTTCTGTACTGGCGTCACGGTCATCACGACACTTCACGATGACGTGCCGATCGGCTTCGCCTGTCAGTCGTTCGCGGCGCTGTCGCTCGATCCGCCGCTGGTGCTGTTCTGTCCCACCAAGCAGTCGCGGGCGTGGCAGGCCATCGAGGCCAGCGGAAAGTTCTGCGTGAACATGCTGCACGAGAATCAGCAGCATGTGTCCGCGCAGTTCGGCTCCAAGGCGCCGGACAAGTTCGCCGGGATCGATTGGACCCCATCGGAACTCGGTTCACCGGTGATCGACGGCAGCCTTGCCCACATCGACTGCAATGTGCATTCCGTGCACGACGGCGGCGACCATTTCGTGGTGTTCGGTGCGGTGCACTCGTTATCTGAAGGTGCCGCCGACGAGCGCTCGCGCGAGGAGCATCGAACACAGCGCAAGCCGCGGCCGTTGCTGTTCTACCGCGGTGAGTACACCGGGATCGAGCCGGACAAGAACACCCCGGCACAGTGGCGTGACGATCTGGACGCGTTCCTGACGGCCACCACGCCTGACACCTGGCTCTGACTTTTGTCGCTGACACGACTGGGCCCCCTCCCATCGGGAGGGGGCCCAGTTTGTGTTCCTGCTCCACAGGTTCGTCTGGCAAAGAAACGAACGCATGGGGATTCGCGGACGGTCTGCCCCGATGACCAGGAAGGCTCCCAGTATCGGGAAGCCGATCCCATCGATGCGGTCTGAAGCCGTCAAAACACGCCCCGAACAGGAAATCTGCCGGGCCACCGGCCTCCGACCTGGCGATTGCCAAGCACTTGCCTAGGCAAACGGAATTTAGGGCAGGCATACCTATTGATATTTAGGAAAACCTAAGCTAATTTTTGCTCGTTCCTCAGTCAACTATCAGCTTTCAGGAGTTCTTCGTGCCCCTACCTGCACTCCCCTCCGGCGACACCCCAGTGGTGAGCCGGAAGGATCGGTTCCTCGTCGCCGGCGTCGCAATGCTCAGCGCCAGCGCGATTGCGGTGACCCCGGTTGCCCAGAACACGACGCTCATCCAGCAGGCTCAGAGCTTCGCCTACGACCTGACGGCGTCGACCATGGACGCGACGGCCTCGCCCGTGGACGTCTACGGGACGCTGTTCAGCAACACATTGGGCAACCTCGAGTCTCTGGGTGCCGCCCTCGCTGCCAATCCGGCGCCGTTGCTGAACCAGGTGCTGGAGAACCAGCTGGGCTACGCGGGCAAGTTCGGTGCGGCGTTCGAGGCCATCCCCACCAACCTGAAGAACTGGTACGAGGGCCCCAACGGGCAGGCGCGGTTGGCGCAGGCGCAGGCCGCACTTGAGGCCGGAGACATCGGCGAGGCGTACCGGTGGTTCAACCACTCCATGCTGTACGCGTTCCAGGGCGCCTTCGGTTCGCTGATCGCTCCCGGGTTCATCCTTTCGGGCATCCCGCGCGGCGGGACCGAGTACCTGACCGGGATCCCGGAGCAGATCGCGCAGAACTTCACGAATCTGATCGGTGCGACCTTCACCTCCAGCGTCGTCGTGAGCGCCCTGTTCCAGGGCGCCTTCGCAACGATCAGCGGTCCGACGTTCGAGCTCGCCCGCGTTGCCGAGGCGATCAGCACCAGCGTCGCCGCGGGCGATATGCAGGGGGCCTTCAACGCCGTCGTGAACACGCCGGGCATCCTCGTCAACGCGGCGCTCAACGGATTCAAGTACTCCGATCCCGACCCGGAGACGGGCACCGGGGGCTACACCGAGTGGCCGGCACTGCTCACCTGGGCCGAGCCCGGCGAGCAGGGTGGCGCCCGGATCGTCGCAGGTCTTCTGCAGAACCTGCTGGTGAACATCCCCAAGAGCCTCGCCGATGCCATCGACAACACCCCGGAAACACCTGCTCCCGCTTCGGCTCCGTCATCGGTGCCCGCGAGCATCTCGGCTCAGCTGGTTTCCGCGTTGGCGCCCAAGACGGCGTTGACCGTGTCGCCCGTCGAGTCGGTGAAGGAAGCGGCTCCGGCCGTCGAGGCTCCGAAGGCTGAAAGCCCGGTCGAGGCTCCGAAGTCCGAGACCGTGGCTGTTGAGGCTCCGAAGGTCGAAACCCCGGTTGTCGAGGCCGCGAAGGTCGAGACGCCGGTTGCCAGTGCCGTTCCTGCGGCCAATGAGGCTGCCGGAGAGTCTGTCGCCACGCCTGCAACCAGCAAGTCGGCCAATGCCGATGCGAAGGCCACGGGTAAGACCAAGATCACGGACCGGATCAGGGCCAAGATCAGCGAGGCCAAGGAAGCCAAGCAGGCCAAGGCCCAGGAGGCCAAGGAATCGAAGGCCACCGCCAAGGAGAGCGCCGCCAAGGAGAGCACCGCCAAGGAAGCCAAGGCCAAGCCCAAGGCGACCAAGGCCGGGGCTGACAAGTCCAAGGGCTCCAGTGACTCCAAGAAGAGCTCGGGCTCTGACTCGTAATAAGTAGCACGACGCGTAGCTGGGCCCCACCCGTGAGGGTGGGGCCCAGTTGCGTTCGGCGCCGACGTCGAATCCAGCGGTCCCTGACCGGTTGATCAACCCGGCTCTTGACGAACATGGTTGTGCCCTGCCAAAGTTTGATCAATCGATCAAACCGATGGGAAGAGGACACACATGAATGGTCGGGTAGAGGGCAAGGTCGCCCTCGTTACCGGTGCGGCGCGCGGGCAGGGACGCAGCCATGCGCTGCGATTGGCGCAAGAGGGCGCAGACATCATCGCGGTCGACGTCTGCGCCCCGGTCACCGATACCAGTGCGATCCCGGCGTCGACCCCGGACGACCTGGCAGAGACGGCGGATCTGATCAAGGGTCTCGACCGTCGCATCGTCACCGCCGAGCTCGATGTGCGTGACTTCGGCGCGCTCAAAGCGGCCGTCGACAGCGGTGTGGAGCAGCTGGGCCGGCTCGACATCGTGGTGGCGAACGCCGGCATCGGCAACGGTGGCGATGTCCTGCACGAGACCAAAGAATCCGACTGGGACGACATGATCGGCGTCAATCTGTCCGGCGTCTGGAAGACTGTGAAAGCCGCAGTGCCGCACATTCTTTCCGGCGGACGTGGCGGTTCGATCGTCTTGACCAGCTCGGTCGGCGGGCTCAAGGCCTATCCGCATACCGGCCACTACATCGCGGCCAAGCACGGTGTGATCGGTCTGATGCGCAGCTTCGCGGTGGAACTGGGGCAGCACTCGATCCGGGTCAACTCGGTGTGCCCGACGAACGTCAACACGCCGATGTTCATGAACGAGGGCACGATGAAGCTGTTCCGTCCCGACCTGGAGAACCCGGGTCCCGACGACATGGCTGTGGTCGCCCAGTTGATGCACGTGCTTCCGGTCGGCTGGGTCGAGCCTGTCGACATCAGTAACGCGGTGTTGTTCCTGGCCTCTGACGAGGCCCGTTACATCACCGGTCTGCCGGTCACGGTGGATGCCGGCAGCATGCTCAAGTAGCGTCCTGATCGCTGCCGAACCGGCGCAGGAACCGCTCGACGAAGGCGCGGAACTCGGCGTGGCCCTCGGTCACGCCGACCGCCTCTTCGTTGCACAGACTGCGGGCCGATTGGGTGAGAAGCATCGACATCACGACCGGCGGGAACTCCTCCATGTCCACACCGTGGGCGCGCAGTACCCCGGCCATGGCTGCGGCCTCGATGTCGCGGACCCGCTCGGAGTAGGCCTTGAGTTCGACGCCGATCTCCTTGCGGTGATTGGCCAGCGCCATGAACTCGGTGTTGAGTCCGGTCACGCGGGAGTCGGAGTTGATCAGCCACAGGGCCCGGAGCGGATCGTCGGTGGTGATCGCCTCGCGCAGCCGGGCCAGCGCCGCGTCGGCACCGCTGCGCAGCACCGAGACGAACAGGTCGTCGAGGGTGTCGAAGTAGTAGTAGACCAGCGCCGAGCGCACGCCGGCCACGGCTGCGATCCGCCGGGTGGTGGCGGCGGCATACCCCTCGTCTCGGATGACCTGGGCGGTTGCCTCGATGAGGCGCTTGCGGGTTCCCGCGTCCTTCTCTTTGGCGGCGCGTGCGGCAGGCATCAGGACGGCCCCCCAAAGTCATTGCCCGACAACACATATTTCTTGCCGGCCTGGAACCTTGACCGCCGAACGCCGGGGGTGGTAAGCATGAGCCATCCTAACGGTTTGATCGACTGATCAAATTCAGAACTGAGGAAACAGATGCCCGAAGACATGAGTACGGCCCGGGTCCAGGTGGACGCCGGCCTGTGCGAAGGCCATGCACTGTGCATCCAACTTGCCCCTGAGGTGTTCGACCTGTCCGACGACGAGGTGGCCGGCGCTGCCCCGGTGAGCGGGCAGTGGGATCAAGGTACCTGGGACAACGTCAAATCTGCCGTCGACGCCTGCCCGCGCCAGGCGATCAGCCTGCTCAACACCAGCACGAAAGGCCAGTGAGCCATGACCGATCTCGCCTCAGTCGACTATTTCGCCGACCCGGCCGTCGCCCAGGACCCGTACGAGTACTACGAATATCTGCGCAGCAACGGGCCGGTGTTTGCCGAACCGCATCACGGTGTCGTGGCGGTGACCGGCTACCAGGAAGTCATGGCGGCCTTCAAGGACCATGCGTCGTTCTCGGCCGTGAACGCGATCGGCGGGCTGTTCCCGCCGCTGCCTTTCGAGCCCGAGGGCGACGATATCAGCGAACAGATCGAGGCGCACCGCCATCTGTTCCCGATCCATGAGCACATGGTGGTGATGGACCCGCCGCAGCATGAGCGGGCCCGCTCGCTGCTGAGCAAGCTGCTCACGCCTCGTCGTCTCAAGGAGAACGAGGACTATATGTGGCAGCTGGTCGATCACCAGCTGGATCAGATCATGGGCAACGGCAGATGCGAGTTCCTCTCCGAGTACGCCAAACCCTTCGCCACCTCGGCGATCATCGATCTGCTGGGTGTTCCCGAGGAGGATCGCCCGGAATTCCTTGCCGCACTGGGTGCCGAGCGGCCGGAGGGCAATCGGGTCGGGGCGCTCGACGGTGAGCCGGTGGGTCGCGACCCGCTGCAGTACCTGGACGACAAGTTCGCCGGATACCTCGCCGAGCGTCGGCGTGAGCCTCGTGGCGACGTGCTCTCCGGCATGGCCACCGCCACTTATCCCGACGGCTCGACGCCGGAACTGCTGGAGGTCGTCAAGCCGGCCACCTTCCTGTTCGCCGCCGGACAGGAGACCGTCACCAAGCTGCTCACCGCCGCCGTGCAGACCCTGGGTGATCACCCGGAGTATCAGCAGACGCTGCGCGAGAATCCGGACGGTATCCCGACTTTCATCGAGGAAGCGCTGCGGATGCACGCCCCGACGAAGGTCGATTTCCGGCTGGTCCGCAAGACCACCACACTCGGCGGAGTGCATTTGAAGGCCGGCACCATCGTGATGCTGTGCCTCGGCGCAGCCAACCGCGATCCCCGCAAGTTCGAGAACCCTCAGGAGTTCCGTCCGGACCGCAAGAACGTCCGCGAGCACATCGCGTTCGGTCGCGGCATCCACACCTGTGCAGGCGCACCGTTGGCGCGGGTGGAAGGACAGATCACCGTCCGGCGCCTGCTGGATCGCATGCGTGACATCGGGATCGACGAATCCGTGCACGGCCCGGCCGGGCAGCGGAATTACAACTACGAGCCGACGTTCCTGCTCCGGGGTCTCACCGAACTGAACATCACGTTCACCCCAGTGAAAGGGTGACCGTCCCGCCGCGGTGATCGGCCTTGTCGAGGATGCTCGACGGCACCCGGAACACCCGGCCGGGTGAGGCCGGCCAGGGCAGGGTCTTCCGGCCGATGACCGTGCCGTCCTGGCGCGCAACCACTTTCGGTATGCGCACCAGGGAGTCGGTCCACAACAGCAGGCGCTGCCGCGCTGGGGCGGGGTCGCCGGGCCGCAGCAGGCCCGGTGCCACCCAGCGCAGCGGGGTCGCAGCCTCGATGCGGATCCCGTCGCCGGGCGTGACCGCGCCGCCCAGGTAGCGACGCACCTGGGCGGCCACATGGCGGCCGTCGAGCGCGGCGATGTCGGCGGTGTCCACCGGGTGCAGCAGGTTGCCGATCGCGAACACCCCTTCCCGGCTGGTCCGCAGCGCGGTGTCGACGACCGGCCCCAGGCTTTTCGGGTCCATGTCGAGCCCCGCGGCGCGGGCCAGCTCGTGGTCGGGAATCCAGTCACCGGTGAACACCACGGTGTCGCAGGCCACGATGCGGCGTTGCCCGGTGCGGGTGTTCTCGATCTCCACACCGACGACGGTGCCCTTGCCGATGATGCGGGCCACCCGGGTGGTCGTGGCGACCTCGACGTCCATCAGGGGGGTGCGGCCCGCGAGGTTGAAGACCGCATACGACTCGGGTGACGGGTATTCGCTTGTCATCAGCGCGGTTTCGCAGCCGGCGTGCTTGAGGGTGAGCACCGCCGAGTAGCTGACCAGTTCGGCTCCGACGATGACGGCACGCTTGCCCACGCTGCGGTGCTGCAGGTGCACGGTGTTCTGCAACTGTCCGGTGGTGTAGACGCCGCCGGGCCGGTCCCCGGGGATCAGCCGCGCCGGGCGGGCCCGCTCGCGAGCACCGGTTGCCAGGACAATCGCGCGGGCGTCGAGTTGTTCGCGCCCCGCGGGCGAGGTGAGCTCCAGGGACCTCTCGCCGGCCCAGCCGGTGACCATGGTGGCCGTGCGAATCTCGACCCCGGCCGCCGTCGCCTTACGAACCAGGCGGCGGGCGTACGCCGGCCCGCTGATGAAGGTCTTCATATCGCGGATGCCGTAACCCGGGTGATCACTGTGGCGAGGGATGCCGCCGGCCTCGGACTCACGTTCCAGCACAACCACATTCAGGCCCGGGCTGTTCGCCAGATCAGCCGCGGCGGTCAAACCTGCGGGGCCGCCGCCGATGATCGCGACGTCGTAGGTGCTCACTTGTTGCTCTCCTGACGTTCCTGCTCGAACACCGACTGCACCTCGGCGCCGCAGAAGAATGCCTGGCAGCGACCGTTCATCACGCGGGTGCGTCGTCGCAGACCTTCCAGGGCTGCGGGTGGGATGACGGAATGGCAGGCGTCGCGCAGTTCGCCCTCGGTGACGCGTTCGCAGAAGCACACGATCCGGCCATAGGCAGGATCGGCGGCGATCTTCTCAGCCTGCTGATAGGGGCGGGGGAACGCCTCGCCGAGGTTGGGCATCTGTGGCGGATCGGGCAGTTCGTCTGCGGGTACCAGCTCTAGGCCGGCCGAGACCAGTTGAGCGCGGGCGTATTCGGCGATGGCCATGCCCGCAGTGAGGCCGGTGGACCGGATGCCGCCGACCAGCAGGTAATGCTGCGCCGGATCCGCCTCGATCAGGTAGTCGCTGTGGTCGATCGCGGCCCGAAGCCCGGCATAGGTCGCGGTGACCTCTTCGTCGAGGAGCCGGGGCATCAACGCGCGGCCCTTTTCCAGGAGGAACTCGAATCCACTCTCCGAGGTACCGGTGGCAGTGCGGTCGGTCAGGTCCTCCGAGGTGGGGCCGAGCATGACGTTGCCATAGATGGTGGGGCTGACCAGAACTCCCTTGCCGCGTGAGGTCGGCACCGGCAGCACGATCTTGTCGACGAGCGCTCGCGCCAGCTTGTCGTAGACGATCAGCTCGCCGCGGCGCGGGGTCACGGTGAATCGCGAGAAGCCGAACAGGTTGTCGATGACATCGGCTCCCAGGCCGGCCGCGTTGACCACCCACCGTGTGCGCACAGCGCCGGCGGAGGTGTGCAGTGTGGTGACCCCGTCACCAACCTCGACGCGTTCCACGCGGTGATCGGTCAGCAGGGTGGTGCCCCGGTTGACGGCATCAGTGGCCAGCGCGAGGTTCACCGTCCAGGTGCAGATGATGGATTCGTCGGGCACGGTGAGCCCGCCGAGTGCGCCTGGCCCCAGAGCGGGGACCGCGGCGTAGACGGCCGCGGAATCCACGATCTCGCACCGTTTATACCCGTTGGCTGCGGCTTTCTCCTTCAATCCCGGTAGGGCATCGAGCTGTTCGTCGTCCCAGGCCACCAGGATGGCCCCGGTGTGCTCGACGGGGATACCGGTGCGGCTCGCATACTCGGACAGCAGCTCGTAACCGCGGCTGACCATGGTGGATTCCAGCGTTCCGGGTTTGGCGTCGAACCCAGTGTGCAGGATCGCCGTGTTGGCCTTGCTGGTGCCGTCGCCGACATCGTCGCGGGCTTCGAGCAGGGCAACGGACAGCTGGTGTCCGGACAGCTCACGCGCAATGGCCGAGCCGACGATTCCGGCTCCGATGACCACGACGTCGAATACGTCGGGTCCACTCGGGGTGTTCATGAAATCTCCTGGTGGTACGTGGTCTCGGCGAGTTCGCGCCAGGCCGAGCGGAATTCGGCGGCACGTGCCGCGCTCCAGCGGGGCTCGTAAGTCGCCGACGGGGTCCAGTCGGTGACGACGTCGGCCACCGACTTCTCAGGTGCCAGGCTGAGTCGGGCCAGCGCGGCCGCGCCAAGGGCGGTGGCGTGCGCCGAGGGATAGACGTCGACGGGCACCTGCAGGATGTCGGCGCAGGCCTGCATCAGCACAGTGGACTGGGTGAGCCCGCCGTCGGCCCGCAGCCGGGTCAGTGGCGGCGCATCGGCATCGATCGCCGCGACCAGCTCGGCGACCTGTGCGGCGATGCCCTGGAGAACAGACAGCACGATGTGTCCGCGCCCGGTTGACAGGGTCATCCCCGAGATCGTCGCGGTGGCTTGAGATTTCCACCACGGCGCAGCTAGGCCGGCCAGCGCGGGAACGCACAGCACGCCGCCGTTGTCGGATTCTGCGACGGCGTCCATCTCGGCGGCGCCGCTGATCACACCGAGCGAGGTTAGCCATTTGACGGCCGACGCCGCGGTGTAGACCTGGCCGTCGATGCAGAACGAGTCGACGCCACCGACCCGCCAGGCCACCGACGACGTCAGGCCCGTGGTCGAACGCACCGGGGTGGTCCCGGTGTTCGACAGCAGGAAGGCACCCGTACCGAACGTGCACTTGGCCATGCCGGATTCGAGGCACGCCTCGGCCAGCAGTGCGGCCTGCTGGTCCACCACGATCCCGCCGACCGGGGTGTCCGAACCGAAAGCCGATGTGGTGCCGACGATCTCGTCATTCGCTGCGATCCGGGGCAGACGTTCGCAGTCCAGGCCGAACAGCGCCAGCAGATCGGGACTCCAGTCCTGAGCACCGAGGTCCACGGCGGCCGAGCGGCTGGCCGTCGTGGCATCGGTGACGAACTCGCCGGTGAGCTGGTGCAGCAGCCAGGTATCCGAGGTCGTCACGACGCCGGTGGACTCGACATTGCGGCGCAGCCAGGCCATCTTCGGTGCCGAGAAGTACGGGTCGAGCACCAATCCGGTTCGCGTGGCGATCATGTCGGCGTGCCCGGCGAGGTCCGCGCACAGGGATTCGGCGCGCCGGTCCTGCCACACGATGGCCGGGCTGAGCGGCCGGCCGGTATCGGGATCCCAGACCAGCACGGTCTCGCCCTGATTCGCCAGAGACACCGCGTGAACTGGCCGGCCGGCCTGCTCGAGGGCGGCGCGACCGGCGCCGAGCACGGACTCCAGCAGTTCAGCCGGATCCTGCTCGACGCCGCCGCCGTCGAGGTAAAGCGGGTGTACCGGCACCTCGGCCAAGCCGACCACACCCTGTTCGGGGTCGACGACGATCGCCTTGGTCCCCGAGGTGCCTTGGTCGATGGCCAGAACGGTCATTTCACGGGTTCCTCGACTGCGCCGGCGACCTCGTCCAATTCGGCGTCGATCGAGGCCAGCTCGGGCATCTTGAGACCTTCCTTGCCGCGGGTGACCAGCAGGTACCCGAGGTAGACCGCACCGATCGCGACCATGGCCAGGACGTACAGCCACGGATCTTTGAACGACGCGTCGCGGAACAACGAGAGCTCGAACACCAGCCACACCACAGCCACCACGAGAACCGGAACCTCCCAGCGTCCCAGGCTGAATCCCGCACTCGCGGGCAGCTTCTTGCGGGTCGCGATGTAGAGCGCGATGGTGATGGCGTAGATGGATGCGGGCAGCAGGGTGGCTGCGGAGAACAATTTGAACAAGGCGTCGGTGCTCGTGGAGAAGATGCCGAGGATCACCGCCGAGGTGGCCGCCATGAACACGGTGGCGTTGGCCGGGGTACGGAACCGCGGTGAAACCTTGTGCAGCAGCTGCCATCCCGGGAAGCGCTGATCACGTGACATCGCCCAGACCAGGCGCACGCCGCTCATCAGGATCACCAGGCCGCAGGCGAAGATCGCGATCGCCACCAGCACGAGCAGCGCGGTGCCGACGAAAGAGCCGAGGATGTCGCGGATCACGTCGGCGATCGGGGTGCCCGACTGGGCCAGCGTGGTCGGATCGTTGACGGCGGCGGTGACCACCAGCAGGAACAAGAAGCCCAACACGCCTGAGGCCAGCACCGCCTGCCACATGGCGCGTGGCACAACGATTTCGGGCTTCTTGGTTTCCTCGGCCAGATTGGCGGCGGATTCGAAGCCGACGATGGTGAAGGCGCCGAGCAGGAAACCGAGCATCCACGGGCCCACCGAGGTGGCGGTGCCGAAGCTCCAGTACCCCTCGGCGGGGACGTCGCCGCGGGAGAACAGGTTGCCGACGGAGAGCTTGTGTGCGATCACGCCGACGATGAACAGCAGCACCACCAGCGCCACCATGCCGATCAGTTCCGCGGTCACGGCAAAGTTGTTGACCCGCTCGGTCCATTTGGTCGACAGCCCGACCAACAATGCCTGCAGGAACAGGACGGCGGCGGTGATCTCGAACGACGTTATGGGGGTTCCGGTGAAGTCGAATAGTGCGGGTACCACGGTGGCGGCCACGGTGTAATCGACCGCGACCACCACGATCGCCAGGAACGTGAACGAGATCCAGCCGGTGATCCAGCCGAGAATCGGGTTCGCCAGCCGCGACACCCACTGATAGGCGTAGCCGGTCACCGGGATCCGGGCGGCCAGCGAGCCGAGCAGCAGGGCTACCGCGACCTGGCCGACGATCACAATGGGCCAGGTCCAGATCCCCATGGGGCCGGAGCTGTTGAGCACGCTGCCGTAGGTGGTGAAGATGCCGGTGGCGATCGAGACGAAGGCGAAGGCCACAGCGAACGAGGCGAATTTACCGGTGCCGCGTTCCAGTGTCTCGGTGTAGCCGTACGGCGATGTGGAAGAATTTGTCATTGATCGAGCTTTCTGAGGGAAATCGACTGTTTCGCGAAGGAATTGCTCGGTCCGCGGGCGACGCTGCAACGTCGCCCGCACCCGTTTCAGGCGCTTGCCGGCCGCGCCGGCATGACCACACCTCCCGTCTCTTCGAGTGCCGCGGCCACGGCCGGGTCGGTGTTCTGGTCGGTGATCAGTCCGTTGACGGCGCTGAGATCGCACACGCGGTACGGCGCCACCTGCCCGAGCTTGGACGAGTCGGCCAGGATGTAGCTGCGGGCGCTGTTGGCGATGATCGTGCGGCGCACGTCGATCTCGTCGAGATGGAAATCGGTGAGCCCGGCTACCGCGTCCACCCCACCGGACCCGAGCAGGGCGATGTCGGCGTAGACGTCGGTGAAGAAGGACTTCGTGTGGGCATTCGAGCAGGCCAGGTCGCCGGCCCGGACCCGTCCGCCGGCCAGCAGCAGCTCGATTCCCGAGCGGTCGGCGAGTTCCACCGCGACCGGCAGCGACGGGGTGATCACCGTGCCGGTGAACGCGCGCGGGATCGCCTGGGCGACGGCGACGGCTGTGGTCCCGATGTCGATGATCACCGTCTGACCGTTTTCGAGCAGCCCCGCGGCGACCCGGGCCAGCTGGGCCTTGGCTTGGTGGCGAATCGTCGTGCGCTCGGAATATGAGGGCTCGATGGGCCGATGGTCGGCGACTGCGGCAGCGCCCCCGTGTACCCGGCGCAGTGCCCCGCGTTCTTCGAGAAATGCCAGGTCGCGGCGGACGGTCTCAGCCGAAACCCCGAGGCGGCGGACCAGCTCGTCGGTGCTGATGGCCTGGGCGGTGCCTACCGCCTCGACGATCGCCTCATGGCGCTCAACCGGCAGCACGGTTGACCGTCGATGTGGATTTCTGACCGAACATGACGGTTATTGTGGGGTGTGGTGTGGCCCACGTCAACCGGAGCCGGGAAATCCGTCCACCGTGTGCCCGTACTCGGCCATGATGTCGCGCAGATGGGTATCGCCGACGCGCGTGATGAACCTCAGCACCGCCGGCCCGTTGCCGTCGTCGATCGTGGGGTCGGCTCCGGCGGCCATCAGCACCGCCACGACGTCGGCCCGTTTCCCGGTCGTGTTCCGGACAGCCTGATAAAGCGGCGTGCAACCGTCTTCGGCGACGGGGTTCACGTCGGCGTTTGCCTCGAGCAGGATCCTCACGATGTCGACGCTGTCGCTCTGGGCGGCGAAGTGCAGCGGCGTCATCCCGACGTTGTCGACGGCGTTGACGTCAGCACCCAACGTGAGCAGTCGCGTGGTGTTCTCGATCCGAAACTGGTTGCCGATCCGGAAGTTCTCGGCCGCGAGCTGCGGGTCTTTGAGGGCGGCCGTGTAGTTGAGACCAACCGGGTCGTTGGTGACGGCGTAGTGCAGTGCCGTGCGGCCCGCGCGATCGGTACCGACGGGATCATCGCGGGGCACCACTGTGCGGTCGTTTCGGCGGCCAGGAGTGAACCTGAACTTCACCGAAAAACCGTATCAACGCACGGCGATCCGGATGTTCTTTACTTGCTGAAACTCGTTCAGGCCCTCGATGCCGCCGGTTCGGCCCGAGCCGCTCTGCTTGTAACCGCCGTACGGACCCTGCGGTGAGATGTCGCTGAACTGGTTGATCCACACCGATCCGGATTCCAGCCGGCGGGCCACCCGGTGGGCCCGGTTGAGATCCGTCGTCTGGACGAAGGCGTTCAGGCCATAGGGGGTGTCGTTGGCGATCCGCACGGCCTCGTCCTCCTCGCGGAACCGCATCACCGAGACGACGGGTCCGAAGGTCTCCAGTTGCGCGAGCTCCGAGGAGTTGTCCACATCGCCGAAAACTGTCGGTTCGACGTAGTAGCCCTCGCTGTCGATCCGCTTGCCGCCCATCAGCAACTCACCCGCACCGCCGGCCACCGCGGTATCGACGGCTGTCAGGATCCGGTCGGCGGCGGCCTGACTGATCACCGGTCCGAACGTGGTCGCGGGGTCCATCGGGTCGCCGATGTTGGCCGTGCCGATGACGCCGAGGAACTTCTCCAGGAACTCGTCGTAGACCGCGTCGTGGACCAGTATCCGGCTCGCGCATGCGCAGCTCTGTCCTGATTGCATGAGCGGGCCCTGGTGGGCCGACAGCGATGCGGCCAGATCGAGGTCGGCATCGGCGAAGATGAGGTTGGCGGATTTTCCGCCCAGCTCGGTGACCACCGGAGTGAGATTGGTTGCGGCGGCCTGCAATACCTTGCGCGCCGTACCACCGCCGCCGGTGAAGGCGATCTTGCCGATGCCGGGGTGCCGCACCAGCGCGTCGCCGCCCTCGGCGTCGGCCGGGACGACGGTCACCAGCCCCTCGGGCAGTCCGGCCTCCAGACAGAGCTCGCCGAAGCGCAGTGCCGCGAACGGCGCGAGCTCGGAGGGTTTGAGGACGACGGCATTGCCGGCGGCCAGCGCCGGAGCGACGCACGATCCGGTGACGACCAGAGAGCCGTTCCACGGGGTGATGACACCGACGACGCCATAGGGCTCACGCTCGACGAGGTTGATGTCGAACGATCCGTTGACCGGTGTCGTCACCCCGTGCGGCTTGTCGGCATAGCCCGCGAAATGTCGCAGGAACCGCTCCAGGAGCATTGCGGTGCCTGCGAACGAGATCGGCACCCCATAGTCGGCCACGTTGAGCTTCGCGAGCTCGTCGAGGTGGTCGTGCACCACGTCGGCCAGGTCGATCAGCAGGTCGCGGCGCCGGTCGACGGTCAGTGAGACCCATTCCCGCTGTGCCCTTGCCGCGGCCGCTACCGCTTCGTCTATCTCGGCGGTTCCGGCCAGGTCCACGGTTCCGTTCGGCCGGCCGGTCGCCGGGTAGATGTGCTCGAACTTCATGCCTCGGCGTTCTCTTCCTCAAGAACACGTTGCTGCTGATCTCGGATCACCTGGTTGAGGTTCGATGCCTTGGGCCATCCGTAGTAGGCCGCGAAATGCAGTGCCAGTTCGTCCATTTCCTCGAAGGAGACGTCGCGGCTCTTGAGTGCGGCGTAGACGTGGCTGAGGATCGGCAGCGGTGCGTCCTGAAAGGCCACGCAGGCCACCGTCACCAGGCGTCGTTCCTTCATGCCGAGTCCGGGCCGCAGCCACATCTCTCCGAAGACGAAGTTGAGGATGCCTGCGCCGGAGTACGGGTTGTCCCGGGTCGGGGCGAACGGGATGCAGTTGATGTCCCGGAAGGACTGCTCGCCGCAGACCAGCCGTTCCTCCGGATCGCTCGGTGTCGGTAGCGGCAGCAGCGGTTCGGGTGCGGGCGGGGTCAGCCCCCGTTCACGGTGGATCCGGTCCCACTGCTCGTCGACCATGATGTTGAACCGCGAGGCCTTGGGCCACCCGGCGTACACCGCGAAATGCAGGACGGTCTCCCGCATCTCGACGATTGACAGGTCACCGCTGTTGAGCGCGGCGTACACGTGGTCGCGCAACGGCCCTTCGGCGTCGGCTGCCGCGACGCACGGCAGCGTGACGAACCGCCGGTCCCGGCGGCTCAGCGCGGTGCGCGGCCACACCTCGGCGAACACGAAGTCGATGAGGTTGGCGGTTGCCGGGCTGCTGTCTGACGGAGCCGCGAAAGTCATCACCTCGGCGAACTCGCGCCTGCCCCGCTCGGCCCGGGTATCGGCGGCGGTCATCGGATCGTCGCCCCGGCGTCGACCTTGAACTCCAGTCCGGTGACGTGCCGGGCTTCGTCGGAGATCAGGAACAGCACCGCGTTGCTGATGTCGAGTGCGTCGGTCATCTGGATCGGCAGCGCATTCTGGAAGATCGGCCCGAGGTCTTGACGGGTCTCGTGGATCAGGGTGTGCAGGGTGTCGGGTCGTAGCCCGGTGGCGACGCCGGTGGGATGCACGGTGTTGACCCGGACATTCACCGCGGCAAGCTCATTGGCCAGCGCGCGGCTCATGCCGACCACCCCGTGTTTGGACGCGGTGTAGGGCGTGTGCAGCGGTGAGCCCTTGATCCCGGCCACCGAACTGACGTTGATCAGACTGCCGCCGCGTTCCACCAGATGCGGCAGTGCGGCCGAGCAGGTGTTCCAGGTGCCGATCAGGTTGACGTCCACGACGGTGCGCCATTGTTCGGCGGTGGTGGTGTCCCAGGTGCCCGCGGTCAGGACGCCGGCGTTGGCGACCGAGGCGTCCAGGCCGCCCAGCTTCTCGACGCCATCGGCGACTGCGGCGCTCAACGCTTCGCCGTCGCGCACGTCGACCACATAGGTCAATGCCTGACGGCCGAATTCGGCGACGAGGCGGGCGGTTTCGTCCAGGTCAGCGCGCGTTGCCAGTGGATACTCCACCTCTGGCAACGACTCACAGATGTCGACGAGGATCACGTCGGCGCCCTCTTCGGCCAGACGTACTGCGTGGCTTCGGCCCATACCGCGCGCTGCGCCGGTGATCAGCACGCGCTTGCCGGTGACGCGCCCCATCAGAGCTTGTTCGTGAAGCCGGCGTCGACGGGGAGGGTGACCCCGGTGACGTATTTGGCAGCGTCGGAGACCAGGTAGCTGATCGTCGCGCTGATGTCCTCGGGCTCCAGCAGTGAGACCGGCATCGGGTTCTGCAGGTGCGGCCCGCCGTCGGGGTAGTTCTCCAGGAACGCCGTCATGGCCGGGTTGACGGCCATCATGGTGTTCACCGCGGTGGGGTGCACCGTGTTGACCCGGATGCTGTGCGGGGCCAGGGCATTGGACAGGGTGCGCATCAGTCCGACGATGCCGTGCTTGGACGCGGCATAGCCCAGGCCGCCGCCCTGCATGCCGCCGAAGCCGCGCAGTCCGGCGGTGGAACTGGTGAACACGATCGACCCGCCGCGTCCGCCTGCGATGAGATGCGGGATCGCGGCCTTGGCGGTGTGGAACGAGCCGACCAGGTTGACGCCGACCGCATCGGACCACATCTCGAGGTCTTCTTCGATGGTCACTTCACGAAACGCGGTGGGGGCGACGCCGGCATTGGCGAGCACGATGTCCAGCCGGCCGAACTGCTCGACACCCGCATCGAGTGCGCTCTTGACGGCGTGGAAGTCGCGCACGTCGGCGACCGAACCGAGCATCTTGCCGCCGGCCGCCTCGACCAGGGCGACGGTCTCGTCGAGCTCGTCGCGGCTGGCCATCGGATACGGGTTGGATGCGATGTCCGCGCAGATGTCCACCCCGATGATGTCCGCGCCCTGCTCGGCAAGCGTCACCGCGTGGCTGCGCCCTTGGCCTCGGGCAACCCCGGTGATGAAGGCGACTTTTCCGTCGAGATTCCCCATTGATCCTCGCTTCGCTCGAATGGGTGTAACCATGTTACAGCGGTACGGTAACGTGGTTACTCTCCGGCGGCAAGGGTGTTCTCGAAGTGGCAGATGAGCGTGATCGGATCCTCGACATCGTCGTGGAGATCCTTGAGTCCGAGGGCTACGAGGCCGTGCAACTGCGGGAGGTGGCGCGCCGGGCCAAGACCTCGCTGGCCACGATCTACAAGCGCTACTCCACCCGCGATGAGCTGATCCTGGCCGCGCTCGATTCCTGGATGGCGGAGAACCGGTATTCGGGGGTGGCCGGTCAGACGCGCGCACCGGGGGAGTCGCTGTACGAGGCGCTGATGCGGATGTTCCGCACCATCTTCGAACCCTGGGAGAAGCACCCGGACATGCTCAGGGCCTACTCGCGGGCCCGGGCCGCGCCGGGCGGGGACCGTCTGGTGCGCCGCGGCCTCGACGCCGTGGTGCCTGCGGGCTTGTCCATCCTGTCCGGCGTCGACGACGCGTTCGTGCACGATCTCGACAACATCCTGACCAGCTTGGTGTTCGGCCTGGTCGGCCGCTTCACGGCGGGTGAGATCGCCATCGCCGAGATCCTGCCCAGCCTCGACCGGACGATTCACTGGCTCACCGCGGGATACGAGTCCGGGCGTTAGCCGATCTGCGCGCCGATGAACTCCACGATGTCCGCGGCCACCTCGCGATACACGGACTCGTTCAGAATGTCGTGGCGGCCGCCGTCAAACTCCTTGAACTGCAAGGGTTCTATCTGGTCGGCATAGGCCTTGACCGCGCCGGCCGGAGCGATGACATCAGCTGAGCCGTGCAGTGCCAGGGTCGGCACCGTGAGGCTCGGCAGCTCCGCGCCGAACCGATCCCAGGCCCGGTCCAGCTCGCGGGTGAGCGCGGCTCCGTCGGCGTCGACGAAGGCCAGCGGGTCGTTCTCCAGGCTGTCGAGGTAGAACGGATCGGACGAGAGCCAGTTCGGATCCAGGTCCAACGACGTGTCCGGGTCGACCATTTCAGGGATCGGCACCAACGGCGCACCGGAGATGATGCCGGCCCGGTAGCGGGTGGGTTCACCGAGCAGCCGGAACAGTGTCACCACCGAACCGAACGAATGTCCTTGCGCCACCAGCGGTATGCCCGGGGTGTCGCGCTCGGCGAGGGCGGTCAGAGCGTCGGCCAGCGCCGAACTGTCCTCGATGGTGCCGAAATCCCCTCGGGTGCCCGGGGTCAGTCCGTGGCCGAACTGATCGACCGCCCACAGGTCGATGCCCGCGGCGTTGAGTGCGAAGCCGTAGCGGTGATAGACCCCGGTGTGCTCACCGAACCCGTGCAGAAAGATGACGGCTGCGCGGGGCTGCGGGGTGGCCCAGTGCCGGTAGTAGGCGCGCCCGCGGTCGTGCTCGATGAATGGCATACCTCTCACTGCAGCAAGGTCGAAGCTCGGCCGCAAGGATTTGGCTCAGCGATCAGTCGAACGGTGGTCGCCAGCGCAGTCCGGGGAAGCGTGCGAACGCGCGGTCGGTGGTGATCCAGGTGGCGCCGTTCTCAATGGCCAGCGCGGCGTGATAGGCGTCGGGAACGGCATTCGCCTTTGCGCCGGTATCGGTGCACAGCGAGCCGAAGATGCTCCAATGGCGAGGCCCGGGGCGCAGCGGCACCGCCGACGGTGCGGATCGGATCGCCCGGCAGGCGTCGAACGCCTGAATGGTGGAACTCGGTTCCTGGAATACCCGGTGATTGGTCAGCAGTCGAATCACGCCGGAGAGCACCAGATCGCTGATGCCAACGGGTTCGTCCGCGGTGAGTGCACCCGAAAGCCATGCGGCGTACTGCTCATGGTCGACGCTGTCCTCGCGGATGGCGTAGATCAGGATGTTCACGTCAGGGAGAAGCATTATCGCCCAGTAGTTCGGCGAGGGCTTCTTTGTCGTCGAGGTCCACTCCCGGACGCAGGCCCCCGCTGCCGTGCGTCGGCAACCGAAACTCTGGTGTGCCGGTCTCGCCGGCTACCCGCGTCAGCATCTCCCGTAGCGCATCCTCCACCACCGAGCCGAGGGAGCGTGACGTGCGCGCCGCGACGATCTTTGCCTCGGCCAGCAGGGCGTCGTCGATGTTGACAGTGGTGCGCACACGCACATCATAACATCAGGGCTGTGCATCATGATGCGTCATGTTGAGTCACCGCCGCTTCAAGCGTTGGCCGAGCGTGTGCGCGGCCAGCAGCAACGACTCTCCGAGCGCGGCCTGGCGTCGGGCATCGAAGCGCATCTCCACTCCGGTGAGGCTCAGTGCCCACATCGGCTGACCCAGTTCGTTGAACACTGCCGCGCCGATACCCCAGCTGCCCTCGACGATCAGGCCCGGGTTGACCGAGTACCCGCTGACCCTGGTCTGTTCGATGCGGGCTCGAAGCTGGGCAGGTGAGTGCACCGCGCCCCAATCTCCGGTCAGGTCAACACGATCGAGATATGCCGCGATCTCCGAATCCGGAAGATGCGCCAGCATGACGATCCCGGCCGAGGCAACCCCGAGTGGGAACCGCTTGCCCGGATGCAGCACATGTGAGCGCAGCGGGAAGCTGCCTTCCTCGGCGGACACGCATACCGATTCGTCGCCCCGGCGGGCGGAGAGGAACGCGCTCTCGCCCGTGTCGCGCGCCAGTGTGCGGAGAATGTCGGTGGCCAGCGGTGCCGCGTCGTAGCGGGTGGCGGCCACCGATCCCAGCAGGTAGATCTCCGGCCCCAGGAACCACACACCGGTGTCGGACGCGCGGTCGACGAGGCCTTCGCCGGCCAGCGCGGTGAGCATGCGGTGCGCGGTCGCGCGAGGCGTGTCCGTCGTGCGGGCAAGCGCGGTCGTGGTGAGTCCGTCCGACCGGGCGTCGGCGAGAGCACGCAGGATCGCCGCGGCCCGCGTGATCACCGGAGTACCAGGTCCACCGTCGGTCACAGCCACACTCTAGCGTCCACCCAGTGGACGCCGGTGGCGCATCGTGTCACCTGAGCGGACACAACCCGCCTGGCACACCGCTGGGTCTTGCGTTACCCGGCCCGATGGTGATGTTCTCGCATAGGCAAGTGATCCACTGAACGAACGCGGGAGCATGGAGTATGGCCAGTAAGAAGGTCGCTGACGTCCACGAGGCGGTCGCCGACATCGGCGACGGCGCATCGGTGGCAGTCGGAGGATTCGGGCTTTGCGGGATTCCGGACAGCCTGATTCAGGCCGTGGCCGATTCTGGCGTCGGGAACCTCTCGGTGTTCTCCAACAACTGCGGTGTCGACGGCGTGGGACTCGGCGTCCTGCTCGGCCTGGGGCGTATCCGCCGCGTAACAGCGTCCTACGTCGGGGAGAACAAGGAGTTCGCGCGTCAGTACCTGGCCGGTGAGCTCGAAGTCGAGCTGACGCCCCAGGGCACGCTCGCTGAGCGGTTGCGCGCCGGCGGGGCCGGTATCCCCGCCTTCTACACGCTCGCCGGGGTGGGCACTCTCGTCGCGGACGGTGGGCTGCCGTGGCGCTACGCAGCGGACGGGTCGGTCGCCGTCGCCTCGCCGCCCAAGGAGACCCGGGAATTCGACGGCAGGCGATACGTGATGGAGACCGGCATCCACGCCGATTTCGCACTCGTGCACGCCGCCGTCGGTGACACCCACGGCAACCTGGTTTTCGACAAGACTGCGATGAACTTCAACCCGCTGGTCGCCATGGCCGGCCGGATCACGATCGCCCAGGTCGAAAAACTGGTCGAGCCAGGCGAATTGGATCCTGAGGCGGTCCACCTTCCGGGCGTGTTCGTGCAGCGCATCGTCGAGACGGGACCACAGGAGCAACGTATCGAGAAGCGCACCGTGCGCGAGGAGACAGAGGTGTCCGCATGACGGATTCGGTGATCACCAAAGGTTGGACCCGTGCGCAGATGGCCGCCCGTGCGGCGCGCGAACTGTCCGACGGGCAGTACGTGAACCTCGGAATCGGCCTTCCGACGCTGATCCCCGGTTATCTGGACCCCGATGTCCATGTCACGTTGCACTCGGAGAACGGGATCCTGGGCACCGGCCCCTACCCGACGGCCGATCAGATCGACGCCAACCTCATCAACGCGGGCAAGGAAACGGTCACGGTGCTCCCCGGGGCGGCGTTCTTCGATTCGGCGCTGTCCTTCGGGATGATCCGCGGCGGTCACATCGACGTCGCCGTGCTCGGCGGCATGCAGGTGTCGCGATTCGGGGACCTGGCGAACTGGATGGTCCCGGGGAAGATGGTCAAAGGCATGGGCGGGGCGATGGACCTCGTCCACGGGGCCGGCCGGGTCATCGTCCTGATGGAACATGTCGACAAGTCGGGTCAGCCGAAGATTGTCGAGAGCTGCACCTTGCCATTGACCGGAGAACGCGTGGTCCACCGGATCATCACGGATCTGGCGGTCATCGACGTTTCCGGCGACGGCACGCTGACCCTTGTCGAGGCCGCACCAGACCTCACGTTCGACGAGGTGCAAGCTGCCACGGGCGCGCCGCTGATCCAGGGTTAGCGCAGCGCGGGTTCGGCCCGACCTGCATACTCACACACCATGTGTGCTGCCGATCACAACCCCTTCATAGTCAAAGAGGGTCTCTCGTCGACCACCGGCCTGAAACGTGTCGTCACCGCGTCGATGGCCGGCACGGTCGTCGAGTGGTACGAGTTCTTCCTGTACGGCACTGCCGCGACGCTGGTTTTCAGCAAGGTGTTCTTCGCCCAGTCCGGCAGCGACCTGGATGCGATCCTGGCGGCGTTCGTCACCTACGCGGTCGGGTTCGTGGCGCGGCCGTTGGGTGGCATCGTGTTCGGCCACTTCGGGGACAAGTACGGCCGCAAGAAGTTGCTGCAGTTCTCGCTGCTTCTGGTCGGCGCCGCGACCTTTCTGATGGGTTGTCTGCCGACATACGGGCAGATCGGATATTGGGCGCCCACCCTGCTGGTGGTGCTGCGCTTCCTCCAGGGATTCGCGGTCGGCGGCGAATGGGGTGGGGCGGTGCTGCTGGTGGCCGAGCACAGTCCCGATCGCAGCCGTGGTTTCTGGGCGAGTTGGCCGCAGGCCGGTGTTCCTGTCGGCAACATGCTGGCCACCATCGTGCTGCTGGTGCTGACCAGCACCCTCTCGGACGCGGACTTCCTGTCGTGGGGTTGGCGGGTCGCGTTCTGGCTGTCGGCGGTGGTGGTGCTGATCGGTTACTACATCCGCACGAAGGTCACCGACGCGCCGATCTTCGTTGTGGCACAACAGGAAGCAGAGCAGCGCAAGACATCGTCGTTCAGCGCAGTCGAGGTGCTGCGCCGCTACCCGCGCGGTGTGCTGACCGCGATGGGGCTGCGCTTCGCCGAGAACATCATGTACTACCTGGTCGTCACCTTCTCGATCACGTACCTGAAGGTGCACGCGCACGCCGACACCGGTGCGATCCTGCGCTGGCTGTTGGTCGCCCATGCCGTGCACCTCGTGGCCATCCCGATGGTCGGCGCATTGTCGGACCGCGTCGGCAGGCGCCCGGTGTACCTGATCGGCACCGTCGCCACCGGAACCTGGGGGTTCTTCGCCTTCCCGATGATGGACAGCCAGAACCACCTGGTGATCATGTCGGCCGTCGTCATCGGCCTGCTGTTCCACGCCTTCATGTATGCGCCGCAGCCGGCGATGATGTCCGAGATGTTCCCGACCCGGATGCGTTATTCCGGTGTCTCGCTGGGCTATCAGGTAACCGCGATCGTGGCGGGCTCACTGGCGCCGATCATCGCCGTGCGGTTGTTGAGCGATTTCGGCTCATCGGTGCCGATCGCGATCTATCTGGCCGGCGCCTCGGTCGTCACCCTGGTGGCGGTGTACTTCGCCAGGGAAACCAGGGGTATCGACCTGGCCGACGTGGACCGCGCCGACCTGAATGCCGTCGGCTCTGCGTCCAGGGCGTGAATGTGCGACTGGGCCGCGCCCTCACCGCAGAGTCGAACTAGGGCGTGTCTGACAAACATTTTGGATGTGGCGGTCCAGACTTGGGGTGTGTCGCGTTTTCAGTTGCTTTCCGATGCTCAGTGGGATCTGATCGCT
>NZ_JBZDPT010000006.1:0-21709 GCF_058270035.1 Mycobacterium shunyiense | reverse complement strand
CGCCTCGCCCGCATCGTCTACCGCCGACTCCATACCGACGAACAAGCACGCCTCAACGACCCCCAACCCGCCGCCGCTTGACATAGGAGCAATGCTCGCGCGGCAACGGGATCACCGGGCGACGATCACCGAGGAGCCGTGGCCGAACAGGCCCTGGTTGGCGGTCACGCCGACCTTCGCGCCCTCGACCTGCCGGCCGGTGGCCTGGCCCTTGAGCTGCCAGGTCAACTCGCACACCTGCGCGATGGCCTGGGCCGGGATGGCCTCGCCGAAGCAGGCCAGGCCGCCCGACGGGTTGACCGGCACGCGCCCGCCGATGGTCGTGGCGCCCGAACGCAGCAGCTGCTCGCCTTCACCCTTGGCGCACAGGCCCAGGTGCTCGTACCAGTCCAGCTCGAGTGCGGTGGACAGGTCGTAGACCTCGGCCAGGCTGACGTCCTCGGGGCCGATGCCCGCCTCGGCGTAGGCTGCGTCGAGAATCTGGTCCTTGAACACCCGTTCCGGCGCCGCCACGACTGCGGTGGAATCTGTTGCGATGTCCGGCAATTCGGGCAGGTGCTGCGGGTAGCGCGGGGTCACCGTCGAGATTGCACGTACCGACGGCACACCCTCGAGCGAGCCGAGGCGCTTCTCGGCGAACGACTTCGAAGCCACGATCAGAGCGGCCGCGCCGTCGGAGGTGGCGCAGATGTCGAGTTGGCGCAGCGGGTCGGAGACCACCGGGCTGGCCAGCACGTCCTCGATCGCGGATTCCTTGCGGTAGCGCGCATTCGGGTTCTGCAGGCCGTGGCGGGAGTTCTTCACCTTCACCTGGGCGAAGTCCTCGGCGGTGGCGCCGTAGAGATCCATCCGGCGCCGCGCGAGCAAGGCGAAGTACACCGGGTTCATCGCGCCGAGCAGGTGGAAGCGCTGCCAGTCGGGATCGTTCTTGCGCTCGCCGCCGACGGGCGCGAAGGCGCCCTTGGGGGTGGTGTCCGCACCGATCACCAGTGCGACATCGCAGAATCCGGCCAGGATCTGGGCGCGCGCACTCTGCAGCGCCTGCGAGCCCGACGCGCACGCCGCGTACGAAGACGACACCGGCACGCCGTTCCAGCCCAGCTTCTGGGCGAACGTCGACCCGGCGATGAAGCCCGGGTAGCCGTTGCGGATGGTGTCCGCGCCGGCGATGAACTGGATCTGCTGCGCGTCCAGCCCGGCCTCGGCCAGGGCGGCGCGGGCGGCGACGACGCCGTACTCGGTGAAGTCGCGTCCCCACTTGCCCCACGGGTGCATTCCCGCGCCGAGGATGTACAGCGGTTCGGGTGCGCTCATCAGGCGATCCTCCAGGCGTGGGTGGTGCGCTCGACGCCCTCGTCGTCGGTGTAGAGCGTCATGGTGGTCAGCTCCATCTCCATGCCGACCTTGAGGTCGGCGGCGAGGGTGCCTTCGACGACCTTGCCGAGCACGATCAGGCCCTCGTCGGCCAGCTCCACCGCGGCGATCGCGAACGGCTCGAACGGGTCGGTCTTCGGATACGGCGACGGCGGGAGGTACCGGTTCTCGGTGTAGCTCCACACCTTTCCGCGGCGGGACAGTGGCACCAGGTCGAGGGTGTCGCTGGCGCAGGCCGGGTTGGGGCAGTTGTTCTCGCGCGGCGGGAACACGAAAGTGGCGCACTGAGTGCACTTGCCGCCGATTAGGTGGGTGGCACCGGCGTCGTCGGTGGCGAACCATCCGTCGATCGCGGGTTGCGAAGATGCTGCTGGCACGAGGCCAGCCTAAACGATCAAGACCGCAAAACTGAAACGTGTTGCAGTTTTGTCCCGCGGGCCAGGATATTGGTTTGAAGAGTACGAAACTGTTTCGTACGCTTCGAGCATGGTGCGAGGCATGGAGCGAGAAAAGGCAGTGTTGGCCGCGACGGCGGAACTGCTGGCGGAGCGGGGATATCAGGCGCTCACCATGGACGCCGTCGCCGCGCGGGCGGGTGCCAGCAAGGCCACCATCTATCGCCGGTGGCCGAACAAGGCACAGCTGGTGCGCGCCACGCTGGACGCGACGGACGCCGCCCGCAACGCCGCCATGCCGGATACCGGGCAGCTGCGCAGTGACCTGTTCGCCGTCATGGATGCGGTCGCCGCGGAGGTGGCGGACCCGCTGACGCGGGTGACTGCGGAGCTCGCGACGCTGATGCGGCACGACGCACAACTGGCCGAGGCCATCCGCGAACACCTCGCCAAGGAGGAGCTTTCGCCGTTCCACGATGCGCTGCAACGGGCCATCGCCCGGGGTGACCTCGCCGCCGGCGTCGATGTCGAGCTCGTCCATGACGTGGCCGAGGCGATGATCCTGCGCCAGATCCACCTGGACCTGCCGATCGATGCGGCATTCAGCGCACGGCTGATCGATGACGTGCTGCTGGTTCTGTTGGGAGGTGTCTGTCGATGACGGTCGTGATCGCGGGTGCCGGGCCGACCGGACTCACTTTGGCCATCGAACTGGCTCGTCGAGGCGTGCCGACGCGGGTGCTGGACAAGGCGGCGACGTTGTTTCCCGGTTCGCGCGGCAAGGGGCTGCAGCCGCGCACGCTGGAGGTCTTCGACGACCTCGGGGTCAGCGGTGCGGTGCTGGCCGCCGGTGAGTCGTTTCCGCCCATGCGGCTGTACCGCGGCGCCGACGTGGTCTGGGAGAAGCCGATCTACGAGCTCCTCGGGCTGCCCGAGCTGGAGCCTGCGCCGGCGGTGCCTTATCCGTACACCTGGCTGATCCCGCAGTGGCGCACCGACCAGATCCTGGCGGCGCGGTTCGCCGAACTCGGTGGCACAATCGAATTCGACACCGAGGTAACGGGTTTCACGCAGGACGACGACGGCGTCACGGTGGACACCAACCGCGGGCGAATCCGCGCCGGCTACCTGGTCGGTGCCGACGGTGGCCGCAGCACGGTACGCAAGGTGTCGGGGGTCGAGTTTCTCGGCGGTGCGCTGACCGAGGAACGCATCGTGGTCGGTGACGTGCGGGTCAGCGGGCTCGATAGCCGGTGCTGTCACCTGCTGACCCGGGACGGCGATCAATCTCGGCGGTTCTCGCTGTGGAACCTCCCCGGCAGCGAGAATTACCAACTGGTGGTCACCATGGAGCCGGGCGAGGACCCGCCACCGCTGACCCTCGAGGGAATGCAGGCGGTGCTGGAACAACGGTCGGGCCGGCGCGACGTCACGCTGTCGGACTTGCGGTGGATCTCGCTGTACCGGGTGAATCTGCTCATGGCGCAACAATTCCGGATCGGCCGCGTCTTCCTCGCCGGGGATGCCGCCCACGTGCACTCACCCGCCGGAGGGCAGGGCGTGAACACCGGGGTGCAGGACGCCTACAACCTCGGTTGGAAACTGGCCGCGGTGATCGCCGGTGCACCCGCTGACCTGCTGGACAGCTATGAGGCCGAACGCCTGCCCGTTGCCGCCGAGGTACTGCAACTCAGCGGTGCGCTACATCGCCAGGGGTTCGGCGGGACGGGGCCGGCACCGGCCGCGATCCACCAGTTGGACATCGGCTACCGGGGCGGTCCACTGGCGGCCGGTGATGCGAGCCTGGACGGACTGCAAGCCGGCGACCGGGCACCCGACGGTCTGTTGCCCGATGGCCGTCGATTGTTCGACGTGTTCCGCGGCCCGCACTGGACTGTGCTGGAATTCGACTGCAAAACAGTAGATTTCGGTGTTCCCCAGGTGAGCCTCGGGCCAAGTTTGGACTACGACGTACCTGTCGGCGCCTACGTGTTGGTGCGGCCCGACGGTTATATCGGCGCAATCAGCACCCAGGCGAACGTCATCCGCGAGCGGCTCAGCCTCGCGGGCGAGCCAGCGACCGCTATGTCAGATGTCGGAGCAACTCCGCTCGGGACCACGGCGTCAGCCGAAACCGACTGTCTCGAATGACTGCGACGGCCACGTCCCCCACGTCGAGGCCCGAATGATCGGCGGGCGTGAAGTGGTATTCGCCCTCAGGGGTGAGGCATGTCAGGGATTCCATGGACTGCTGGACCGCCTCCGGAATATCCTCGCCCGCCGCCTCGATGGCTCCGGCGATGAGCTTTACGGCGGTGTACCCATCGACCGCGAACTGTGACGGTGGCGCACCGTGTCGGCGCTGAAACGGTTCGGTCAGGCCGCTGATGACGGCGCGGGTCGCTGACGGTGGCAGGTCTGCCTCCACGGCCATCAAGGATGTCGCCACGACGATTCCGTCAGCGCCCGGACCGACCTCGTCCACGAATGCCGGACTGGCGGCACCGATTCCGGCGACCATCGGAATGCTCAGGCCCGCTGAGCGAAATGCCAGCGCCAATCCGGTTGCCGGGGGACCGGTGACCCACGCCATCAGAGCCTGTGCGCCACCTGCAGCAATCGGCGCGATAACGGGCCTGAAGTCCCGGGTGTCGACCTTGACGGATTCGATTGCGACAACTTCGATTCCGAACTCTCTCAACATGGTCTCCTGTGCCACCCACGCCTCGCGGTTGAAGACACTGTCGGAATCGAACACCACCGCGATTCGGGTCAGACCGTGATCACGGAGGTATCTCAGCAGCTGTGCGGCGACCAGCCGCCCGGTCGGCGGCGTCATGAACACATACGGACGGACCGGATCGACCTGGGTGTGCGCCGCTCCCGTCGACATGTACACGACTTTGCGATCGTCGGTGTGCGGCAGGACCGCCAGGCTCGCGTTGGAGAACGAAGTGCCGACGACGGCACTGACGCCCCGATCGGCCAGCCGGTGGTAGCCGGCCACTGCGCCTGCAGGGAGACTCGCGTCGTCCTCGACGGTCAGCTCTAAGCGGCGGCCGAGGACACCGCCGGCGTTGTTCAACTGCCGTACCGCGAGTTCTGCGCCGTCCCGATTCTCCAGACCCATGTAATTCGGACCGGTCAGCGACGTCACCTGTCCGATCAGAATCGAGCGGGGCGACGGCACGAGGGAAGGTTACGCGACCGACGTGTCGTCGGCGGACTACGCGCCGGCGGCGTCCCGCAGGATGCGCACCAGATCAGTGTGGTTGTCCCGCATGAGGTTGTGCGCCCCATCGAGGGCATACGTCGTCCATCCGGGGTCGCTGCGGAGCCGCTCGTAGGTCGGCGCGAACGGCGACTCCGTCGGCCACCGCCGGGCACAGACGTAGATCCGGCGAATCCCCGGCGGCTCGTCGCCGAGGCGGACCGGCTGCAACAGTGACGCCAGAGGGTGGGCCGTCGCGCGTTCGTCGAAGAACGGCAGCGGGGGCACGCCGTAGCCGGTCGCGTCGACCCCGATGTACCACTGGCGCTGCTCGTCGTTGGTCAGCGACCAGCAGGACTCGCCGTCGCGCGGGACGAACGCATCCAGATAGACCAGCGTGCGCACACGGTCTGGGATGCGGTCAGCAACCGCAGTGATCACCATGCCGCCGTAGCTGTGGCCGACCAGTACCGCGTCGGTGACGCGGTGAGCGTGGAAATCGGAGATCACATCGGCGATGTGGGTGTCGAGGTTGACCCCGGCGTGAGCCAGGTGCGCGCGTTCGGCGACCCCGGTCAGGGTTGGCGTCAGCACCCGGTGGCCGTCGGCCCGCAGCGCAGCGGCCAGGTCATCGAAGCACCAGCCGCCGTGGCACGCGCCGGGTACGAGAACAATGTTCGCGTTCGATCGCTCGTTCATCGGGAACTCCGGTCCGCCAGAGTGTTTCGTCGGTAGGTGGCGGTGACGCGGTCCAGGTCGCGCGGGTCACCGGCATGCATCTCACGGTTGGCGTACACCACGGCCGTCGTCTCCGGGACGCGGCGGGCTTCGTAACCCGTGACACCGCGGCCGACGGCCAGTTCGTCGGCCAGCGCGGCGGCATCGAGGATGGCCTGGGACCCGCCGTTGGCTCCGACCGGGTACATCGGATGCGCAGCGTCACCGACCAGTGTGACGCGTTGAGTTCCCCAGTGCGGCAGTGGCTCCCGATCGACCATCGGATACTCGAACACCGTGTCGGATCGGGCCACCAGCTCGGCGGTGTCCAGCCAGTCCAGGCTCCAGCCGGACATGTGGGCGGTCACGGCCGCGGGATCGGTCGGGGTGTTCCAGTTCGCGTCGCCGGGAAGGGGGCCGGCCCCGGCTTCGGGGACCTGCAGCACCCAGTTCACCAGATCACCGCCGATCGGATAGGTGACCAGCTCGACGCCGTGCGGACCCTTGACGATGGCCATCGTGCGGCCGTCGAGGAACGGCCGAATCCGGCTGGCGCCGCGAAACATCCGTACTCCCGACCAGGCGAGTGGATCGGGGCCCGGGTGCAGCCTGCGCCGTACCATCGAGTGCACCCCGTCGGCGCCGACGAACACGTCGGCGGTGAAATCGCCGGCACGGGTCTGCACGCGCACCGCGTCAGCCGTTTCGGCGAAATCCACGACGCCGGCACCGGTCCGGACCGCCTTGGCGCCCAGCCGGGCCCGGACCGCGTCGAGCAGCACCATCTGCAACTTGCCGCGGTGCACCGAGCACTGCGGGTAGCCGTAGCCACCTTCGATTCCGCGCGGCTCGCGGAACAACAGTGTCCCGTCCGAGGAGTAGAAATCGATGACTGCCGGGGTGGCCGCGATGGCGCGGACCTCGTCGCCCAGGCCCAGCTCGGTCAGCTCACGTACGGCGTGTGGAAGCAGGTTGATACCGACACCGAGCGCGGCGAATTCGCGCGCCGATTCCACAACGGTGACGCTCATGCCCCGGGCATGCAGTGCGAGTGCGGTGGTGAGGCCGCCGATACCGGCCCCTGCGATGACGATGTCCATGACTCAAGCCTGCGCGGAGCAGTATTTATAAGTCCAATAGCATCTCAGTACACAAACTATAATCAAGTGTTATGGAATTGCGGCAGCTTGAGTACTTCGTCGCCGTCACCGAGGAGGCCAACTTCACCCGCGCCGCGCAGCGTGTGCATGTCGCGCAACCCGCAGTCAGTGCCCAGATCGCCCGGCTTGAGCGGGAATTGGGTCAGCCGCTGCTGGACCGGTCGCGGCGCGAGGTCCGGCTGACCGCGGCCGGGGCGGCGGTGTTGCCCTATGCGCGTGCCGCCCTCGACGCGGTGCGGCACGCCAGGACCGCGGTCGACGAGCTGACCCAGCTGGTCCGCGGCTCGGTGACGGTGGGCACCGTGACGGCCCACAACGTCGACCTGCCGCAACTGCTGGCCGATTACCACCGGGCTCACCCGGCGGTGGAGATCACCTTGTCCACCGATACCTCTGACGCGCTGATCGACGGTGTCCGCAGCGGCAGGTTCGATGTCGCGATCACGTCGGTCGGTTCTTCCGAGGTGCCCGACGGCCTGGCGGTTGCCACCACGACCGACGAACCGATCGAGGCTGTGGTGAGCCGTTCCGACCCTTGGGTGAAGCGCCGGACTGTGACACTGGCCGCGCTCGCGCAGCGCCCGCTCATCTCGCTGCCTGCCGGTGGCGGCATCCGTCGGCAGTTCGACCGGGCCTGCGCCGCGGCCGGCGTCGCGCCGCACGTGGTGTTCGAGGCCGCCACGCCCGACGCGCTCGCCGATCTCGCCGCGCGGGGGCTGGGCGTTGCGATCGTCCCGGGTTCGGTGGCACGTCAACGCACCGATGTCCACGCCATTTCGATCCGGCCTGAACTGCGTGGTCGGCTCGTGCTGGCCTGGCGCGCGAGCGGGCCGATCAGCCCGGCCGCGCGGGCGCTGATCGAGATGGCCGCCGAACTCGTCGGCGGCGGTGCATAGAGTTAGGGCCGTGACGGACGCGAAGCCCACACTGATGCTGCTCGACGGTAATTCCCTGGCTTTCCGCGCGTTTTACGCGCTGCCTGCGGAGAACTTCAAGACGCAGGGTGGGCTGACAACCAACGCCGTGTACGGCTTCACCGCGATGCTCATCAATCTGCTGCGTGATGAGCAGCCCAGTCACGTCGCCGCAGCCTTCGATGTGTCGCGGCAGACGTTCCGCAAGGAGAAGTACCCCGAGTACAAGGAAGGCCGGTCGGCGACGCCCGACGAGTTCCGCGGCCAGATCGACATCACCAAGGAGGTGCTCGGCGCGCTGGGCATCACGGTGTTGGCCGAACCCGGCTTCGAAGCCGACGACATCATCGCCACCCTGGCCACCCAGGCCGAGGACGCCGGCTACCGGGTACTGGTGGTCACCGGTGACCGTGACTCGTTGCAGCTGGTCAGCAACGACGTGACCGTGCTCTACCCGCGCAAGGGGGTCAGCGAGCTCACCCGGTTCACGCCGGATGCGGTGGTGGAGAAGTACGGACTGACGCCGACGCAGTACCCGGACTTCGCCGCGCTGCGCGGCGACCCGAGCGACAACCTGCCCGGCATCCCGGGTGTGGGGGAGAAGACCGCCACCAAGTGGATCGTCGAATACGGTTCGCTGCAATCCCTGGTCGACAACGTCGACAAGGTGAAAGGCAAGGTCGGTGAGTCGCTGCGGTCCAATCTGTCCAGTGTGGTGCTCAACCGCGAGCTGACCGAACTGGTCAAGGATGTGCCGCTGGCCCAGACCCCGGATACGTTGCGCCTACTGCCGTGGGACCGCGACCAGATCCACCGGCTCTTCGACGATCTTGAGTTCCGGGTGCTGCGGGACCGGCTGTTCGACACGCTGGTGGCCGCCGAACCGGAGGTTGAGCACGGGTTCGATGTGCGTGGGCGGGCACTGGAACCGGGAGAGCTGGCCGCGTGGCTGTCCGAACACAGCCTGGGCAACCGGTTCGGGATGGCGGTGGTCGGCACGCACCTGGCGTATGACGCCGACGCCACGGCCCTGGCCATCGTCTCCGCGGACGGCGACGGCCGCTACATCGACACCGCCAGGCTGACGGCTGAGGACGAGCAAGCGTTGTCGTCCTGGCTGGCCGACCCCGGCCCACCCAAGGCCCTGCACGAGGCCAAGTTGGCCATGCATGACCTGGCCGGCCGGGGCTGGACGTTGCTCGGGGTCACCTCCGACACTGCGCTGGCGGCATACCTGGTTCGGCCCGGGCAGCGCAGCTTCGCCCTCGACGATTTGTCGGTGCGGTACCTGAAGCGGGAGCTTCGCGCCGAAAGCCCGGAGCAACAACAGCTTTCACTGCTCGATGATTCGGACGGCGTCGACGAGCAGGCGGTGCAGACCGTGATCCTGCGGGCGTGCGCGGTGCTGGACCTCGCCGATGCGCTCGACGAGGAGCTGGCCAAGATCGACTCGTCGTCTCTTTTGGGCCGCATGGAGCTGCCGGTGCAGCGGGTGCTCGCCCAGGTGGAGCACACCGGCATCGCCGTGGACAGCGACTACCTCACGGAGTTGCAGAGCGAGTTCGCCGATCAGATCCGCGACGCCGCAGAGGCCGCGTACGCGGTCATCGGCAAGCAGATCAATCTCGGCTCACCCAAGCAGCTGCAGGTCGTGTTGTTCGACGAGCTGGAGATGCCCAAGACCAAGCGCACCAAGACCGGTTACACCACCGATGCGGATGCGCTGCAATCGCTGTTCGACAAGACCGGGCATCCTTTCCTGCAGCATCTGCTGGCCCACCGGGACGCCACCCGGCTGAAGGTGACCGTCGACGGGTTGTTGGCCGCCGTCGCCACCGACGGCCGGATTCACACGACGTTCAACCAGACCATCGCCGCCACCGGTCGGCTCTCGTCCACCGAGCCCAACCTGCAGAACATCCCGATCCGGACCGAGGCGGGTCGGCGGATCCGGGACGCCTTCGTGGTCGGCGACGGCTATTCGGAGCTGATGACGGCGGACTACAGCCAGATCGAAATGCGGATCATGGCGCACCTGTCCCGCGACGAAGGTCTCATCGAAGCCTTCAACACCGGCGAGGACCTGCACTCGTTCGTTGCGTCGCGGGCCTTCGACGTGCCGATCGACGAGGTCACCCCGGAACTGCGTCGGCGGGTCAAGGCGATGTCCTACGGCCTGGCCTACGGCTTGAGCGCTTATGGGTTGGCCAGCCAGCTCAAGATCTCCACCGAAGAAGCCAAGATCCAGATGGAGCAGTACTTCGCGCGCTTCGGTGGTATCCGCGACTACCTGCGCGACGTCGTCGATCAGGCCCGCAAGGACGGCTACACCTCGACGGTGTTCGGGCGCAGGCGCTACTTGCCCGAGCTCGACAGCAGCAACCGCAATGTGCGCGAGGCCGCCGAACGGGCCGCGCTCAACGCGCCCATCCAGGGCAGCGCCGCCGACATCATCAAGGTGGCGATGATCAACGTCGACGAGGCCATCAAGGAGGCCGGGCTCAAGTCACGCATGCTGCTGCAGGTGCACGACGAACTGCTCTTCGAGGTGGTCGAGGGGGAGCGGGACGCGCTGGAGGCGTTGGTGCGCGAGCACATGGGCAACGCGTATCCGTTGGATGTGCCGCTGGAGGTGTCGGTGGGCTACGGCCGCAGCTGGGACGCCGCCGCGCATTAGCGGCGCATGGGCCGGAGCCGCGCACTAGCGGCGCATGGGCTGGGGTGCGTTCGACTAGCTCTGCGGCAGCGATGTCGAGGCGGTGTGGTCGTGTGTCGGGACGATCCGGACCTGGTCTCTGACCGCGTGCAGCCGGTGCAGAGTGCGGAAGCTCGCGTCACGATCCTCATCGGCGAATACGCCTGGGTAACTGGGCTTTTGCCGGATGTGTTCCACCCCGAGACTGTGCCATGCGGCGTCGCCGGCCAGCAGTACCCATCCGCCGGCCGTGTTGATCAGGAGGCCGATGCTGCCGGGAGTGTGGCCGGGGAGGTCGACGAGTTGCACCGCGCCGTCGCCGAATAGGTCGTGGCTTCGCTCGAACGTCAGGATCGGCGGGCCGTCGAGTGCGAATGTCGTGATCGTCCTGTGCTGCAGGGAATCCCGCACGCCGCCGGCCGGTGCGACCGGACCGCTGGTGGCCCAGTCAAGTTCTGGCTGGTGGATGTGCACGGGCATGGCGGGCAGATCGAGAAGCCCGCAGATGTGGTCCCAATGCAGATGGGTCGGCAGCGCGAAGTCGACGTGATTCTCGTCGAGCTCTTCGGCCAGTGCCGCCGCGGTGGTGATCGCCTCGGCCGGCGGCCCGACAGCCGGACGCAGTACGGCAGGCAGCTGGCTGAGCACCCGGGTGCCAATATCGGCGCACATGCCCGGATCCACCACGAAGCGGGCCCGCGGATGCTCGATGACGAACGCTGTCAGGGCGATGGGAATACGGCGCGGAGAGCGGGTTCCCTCGACGGTGCCTGCGGTGGGGACCCATTTGGGCATCTGGCGCAGTGCGCGGACTCTGACGTTCTGTGTGGCGGGCGGCAGGCCGACGTCGGACAGCTGCTGCAGGAAGTTCCGGTCGGCGCGTCGCGGCCGGAGGAGTCCGACCGGTGCCTGGGCGAACGCCGAGCAGCAGGCCCACAGGCTCGGTTGTCGAACCTGACTTTGGGCGGCAGTGGTAGTCATGTGTGCGAAGCTAGAACTTCAGGTCGACCTGAAGTCAAGGAGAACTGACATGGGCGATATGTACGCGGTCGGGGCTGCCGCCGCGGCGGTCGGCGTCGAGTCGCACGTCCTGCGGCACTGGGAAGACGTCGGGGTCCTGGTCCCGCTGCGGAGCGCGTCAGGGCACCGGCGCTACGACGACGAGTTGCTCGCCAGGGCCCGGTTGGTGCGGCTCCTTCAGCAGGCAGGCCTCGCGCTGGCGGAGATTCGTGCATTGCGCGCCGCCGACCGTGACGGGCGAATCGGCTTGATCACGACCACGCTGGAGCGGATCAGGACGGATATCTCCCGGCTGCAGCGCGCCGAGCAGTTCCTTTCGCACGTCGTCACCTGCGTGCACCCGCTGGTCTCGGAATGCCCAGATTGTGCCGTCATCGCGCAATCGGGAGGGACCGCTCAGTACCGGACGGGCGCCTGATAGTTGGCGAGCCACTGCAGAATCGGTGCGGCCGAGCGGGCGGCCGTCACCGAATACACCTCTTCCTGCTGCAGCGCGTACACCTGGGCATCGCCGAAACCGCGGTCGATGCGGTCGCGGACGAAGGCGAGTTCGACGACGGCGGCCGCGAACGCCGCGACGGCCTTGCCGGCGGGGCGCCCGGCGGCCAGCGTCGCCTGCTGGACGGCGCCGTGGCGGGTTTTCAACGATCCGAGCCAGGTGGCCTCGTTGGGGGTGATGAGCCCGGCGGCGACCATGCCGGGCAGCTTGGCGGCCACCACGCGCTGTTCGCGGCGACGGCTGGTGACGGCGACGACGATCATGATGATGAAGATCGGCACCATCCACACGATGTAGACGATGAAGTAGGTTCCGGCACCGAGCAGTGACGAGCCGTTCCACAGCCCGTGCATGAGCACCGCGCCGAGGTAGCCGGTCAGGATGCACAGCGCTTTCGCGAGGCCGCTGCGCCGCTGCAGTGCGAAGTACACGCCGATCGCGGTCATCGTGGTGAACAGCGAGTGGGCGAACGGCGCCATGATCAGTCGCAGCGCCGCGGTGAGCAGGGATCCCCCCAACGAATCCGCGCTGGAGATGTACATGATGTCTTCCAGCCAGGCGAAGCCGAGACCGACCAGGCCGGCGTAGACCAGGCAGTCGGTCAGGGAGTTGAGCTCATTGCGGCGCTTGCCGGTCATCATGACCAGCAGGAACAAGCCCTTGGCGGCCTCTTCGATGAGCGGCGCCCGGATCGCCACGGAGGCGAAACTGTGGGACGAGTCGACCCCGGGAGTCGCCAGTAGCGCATCGGCGAACAGGCCCAGTATCAGCGAGAGCACGACGGCGACCGCGGCACCCCAGCCGAACGCCAACAGCAACAATCGCGGCGGCTCCGGCTCCCACCGGTCCAGCCACAGGTAGGCGAACACCGCGCCGGTCATCACGATGCTGGACAGCGTGAACCCGATGATCGCACCGGCCGGGTTGAGCGCGGTGAACAACAGCACCAGTGCGCCGATGACGACACCGCAGGCGATGATCGCGGCCAGCGGAGCCCCGACCTTGCGTACCGGCCTGGGCATTGGTGCGGTGATCGGAAACCACGGCCGATGATGGGGGCCGGGGGTCGGGGAGTACGCCACGTGCGAAGCGTAACGGTGGGTAGCTGCCGTCCCTGGCAGAAGTTTGGTCTGCCATCCCGCACAAATTCGGCGGACGCTCCGGCGGGCCGTCGGAACGACCCTCGGGGGAGCCGGTTTGTCCTGCGTGTGCCTGGTCGAGTACCCTCGTTACGTATCTGTGCGTACAGCTGGACATCTTCTAGTCGCCGTCACGGATCCGCACGAACGCAATACACGCAACACAATTGTCCCTACTAGTAAACCTGTCCGGAGCAACCCACCACATGCCCTCTCCCTCCGTCACCTCGCCGCAAGTAGCCGTCAACGACATCGGCTCGGCTGAGGACTTTCTCGCCGCCATCGACAAAACCATCAAATACTTCAACGATGGCGACATCGTCGAGGGAACCATCGTCAAGGTTGACCGTGACGAGGTCCTGCTCGACATCGGTTACAAGACCGAAGGTGTCATTCCTTCCCGCGAACTCTCCATCAAGCACGATGTCGACCCCAACGAGGTCGTTTCCGTTGGCGATGAGGTCGAGGCCCTCGTTCTCACCAAGGAGGACAAGGAAGGCCGCCTGATCCTGTCCAAGAAGCGCGCTCAGTACGAGCGTGCCTGGGGCACCATCGAGGAGCTCAAGGAAAAGGACGAGGCCGTCAAGGGCACCGTCATCGAGGTCGTCAAGGGCGGCCTGATCCTCGACATCGGTCTGCGTGGCTTCCTGCCCGCATCGCTGGTCGAGATGCGTCGTGTCCGCGATCTGCAGCCGTACATCGGCAAGGAGATCGAGGCCAAGATCATCGAGCTGGACAAGAACCGCAACAACGTGGTGCTGAGCCGCCGCGCCTGGCTGGAGCAGACCCAGTCCGAGGTGCGTAGCGAGTTCCTCAACCAGCTGCAGAAGGGCGCCATCCGCAAGGGTGTCGTCTCCTCGATCGTCAACTTCGGCGCCTTCGTCGATCTCGGCGGCGTCGACGGCCTGGTGCACGTCTCCGAGCTGTCCTGGAAGCACATCGATCACCCGTCCGAGGTGGTTCAGGTGGGCGACGAGGTCACCGTCGAGGTGCTCGACGTCGACATGGACCGCGAGCGGGTTTCGCTGTCGCTCAAGGCGACTCAGGAAGACCCGTGGCGCCACTTCGCCCGCACCCACGCGATCGGTCAGATCGTGCCGGGCAAGGTCACCAAGCTGGTGCCGTTCGGCGCGTTCGTCCGCGTCGAGGAGGGCATCGAGGGTCTGGTGCACATCTCGGAGCTGTCCGAGCGCCACGTCGAGGTCCCGGACCAGGTGGTCCAGGTCGGCGACGACGCGATGGTCAAGGTCATCGACATCGACCTGGAGCGTCGCCGGATCTCGCTGAGCCTCAAGCAGGCCAACGAGGACTACACCGAGGAGTTCGACCCGTCGAAGTACGGCATGGCCGACAGCTACGACGAGCAGGGCAACTACATCTTCCCCGAGGGCTTCGACGCCGAGACCAACGAATGGCTCGAAGGCTTCGACAAGCAGCGTGAGGAGTGGGAGGCCCGCTACGCCGAGGCCGAGCGTCGTCACAAGATGCACACCACGCAGATGGAGAAGTTCGCCGCGGCCGAGGCCGAGGAAGCTGCCCGTCCGACCTCGTCGTCGTCCAACGGCGCTGGTCGCGAAGAGTCCACTGGTGGCACGCTGGCCAGCGATGCACAGCTGGCCGCTCTGCGCGAGAAGCTCGCAGGCAATGCGTAAGTAATTCTGGCAACGAACGCCCCGGCCCTCTTGGGTCGGGGCGTTCGTCGTTCCGGGGGCCTGACACACTGTTGGGCGTGCTTCGTATCGGGTTAACCGGCGGTATCGGCGCCGGGAAGTCAACAGTGTCGGCCACATTCAGCGATCTCGGCGGCATCATCGTCGACGGTGACGTCATCGCGCGTGAGGTTGTCGAGCCCGGAACCGAGGGCCTGGCCAAGCTGGTCGAGGCATTCGGCGACGGAATCCTGCTGCCCGAGGGGGGTTTGAACCGTCCTGCGCTGGCGGCGGTCGCCTTCAGCGACGACGAGAAGCGTGCCACCCTGAACGGCATCGTGCATCCGCTGGTGGCGCACCGCCGGTCGGAGCTCATCGCGGCGGCCCACGAAGATGCCGTGATCGTCGAGGACATCCCACTGTTGGTGGAATCGCAGATGGCGCCGATGTTCCCCTTGGTGATCATCGTCAACGCCGACGCGGAACTGCGCGTCAAGCGGCTCATCGAGTACCGCGGATTCACCGAGGAGGACGCCCGCGCCCGCATCGCCGCGCAGGCCACCGTGGAGCAGCGCCGTGCGGTCGCCGATGTGTGGCTGGACAACTCGGGCAGCCCGGGTGCCGTCGTCGAGCAGGCTCGCGCCCTCTGGCACGAGCGGATCCTGCCTTTCGCGCACAACGTGCAGATCCGCCGACCGGCCCGTCGGGACCCGGTCGTGGTGCCATATGACCCGACCTGGCCCGATCAGGCCCGTCGGATCCTGGCCCGGCTCAACACGGCATGCGGGCACCGCGCGGTGCGCATCGACCACATCGGTTCGACCGCCGTGCCGGGAATGGACGCCAAGGATGTCATCGATGTGCAGGTGACGGTCGGGTCGTTGGATATCGCCGACGAACTCGTCGAGGCGCTGTTGACCGCCGGCTATCCCGTGGTGCCGGACATCACCACCGACACACCGCATGATGACGATCCGGCGTTGTGGCAGAAGCGTTTCCATGCCTCGGCAGATCCGGGCCGGCCCACCAATGTGCACATCCGGGTGGATGGCCGGCCCAACCAGCGCTTCGCGCTGATGTTCGTCGACTGGCTGCGGGCCAACCCCGGCGTGCAGGCCGACTATCTGGCGGCCAAGCGTGCCGCGCTCGCGACGGCTGACTACGCCGTGGCCAAAGAGCCGTGGTTCCTGGACGCCTACCGACGCGCGTGGAAGTGGGCGGACACGACGGGCTGGCAGCCCTAGGTCACTGGGCGGCACCAGGTTTCGCACGTGGCCATCCAGTGGCCGGCTGTGTGGGCCGCTCTGCTGCTGCTGTGCGGTAGCGTTCGAAGCGTCCAAAGGGGGGACGAACGTGCCAACATCGAAACCGGCCTTGGTTCCGGTCCGTCAAATTGCCGCACATGAGTTGGTCGTCGACCAGATGCGGCGGGCGCTGGAACGCGGTCAGTTCCGTCCCGGCGATCGGCTGCCCACCGAACGCGAACTCTCGGACGTGCTCGACGTCTCTCGCACCACCGTGCGCGCCGCCGTGGCTGTGCTCGAGAAGGAGGGCCTGATCACCGTGCGGCGCGGTCGAGGCGGCGGGTTCACCGTCCAGGCGCCGCACTACGACGCGGCCGTGATGCGTCGGGAGATGCGCCGCAACAAGCGTGCGATCCGCGATGCCTTCGACTACCGCGTGATCGTCGAGACCGGGGCCACCCGGATGGCCGCCGAGCGGCGTCGCGCCACGGATGTCACCGATCTGCGCAGGCTGCTCAAAGACATGGATTCCGCGCTCCAGACGGGGATGAACGACCAGTCGGCGCAGCACACCGCGGATTTTCAGACTCTGGATTCGGCGTTTCATCTCGGTATAGCCCAGGCTTCGCAGAATGATCGGCTGGCCGAGGCGGTCGCGGACGCCCGCCGGAGGATGTGGCTACCGGTCGGTGCGATCTTCGGACGTCTGGAACCCAACGCGAACGACTACCACGAGTCGATCCTCGAAGCGATCGCGAACCGTGATCCGGACCTGGCCGCCACGCAGATGGAAGCCCATATCAACGACACCCGGCACACGGTCGAGTCCTGGCTGAAGCGCTGACGGCTACGTTGTCGGCGGCTCAGCTTCTGCCGGCGGCAGGGCTGCGGGGTCGGTCGGCGGGAGCGCGGCATCGGTGGCCGGCGGCGCGGTGTCGGCGACGGTGCCTGGTATCGGCGCGTTCAACGGGGCGCCGCAGGGCAGGCTGCCGTAGCTCGGATCGTCCTTGGGCCGGGTCAGTCGCGGGCCGACGAAGGTATCGGCCTGTGCGATGAGCTGGTCGTCCACCAGGATCTCGCAGTGCAGGTTCGCCGAGTACGGCCAGTCGATGCGGACCGCCATTCCGGCAGTCTCCGGATCGGACACCACACCGGTGGCTTCGAAGATCCGGCCCGGCAGCATGGAGGGGTCGGCGGTGTTGATGTTGTCGTCGTCGATCTTGTAGGCAATGGTCGCGTTGCGCGAGACGCCGTCGATCCTGGCGCGGTAGGTGACGTTGTGTAGCTGCTGGTCGGGCAGCGGTTCCACCTGCGGCGGGGCCTCCGGGTCGGCCTGTGCCGCGGCGGGGATCAACAGTGCGCCGGTGAGCAGTCCTGCCAGCGCGGGGAGGGCTCCCCAGACGTACTTAGCTGAGCTCATGAATCCTGACCTTACGCTCCCCGCCACGTCAGGGCCATTCCGTTGCCGGACAGCCACTGAGCCAGGTCATAGCCGCAGCTCGCCAAGCCCTCGATCGCGGTGGCCGCGGTTTGCACCGCCTGTTCTCCGACCTCCGGACTCAACAATCCATGGCGGACGGCGGTGAGCAGTTCGTCGACGTCGCACAGCTCGACGCCGCGCCCGGTGCGGATCACCAGGTCCAAATAGTGGTCCTCGGAGTACCAGGCCGCCCGCCCCGCGGTGTAGCTACCGATGTCGAGGTAGAAGTCCTGATCACGCTCGTGGCCGGGGCTGAAATGAAACACGCTGGCCCGCAGCCCGAGCGAGGGCAGCAACCAGGATTCCAGGTAGTGGAACTGGGCCCGGCCGGGCGTCGGTCGGGCCATGTAAAGGCCCCAGGGCTCCACCGTGTAGACGTCGACAGCCCGCACGATGCCCTTGGGGTCGGTGTTCGTGCGGGCCACCAGGTCGAATGTCTCGTGCTTGGGCGGGTGGATGGGCCAAGCCTACGCGGGGAGCGAACGCGGGCGGAAGTTGTCGGTGCACAGTTCTACGCTGGTGAGCATGGCCTTCGCGACCGAACATCCTGTGCTCGCGCATTCGGAGTACCGACCGGCTGCCGATGCCGTAACTGGTCTGGTCCGTACCGGTGCCCGATTCGAGGTGGTCAGTGAGTACGACCCGGCCGGTGACCAGCCGGCGGCGATCGACGAACTCGAGCGCCGGATCAAGGCCGGCGAACGTGATGTCGTGCTGCTCGGCGCCACCGGTACCGGAAAGTCGGCCACCACGGCCTGGCTGATCGAGCGGTTGCAGCGGCCCACCCTGGTGATGGCGCCCAACAAGACCCTGGCCGCCCAGCTCGCCAATGAATTGCGGGAGATGTTGCCGCACAACGCTGTTGAGTACTTCGTCTCGTACTACGATTATTACCAGCCCGAGGCGTACATCGCCCAGACCGATACGTACATCGAGAAGGACAGCTCGATCAACGACGATGTCGAGCGGTTGCGCCACTCGGCGACGTCGAGCCTGTTGTCCCGGCGCGATGTGGTCGTGGTGGCCTCGGTGTCGTGCATCTACGGCCTGGGCACGCCGCAGTCCTATCTCGACCGTTCGGTCGAGCTGGAGGTCGGTCAGGAGGTGCCGCGCGACGGGCTGCTGCGGCTGCTGGTCGACGTCCAGTACAACCGCAACGACATGGCGTTCACCCGAGGCACGTTCCGGGTGCGCGGTGACACGGTGGAGATCATCCCGTCCTACGAGGAGCTCGCCGTGCGGATCGAGTTCTTCGGCGACGAGATCGAGGCCCTGTACTACCTGCACCCGCTGACCGGGGACATCGTCCGGCAGGTCGACTCGTTGCGGATCTTCCCGGCCACCCACTATGTGGCCGGTCCGGAACGGATGGAGCATGCAATCTCCACCATCGAGGCCGAGCTCGAGGCGCGGCTGGCCGAGCTGGAAGGGCAGGGCAAGCTGCTGGAGGCCCAGCGGCTGCGGATGCGCACCAATTACGACGTCGAGATGATGAAGCAGGTCGGGTTCTGCTCGGGCATCGAGAACTACTCGCGGCACATCGACGGCCGGCCGGCCGGCTCGGCGCCCGCGACACTACTGGACTATTTCCCCGAGGACTTCCTGCTGGTCATCGACGAGTCCCACGTCACCGTGCCCCAGATCGGTGGCATGTACGAGGGGGACATGTCGCGCAAGCGCAACCTGGTCGATTTCGGCTTCCGACTGCCCTCGGCCGTCGACAACAGGCCGCTGACCTGGGAGGAATTCGCCGACCGGATCGGGCAGACGGTATACCTGTCGGCCACGCCGGGCGCCTACGAGATCAGCCAGGCCGGCGGCGAGTTCGTCGAACAGGTGATCCGCCCGACGGGTCTGGTCGACCCGAAGGTGGTGGTGAAGCCGACGAAGGGCCAGATCGACGACTTGATCGGCGAGATCCGTGCCCGCACCGAGCGCGACGAGCGCGTGCTGGTCACCACGCTGACCAAGAAGATGGCCGAGGATCTCACCGACTACCTGCTGGAGCTCGGCATCAAGGTCCGCTATCTGCACTCGGAGGTCGACACCCTGCGACGGGTCGAGTTGCTGCGGCAGCTGCGCCTCGGTGAGTACGACGTGCTGGTCGGTATCAACCTGCTGCGTGAGGGCCTGGACCTTCCCGAGGTGTCGCTGGTGGCGATTCTCGACGCCGACAAAGAGGGTTTCCTGCGTTCCACGCGCAGCCTGATCCAGACCATCGGCCGCGCGGCGCGCAACGTGTCGGGTGAGGTGCACATGTACGCCGACAAGATCACCGACTCTATGCGTGAGGCGATCGACGAGACCGAACGCCGCCGCGCCAAGCAGGTCGCCTACAACGAGGCCAACGGGATCGACCCGCAGCCGCTGCGCAAGAAGATCGCCGACATTCTCGACCAGGTGTACCGCGAGGCTGACGACACCGAGTCCGTCGAGGTGGGCGGTTCGGGGCGCAACGCCTCGCGTGGCCGGCGCGCTCAGGGTGAACCCGGGCGGGCGGTCAGTGCCGGCATCGTCGAGGGGCGCGACACCACCAACATGCCGCGGGCCGAATTGGCCGATCTGATCAAGGATCTGACCGAACAGATGATGACTGCCGCCCGTGATCTCCAGTTTGAACTGGCGGCGCGCATCCGCGACGAGATCCAGGACCTGAAGAAGGAGCTGCGAGGGATGGACGCGGCCGGCCTGAAGTAATCAGAGTTGACCTCAACGGCGGTTCAGCTTCTAGCGTCATCGGTGTGACCGATACCGTGACGCCCGATACCGGGACCTGGCGGCAGTTGCTGGGTGCCCGCTACCTGGGCGCATCCACCGTGTTGGCCGGCGGCGTGCTGCTGTACGCGACCAACGAGTTCCTGACGATCAGCCTGCTGCCCAGTGCGGTGGGCGACATCGGCGGGCAGCGGTTCTACGCCTGGGTGACGACGGTGTACCTCGTTGCGTCGGTGGTCGCGGCCACCACGGTCCACTCGCTGCTGATGCGGTTGGGTCCGCGACACGCATACCTGTTGGGGCTCACGGTGTTCGGTGCCGGAAGCCTCGGCTGTGCCCTGGCCCCCAGCATGGAGGTCCTGCTTCTCGGGCGCACCGTGCAGGGCTTCGCGGGTGGACTGCTGGCCGGCCTGGGTTACGCGGTGATCAACACGGCGCTGCCGAATACGTTGTGGACCAAAGCATCTGCATTGGTGTCGGCGATGTGGGGTGTCGGCACACTGATCGGTCCGGCGGCGGGCGGGCTGTTCGCGCAGTTCGGGCACTGGCGGTGGGCGTTCGGTGTGCTGGTGATCCTGACGCTCGCGATGGCCGTCCTGGTGCCGGTCGCCCTGCCCGCCAGAGGGACGGCCGGGGTTTCGGCGCCCGGCATTCCGGTGTGGTCGCTGGCCCTGTTGGGTGCTGCGGCCATGTCGGTCAGCGTAGCGGGTATCCCGCACGACTGGCGGGGGACCGCAGCACTGCTCGGTGTCGGGCTGGCACTGGTGGCCGGGTTCCTGTTCGTCGACCGCCGCGCCCGGGCATCGGTGTTGCCGCCCAGCACATTCCGGCCCGGTCCGCTCAAGTGGATCTACCTGAGCCTCGGGGTGCTGATGGCCGCCACCATGGTGGATATGTATGTGCCGCTGTTCGGTCAACGTCTGGGGCACCTGACGCCGGTGATGGCGGGCTTCTTCGGCGCGGTGTTGTCGGTCGGCTGGACCACGGGCGAGATCGTCAGTGCGTCGCTGCAGAATCGGCGCGCGATCGGGCGGACGGTGGCGGTCGCGCCTCTGGTGATGGCGGCCGGTCTGGCCTTGGGTGCGGTGTTGATCCGGGACGGCATGACGCCGTGGTTGGTGTGGGCCTGGGCGGCGGCGCTCGTGGTCACCGGCGCCGGGATCGGTATTGCCTGGCCTCACCTGTCCGCGTGGGCCATGGGCAGCGTGGACGATCCCGCCGAGGGGCCGGCCGCGGCGGCGGCCATCAACACCGTGCAACTGATCTGCGGGGCGTTCGGCGCGGGTCTGGCCGGTGTCGTCGTCAACCTCAGCGCTACCGCCGACGCGGCCGCAGCGCGCTGGCTTTTCGCCGCATTCGCGGTGCTCGCCGCCGTCGGTGCCCTCGCGTCGTTCCGGTCTGCACCGCGAGCATTGCTCCTATGTCAAGCGGCGGCGGGTTGGGGGTCGTTGAGGCGTGCTTGTTCGTCGGTATGGAGTCGGCGGTAGACGATGCGGG
>NZ_JBZDPT010000005.1:0-55887 GCF_058270035.1 Mycobacterium shunyiense | reverse complement strand
ACCACTCCGCCAAAGCACTGACCTCAATGATCTACCTCTGCCTCGGCGGCCTGAACCCTCAACTACCCACAAGAACATGAGGAGTAGCACACATGTTCGATAAAACTCGTATATCAGCTGGCTGGCCATGTTTTTCGATTGTCGCTGAACTGTCGCTCGCCAGGCGGACAACGGCGTGCAATTAGTGCACCGCCAGGCCATCGCTGTCGTCCATTCATGCGGTTCAGGCATTGATGTAGGCCTACCGGCGATAGGCTGCACCGGTGTTCTCGCTGTCGAGGCTGTCGTGCTTCATCGCCGTCGCGGAGGAACTGCACTTCGGGCGGGCCGCCGAACGACTGCACATGACACAGCCGCCGCTGAGCCGCCAGATCCAGCAGTTGGAGAGCGAACTCGGGGTGCATCTGATCGACCGCACCACTCGGTCGGTCACCCTCACGCCGGCTGGAGTGGCATTCCTGCCCGACGCGCGACGCATCCTGCAATTGGCCGAAGGTGCGGCGCTCAACGTAAAGCGCGTTCCTGCAGGCGATCTCGGTACCGTGGTGATCGGATTCACTGCGGCGTCGGCGCACCCGGTGCTACCCAGGTTGTTCGAGGCCGCGCGGCAACAGATGCCCGACGTGAAACTCGATCTGCGCGAAATGGTCACCGCAGCTCAGATCGAGGCGCTGATGACCGGTGAACTGGATCTCGGGATGGCGCGGCCACCGCTCAAACGGCCCGGCCTGGTATCCCGGCCGCTGCTGCATGAACAGCTCATCGCCGCACTGCCGGCCGCGCATCCGCTGGTCGAGGTGCGCCGTCAGCTCACGCTCAACGATCTCGACGGCCAGGACATGGTGATGTACTCACCGGTGCAGGCCCGGTACTTCAACGAGCTGCTGATCAGCACGTTCACGATCGCCGGCGCCACGCCCCGCTATGTCCAGTACGTCACCCAGGTGCACACGATGCTGGTGCTGGTCCGCTCCGGGATCGGCATCGCGCTCGTGCCCGCATCCACGGCCACCCTGCATCCAGAAGGGGTGGTGTTCCGCTCGATCGGCGCGTTCCGGGAGCGTCCGGTCGAACTGGACGCCGTCTGGCGCGGGGACAGCACAAACCCTGCGCTGCTGCGGCTGCTGCGAGACGTCCTGCCGCCGCGTGAGTGGACCACCGACGATCTCGTCGAGGATTTCGTCGGTTAGCTACGTGCGGCAGGAGCCGGCATGGGCACCGGCGTGACGAGCTCGCCGGACTCCAGGAACTTGTCCAAGTTGGCCAGGGTCAGCGCCTCCATGGCGGCCCGGGTCTCGACGGTTCCACTTCCGACGTGGGGCAGCAGCACCACGGTGTCCAACGACAGCAGTGCCTCGGGCACGTTCGGCTCGTCGGTGAACACGTCGAGTCCAGCACCTGCCAGCCTGCCTTCGCTCAGCGCCTCGACGAGGGCTTCCTCGTCCACGACGCTGCCGCGGGCGATGTTGATCAGGTAGCCGTCGGGCCCGAGCGCGTCGAGCACATCCCGGTCGACCAGGTGCCGTGTCCCGCTGCCGCCTGCGGCGGCGACGATAAGGACGTCGACCTGCCTGGCGAGCTCGATGGCGGACGTGACGTATTCGTAAGGGCTGCCCGCGACCTCACGCCGGTTGTGATAGCTGATCGTGCAACCGAACGCGACCAGCCGGGTGGCGATCGCCTGCCCGATGCGGCCGAGGCCGATGATGCCGACCCGGGCTCCCGAAACCTTGTGGGTCAGTGGGTAATTGCCTTCCGCCACCCAGCGGCCGGCCCGCAGGTATCGGTCGGCGGCCGAGAACTGCCGCATCGTGTCGATCAGCAATCCGACGGCAGTGTCGGCCACACAGTCACTGAGCACGTCGGGGGTGTTGCTGACCACGACGTTTCGCGCCGCGGCCGCCTCGATGTCCGTGGTGTCATAGCCGACCCCGAAGTTGACCACCGCACCCAGATTGGGCAGTGCCGCCATCAGCTCGGCGTCGACGCCGGTGCGCCCCGAGGTCACCACCGCGGCGATCGTGGCGCCGTGCTCGGCGAGGAATGTCGCGCGTTCAGGGCCGCCGGGCAAAACCTGGGCGTCGTAGCTGGTCCGCAGTGTCTCGGCGAGTGAAGGCTTGAGCGGACCCACCTGCAGGACGCGGCGGCTGGAATCGGATTCGGGCACACGTACTCCTCGGTCGGGATGCAGCTACGGTAAGCCTGCGTGCAAATACCCGTCCAACACGGAAATAGCATGGGTTGATACGCAAGCTGCATAATTCTCCCCGCGGCATTGCTGCGGACGTATCGGTCAGCCCCGTTTTTGGTCGGAACCCCAGTTCAGAACCGCTTTTAGGGTGACCTTGCCCGCTGTTCAGCGCGCTCCATCAGCGCTATTTCTCCCGATTTCGGCGGGTTGACGGGCGGAGTGAGCCGTTCTTAGCGTGTGTCTGCGGTCACAACCAGCATCTACATACGTGGACATCACACCCTGGAGGATCCATGAGGCGAGTTCTCGCCGCTCCGGCAGTCGCTCTGGCCGCCTGCGCGCTCACCGCGGGGTGCACCGTCGCCAACACCGCGCACGGCGGCTACGACCCGGACACCTTGCGGATCGTCATCTCCCAGGAGCCGCCGACGCTGGAACCCTGCGAGAGCTCGTTGACGTCGACCGGCATCGTGGTGCGGTCCAACATCACCGAACCGCTCATCGAGCGCGATCCCGATACCGGCGACCTGCAGCCGCTGCTGTCCACCGCTTGGCGCCAAACCGCGCCCGACCAATGGGCATTCGACATCCGCAGAGGTGTCACGTTCTCCGACGGTGCGCCCTTCACCGCCAAGGACGCCGCCTTCTCCATCGACCGGGCGGTCAACTCCGATCTGCAGTGCAACGTCGACGGCTACGTGTTCGGCGACGACAAGCTCGTCGTCACCGCGCCTGACGACAACACGGTCGTCATCGGCACACCGAAGCCGGATCCGATTCTGCCGCTGCGGATCTCGTTCGTGGAGATCGTGCCGTCAGGAACCAGCACCACCGAGAAGGTGCGCGAGCCCATCGGCACCGGCCCGTATGCGATCGCCGACTGGGAGTACGGCCAGAAACTGCTGCTCAAGCGCAACGACCGCTACTGGGGTGCCAAGCCGGCCTTCGCCCGCGCCGAATACCAGTGGCGCAGCGAGGGCAGCGTGCGCGCCGCCATGATCACCAACGACGAGGCCGACATCGCCACCTCTCTCGGCCCCGAGGACGGCGCCGGCGACCGTGGAGTTCCGTTCCAGAACAACGAGACCACCGCGCTGCGCATGCAGGCGGGAGAAGCGCCGCTCGACGACATCCGGGTCCGGCAGGCCATCAACTACTCCGTCAACCGGACCGGCATCGTCAGAGCTCTGTTCCGAGGACTCGGGGAGCCGGCCTCCCAGCTGATCCCGTCGGGTGTCGTCGGGTACAACGACCAACTGCCGCTGTGGCCCCACGATCTCGACAAGGCCAAGGCGCTCATCGCCGAGGCAAAGGCGGACGGGGTACCCGTGGACCGCCAGATCCGGCTGATCGGCCGCACCGCTCAGTTCCCGAAGATCTCCGAGACCATCGAGGTGCTGCAGAGTGAATTCGCCGAGATCGGTCTCAACGTCAAGATCGAGATGATGGACACCGCAGGCCAATTGCAGTACCAACTGCGCCCGTTCCCCGCGGACACCGGGCCCTACCTGCTGATGATCATGCACGGCAACCAGGCGGGCGATGCCGCCTTCACCATGGACCAGTACATGCTCTCCGAGGGGCCGCAGAGCGCCTACGGCACACCGGAATTCGACGGCAAGATCCGCGCCGCCGAAGCCCTTACCGGCCAGGCCCGCCAGGACGCGTTCGCCAAACTGTTCGCCGAAGAGCCGCAGCAGATCATGCAGTTCGCCTACATCGCCCACATGAAAGGCATTCTCGGCAAGTCCCCGCGCGTGGACTACACGCCCAACTCCGCCACCGGCGACGAGATGCGGCTTTCGGAGATGACGCCCGCCGCGATCGACCGTACCGACAGGAGCTGAGCCCGATGTTCCCCTTCCTCCGTCGCCGGATGTACACCAGCACCATTCCGTTGATCGTCGTGCTGCTCGGCGTGTTCCTGCTCGCCCGGCTCACCGGCGATCCGACCAACCTGTACCTGCCCGAGTCCGCCACCGCCGACCAGCGTGCAGCGTTCGCCCACCAGCACGGGTTCGATCAGCCGTTGTTCACCCAGTTGGTGGACTACTTCAAGGGCGTGATCCACCTCGACTTCGGAACCTCGTTGCGCACAGGAGAATCCGCGTCGGCGATGGCGCTGCGGGCGTTCCCGGCCACGCTGCAACTGGCCTTCGTCACCATGCTCCTGGCGATCATCGGCGCGGTCATCGTCGGCTGCTGGGCCGCCTACCGGCCCAACTCACTGGCCGACCGGTTCTCCAGCCTGCTGTCGATGACCGCGGCCAGCATTCCCGATTTCTGGTTCGCCATCACCGGGGTGTGGCTGTTCTCCGTGCTGATGGGATGGCTGCCCACCTCGGGCACCGACGACGGCATGCTGTCCTGGATCCTGCCGATCGCCACCCTGATGATCCGTCCCCTCGGCGTGCTCACCCAGGTGGTCCGAGGCGCCATGGTCTCGGCACTTTCGGCGCCCTACATCCGGCTGGCCCGGAGCAAGGGTGCCGGCGATCTCAGGGTGGTCAGCCACCACGCGCTGCGCAACGCCGCCGCACCCGCGCTGACGGTGGCGGGCGATCTCGCGGTCGGCCTGATCAACGGCGCTGTGGTGGTGGAGGCCATCTTCGGCTGGCCCGGCATCGGCAAGCTCATGATCGACGCGATCCTGCAGCGCGACTTCGCGGTCCTGCAGGCGGCCGTCCTGCTCACGGCGGTGAGCATCTTCGTGCTGAACATCATCATCGACGCCTGCTACGCGCTGCTGGACGCACGTGTGCGGGAACCGGCAAAGGTCTAGGGGTACGAATCGTGAGCACGCAAATCGACCTGGTACCAGTCAAACCCACCACCGCGATCGTCGGCGAACCGGAGGCCGAACCGACGCGGAGGCGCTCGGTGTGGCTCCGGTTGCTGGTCAACGACCGGGTGGCCGCCGCGGCTGCCGTGGTGCTCGGCCTGGTGGTCCTCACCGCGGTGTTCGGGCCCATGCTGGTCGGCAACCTCGCCACCCATATCGACCTGGACAACTCGAATCAGGCGCCGTTCACCCTCGCCCACGGCTGGGCCAACGTGCTCGGCACCGACCCGCTGGGACGCAGCATGCTGGCCCGGCTGATCGTCGCTTGCCGCACCACATTGTCGGTGGCCATCCCCGCCGTGGTGATCTCGGCGGTCGTCGGTTCGCTGATCGGGATGTGGGCCGGCTATTACCGCGGCTGGCGGGAAACGCTGGCCATGCGGGTGGCCGACGTCATCATGAGCTTCCCTTCGCTGTTGCTGGCCGTGGTGGTTCTCTACGTGTTCTCTCCCAGCGCGGCCAATATCGTTGCGGTGCTGGCGATCACCCGCATCCCGGTGTACCTGCGCACGGCTCGGGCCGAGTCGGCCGAACTGTCCAGCCGGGTATTCGTCGACGCGGCCCGCACGTTCGGGGCCAGCGGACGTTCCATCATCGTGCGGCATGTGGTGCCGATCGTTCTGCCCACCCTGCTGACCGTGGCCACTCTGGACTTCTGCTACGTCATGTTGGCCGAATCCTCGCTCAGCTTCCTGGGTATCGGCATCCAGCCGCCGGATGTCAGCTGGGGCCTGATGGTTTCGCAGGGCCGCACGTACCTTCACACCGCATGGTGGCTCTCGTTCTTCCCCGGGCTGGCCATCGTCATCACCACGGTCTCGGCCACCATCCTGGCCGCCTGGGCCCGGATCGCGACTGATCCCGGCCAGCGCTGGCGGCTCACAGTCCCGCAGAAACGACTGTCCCGCTTCACCAAGTCCGGAAAGGCCCTCGGATGACCTCCCAGTCGAGAAGCAGTGTCATGGAACAGCCGGCCAGGTCCGAGCACGCCGACAGAGATCCCGCACTGGTGGTGGACGGGCTCACTGTCGACATCCGCACCATCACCGGAACGGTGCGCGCCGTCGACCATGTCAGCTTCGCGGCGCACCGCGGTCAGACCCTGGCCCTGCTGGGCGAATCAGGTTGCGGCAAATCGATGACCGCCACCGCGCTGGTCGGGCTGCTCGAGCCGGTCGCGGAGGTGGTCGACGGTACCGCGACGCTGGCCGACGTGGACATCCTCGCCGCCGACCGCAAGACCCGGCGCAAACTGGCCGGACCCGAGTTGGCCATCGTGTTCCAGGATGCGCTCACCGCACTCAACCCGCTCTACACCGTCGGCACGCAGTTGGCCGAGCCGTTCCGCATCCACCACGGGATGAATGCCAAGGACGCCAAGCGCAAAGCGGTGGAACTGATGGCGCGGGTGGGTATCCCGCAGCCGGAGGAGCGGATGAAGTCCTATCCGCACCAGTTCTCCGGCGGGATGAGGCAGCGGCTGCTGATCGCGATGGCTGTCGCGTTGAACCCGCGGGTGCTGATCGCCGACGAACCGACCACCGCACTCGACGTCACCGTGCAAGCACAGATCATGGCGCTGCTCAAGAGCCTGCGCACCGAGTACGACATGGCCGTCGTCCTGATCACCCACGACCTGGCGCTGGTGGCAGAGGAAGCCGATAGCGTCGCGGTCATGTACGCCGGCCAGGTTGTCGAAACCGGACCGGTGGCAGAGGTTTTCGCCAACCCCAGGCACCCCTACACCAAGGGGCTGCTCGACTCCGTCCCGGTGAGCGCGGTCCGCGGCGAGACCCTCAAGTCCATCGGCGGTGCCCCGCCCGATCTGCACTCGATCCCGGCCGGCTGTGTCTACCAGGACCGCTGCCCGTTGGCCCGGGACATCTGCGTGACAAACAGGCCCGCGCTCGAGGGCGGCAGCCGGCGTAGCGCCTGCCACTTCGCCGATGAGGTTGAGGCCGGCACCCGAGAAGGAGAAGCAGCAGATGTCTGAAAACCTGCTCACGGTCCGTGATCTGCGCAAGTCGTTCCGGGTGGGCAAGAAACAGCTCGCCGCGCTCGACGGCATCAACCTCGACCTGGGACGTGGCGAAACACTCGGCCTGGTCGGCGAATCCGGGTGCGGCAAGTCCACCCTGGCGCGGACCCTGATGATGCTCGAGCGCCCGGATTCGGGCAGCGTGACCTTCGACGGCATCGACCCATTCCGCCTGCGGGGCGCCGACCTGCTGAAGTTCCGGCGCCGAGTCCAGATGGTGTTCCAGGATCCCTACGCGTCGCTCAACTCCCGCATGACCGCGGGCGACATCATCGCCGAGCCCTGGCGCACTCATAAGACCCTGCACCCGAACCGCAAGGACCGGGAGATGCGGGTGCGAGGCCTGCTCGACATGGTCGGCCTGGGCGCCAAGGCCGCGGGCAAGTACCCGCAGGAGTTCTCCGGCGGACAACGGCAACGCATCGGTATCGCACGGGCGTTGGCACTCAATCCCGACGTCATCATCTGCGACGAACCGGTATCGGCACTCGACCTCTCGGTCCAGGCCCAGGTGCTCAATCTGCTGAACGATCTACAGCAGGAACTCGGTATCTCCTACATCTTCATCTCGCACGACCTGTCGGTGGTCCGCCACGTCGCCGACCGCGTCACGGTGATGTATCTGGGCCACATGATCGAGAGCGGCCGCACCGAGGACGTCTACCAGAATCCTCGGCACCCCTACACCGCTGCCTTGATGTCGGCAGCGCCGAAACTCGATGCGGCCCAGCGCAACAACCGGATCCTGCTGAAGGGCGAGGTACCGTCACCGCTGAATCCGCCGTCGGGCTGCCGCTTCCGGACCCGGTGTCCGAAGGCCACCGAGATCTGCGCGGCGCAAGCGCCGACGGCTACCGCTGCCCCGGACGTCGACGGTCATATATCCGAATGCCATCACCCGTTGGAACCGGCGGTGCCGGTTTCGGTGCCGGCGTGACCATCGCCGGTTACGGGATCGTCGCCGCCGCCATCGTGCTGGCGTCATGCATGCAGGCCTCCATCGGATTCGGCATGGGCATGCTGGCGGCGCCGATCGTGGCGATCGTGGACCCTGGGCTGATCCCGGGCACCCTCATCATGCTCGCCACGATGGTGACGCTCATGGTGGTGATCCGCGAACGCGAGGACATCGATCTCGCCGGAACCGGATGGGCCCTGGCCGGACGGGTTCCCGGCACCGTGGCCGGGGCACTGCTGCTGGTGGTGATGCCGAAGGAGATGCTGGCGTATGCGTTGGCCGCGGTGGTGCTCGGCGGCGTGGCGCTGACGAGCATGGGCTGGATCCCCACGCCCCATCGACGGAATCTGGTGCTGGCCGGCGCTACCTCGGGCTTGCTCGGTACCGCGACCTCCATCGGTGGTCCGCCGATGGCACTGGTGTGGCAGAACAACACCGGAGCCCGGTTGCGCGGCACGATGAGCGGATTTTTCCTCGTCGGCTCGGCCCTGTCGCTCGTGCTGCTCGCGCTCACCGGTTCCGTTGATCACCACACTGTCGTGGTGTTCGCGATGCTCGTCCCGGCGTGTGTCGTCGGCTATGCGTTGTCGCGGTGGGTCAACCGGCATCTGGATCGGCAGCGTCAGCGGTGGGCGGCCATCGCGATATCCACCATCGGCGCCGTGGTGCTGATCGTCCGTCAGTTGATGGGAGGCTGAAGTGACTACCGAGGACAGTGTTTCGGTGCGCAAGGTGAAATCCGCGGTGCGCACGGTCGAGCTGCTGGAGTTCCTGGCGGCTCGACCCGATCAGCCCGTGCGTATCAGGGAAATCTGTACGGCACTTGAGATGCCGCGCAGTTCCGCGCATGCGCTGCTTCGCACGCTGGTGGGGCAGGGCTGGGTGAGGTCCGACGATGCGGGCACGCAGTACAGCATCGGCATGCGGGCCCTGCTGGTGGGAACCAGCTACCTCGATGCCGACCCGTACCTGCCGATGATCGCGCCGTTCCTCGAAGACCTCCGCGGTCAGCTCGACGAGACGTTCCATCTCGCCCGGCTCGACGGTCACGACGTCGTCTACCTGGCCACCCGGGAATCCCGCCAGTATGTACGCACCGCCAACAAGGTGGGCCGCCGGTTGCCGGCCTATGCCACCGCACTCGGCAAGGCGCTGCTCGCCGAGCGGTTCGGTGCCGAACTGGATTCGCATATCCCGGACGCGCTGGCACCGCTGACTCCCCGCACGTTCACCGACCGGACCGCTCTCGACGCGGCTCTCGACGAGGTCCGGGTTCGGGGCTATGCCACCGACGACGAGGAAAACACGCAGGGTATCAAGTGTTTCGCGGTCACCCTGCGCTACCGGCATCCAGCGCAGGACGCGATCAGCGCGTCGGTCCCGCTGTCGCGACTCACACCGGAACGCGAGCGCGAGATCGTCGACGCCCTGCGCCTGGTGTGCGACAAGGTGTCTCGGGTGGTCCGCCCGGTTGCCAACGGGGACAAGTGGTTCGCATGAGTTTGCCCACCAGATTGGAGTACCGATGAGTGCACAGAACTCGACCCCGGTCGTAACCGAGTTGATCGTGATACCGATCGCCGGCCACGACAGCATGCTGCTCAACCTCAGCGGCGCCCACGGCCCGTTCTTCACCAGAAACCTGTTGATCCTCAAGGATTCCGACGGGAACACCGGGGTGGGGGAGGTGCCGGGCGGCGAGGCCATCCGGAGAACTCTGGACGACGCGAGGCCACTGGTGGTGGGCCGCTCGCTCGGTGGCTACCACGCCATCCTGGGGAGCATCCGCCGCGAGTTCGCCGGCCGCGACAGCGCGGGACGTGGCGCACAGACCTTCGATCTGCGGGTCATGGTGCACGCCGTCACCGCCGTGGAGTCCGCGCTGCTGGACCTGCTCGGCAAGCACCTGGGCGTCCCGGTCGCCGCACTGCTGGGCGACGGTCAACAGCGCGCTCGGGTGCGGGCGCTGGGCTACCTGTTCTTCGTGGGGGACCGCAACCGCACCGATCTGCCGTACCAGTCCGCGGCGGACGAGCCGGCCGACGCCGACGCCTGGCTGCGCATCCGACACGACGAGGCGCTCTCACCCGAAGCCGTGGTGCGACTCGCCGAGGCCGCGCGCGACCGCTACGGATTCCACGATTTCAAGCTCAAGGGTGGAGTGCTGCCCGCGGCCGACGAGGCCAAGGCCGTCACCGCACTGGCCGAACGATTCCCGGATGCGCGGATCACCCTGGACCCCAACGGCGGCTGGCTGCTGGCGGACGCGATCCAGACCTGCCGCGGGCTCACCGACGTGTTGGCCTACGCCGAGGACCCGGTCGGACCCGAAGGCACGTTCTCGGGGCGTGAGGTGATGGCCGAGTTCAAACGGGCCACCGGCCTACCGACCGCCACCAACATGATCGCCACCGACTGGCGCGAGATGGGGCACGCGATCCGGGCCGGTGCCGTCGACATCCCGCTGGCCGACCCCCACTTCTGGACGATGAACGGCTCGGTGCGGGTGGCGCAGCTCTGCGACGCCTGGGGCTTGACCTGGGGTTCGCACTCCAACAACCACTTCGACGTGTCCCTGGCCATGTTCACCCATGTGGCCGCGGCCGCGCCGGGCGACATCACGGCCATCGACACGCATTGGATCTGGCAGGACGGTCAGCGGATCACCAAGGCGCCCTATCGAATTGTCGACGGCTACCTCGACGTGCCCGAGACCCCGGGGCTCGGCGTGGAGCTCGACGAGGAGCGGGTCGCCGCGGCGCACGAGCTCTATCTGGCGAACCGATTGGGCGCCCGCGACGATGCGGTGGCCATGCAGTACCTGATCCCGGGCTGGAAGTTCGACAGCAAACGACCTGCACTGCAACGGGGTTGACATGAAGATCGTCGTCATCGAACCGAATATTCTCGTGCACCGCGATCGCTTCGAAGCAGCGTTACCGTCGAGTGCCGAGGTGGTCTGGAACGGCGGCATCGAAGACCTGCGGGACGCCGACGTGCTCGTGGGTGGCCGGTTCACCGCCGAGATGGCGTCCGTCGCCGAGAAACTGCGCCTCGTGCACGTCGCCGGGGCAGGGACCGAGAAGATCGACTTCGCCGCGCTGCGGCCAGAGGCCCTGGTAGCCAACACCTTCCACCATGAACGCTCCATCGCGGAGTACGTGCTCGCGGCCGCGGTGTTGCTGCGCCGCGATTTCCTGGCGCAGGACCGGGCGCTGCGCAGGGGGGTCTGGGCCACCTCGGTTTACGACGCCAACCTGCCGCAGTTGCCCGCGATCGGAGCTGCCCGCATCGGGCTGGTCGGTTTCGGCCACATCGGCAGGCGCGTCTGGGAATTGTTCCGCGGCCTCGGCTCGACCGGGGCCGCGGTGACCGGATCGGGTCGGGTCGACAGCGCGGCCCACGGCCTGTCCTGGGCGGGTGACACCTCCGCGCTGAACCGGCTCATGACGGAGTCCGACGTGGTCGTGGTGTCGGCGCCGCTCACCGCGGCGACCGAAGGGATGATCGGCGCCGAGCAGCTTCGGGCGCTGGGCGCCGACGGCGTGCTGGTCAATGTCGGGCGCGGGCCCCTGGTGGCCGAGCGCCCGCTCTACGACGCGCTGTTGGAGGGCTGGATCCGGGCTGCCGCCATCGACGTCTGGTACCGATATCCCGGTCCCGGTGGGCAAGGGGTGCCGAGTGAGCTGCCGTTCGGCGAACTGGCCAATGTGCTTATGACGCCGCATTCGTCGGGCGTCACCACCGACACGTTCGGAAGCCGGGCCGCGGAGATCGCCGCCAACATCGGCCGGCTCGATCGCGGTGAGCCGCTACGCAATGTGGTGTCGCAGTAGCGCGCACGGGAACTGGTCTGAGGGTCTGGTTGCCCCTCTTGGTTAGGAGTTGACAATGCAATTGCCGCAGCAGCTGCCGGGTCCGAATGTGGATCATTGGGATTGGCAGATGGGTGCGCGTTGTCGAGGTGTGGACTCTTCGGTCTTCTTCTCGCCCGAGGGTGAACGCGGCCGTGCACGGGCTGAACGTGAACTGCGGGCCAAAGCGTTGTGCCGAAACTGTCCTGTCCTGGCGCAGTGTCGAGCCCACGCGTTGGAGATTGTCGAACCGTTCGGAGTGTGGGGTGGGTTGTCCGAGGGGGAGCGCCAGCTCTTGCGGAAGGGCAGCGGCCGATGACGTCGGCAATGGTGTCTCCCCGATAACCTTCAGGGCGGGTCGATGTCGGCCAGTGCAGGCTCGGGGAAAAGGTAGTCGGTGACGTCGACCGATCGCTTTCGCACGAGCATGACGGACGCGGCGGCGATCAGGCTGGCGACAGCCAGTGCGTACGACCCACGCGCAGTTCGCTTGACCGAGGTGTCAGAGTGTCAATGATTCCGGCGAGTTCGTTACATAACGTAACTCCGGCCCCGTCGGCGCGCGGCCTAAGGTCTGCGTTGTGCGCGACGAGAGCGTACCGCAAGAGCGTCAGTTCGTCCGTAAAGGTTGCTTCATGAGTGGTGTTCTAGAGCGGCTGCAAACTGCCATATATCTAACGCTCACGGCAGCGTTCTTGGGGTTGGCACTCTCGGCTCTCCTCGCGGTCCTCGTCGCTGCCGCGCCTCTCAAGCTCTTGGCATTGATCGACAGACAAGCTTGATCGGCAACTCGTCAAGCTCCGTGACGACCGGCCTTCCGTAAGCACAATCGGCAGTTGGGTCTGGTTCTGAGCCAGAAGGAGGCCGCACTGGCCTCCCGACGAGAGATAGCCCAACCCGCAGGGGGCTGGGCTATCTCTTCAAACACGCCCGGTTACGGTCGCTGGTAAGCCTCTTGCCGCTTCTCGGCCGCCTTGGCTCCGGCCCGTGCCGACTCCGCCTCGGCCTCCTTCTTCGCGACGTCCTTTTGAGCGTCGGCCTTGTCTTGCTGAGCTTTGCCCTCGCGAATCAGATCGTCGCGACCGGTCACGGTACCTACAGCTTCCTTGGCCTTGCCCTTGACATCCTCGACGACGGCCTTGATGCCTTCTTCAGGACCTGAGTTCTTCTCGGTCATGCTTGCCTTCCGTTCCTGGTGTTTGGCGGGTTCCACGAGGCCTCGGCCTCTCCAAGCGGCAGCAGGATTGCCCAAATGGCCTCGCAGTAAACGGCTGCCCTTTCGGCTGCGACGGGGTTCACACTGCTGTCGGCGATTTCGTCGATGTTCCGCCGCCCGCCCGGCAACCGCCCGAGCATCCCGATTACTCCGCCGCTCTTCTGGGTAGGTATACCGCCGTGACGTCTGCGCCAATCCTTAACGAGCCCACGCTGCCAGACCCCCGTGGTCCGTTGTCGGCTGCGGTCATCAGGTTGTTGGGGGAGCGGGCGCCCTGTAACCAGCTGTCTCGCGTCGAGGCGTCGCTGGCCGATTCCGACCCCTGCGGTCTCGACCTACACCTGGCGCTCTATGTCTGCTACGAGCTGCATTACCGCGGCTTCGCCGGCGTGGACCCTGGCTGGGAGTGGGATGCCGGTCTGCTGCACTTGCGTGGGAAGTTGGAGCGGGAGTTCCTGACGGAAGTGCGGCGTGGCGTCGGTGAGGTTCACCCCGGAGACACCGCGCCGGCCGAGATGGAGAAGATCTCGATCGAGCCGGTCGACGGTGAAGGCCTGTCATATCACCTGCGCGACAAGGGAACCTGGGAGCAGATGCGCGAATACTTCGTGCACCGCTCGCTGTATCACCTCAAAGAAGGTGATCCGCACGCCTGGGCCATCCCGCGGCTGACAGGCCAGGCCAAAGCGTCCTTCGTCGCGGTGGAATTCGATGAGTTCGGCGGCGGCCGCGGGCCGCGGCTGCACCAGCAGTTGTTCGCCGACCTGATGTGCGCCGCCGGCTTGGATTCGAGCTACCTCGGCTACATCGGCAATGTGCCGGCCGAATCGCTGGCGGCGGTGAATCTGATGTCCCTGTTCGGTCTGCATCGCAAGCTGCGCGGTGCGGCGGTCGGGCACTTCGCCTCAACTGAAATCACCTCCTCACCGGGTTCGCGGCGGCTGGTGGAGGCCTTGGAGCGCCTTGGTGCTCCGCAGGAGTGCGTTGGGTTCTACGCAGAACATGTAGAAGCCGATGCCGTGCACGAACAGGTGGTCCGCACCGACGTGGTGGGTGATCTGTTGGCCCGCGAGCCCGACCTCGAGGCGGATGTGGTGTTCGGGATTCGAGCCCACGCTCTGGTTGAGGACCGGCTGGCCGATCACATGATGGGTCGATGGGCCAAAGGTCAGTCCTCGCTGCGCTGTCCGCTGAGCTGAGTCATCGCCGGCGCCGGTGGCTGGTGTCGCACAGCGGATAATCCTTGCTGCGCCGGCACGCGCAAATAGCCACCATGAAGCGGTCGGAGCCCACCACCGTGCCATCAGGCATCTCGATTCGAACGGGGCCCTGCACCATCACAGGGCCCCCTTGCACCGGCCGCACAGTGCGGCGGTCGGCGTCACTCATGGCTTGTCCGCGCGGATCACCAGCAGTTCCTCCTCGCGTCGGCCGGGTTCAAGACGCCCGGTTTCTTCGAGCCAGTCCGCGCGGGACGACAACACCGGGCCGAACGGAACCCACTGCCAGGCAACGATATCGGCGTCCAGGCCGGCAGCGGACAGATCCGCCAAAGTCTTACGGGGGTTGGCGAATTCCGATTGGACCAGCAGTAGGCTGCCGCCGTCGGCGAGCAGGTCGGGCGCCGCGGCGCACAGCGGGTCCAGAATCATTCGCCCGTCCTCACCGGCATCCCACGCGCGCGCCTGACCGGTCACTCCCGTCGGCGCCGCGTTGTCCGGGTCATGTGGAACGTACGGTGGGTTGCAGGTGATCAGGTCGAAAGGCCCGAACTCGGCGGCCCGGGCCCAGGATCCCAGATGCACGTCGACGGCGACATCGTGCGCCAAGGCATTGGACCGGGCGCACCGCACCGCACGCTGGCAGATGTCGAAGGCCGCGACGGCCGACGCTCCCTGGGCCGCGGCGTTGATCGCCACCACGCCGCTGCCGGTGCACAGATCCGCAACGGTCCGGCCGACTGCCAGGCCGGCTTCTTCCATCACATCGATCAACAGTTGAGAATCTTCTTGTGGGGCATAGACACCATCTGCCACGACAATCGTGCTGATCGGGTGGAGCTCCGGGTTGTATGCGGTTGTCACATCGGCCTCTCAACGGTGAAGGGGTCAACACTGCCCGTGGTTAATGCCCGCTATCGCCGCTGTTCAAACGCTGTTGATCTCAGCCGAGCGTCGGTGTCCTACTTTGCGCGGGCGCGCCGAGTCGCCTTCTTGGCGGCAGACCGTTTACCCGAGACCGCGGGCGGGAGAGCGGGTTTCGACGGTGGAATGGCAGAAGCGGTGACCACATCGGCGCGGTCCCAGACCCGGTGCAGGCCGAGGGCGGCGACGAGTTCGGTGGTGAACGTCTTGTCTGCCTCACCGGCCAGCAACACTCCGGGCAAGGTGCGGTCGATCCCCGCGGCATCGAGTTGCGCAACTCCGTCGCCCCAGGCGCCCAGTGCCTTGCAGTGTCGCAGCAGTTCCTGCAACAACACGATGGCCCGGATGTCCGTGGTCGGTGCCGTGCCCGCCGCCACGACGGCTGCGTCGAATTCGATCGAGCGGGCGGTGGCGAACGTGCGTTCCACCACCACCGAACGCCGCCCTGATTTGAGGGTGCCGCCGTGCGGGGCGACGACCAACGCCTGCACACCCAGTTTGTCCAGAGACTTTGTCAGCGTGGCGATTCCGGCCAGATCTGAATTCGCATCAGCGATTACCGCGACCTTGCGCCCCGCGACGGGACCAGGCTCGGTGACGATCTGGGACAACGCCGGTGAGATCAGAACGTCCTTGGGCGGGTTGCCCTTCGGCGCAGGCAGACCCAGACCGGCGGCCACTTTCTGGCACAGTTCGGTGTCGACGTTGGCGAGCACCTGCAGTTCGCGTTCTTTGATGGACTGCTCGAAGCACTTGCCGAGTTCGAAAGTGAACGCATCTGCGACGTGGTCCTGCTCGATCTTGGTCAGGCTGCGGTAGAACATCGCCGCCTGGCTGAAGTGATCGTCGAACGACGCCGGCTGTGCCCGCTCTACCGGGCCGTCCACGACCCGCGGCGTCGGGACGTAGCCGCCTTCCTCGGCGTCGGCGACCAACGGTTCCCCACCGTCGATGCTGTTGGGCCGGTAGGGCGCCTGGCCGGTGTGCACGGCGGTCTGATGCATGCCGTCGCGCAGCATGTCGTTCACCGGGCAGTGCGGCCGGTTGATCGGCAGCTGGGTGAAGTTCGGCCCGCCCAGGCGGGTGAGCTGGGTGTCCAGGTAAGAGAAGAGCCGAGCCTGCATCAGCGGATCGTTGGTGACCTCGATGCCGGGCACCAGGTTGCCAGTGTGGAATGCCACCTGCTCGGTCTCGGCGAAGAAGTTGGTGGGGTTGCGGTCCAGCGTGAGCTTGCCGATCAGCTGCACCGGAACCAGCTCCTCGGGCACGATCTTGGTCGGGTCCAACAGGTCGATGCCCTGAAACGCGTCCGTGCCGTCGTCGGGCATCACCTGGATGCCGAGTTCGTATTCCAGTGGAGCACCGGCCTCGATGCCGTCGGCCATGTCGCGCCGGTGAAAGTCCGGATCCACCCCGGCGGTGATCTGCGCTTCTTCCCAGACCAGCGAGTGCACCCCGGCGATGGGCTTCCAGTGGAACTTCACCAGGCTGGTTTCGCCCTTGGCGTTGACCAGTCGGAAGGTGTGTACGCCGAATCCTTCCATGGTCCGGAAGGAACGCGGGATGCCGCGGTCGCTCATGTTCCAGAACACGTGGTGGGTGGCTTCGGTGTGCAGCGACACGAAGTCCCAGAAGGTGTCGTGCGCCGACTGCGCCTGTGGGATCTCGCGATCTGGATGCGGTTTGCCGGCGTGGATGATGTCAGGGAACTTGATGCCGTCCTGGATGAAAAACACCGGCATGTTGTTGCCGACCAGGTCGAAGTTTCCCTCGTCGGTGTAGAACTTCACCGCGAACCCGCGGGTGTCACGTACGGTGTCGGCCGAACCGCGCGAGCCCAGCACGGTGGAGAACCGGCAGAAGACCTCGGTCTTCTTGCCCTTCTTGCCCAGAAAGTCCGCTTTGGTGACGCCGGCGGCATTGCCGTAGGCCTCGAATGTGCCGTGTGCGGCCGCTCCGCGGGCGTGCACCACCCGCTCCGGAATACGTTCGTGGTCGAAGTGGGTGATCTTCTCGCGGAGGTGGAAGTCCTCCATCAGGGTGGGGCCGCGGCGACCGGCCTTGAGTGAGTGATCGGTGTCTGGGATGCGTACGCCCTGCGCCGTGGTCAGATACCGTCCGGTCTGTGCTCGTGAGTCCGCCTGTCCGAGAAAACCTTCGGCGACCCCCGCGGGTCCGACGGGGGCGGGGGATTTCTGGTCTCGATTTCGTGAAGGGGGCATCGGACACTCCAAGCGTAGAGAGAGTTGGGGCTGTCAGCGCCACACCGCGGCCCGCACGGGACGGCGCGGCGGCTGCGCGCCGGGAGTTACCTGGTACCCGGCTGCATCGGATCGCAAACGCAGCGGGTCGAACGAGAGCCAAAAACCTACGGCGCCTGCGTGACCCGACCTCTACGCGGAAGGGTCGTGGTGATCAGCATGGTCCACGACGCGTGAAGCGTCCCACGGATACCGGGCCCGGGCCAGGTCGACGCGTCCGCCCTGGAACGCAACCCCTTCGGACTTGAGCAACACCACAGCGCGACCATCGCGGCAGGCTGCCGGTTCGCCATCCGCACGCACGACGCGCCACCACGGAACATCGTCAGGCACTCTGCTCACTTCCTGTCCAGCTTGTCGTGGCGAGATGCCCAATCGCCGGCCGACGTCGCCATAGGTCGCGACGAATCCCGGCTCGATGTCGTCCAGCACCGCGCGTACTGCCTCGTTGAGAGCTTCTCGCCTGGTCATGGTCGTTCTCCGGCGGCTGGATAGGTGACTGTGTCGGCAGGCCCGATGACGGCGCCGACGCTGAGTTGCGCCGTCTCGACATGTCCCGGGCCCATGATGTGACACACCGTCTCGTTGTGGGAGAGCAGATGATCGGCGATGATCCGCCGGTGGCAGCGCCACCACACTGCCTCCGAGCACATCACGGCGATCCGTGAGGTGCGTCTCCACTCGCGTAACTCATCGAGGGCGCGCCGGAAGTCCTCGGACATCGCGTAGTCGGCATAGTTGTGGAAGCTGCGGTTCTTCCACCATGCGTTGACCGCGAACGGCACTTCGGTGCTGACGGTACGGCGGCCGGTCAATCCCGGCGCGTACTGATAGCCGATTCCCGCATCGCCGAGCGACGCCGACAGCGAGTCCTGATCGAACTGCGGATATCGAGTGGAGCCTGGCAGCTTCCGGACATCGACGATCAATTGGACGCCGCTGTGGCGGAGCAACCCCGCGAACTCGGCGAACGTTCGGGTGGAGTGTCCGATCGTGAAGACGGGTTCACTCATCGACGAGTCGCAGGGCGCCGCCTTTGTGAGCGGCGACGTGGTCGGTCTTGTCGCTTTTGATCTCGTACTGTGGATCGTCGGTCGAGGCCCGATGGGTGTGGCCCTTGTACTGGAAATCCTGCGTGTGGACCTTGGCCACCGTGCCGGAGACGTGCCCGGCTTCCGAGTTCCACGTCACGTGGTCACCGACATTGAATCTGTCAGGCATAGCAGCCCCTCTCTGCCGACCGTTGTCATCCATCGATCTATATGGGCATGCGGTAGCCATAGTATTCGTGGTCTTCGTTGTAGCCGCCCTGTCCCCATCCGATGGCACGGAAATCCGCGACGAACTCGATGGCGGTGATCCATTTGACTTGTTTGAAGCCGAGTTCCAACTCGTTGCGCAGGCGGAGCGGCGCGCCATGGGTTTCGCTGAGCGGTTGTCCGTTCATCTCATAGGCCAACAGCGCCATCGGTTCACGCATGTGCTCGATGCGGTGGCAGTCGTAGTAACGCCCGTGGCCGGGTTCTGCACCGTTGGCGAACGAGTAGAACACCACCCATCGAGCCTCGGGGGGGGCTGCACCATCGACAGAATGTCGGCCATTCGACCCCGCCCCATTTGGCCACTCCCGACCAGCCCTGAATGCAGTAGTGCCCGGTGATCTGTTCGTGTTTGGGCAAAGCCAGCAATCCGGCATAGGAGAGCTGAAGGGGAGTGGCCACCAAACCGTCGATGGGCAGCTGATAGTGCTCCCAGTTCTCGTCGCGCAACCTGCGGTAGTGCTCGGAGTCGGGCAGCGTGCCGTTGGCCCACAGGTAGGGCGAGATGTCCTTGTCTGTGTAGGACGCTCGGGGGTGTACGCGCTCCATCCAGGCTTTGGCCCAGCCGACGACGAACCGACCAGTGTTCTGCACGAGCCGGGGATAACGAATTGTCAGCGGCGATGCGGCCAGCCACAGCGTGATCACCACCGCGGCGGCCAGGCCGAATATCGCCAGTGCCCAGTACGAGTGGGTATCGGTGCCCAAGGCCATGTGGTTGAGGTTTTCCACTGCGCCGGTGGTCATCACCATGGTGACGTGGGCGGCGATGAAGTTGACCATCCACAGCCAGACACCGAAATGCACGGTGCGCGCGACCTGGCGGTTGAGCGGCCCCCGAGCTGTGCCGAAGCGGGCGGCGACCGCGGGTGCTTGCAGCAGGCCGGTGGCGAAGGCCAGTGGTGCGGCGATGAACACCGTGATGAAGTAGGCCAGGATTTGCAGGCCGTTATAGGCGATGAACCCCTCGTTGTCCGGGAATTGCAGCGAGGCGTACTGCACCGCGGTCGACAGTGCATTGGGGAAGACGTCCCACGAACGGGGCACGATCCGCTGCCATTGCCCGGTGCTGAACAGCAGCACATAGAACAGGGCACCGTTGACGAGCCAGAGTAGATCGAAGCTGAGGTGCCACCAGCGGGCCAGGCCGACAGAATGGCGAAAACCGGGTATCCCAAGCCATTTCGGCAGGGCCACTGCATCGTCCTTGGAGGTCCACACTCGCGGCGGAACACTCTTGTCCATCCGGTCGGGAGGTACTTCCATCCGCATCCGCATCCACTCACTGCCCGGACGGCAGCCCGAGTTCAGATACAGCCTCGGATGATCGGCCAGGATCTGCAGCCCCGATCGGAGGATGAACATCATGAACATGATGTTGAAGAAGTGTTGCCAGCGCAGCCAGGCGGGAAATCCGCCGCGTACCGGCCCCACAAAGGTCGATGACGTACCCGGATAGCGCGCGATGAAGTTCTGCATCCAGTCGTACTGACGAAGTTGTTGGGCTACCGCAATGACGACGATCAGCGCGGCGGCCCCGATCGGTACCAGCCATAACGCACTGAGCCAGCGTCTTCCGAACCGTATCGACGGAAACCGGGCAGGCACTTGGGGAATGCCGCCGCCGAACTGCTGTTGGTCGACGTGTTCGCGCAGAACATTGCTGGGCCGGTGACGATCCAGCATTGTCTCCAGCCGATTACCCCTTGCCATTCCCCGACCTCCTGAGCGCGACCCTCCCGCGCCCAATTACACTAGTTCCCAACAGGATTGGATCCCACTCGGCTGGGCCGATTGAACAGGCACGTCCTGGCGGCGCTGGACAGCCAGCCACATTCGGTTGCCCGACAACTTCGGTAATAAACCCCTGCCTTGGGTGCCGCTACCTCAGCGGCGGGACATTGCCCCAGGGCCCATACGGGCCGTTGGCGCCGATGCCCATCCCTGGGTTGGTGCTTGGCGGATCTGAGTAAACCTGCGCGTTACCGGGTGTCTGGCATACCACTGAACCGCCGTTATTCCTGCAGTTCGCGACTGGTGCCGACAAGGCGCCCGGCGCCACGGCAAGCCCCAAAGCCGCGGCGGCGCCTGCCAACGCCGACACCACGGCAACTGACTTTGACTTCGTCATAGTCCGTCTGGACGTCCTGTTCACGGTCCACGCTCCTTGATTGCTCGTCTCACGTCTCTATGTTCAGCGTTCCCCCGGTGCGCCCCGGTGTAACTGGTGCTGGCCCCCAATTGGAATCCGGACAGCCGGTATATCGACTCCAACTCCTGCCAACGGGGCATTAGGTGACGAGACGCCCACGTCGCGAGGAAAGTAGGGCAAAACGGGTATTTCCTGACGCCGACGACAATCGATTTCCTGACGCCGACGACAACCGGTAGAGCGGTATCAGTGGAGGGGCGCGATGACGGATCCAAACGATGAACAGCCCGATTCAGTGAGCCCCACGGCAGCGACTCCGCAGCGCGTGATCGTGGCCGGAGACGATGTGCTGTTCCGTGAGGGACTGGCGTGTCTTCTCGCACATTGGGGCTTCCGCATCGTGGCGAAGACCGGTGGTGTAGGCCAACTACTACCGCTGGTGCGCTCCACGTCGCCCGAACTTGTGGTGATCAGCATCCCGATACCGGCTGATCATCCGGAAGAGTACGAAGCGGCTCGGTTGATCCGTACTGAGTTTCCTGGGACCGGCGTGCTGGTCTTGTGCGCCCATGTCGAGGTTCAGCATGCGATCGACGCGTTGTCCGGCGGCGGCGGAATCAGCTACCTGCTCAACAGTCGGGTAGCTGACGTCGAAGACTTTGTCGACATCCTCAAGCGCATTGCCAGGGGGGCCTGCATCATCGGCCCCGCGGTAGCTCAAGCACTGGTCTCAGCGCGAGAGAATGCTGACCCGCTCGTCGCCCTCAGCGGGCGGGAACACGAGGTGCTGCGACTGATGGCAGAAGGGCGCTCGAACGCCGGTATCGCGCGCCGACTGTATCTGGCCGAAGGCACCATCGAGAAGCATGTGCACAGCATCATGACCAAGTTGGGGATCCTTGAGACGAAAGATGACCATCGGCGGGTCCAGGCTGTTATCGCCTTTCTTCATGGCGGTGACTGACGACTTCGCACTGTCGCCGTCGTGTGAACTCGCCACCGGAGCCGCATCCTCAACTGTGCTTACTTCTCAACAATTCCGGTAATCGCACTGTGACACGCAGCCCGCCGCCGGGGCGCGCAGCGAGGGTGAGTGTCCCGTCGTGGGCATGGATGATGCTGTTGACGATCGCCAGACCGAGCCCGACACCGTCGTGGTGGGTACGCACGCGTTCACTGCCGCGTTGAAACGGCTCGACCAGCGTGGAAACCATTGGTGCAGTGAGCTTGTCGCCGGTGTTCTCGACAGAGAGCATCACGGAGGTCGGGTCTACCCTCGTGGTGACCCACACGGTTCCATGAGCGGGCTGATTGTGCACGATCGCGTTGTGCACCAGGTTGGTGGCCATCTGCAGCAGGAGCGCGGCAGAGCCCGTGGTGGGCGCCACGTCGCCGGACGTCTCGAGGATGATGCCGTGTCTTTCCGCCAGGGGCAGCAGCGTTTCGGTGGCTTCCTCGGCGATGAGCGACAGGTCGATGTGTTCTTGAGTGAAGGACCGTTGATCAGCACGGCTGAGTAGGAGCAGCGCTTCGGTGAGGTCGATCGCCCGGGTGTTGACGGCGCACAGGCGTTCGACCAGCTCACCGGTGTCGGTGTTGGGATCCTGGCGGGCCACATCGAGCAGGGTCTGGGTGATCGCCAACGGGGTGCGCAGTTCGTGGGAGGCGTTGGCGGCGAATCTCTGCTGTTCGGCGACGTGTGCTTCGAGCCGCTCGAGCATGGTGTCGAAGGCGTCGGCGAGTTCGCGAAGCTCATCTCGTCTCCCCGACAGCCGAATTCGGTGTGACAGTGATCCTTTCGAGGCCATGCGGGTGGCGGCTGTGATGCGCGTCAGGGGTGCGAGCATTCGGCCGGCCAGCAGCCACCCGCCGACCAGACCGAATACCAGCAGAAACGCCATCACGACGGCGGCTCTGGGAGCGAAAACGTGCAGGAGCCTGGACCGGATGGGAAAGACATCGTTGGGGAATTCGATGTCAGTGCTGCCCGGGATGATCATCATCCGGTCTGGCACGTACCGCAGCAGGAACACCCACACGGCGGTGAGCAGCAGAGCGCCGGCGACCATCAGGAACCCGGCGTAGCTGAGGGTGAGCTTGAGCCGAAGGCTCAATCCCGGTGTTCTATCCATCGTTTCGTTCCCCCTGCCCGGAGCCCGCTGCGTTCTCGATGCGGTAGCCGACGCCGGGCACGGTCGCGATGATCCGGGGTTCGCCGAGGCGTTTGCGCAGCGCCGACACCGTGATGCGCACGGCATTGGTGAACGGGTCGGCGTTCTCATCCCACGCCCGCTCCAGGAGCTCTTCGGCACTGACGACACCGCCTTCGGCCGCGACGAGAACCTCGAGCACCGCGAACTGTTTCCTGGTAAGGCCGACATATCGGCCGTCGCGGTACACCTCGCGCCGGAACGGATCCAGCCGCAGGCCCGCGATCTCCCACACCGGCGGCCTGCTCTGGGCGCGCCTGCGGTCGAGTGCTCGCAGCCGTAGCACGAGCTCTCGCAGTTCGAACGGCTTGGTCAGATAGTCGTCGGCACCGAGTTCGAATCCCGAAGCCAAGTCATCGAGCCGGTCTGCAGCGGTCAACATCAGGATCGGCGTCCCGCTGCCCGAAGCGACGATACGTTCAGCAACCTCGTCGCCCGAGGGGCCGGGGATGTCGCGGTCGAGCACGGCGATGTCGTAGGTGTTGATGCTCAACAACTCCAGCGCGGTGTCCCCGTCGCCGGCGATATCGGCGGCGATCGCCTCCAGACGCAGACCGTCGCGGATGGCCGTCGCCATATAGGGCTCGTCTTCGACGACCAACACACGCATGCTCTCCACGCTACGAGCTCGCTCATATCGTCGGCATATCGAAAATCGCATACGCGCCGACAACACCGTCGGGCCTTGACTGGCGGCCATGACAAACGACAACTCAGCACACAACCGACGCCCCTTCGTCACCCTCGCCGTCGCCGCATTGATCGGCGCGGGAGGTGTGGCCTTCGCCTCCCAGGCTGTCGCCGACCCGGCGGGTCAGCAACAGACGACCAGGTACTCCGAGTGCATGCGGGCCAACGGCGTCGCGGACTTTCCAAATCCCAACGCACAAGGCCAAATTAGCTATGGGGGCATCTCTGTGCCGAAGGCCACCTGGCAGAACGCGATCGGTGCGTGTGCGAATCTCCAGCCCTCGGGTTGGTCCGACGCCCAGCGCACGCCGGCGCAGCAGGCCGCGGCGCTCGAATTCGCGCAATGCGTGCGCGACCATGGTGTGCCGGACTTCCCCGACCCGGGCACCGCACGCGATCCGCTCATCGACACTTCGAGGATGCGTGGCGACGTCAGCGCCGGCAGCATTCCCGAGCTGAAGCCCGCGGTCGAGGCGTGCCACGACTTCTTCGCCGCCGCGCTCCCGCCAGAGGGGACTGGCCGGCCGGGCTGAGAACCCAAAGGCTCGGGGTTGACGTCGAGTTAATCGGTTGTGCTTGGTCGGACGGCGTCGAGGTCGTCCTTGGTCAAGACAGCACGAACGGTCAGTCCGACGTCTCGTAGGACGGTGGTGGGATCAGCACTTCGGTTGATCGCGCAGATTACGGTCGAGACCTTGCCGTGCTCGCTGCGTATGGCCTGAGCTGCATCCCGGACGGCACCGCCGGTGGTGATCACATCCTCTATCAGAGTGATCGTTCTTCCGGCGGTGTCGGCACCCTCGGCGAGCCTGCAGGTGCCGTAGGTCTTGGCGGCTTTCCGTACGAATAGTGTTGGTATGCCCGTGAGTTGACTCAAAACGGTGGCCAGTGGGACGCCGCCGAGTTCCAGGCCACCGAGCAGGTCGGTATCGGCAGGAATGAGCGGAACCATGGCCTCGCACACGCGTCGTAATAATCGAGGGTCTGTCTCGAACGAGTACTTGTCGAAGTACTCGTGAGAGATCTGGCCTGATCGAAGCTGAAACTGTCCTCGGAGGCGACAGGCGCGGTACACATCCGAAGCGAGCAGTTGGCGGTCCATGCTGTTCATCGTGGCACTAGGTGTGACGAGTGGGGCGGCGTGTGGGGCTGTCACACACGCGAGATCTGGGGTTGGATTCCTCATACGGAACGGCGTCGGTGGGAGGGGCTGCGTTGTTGGGGAGTGCTCACGCCGGGTTCAGGAGCGCATCTGCCCGGCTGCGTTATCTGGACTTGTATGAGGAGCTACGGGCTTTGAGTCCGCCGGCGGATGTCATGCACGATGTTGCGACGAAGTTCGGCACTGTCCGGGTGTACCGGCACGGCCCGGTCGGACGAGTGCCGATCGTGCTTCTGCACGGCTATTTTCTGACTTCCGCCATGTGGGCGCGCCAAGTAGCTGGTTTGGCAGGCGATTTCACCGTCTACACGATCGACATGCCGGGCCAGCCCGGCGCAAGTATGCAGTCGAAATCGATGCGCACTCCAGCTGATTGCGCGCGCTGCATTGACGACGTACTCACCGGACTCGGCCTGCAGGATGTGCATCTGGTCGGGCACTCATACGGGGGCTGGCTCGCTACACACACAGCTGCACGGTTCCCCCAGCGGTTGGCGACGATGACATTGATCGACCCGGCCAGCACGGTGGCCCGAATCTCGGCAAAGTTCTGGACGAGCCTGGTGATCGTGACGTCATTGCCGCGGTCGGCGCGTGCTCAGCGCGCAGCGGCGTGGGTGACGGGTGGTCCCGAGCCGGGCAGCTTTGTCGACCAGCTCGCCGGGCTGTTTCTCGCGGGATTCGCCGCGTTCGCGCCACCCCTGGGCACGCCGACTCCGCTCTTCGTCAGTGCTCGCGTCCTGCGTTCCGTGAGTATTCCGTCGCAAGTTCTCTTGGCGGGCCGCACTGTTCACGATTCGTCAAAGGGTCTCCAACGGATACACGCGGTAGTGCCTGACTGGGAGTACCAGCTGTGGCCCGGCACCTCGCATGCTCTACCGATCGAGCTTCCTGCCGAGGTTAATGCGACTATCCGCCAGTTTGTGATCGACCGCCGCACCGCCTGACGTCAACAATGCGGTCAGCTCCTGCAACGAGTCCACGCGCAGATCTGCAAGTGCCGCTTCGTCTTTGAGAGCGTGGAGGTAGCCCCACGGGCCGCGCCGAACAAAAACCGTCCGCATCCCGGCTGCGTGGGCGGGCAGCACATCATTGTCGAGACGATCGCCCACGTACAGGATGGTCTCGGCGGGAACGCCCGCTTCGGCGATCAGATGGACGAAAAACGCGGGATCTGGCTTGGCCACTCCCCACGCCGCTGACGAGGCAACAAAGTCAACCTCCAGACCGGCGCCGGCCAGCACCTGTTCGATCACCGCCGGCTGGTTACCGGCGACACCGACGGCCAAGCCGGCCCGACGCACCGCTGCGACACACTCCAGAGCGTCGGGATACAGATCGCACTGACCAGGATCGAGACCCGTCGCGGGCCGATCGACACCGATCACATCCCACAGATCGTGATGATCCTTGCCCGAGGCGATCAACGCCCCGACCACGCCGCACAAAGTGAACGGCGTCAACCCCACCTGCTGTGCGAGCGCAGTCCACATCCGAGTTTCGTCGACCAACGTCTCGCCGACGTCGAACGCCACACACCGGATCTGCGCCAACCACCCCGAACCCACAGACCACAGGGTTTCACACCTGTGTCTCCCCGCTGAGGTGATAGAGGTTCTCCGCGGTGAACGCGGACGGCGGTCGACCGCTGGTCACACCACCCGGGTGTCGCGGTCGTTCCCTCGCCTACAAAGCTGGCAATTCCGGTGATGAACTGGAAGTTTGTAGCTGAACCAGAAGGCGGCGGGGCCGTCGGACGACGCTGGCGCCGAGGACCGACGTGCGGGGGACATGACATGCAGGGAGCCAATGAACCGCCCCAGCGTGGGTGGTCATCACATCAGCCGCAACCTATGTACCCGCAATACGCCATTGGGGCAGCGCAGTTCGGTTCCACACCGCCTCAACGCGGGCGGATGTGGCCATGGATCGTCGGTGTTGTCGCGGTGGTCGCAGTTCTGATTGCTGTTGGGGGCTTCTTCGCCGGGCGGGCCCTGCTGTTGGGCAGGGAACACACCTATACGTTGGTTTTCGAGGTCGGGGGCAGCGCAGCCGCGGCGAACGTGCTCGTGATCCTTCCTGACCAGGAGACGTCCGCTGCCGACGAAGGCGACGGACCGAAGGTGACCTTGCCATGGCGGCAGGAACTCACGGTGAAGGCGCGGGGCAACTACGCATTCGTGCGCTTTCAGGCGATCGCGAGCGGGCCGAAAGGGGAGGTCACGTGTCGGCTCACCTCGAACGGGCAGATCGTCGATGAGGACGTCGACGGCGGTGGGTACGCCAGTTGCAGCGGCGACGCCAACGTTTCCCCGGGGGATTGGACGCCAGAACCGACTACACCGAGTTCGACGCCATCGGGCCCGCCCCCGCATTCGGACATCATCCCCGAGTTGGCCCTGCCGGTTGGGTCGGTCACTGCGCCGGGCACCAGAGAAGGTGAGCGGTGGGAAATGCCCGTGCCTTACCCCCAGGCAGTCGAGGAGATTCGGCAACAGTTGCCGGTCGGCCGGGACTACCAGGGTCTGCGGTGGTGCGATGAGCATGTCGAAGACGAACTGACGATGTGGGCCTGGGGCGACAAGAACGACCTGCTGTATGTGATGGTCGACGGGAAGGTGCGCACCGGCAGCGCCGTCGCCATCAAACGTGCAGCACCATCGCCAACAGGGTGCTGAACGGGGACGACATGGAACGGACAGGTGCGTTCTGGGACGGCGTGACGGGACGGGCGCCCATGCCACCCGCGGCCCGTACGCTCGGCTTCGAACTTGTCGAGGCCGATCCGGAGGAAGGCTCGATCATCGTCGCCTTCGCCGGTATCGAGGCCTTCACGAATCCGTTCGGAGAAGTGTTGGGCGGCTTTGTTTCTGCGATGCTCTACGACACCGTCGGCCCCGCGCTTCTGGCGACGCTGCCGGCCGGACAGTTCATCGAGACGCTCGAACTTCATGCGCAATTTCTCGGCCCGGCGAAGACGGGGCGACTGATCGGCCGAGGTCGGGTGGTGGCGCGGAGTGGGGCGCGGGCCGAACTGGAAGCAACACTTGAGGACTCCATGGGTGAGGTTGTCGCCACTGCGACTGCAACCGAGCGGATCATCGAACGCACCTGAGTGATCCGAAGAATTCAACGCCGTCCCGCTCAAAAAATCGCTGGGACCTGTCGCAATGCGGTGTTACCGTGACGCCGTGACCACGTACTGCGACGACAAGGTGCTGCTCGCCGGGATGTTCTACGCATCCACGGCGAGTTTGTCGTGCGCGGGCACCGAGGGGGCCAAAGGCCTTGCCCGGCAGTCGGTCGAGCGCAATGCCCTGTGGCATCGCAGTTGCTTCCGGTCAACACGTCTGCAAACTTCCACCCGCTCGTTGGGTGCGCGCCCCGGCCGGGAGCATGGGCCCGAAGAACAATCTCACAAATCTCTCAACCTCGCCGTTGTCGCTGGCAGGAACGTCGCCTGACGTTTCTGTAGTTTGACGCACCCAATTATGTTGGTGTGCAGCAAGTTTTGGCGAAAAATACTCTCGACAATCACACGTTCGACAGCGCATTCTGTTGGCGGCAAGGCGCACGGATGAACGTGTGCATAGCGACGTGACACACGAAATATCCTGTCCCGTCGGATCTTTGAAAACTACAGAATGTGGCATCCGCGCTCGTGGCGGAACTGGAAGACGCGCCCGGCTCAGACCCGGGTGCCCTACACGGGCATGCAGGTTCAACTCCTGCCGAGCGCACCATCGATGCTCTGGCTTGGGGGCCGCGGTCTCGTACCGCTTCGCCGGCCAGCATCGTTGAACGGGTCGTTGGTGAAATCGTGTATCACTCGTGGCTTTTACCCATGAGTTCCGGGTTCGAGTCCCGGGCGGCCCACCGCACCCACTCGCGCCGTTAGCTGAGTTGGGATAGCACCAGGCTCTTAATCTGGGGACGGGGGATCGAAACCCCCACGGCGCACCAATATTTCATGCCGTTGAGGTGTAACAGGTTTGCACGCCAGTCTTCCAAACTGGCAGAGCGGGTTCGAGGCCCGTCAGCGGTTCCGACCAACAAACGGATGTAGCTCAACAGAGGAGAGCAGCGGTCTCCAAAGCCGCAGGTTGGGGGTTCGAGTCCCTCCGTCCGTGCCATCAGTCCGCGACGACAATCAGAGAGGAGGCACGCGGTCATGAAGGACTTTCGTCAACACACGAACCGTCAGCAGGCCGTGACGGTCTACAACGCCGACTACCGCGTGCTGACCCACGTGACCTGGCAGGAGGCGATCCGGCTGCTGCTGCGGGGTTCGGTCTACGTGATCGAGCGCCACAGCCCAGCCGTACACATACACAGCCCGTCGACGGTCATCGAGTTGCCCGTGTCGGTCGCGCTACGTGAGTACATCCACGTGCCGTACCGGCCTGGCCATCGTGCAGCCCGTGCCGGGGTGCTGGAACGTGACGGCTACACCTGCGCCTACTGCGGGGGACACGGCGACACGCTGGACCACGTCGTGCCGGAGTCGCGTGGGGGCCAGAACACCTGGCTCAATCTCGTCGCTGCGTGCGCACCGTGCAACGGACGCAAGGGGAATCGCACTCCCGAAGAGGCTGGGATGCGGTTGTTCTGGGAGCCGTACGAGCCGCGTGAGCGGGACCGCTACCGCGTGCCGGCGATGGCCTGAACAATGATGCTTCACCCGCCGGGGCGGACGACGCAATGAGTGGAAGTCGTCCGCCCCGGCCGCCCATCTACTCCCTCGTAGCTCAATTCGGTAGAGCCGCGCCCTGTTAAGGCGAAGGTTGTTGGTTCGAATCCAGCCGGGGGAGCGATCTGCGCGCGGTGACGATGGTGTGTCACGGCTGGCTGTAAACCAGTTGCTTCGGCTCAGGGGGTTCGAATCCCTCCGCGCAGACCACATTCTCTGCCCGCTAGCACAATTGGTAGCTGCATCTGGTTTTGACCCAGAGGGTTTCAGGTTCGAATCCTGAGCGGGCAGCGCAGGGTCCGTTGGTGTAATGGCAGCACACCTGGTTCTCAACCAGACAGCAGGAGTTCGACTCTCCTACGGACTACGTTGTGCAGGCCCCGTTCGGATATGGGTAGTCTGCTGCCCTTTCACGGCGGCGGAGCGGGTTCGAGTCCTGCGCGGGGCACTGGCAATTCCGGGAAGTGTGGCAGAACGGTAATGTAGCGGCTTGCTAAGCCGTGGTCGCGGTGACCCCGCGGCTGGGGGTTCGAATCCCTTCACTTCCGCTGTGGCGGTAGCTCAATCCGGTAGAGCTCCAGGTTGTGATCCTGGTCGTTACGGGTTCGAATCCCGTTCGCCACCCCACCCATGTCCATGCCCCTGTAGCTCAATCGGATAGAGCGTCGTCCTCCGCCGGCGAAGGTTGACGGTTCGAGTCCGTCCAGGGGCACGGCACGGGATGCCCGCGTAGCTCAAATGGAGAGAGCGCCTGTTTACGAAGCAGGAGGTTGCTGGTTCGAGTCCAGCCGCGGGCGCGCACGACGCTGCTCCAGTGTGGCCTGGGCTGGGCAAGAAGACCCCGCATCGATCGCGGTGAACCTTCGGTGCCGGTCCGGCGTATACCCCCGGGTACTGGCCCAACAGGTATAGGTAGGTCGTTCATGGTTCGCAATTCGGTCGTGCACTCATCACGGCGTAGCGGTGTGGTCACTCGACGCAGCGTTGTCCTCGGTATCGCGGTGGTCGGCGGGTTCCTTGCCACCGACCTGGGTGCGGTGCTCTACGCCCGCGGTCCACTTGGATCGCGGAGCAGGTTGACCCCTCAGGCGTTCGTCGACGCGTTTTACAAGGTTGCCGGGGTCCATCGCGGTTATCGGCTGAATCATGCGAAAGGCGTTGCGGTAAGCGGGTTTTTCGAGAGCAACGGTGCCGGGTCGGAGATCACCAAGGCTGCGGTTTTCCAGGTCGGCCGCACCCCGTTGGTAGGACGGTTCTCGGTGCCGGGAGGAAATCCCACGGTGGCCGACACCGTCGATGCTCCGCGGGGACTGGGCCTGGCCATGGGGTATCCGGGTGGTGGGCAGTGGCGAACCGCGATGCTGAATATTCCGGTATTCCAGGATAATTCCGTACAGGGATTCTACGACCGATTGCTCGCCTCCAAACCCGTGCCCGGGACCGGCAAGCCTGATCCCAACGTCATGGCACGTTTCCTGGCCGACCATCCTGAAACCGCGAGCGCCATGTCGGTGATCAAGCAGCAACCGCTCACCTCGGGCTTTGCCGACAGCACCTTCCGGGGGCTCAACGCCTTCTACTTTGTGAACGCGAACGGTGACCGCATACCCGTGCGATGGTCACTGAGCCCGCTGCGGGAGGTAAGGCCACCCGACGAAACTTCGAGCAATCCGAACCGGCTGTTCGACAGCGTCATTCGCGATATCCGCACCGAGCCGTTGCGGTGGCGCCTATTGGTGACGATCGGTGAGTCGGAGGACGATGTGCGCGACGCCACCGTCGCGTGGCCGGCTGATCGGCGCACGATCGACACGGGGACCGTGGTGCTGGACTCCATCGCGACGGAGTCGGCGGGCAACGCCCGCGATGTCAATTTCGATCCCATGGTGCTGCCGGACGGCATCGAACCCTCGGAAGACCCGCTACTCCCCGCACGCTCGGCGGTGTACGCGGCATCGTTTCGTCGGCGCGCCGGCGTTGCCGGCGAAGCCCCGCAGGTCGAGGCCGGGGAGGCGGCGCAGTGATCGCGTCGGCCATCCGATCCGGCTCCCGCTATGCGCTGGGCACCCGCGTTCTGCATTGGTTGGCCGCAGTGCTCGTGTTCGGCACACTGGTGGTCGGGTTTGTCCTGGCCAACTCCCTCGCGGACTACGCAGTGCTCCGCAGCGTGCACAAGGTTCTGGGCGCACTCGTGTTCGTGGTGTTCGTGATCCGTGTGCTCAACAGGCTCACTGATCGTGGGCCCGCTCTCCCCGCGACCGTCGGCCGGGTCGAGCGCATCGCGGTTGTCGGCTCCGAACTCGCCATGTACGCCTTGCTGTTGGTACAACCGCTGCTCGGATGGGCGATGCTGTCTGCGAGCGGAGTGCCGGTTGTGTTGGGCGGCGCGCTTCGGCTGCCACCGGTCGTCCCTGTGACTGCTGAGCTGTTCGGTCTGCTTCGGGACGCTCACTCGGTCGTGGCGTACGCCCTGGTCGCGATGATCGCGGCACACGTGTCGGCGGTGCTCTGGCACACGCTGACACTGCGCGATGGCATGCTGCGCCGAATGACGTTCGGGGGCGATGAACCTCTTGAGCTCCATCGGCGTACGTAAGCCCGTGGATATCACTCGGATGAGAAGAACTATTGGTGCAACGCTGTTTTCCGCAGGCGTGGTCGTCGGATTCGCAGCGCCGGTTCACGCGAACGCCGACGAGCCGGCCGGGCCGGAACCGATCCTCGCAAAACAGGTATCGGACCTGGGTGAGATCGTCGTCGACGCGCGCGGAATGACGGTGTACGCGTTCCAGGGCGACACTCTCGCGACCAGTGGCTGCGGCGAGCGCTGCCTACAGAAGTGGCCTGCCGTCGCCGCCCCCGATCCGTTGCCTGCGCAGGTGGCAGGTGTTGATGGAGTATTGGGTGTGTACCTACGCCCGGATGGCACCCGCCAGTTGACCTTGAATTCGCGCCCGCTCTACACCTTCATCCAGGACAAGACGGTCGGGCAACATGAGGGCGTGGGTAAGGAGCTGGCCAATTCCAAGTGGGGGATTGTGCAATCTGACGGGCTACCCCGGTACTGAACGTGGTGAACCGTCCGCGACGTCGCCGATCGTCGGCCGCACAGCGTGAACGTGCGGCCGACGACCGGCTCTTGACCATGCTGTACACCATGCACGGCGAAGCGGTCCGGCGATTCGTCGCCGGACATGTCGTCGATGTACAGCACCGTGAGGACGTCGTGCAGGAGACGTTCGCGCGGGCCTGGAAGAACATCGACCAGATCGACGCTGACGACGGCAATCCCAGATCATTCCTGTTCACAGTGGCCCGGAACGTCATCGTCGATCAATGGCGGCGACGGTCACGGCGAGGTGAGGTGCTTGTGGACACCGATATTGGACTGCCCAGTGCCGATGTCGTCAACAAATCCTTGGAGCGGATCGTCATCGGTGAATCGTTGCAACGGTTGTCCCCCGAACATCGTGAGGTGGTCAAAGCGCTGTACTTCGACGACCTCACTGTTGCTGAAGCAGCGGATAGGCTCAATGTTGCTGTGGGTACCGTGAAGTCACGCAGTTACTACGCAGTGCGCGCATTGCGAGCGGTGTTCGACGAGATGGGGCTGCTGTGATCGACGAACCTCATGTTCTTCTCGGCGCCTATATCCTCGGGGGTCTCGATGCCGAGGAACGCGGGCGGTTCGAGGCGCACCTCAAAGAATGCGCACAGTGCCGCGCCCAAGCTGCAGATTTCGCGCCCCTGCCGGCTCTCCTGAGCAAGGTCGACCGGGCGGATCTGGATACCCAGCCCACCGACGATGGGGAGTCGGAACTGGCACTGCGCGACATGCTCGCCGACCGCCGTGCCGCAGCGACCCGCCGTGTCCGCCACCGGGTGACGCTGGCTGCGTGCGCCGCGATACTGGCCGCCGTCGCACTGGTGCTGGTCATCCCGCGCGGCGATACGGCCCCGCCGGGTACGGGCACCTTTGCGATGCATTCGGTCGCTGCGGCCGGCGCCTCCGGGTCAGTGACGTTGACGCCGAAGCCGTGGGGGACCGCCATCGTGCTCGACCTGAAACAGTTGCCGCCTGATGGCGTATTCACACTGCGGACGATGGACGACAGCGGACAGATGCAGCCGGCCGCCACCTGGGCCGCCATGCCTACCGGGGCGGGCGTCGTACAAGGGGCGACGTCGATTCCGATGCCGAAGCTGCGAAAGCTGAACATCGTCGATGCCGACAACACTGTGCTGGCCAGCGTGGAACGCTGAGCAGCCTGTGTCGATCCGCGAGCTGATCGTGCTCGGTACCGCCAGCCAGGTGCCGACACGTCACCGCAATCACAACGGATATCTGCTGCGTTGGGACGGCGAGGGCTTGCTGTTCGACCCCGGAGAGGGATCACAACGCCAGCTGATCCTCGCAGGTGTTTCGGCCAGTGCCGTCACCCGGCTGTGTCTGACCCACTTTCATGGCGACCACTGCCTCGGGGTCCCGGGAGTGCTGCAACGCATGTCGCTGGACGGGGCGTCGCATTCGCTGCACGCCTACTATCCGGCGTCCGGCCAGGAGTACTTCGCCCGCCTTCGGCACGCGAGCATTTTCCACGACACACTCGACGTGCAGCAGCACCCGATAAGCGCCGACGGCCCGGTCGCCGATGGTGCATTCGGCCATCTGGAGGTGCGCACGCTCGACCATTCGGTGCCCTCGATCGGCTACCGGCTCGTCGAGCCCGATGGCCGGAAGATGGTGCCTGACTCGCTGGCACGTTTCGGGGTTGCCGGACCACTCGTCGGCGAACTGCAGAAGACCGGAGAAGTGCGTATCGGTGACCGCCGGGTGCGGCTGTCCGAGGTCAGTGAGCCTCGGCCGGGCCAGCGTTTCGCCTTCATCATGGACACCCGCCTGTGCGACGCCGTGTACGCCTTGGCAGAGGACGCAGACCTCCTGGTGATCGAAGCGACGTTCCTCAACGGGGACGCCGAGCTGGCTTCGCGTTACGGCCATCTGACCGCGCGGCAGGCCGGTCAGGTCGCCGCCGCGAGCAACGTGCGGCGGCTGGTGCTGACCCATTTCTCCCAGCGCTACGACGATGCCCGGCATCATCACGACGAGGCAGCCGAGGTCTTCGGCGGCGAGGTGATCACGGCCGAGGACCTGGCCAGGATCCGCGTTCCCCGACGGTTGTGAAGGCGCCGATCCCCACGCGTGCATGACATGAAGTTGATATGAAGTCTCCGGCGGACACCGTTAGTGTCCGCAGAATGTCAGAGTGACGATGTCGGTCCCCTCCTGCGATCAGCAGCGTGCCGGCACATCGATCCGAGCGCTGAGTGTTGCCGATGAGCCCGAGAGGCTCGATGCTGCCGCGGAGCGCGACGAGGTCGTCCAGCTGACCCGTCAGCAGGAGCTGCGGCAGGCCCGCTACTACCGGGGACTCCTGGAGTCGCAGCGGGCTGAGGTCGAAGAAGAGTTGGCCCGTGACTGCGAACTGCTCGTCAGACACGCGGCCGACGATCGCAACCGGCGTCGGACGCCACGCCTTCGTGAAGCCATCAGACGCAAGCGCCGGGAGCAGTACCAGATTGACTGTCTGCTGGAATCTCTGAACATGCGGTTCTTTCGGCCGCGGCCGATGCCGTTACCGGATCACCGCTTCACCATCGAGGTCGAACCCACGCGGCACGGCTACCGCGTAAGGATCCCCGAACTCGATCAAGTCGTGACCGCCGTCAGCCGCGATGATGCTGCAATGACGGCCCGCGAGTACATCGCCGTGAGCATCGGCATCGCGATCAGCCGGATCTCCGTCACCCCAGGGCGCTTGGGCACGTAGTTCTGATGGGTGCTCCTGTCGAGCCCCTCATCTCTGCGTCAATGCATGAGTTTCTAAAGTGTTTCGCAACTCTCGTGCGGAAAACGCCTGTGGGACAAAGTATTGCGTCAGTGTGATGGCTTGCCATCTGTGGCTACCGGTTAATGTCCAGGCACAGTTTCCCCGTCATTCACCTACGGGAAACGCTGCGTCCCAACTATTTATGTGCAACTGATCGCTGGCTGGTGACACCGCTTCACGGGCACTGCTACGTTCCCTCGGGAAGAAATCTTCGATTACTGAGAGGCCCGCCGCCGCACCATGCTGAAAACCCTTGCACCACTGGCTGTCGCCTGTTCGCTCGGCGCTTTTGCTTCTCTTGCCGGCGCCAACCAGGCTGGAGCCCAGCCGATTCCAGCTCCGCCGGCGCCCGATGTTGCACCTGCGCCCGAAGTCGACAACGGCACCGTCCCGTCGGCGGCGCCGGGGATCTTGCCGACACCCGAGGGCTGGACGCTTTCGGTCAAGGCAGTGGACGAAACGCAGCTCGACGTGGCTCCGTTGACTACCGCCGTGTCCTCGCGCGAATACCTGGTGGGTGGAACGTTTCTGGGCGAGGTCACCGGCTCTGGCAAGGCCGCGCTGGCCGGTGGCACGTTGGAGGCCGGATACCAAATCGGTTGTGGCATCAGTGCCGATGTCGTCGATGCGAGGTTCGGCGGCAATATCACGCCCTCGCTGAGCTCCGCGGGAGTGCCGAGCGTCGGAGGTGGTCTCTTCGCGCAGATCCGCCCCACTCTCAAGCCGGGCACGGCATCCGTCGTCCCCGTGACGAAGATCGAATATGAGGGTGATGCGGCACGTGTGACGATCACCGGCCTGCGGATCAAGATCGACAGCTGCGTCGGCCAGTCCTTCATTCGCTCATACGCGACCTTCACCAGCTCCACCGCCGACACGCAGGATGTCGTCTCCTACGTGGGCGTGACCAAGGCCGTGTGAAGTCCCGGCCTCAAACTCACACTCGCTCAATCGTTTACGTTCCGAGAGGTGTCAACAACTGACATGACCAAGATTCTTGCTGCATTGTTTGCGGTAGGTGCGCTGGCGGTGCCGGCGCCCCACGCGACCGCCGCTCCCGAACCCGTCCTGCCGCACGAGCCGAACGCAGATGCTCTGCCGCCCGTCGAAGGCGAACCCGGAGCCCCGCCGGACACCGGGACCGTCGGCTCCGCGGAACCGTCCGTGGTCACGACGCCGGACGGTTGGGTATTGAAGCTCACGGCCAGGGATGAGACGCAATTGCCGATCCCAGCCCTGACCACCGCGACCTCGTCGCGTGAGTACCTGGCTGGTGGGACATTCACCGGCAACATCAGCGGTAGCGGCACCACGTCGTTGCAGGGCGGCACGCTCGAGGCGGGTTACCAGATCGGCTGCGGTATCGAGTTGGGTTCGGTTCGCCTGACCGGCAGCCTCGGCCTTTCCTCGTCGGTCAGCCGGACTGGCCTCGGCGGGATCAACGCACCGATTCAGGGCAATGTCGAAGTGCGCCCGAAACCGGGCGAGGTCATCGACGTCCCGGTCACCGAAATGAAGTTCAAAGGCAAGGATTCCCGGGTCACGCTCAAAGACGTGCACATCAAGATCGATGGGTGCGTTGGCCAGTCTTTTCTGCGGTCATTCGCAAAGCTGACCAGCGCAGCCCCGGGGTCCCAAGACGTCGTCGCGTACTACGGAGTGACCAAGACCGTCTGATCCGCGTCGGCCCCGATCTGCGGATACGTCGGGTACTCGATGCCCGACAGGTACTGCACCGTGCGCACCACCTGGGACGAATAGCCGAATTCGTTGTCGTACCAGACGTAGAGGATCACGTTGTCTTCGTCGACGATCGTCGCGTTGGCATCGATGATGCTGGCCGCACGTGACCCGATGAAGTCGCTGGACACTGCGTCGGTCGCCGCGGTGTAGTCGAGGTTGCGGCTCAACGGTCCCGACAGGGACGCCTGGCGCAGGTACTCCAGGGCCTCTTCCTTGGTCGTCGGGCGGTGCAGCTGCATGTTCAGGATCGCCACCGAGACATCCGGGGTGGGAACGCGGATCGAGCTGCCGCTGATCTTGGCCTTCAGGTCAGGCATGGCCTTGGCGACAGCGGAGGCCGCACCGGTTTCGGTCAGGACCAGGTTGAACGGCGCGGACCGGCCGCGACGGTCGGCGTTGTGATAGTTGTCCAGCAGGTTCTGGTCATTGGTGAACGAATGCACCGTCTCCACGTGGCAGCGGGCGATGCCGTACTCGTCGTCCATTGCCTTCAGCGGGGGAACGATCGCGTTGGTCGTGCATGATGCGCACGAGAAGATCTGCTGTTCGAGGTCGAGGGTGCGGTGGTTGACCCCGTGCACGATGTTCGGGACGTCGCCCTTGCCCGGGGCGGTCAGCAGGACCTTCGCGATGCCGGGCCGCAGGTGCTTGGACAGGCCGTCGCGGTCACGCCACTTGCCGGTGTTGTCGATCAGGATCGCGTTGTCGATGCCGTACTCGGTGTAATCGACGGTCGCCGGATCGTCACTGTGGATGAACTTGATGACGTTGCCGTTGGCGATGAGGCTGTTGGTTTCAGTGTCGACCTTGATCGTGCCGTCGAACTGGCCGTGCACCGAGTCGCGGCGCAGCAGCGACGCCCGCTTGGCGAGGTCGCCCTCCCCGTTGCTGCGGATCACCACAGCGCGCAGGTTGAGGCCGTTTCCGGAGCCGGCCTTCTCGATCAGCAGGCGCGCGACGAGCCGGCCGATCCGGCCGAACCCGTAGAGCACCACGTCCCGCGGACCCTGCGGTTCGCTCTTGTTCTCGCCGGTCACGTCGCTGAGGACCTGCGCGGTGAACTCGGGCACCGACAATCCCTCATCGCTGGCGCGGTACGCCATGATCAGCAGGCCGAGGTCGATCTTCGACGGGCCCAGGTCCAGATCGGCCAGCGCCTGCAAGAACGGGAAGGTCTCTTCGACCGACAGTTCTTCACCGCCGACCTGTCGCGCGAACCGGTGCGTCCGCAGGATCTTGATGACGGACCGGTTCACCAGCGACCGGCTGTGCAGCAGGACTGTCACGCCCTTCGCCCGGTACAGGGTGCCGATGATCGGGATCATCGCCTCCGCGAGTGCTTCCTGAGCATTCCAATGGGCGAGTTCTGGCGAGTTCAAATCAAGCGTCCTGTGGGTCGTGTGGGCTGGCCCCTCGGATGAGTACCGCCTTGATGGTAGCGATTGTCCGATCTCACAATGCGTCGCGGTTCGCCGGTGAGAATTGCAGTGGCCCAGGTCACAGGGGGAAATGGCGCGCCGTCTGTTTCCAGAACCGGTAGTCGTCGGGCAGGCAGACCGAACAGGGCCGGTAGCCGGCGGCGACGGCGGTGGCCTCGTCGGCGAAGAAGACACGGTTGCGCACGTATCCGCCGGCCGCGATGGCTCGCAGGGCCGACGGGCAGTCCAGGCGGCCGTAGAGCTTGCTGCCGCGATGCCCACCCAGGATTCCGGGTGTGACGCTGCGGTATGGCTGACCATCCGCTCCCGTCAGCGTGTACCGCTTGATGTTCGACGTCATGCGGCGTCGTGGAAGACAAGCCCCAGAGTGAATCGCGTACCGCTACGAACCACGGAAACCCCATGCCGCACCGGCGCTGCCGACCATCCGCGGGCCGAGGGCACCGGCCGGTCCCGGGTGGTGAAGACCAGGCCGTGCCCCTGCGGTATGACGGTGGCGGTGCCGCGCGACTGCGCGCGCGGCCGCTGTTCGTAGAGCAGGAACTCCCCGCCGGTGTGGTCGACGCCGGGGCTGGTCAGGTTGATGACCACTTGCAGCGGAAAGACCAGCTCGCCGTACAGGTCTCGATGGAGGGCGTTCCAGTCGCCGGCCTCGTACTTGAGCAGGATCGCGGTGGTTTTGGTCTGTCCCGCTGCGTGGCACATGCCCAGCCAGTCGTCCAGATCGTCGGGCCATGGCGCTTCCCGGCGAAGTTTGGTCCACCAGTCGCGCGCGATCGGCAACAGCCGGGGATAGAGCGCGTGCTTGAGCGCGACGACGGCGTCGGGATAGGGGGTGGAGAAGTAGCGGTACTCGCCTTCCCCGAAGCGGTATCGGCTCATGTCGATCGTGGAGCGGAACCGGCGCTCGTCGGGGTAGAGCGCGGCGATCCGGTCGGCCTCGGCAGCGGTGAGCAGCGGACCGGTAAGAGCGCAGCCCACGCTGTCGAGGTCCGAACGGATCGCATCCCAGTCGGCTGCGGCCACGCGGTCTGCCCACGGCCCACCTGCGACGCTCATGCGGCGGCCTCCAAATCCAGCAGAAGTCGTTTGGCTTCCACACCTCCGAGGTAGCCGCCCATCGCCCCGTCGCTGCGCACGACGCGGTGGCAGGGCACGACGACCGGCAGGGGGTTGGTGGCGCAGGCGCTCCCCACTGCACGTACGGCTTTGGGGTTGCCGGCGAGCTGGGCCACAGCTGCGTAGCTGGCGGTATGCCCGTAACCGATCTCCGGGAGGTGGTGCAGCACCGTGCTGCGGAATCCCGCGGACAACCGCCAGTCCAGCACGATGTCGAAGGTGCGGCGGGTACCGGCGAAGTACTCGTCGAGTTCCCGGGCCACGGTGTCGAGACGGGTTGGTGCGCGCAGGATGCGTGGGCTGACCTTGTCGGCGAGCTGCTGCAGGACGACGTCGTGGTCTTCATTGGCATAGGCGACGCGCACCAGGCCCTGGTCGGTGGCGGCCACCAGCAGCGGGCCCACCGGGCTGTCGACGATTCGGTAGGCGACGTCGAGAATGCCGTCGCGGTCGGCGGCAACGGCCAGTCGTGTCCGCAGGGTGGCCATGTGGTCGGTGCCGTCGGCCATCTGCGCCAGATCGTGGATGAGGTCGTGGTCGGTGTTCATCGGGTTTCTCCTCTCCGGGAGGTACTGATGGCGGCGGAGCCGCTCCGATAGGTACGTCTGAGGGTCGCGATGCCGTCGGCGGCGGCGCGCCGGGCGGCATCGGTGCTGCCGCCGAGGATGGCCGCGATGTCGGCATAAGGCAGGCCGGCCAGGTAGTGGTAGGCCACGGCTTGCTTCTGTTTGGTCGGTAGGCGCTCGAGCACATCGGCCAGGTCGTCGTCGCGGTCGTGCTGCGGTGTGGTGGGTGTCTCCGGCACGGTGTCGGTGGGGATCGCGTGGCGCGACCGGGCCCGGGTGATGTCGATCGCCTTGCGGTGAGCGACCGTCACCAGCCACGCTTCGATGTTCGCGTCAGCCGGAAGGTCCGGATAGGCCTTCATCGCGGCCAGGAACGTTTCCGACCACGCGTCGTCGGCGTCGATCGGTCCGACGACGGCCCTACACACCCGCAGTACCGTGGGGCCGTGGTCCTCGACCACTGCCTCGAAGGGCTGTTTGGCTTTCACGTTCTGTAGACGCTCCGACCGCAGGTTTCGTGAGATCCCAGTTTGGAATGGATGGTCAGCTCGGCGGCGCGAGGCCGTTGAGGATGAAATCCATGACCTCGTCGGCGATTTCGTTCTGGGTCTTGGTCGAGTTGATGACGCTGTGCAGCGCGGCGGTCATCATGATCGCCCCGAAGATACTGATCGCGGAGCTTTCTGGGTCGGCAAGACTGCGCAGTGAACCGTCGGCGGCCCCGGCCTTCAGCACGCGGGCGATGGGTTCGTAGAAAGCCTCTTGAACTGCCGACGCGAGATCGGGCAGGCGAATGGCGCGCCCGAGGTCGCCGACCAGCGCCTGGCTGGTGCCCGGTCGGCCCATGGTGTGGGCAATCTGGACCTGGACCACGGCGGCCAACCGGTCTCGGCCCGGCCCGGGAGCATCGGTGGCCGCGGCAACATCCCGGGCGAGCGCATCGAGGGAATCCCGGAACAGGAAGGCGAGGATGTCGTCCTTGCCCTTGAAGTAGTAGTACAGCGTTGCCTTCGGGACTCCCGATGCTGCGGCGATGTCCTCGATCTTGGTCTTCTGCAGCCCGCGGGTGGCGATGAGGTCCGTCGCTGCGTACAGCTTCTCGGCCACCGCAGGAGGCACGGTGCGCCCGGTCAGTTCAGCCACGAGCGCAGTCTACGAGCGTCCTTGCGCAGAGTTTGTACTTTGAGTACAAACTAGATGTCTAGTTCGGTGGTAACGATGTGCGGGAGAGTCATGACAGAGGCGCAGACAACCGACGTCCTCGTGGTCGGATACGGAGCCGCGGGGGTCTGCGCAGCGCTGGAGGCGCGCTCGAGAGGCGCCGACGTCCTGGCCATCGACCGTTTCAACGGCGGCGGCGCGACGCAGGTGTCCGGCGGCATCATCTATGCCGGTGGCGGCACCTGGGTTCAGCGCCAGGCCGGAGTCGAGGACGACGCCGAGGCGATGTACGCCTACCTGCAGGCCGAGATCGGCGACGCGGTGCGTCCCGAGACGCTGCGGCGTTTCGTCGACGACAGTCCGGCGATGATCGACTGGCTCACCGAACACGGCGTGCCGTTCGAGGCTTCGGTCTGTCCGTACAAGACGTCGTATCCGAACAACAAGTACTACCTCTACTACTCGGGCAGCGAGAACTCCGGGCGCTTTCGTGAGATCACGCCGCCGGCGCAACGTGGTCACCGGGCCAAGGGGCCGGGGGCTTCGGGCAAGAAGATCTATCAGCCTCTCGCGGCATCGGCAGCCGCACGCGGCGTGCGCACACAGTTCCTCACTCGCGCTGTCGCGTTGTTGACCGATCCCAGCGGCCGGGTGGTCGGTGTGCGGACGAGCACGCTTGCGCACGCACCGGCGTGGGTTCGGCGCCGCTATCGCGCGTATGCCGAGCTGGCGGTCAAACCGGGCATCTACTATCCGCCGCTGCGGGCCGCGATGGAAAAGCTGTTGGACCGCTTGGAAAGTCGGTACGCCCGCACTGTCGACATCCATGCGCGCAAGGCGGTCATTCTCAGTGCGGGTGGATACATCGCCAACCGCGAGCTGATCGCCGAGCATGCACCCGCGTACCGCGAAGGGCTTCAGCTGGGCACCACCGGGGATGACGGTGCCGGCATCGCGCTGGCCGCCGAGGTCGGCGCTGCGGTCGATCGCCTCGACAACGTGTCCGCGTGGCGCTTCATCACCCCGCCCAGCGCGTTCCTGGGAGGCCTCGTGGTCGATGAACACGGACAGCGATTCATCGACGAGTCCCGCTACGGCGCCGCGGTCGGCCACGCGATGATTCAAGACCACGGCGGACGCGGCTGGATCCTGGCCGACCACCGGCTGCTCAAGCAGGCGCGAGCCCAGCTTCCCGAGCAGGCCATCTGGTTCCAACGCCTGCAGATGGAAGCCATGTTGCGTACCGACCGGGTCGTGGCCGACACCCTGGAAGAAGTTGCCGCCAAGGCCGGTGTCGACCCGGCGGGGTTGGTGGCGACCGTCGCGGCACACAACGCGGCCGCCTCGGCCGGGCTGCCGGATCCGATGGGCAAGCCGGCAGAGTTCGTCAAACCTGTTGAACAGGGGCCGTTCTCACTGATCTCGATATCGATCAGGCCCAGCCTGCTCAACCCGTGCCCGATGTTCACCCTGGGCGGCCTGATCGTCGACGAACTCACCGGTGCGGTGACAACCCCTGCCGGCGAGTCGATTCCGGGTCTCTACGCGGCGGGGCGGACGGCCATCGGACTGTGTGTGAACTCCTACGTCAGTGGATTGTCGATCGCCGACTGCGTCTTCTCGGGCCGTCGCGCCGCAGAGCATGCTGTCGCGATGGAACCCACGCCGTCACCGTAGGGCGCTGCCGCCGAGCCACTCGTCCCACGGCACACCCCAGTCGCCGTTCTGCCAGATGGGCAGCGGATCGCCGCCGGTGTTTCGGACCTCGAACACGTCTCCGGGTTGGGAGAACTCGTAGAACCATCGCCCATTGTCGGCATTGACATTCAGGCATCCGTGCGACGTGTTGGTCTTGCCTTGCGCCCAGATCGTGCTGTCGAGTTGGTGGACGTAGATTCCGCTGTTGGTCAGCCGTACCGCGTTGTTGACGGTCACCTTGTAGCCCAGGCGTGAGTCGACGGGCAGGCCGTAGGTCGACGAATCCATGACCACGGTGTCGGACTTGTCCATCACCGTGTACACGCCGGGCTGAGTCCAGAACGAAATGGTCTTGCCTGCAACGGTTTCTGATCCGCCCATGCCCATGGAGGTGGGAATCGTGCGGACCAGCTCGTCATTGCGGTAGACGCGGATCTGTTTGGTGGCGTCGTCGGCGACGGACACGTGCGACTCCCCGATCCGGAAGGAAATCCGGCCGGCGCCCCGGTCGTCGGCCGCCGCGACCACCTCGGTGCCGGGACGGTAGTAGCTCTGCGGCCGCCAGTGGGCGTGCCGGTTGTCCATCCAATACCAGGAACCATCAACGGACGGATCGGTTTTCACCGACAGCCGTTTTTCCGCTGCGATGCGGTCGGCAACGGGTTCGTCGAAGTTGGCGACGATCACCGTGCCGACACCGTAGGTCCCTCCGTCGACCAAGGTGGCACCCGACGTCGCGGTGAAGCTGACCTGGGCCTGTTCGCCGGCGGTGAGTTCGGTGGGCATCGACGTCGGCCGGGCCAGCCAGAGGGTCGCGCCGATGGCGACGATGAAGGCCAGCGACAGGATCGGTAGTGGTCGCCTCCGCGGTACAGCCGCCAACATCCCGGCGCCTCCCCTCTGTCGGCCGCGTCCCGGCGGCGCAGTGTGCTAGAACGGAATACGTAGCTACGGCGTAGCTACGTAGGGTGAGGCTAGCATGGAGGTGCGTAGTGAGTGGACGGCGAGAGAGCGTCAAGAAGGACCTCATCTTCATCGGAGTCCTGATTGTCATCGGCGCCGCGCTGATCGCCTACCTGCTGATACGTCCCGGCACTGACGCCGTCACCGCGGCACCCGCGGCGGGCCCGGCGGCGACGTCGCAGGCGCCCGGCGCGGCGGGCGGTGATGCCGACCGGGGCCACAGTCCGGTGGAACGCCGGCAGCCCGGTGACCCGCTGGCGTTGGGGGATCCCGACGCACCCGTGGCGTTGGTGGTGTTCTCCGACTACCGATGCCCGTTCTGCGCGAAGTTCAGCCGGGACACCGAGCCCGAACTCGTCAAGCGCTACGTCGACGCCGGCCAACTCCGGATCGAGTGGCGTGACTACCCGATCTTCGGCCCGCAGTCGATGACGGCAGCACGCGCCGGACGCGCGGCGGCCGAGCAGGGCAGGTTCTGGGAGTTCAACCGGGCTGTCTATGCGGCCGCGCCGGAGCGGTCGAAGGCCGACCTCACGGACGAGGATCTGATCGGCTTCGCCAGGCAGGCCGGTGTCCCCGACATCGACAGATTCACCGCATCAATGCGCGGCAGCACCTTCGACGACGCGATCAACGCCGATCTGGCGCAGGGCACCGGGATTGGTGTCCCCAGCACTCCGGCCTTCCTGATCAATGACGTGCCCATGCTCGGCGCGCAGCCCACGGACGATTTCGTGACGGCCATCGACGGGGCACTGGCCAAGCGATGAGTGGCGTCGGTCTGCTCGGAGCCTTCCTCGGCGGGCTGGCCTCGTTGCTCAGCCCGTGCTCGGCCCTGCTGTTGCCGTCGTTTTTCGCCTACGCCTTCGACCGGACGCGCTTGCTGGTCCAGCGCACTGTGGCGTTCTGGGTGGGTCTCTGTGCGGTACTGGTGCCGTTGGGAGCCGGCGTCGGGGCGCTGGGCAGCATCGTCACTCGCTATCGCAGCGAAGTCACCATGGCTGGAGGGCTGGTACTGATCGGCTTCGGCCTGATGGCGTTGCTGGGCAAGGGGTTCGGCTTGTCGGGTATGCAACGGATGACGGCCCGGATCAAGATCTCCGGCACCGTGTCGGTGCTCGCGTTGGGCGCTGTGTACGGACTGGCGGGCTTCTGCGCAGGCCCGCTGCTGGGCGCGGTCCTGACCATGTCGGCGATGGGCGCCGACCCGGCCTACGGGGCACTGCTGATGGCGGTCTACGCCCTTGGCATGGCGGCGCCGTTGTTCCTACTCGCCTGGTTGTGGGAGCGCTTCAACCTGTCCGAACGCACCTGGCTGCGGGGCCGGCCGGTGCGCTTGGGCCCGCTGGAGACCCACACCACCTCGCTGCTCACCGGGGCGATCTTCATCGTTTTGGGCGGGCTGTTCCTGTTCACTGACGGCACCGCGAATCTCGGCGGGCTGCTGTCCGTCGACGCCCAGTATGACCTGCAAGTTTGGCTGGGCCGATTGTCGTCGGGGGTCAGTGATCTCCGGCTGATCCTGGGCGTCGTACTGGCACTCATCGTGTGGAGGTCGATCCGGTTGTGGCGAAAGCGTGCCGTCGGTGAGAGCACGGTCAGATGAGCCGAGAAGCTACTATCGCGCTACATAGGTTTGATGCGCGAGACCACCAACTGGTGACGGCGCACCCACGCAGGCGGTAATGAATATGGGAATCAAAGGGTTTGGCGATCTCGAAGCTGTGGTGATGGAAGTGCTCTGGTCACGTGCGGAGCCGTCGACGGTACGCAGCGTGCACGACGAGCTCGTCACCAAGCGACAGATCGCCTACACCACGGTCATGTCGACCATGGACAACCTGTTCCGAAAAGGCTGGTTGGAGCGGGAGAAGGTCGGTCTGGCGTATAGCTACCGGCCGGTCATGACCCGTGAGGAGCACTCCGCGCAACTGATGCGCACGGTGTTCGAATCCGGCGGCGACAGTGAGTTGATCCTCAACTTCTTCCTCGAGCAGATCGTCGATGACGATTCGAAGAAACTCCGGCAGGCGCTCAAGCGGTTCACCGAGGAGCAGTCACGATGAACGCGGTCACGTTTCTTCTCGGCTACGCAATGGCGCTGAGCTGGCTGGCACCGGTGTTGTTCACCGGCCCGATCTCGGTCAACGTGCATCCCAGACTGTCGGTGGCAGGCTGGCTGGTGGTCGTCGCAACGGCGTCATTCGCCTGGGTGGCGGCGTTGGTGATCCTGATCGCAGGCGCCGCCCACAGCCTGATCACCCACACCGCACCGACGTTCTGCGTCGAGGCACTGGGGATCGCCGGGGCGGTGACGTTGCCGCCCACCGTGGCGACGGTGTTGGTGGTCGCCCTGCTTGCGGTCACTGCCGCAGTGGCGACCAACACCACGCGTCGTGTGATCGTCACATTGTACCGAACGCGGCGCGCCAATCGTGAACACGCAGAAGCGGTTCGGATCATCGGCCGGCCCACCGGCCACGATGGCGTCATCGCCATCACGGCTGACCAGCCCGCGGCGTACTGCGTGTCCGGCGGCCGGCACCGCGCGATCGTCGTCACGACGGCTGCGTTGGAGTTGTTGAGGCCGCCCGCGCTCGCGGCGGTCCTGGCCCATGAGCGGGCGCACCTGCGGGGCCGCCACCATCACGTCATTGCGACGCTCAACACCCTCGCCGCAGCGCTGCCGCGTCTGCCCCTGATGCGGGCGGCGGCCCGGTCGGTGCCGGCGTTACTGGAGATGTGCGCGGACGACGCGGCCACCCGCAGACACGGCCGTGAGCCGCTGTTGGCGAGCCTCGTCGCGTTGAGTACCCGGCATCGGCTGCCCGACGGCGTGCTGGCGGCGGCGGGGACGGCGGTGGCCGACCGGGTCACCCGACTCCTGCAACCTCAGCGAGCGATCTGGTGGCGACCACAGTCCTTGGCGATGGTTCTCATCGTCATCGCGACGGCCTCTGCACCGGCCTTCGCGCTGACGTTGTGCACCCTGCAGCCGTAACTGCCTGTCAGATGTCGCCGCTACTACTCGGCCCCGTGCGGGGGCCGTAGCGCTCGGCGTAGGCCTGGTGGATGTGCGCGTTCTTCTTCCGCGAGAGCTCGTCGATGAGGGCCGGGTTCAGACCGTGCTTGACGAGCATGTGACGCCGCCACACCTTGTTAAGGGCGTGGGAGAAGTAGACGAACGGGATGAAGATCGGCACCGTCATGCTGGCGTGCAGGTAGAGCGACATCGGGATGAACCAGATCGGCGCCAGAACCAGGATTGCCGGGATCGCGACACGGACCATCATCCGGATGGTGGCGCCGGGGCCTGCGAGGTCGTTGGCCACCCACTCGCGCATGGAGTCGGGTAGCCGCTTGCCGTAGCAGTACCCGATGTACTGCAGCGGGCCCGGTTTTGTGCGGGAGGCTTGGCCGGTGGGCATTGCAGCAGGGTAACGCTCGGTATCATGGATTGCGAATTTCATCAATCCATCAATCATTGGGGCAGCGGTGACCGACAGCGTCCTAGATGGTCCCGAGCGGCCGTTGTACGAGATCAAGGCCAACCTGTTCAAGGCGCTGGCGCATCCGGCGCGGATCCGGGTGCTGGAGATCCTTTCGATGCGCGACGGCCCGACTCCGGTCAGCGAGATTCTGGCGGCCAGCGATATCGAACCGACCCTGCTGTCGCAGCACCTCGCGGTTCTCAAGCGCCATCACGTGGTCAGCGGGCACCGGGTCGGCAACGCGGTGTACTACACGCTTGCGCACCCGAAGATCGCTGAACTGCTGCTCATCGCCCGAACGTTCCTCGCCGATACCCTTGCCGCCCAGCGCGATCAGATCGATGCCATCGGCTCGCTGCCGCCGATCGGCACCGCGCGATAGTCAGCGCGGAAGCTGGTCGAGCCAATCGGAATTCCCGTCGACAGCGTTGCCGTCGATGGCCACCAGCGGCACCCCGGGATCGGGGAAAGCTCGCAGCAGCGGAAGGTTGTTCGCGCCGATGGTGTGGCCGTCGTAGGGGATCGGAAGCCCCAGCTTGATCATGTCCTGGGCTGACGGCGGTGCGCCGGCGCGGTCGGCCAGCCCGGCGAGCTGATCGTTGCTCAGATCCGTCTCGCCTTCTTCTTTCGGCTGTTGATCGGCGGCGAAGATCTGCTCGATGAACTGCCAGGTGATGTCGCTCGATTGCGAGTGGTCGGCGACGATGTGGGCGGCATAGATGGCGCGGCTGTCGTAATTGCCGCTCGCCGAATACTTTTCGAGGAAGTTGACGAGACGCAGATTGATGTGGAGCTTGCCATCCGCGATGCGCCGGCCGATCTCGGCGCCCTGGTCGCGCACCATCTTCCCGCTGTAGGGGCACAGCGGGTCCAGATAGAGGTCGATCTGACCCGGCGCCGCGGGGTCGCCGATGGAGAGAACATCTCCGGCCGACGATGCCGGCGCCGCCTGCGCGCGACCGGCTCCGGGGCCCCACATGAACGCCATCGTGAGTAGGCCGGCCAGCAGCAGGAGGTGAATCGTTCGGTATCTCGACCGATTCGCGGTGCCTGGTCCAAGCGGGTTCGCGTTCATGACTTCCATCCTCGCTGACCGCGACGCACGCGACTCGGGTGAGGGGTGGGACGGCCCTCAACCTCGACGTTTACTGTATTTCTCTAGTTATTTAGAGGAAAAGTGGCAGAACGAGACAGTTTGTTGTTACTGTCCGGTAATGCGCAATGCCGGGGGGATTGTGGTCGTCCTCATGCTGATCATCGGGTCGCTCGTCGCATCTACGACGTTGGCATTCGCCGACACGGGGGATGAGCCGCAGTACGCCGATTTCTATCTCCCGCCGGACCCGCTGCCGGCCGGTGTGCCCGGCGACGTGATCCGCACCGAACCCAGCCGGCTGGTGCTCGAGCCATCCGGTCAGCTGGGCGCCATCATGGCGACCGGAACGCGGATCATGTACCGCAGCATCGACTCTCGGAACAATCCGATCGCCGTCACCGGCACCTACTTCGAGCCGTACAACGACTGGCCCGGAAAGGGGCCGCGCCCCCTGCTCGTCTATGCGCCCGGTACTCAGGGGCAGGGCAATCAGTGCGCACCGTCGCGCCAGTTCAACCAGGGCATCCACTACTCGGGTGGCTGGGACATCATGGTCAACTACGAGGAGGCGTTCGTCGCGACCTTGGTGGCCCGCGGCTTTGCCATCCTGATGACCGATTATCAGGGTCTCGGCACCGACTCGATGCACACCTACGTGAACCGCCTGGCTGAGGGGCACGCCGTCCTCGACGCCGCTCGCGCCGCCATGAAATTGCCCGAGACATCGCTGGATCCGCATGGCCCCGTGGCCTTCTGGGGATATTCGCAGGGTGGTGGTGCAACTGCGTCCGCGGCGGAGCTGGCTTCGGCCTACGCGCCCGAACTGAACATCGTCGGCACCTATGCCGGTGCGCCGCCGGCCGACCTCAAGGAACTGCTGCCCTACGCCGACGGTAGTGCGCTCGTGGGCGTCGTCGGCTACGCACTCAACGGCGTCATCGCCGCCTACCCGGAAGCCGCCGACGCGATCCGGTCGAAGCTCACCCAGCGCGGCAAGGACATGCTCGAGTCGGTGTCACGCCAGTGCGTGGGACAGACGATCGTCGACTTCGCCTTCCGGCATCTGCAGCCCTACTTCAACGAGGACATCAACAAACTCGTCAACGAAGAACCGTTCAGCAGCCTGTTCGATCTGCAGAAGCTCGGCCGGTTCAAGCCGAACGCGCCGGTGCTGATCAACAGCAACCGCTACGACCCGCTGGTGCCGTGGACCGCGGCCAACCAGCTGGGCCGGGACTGGTGCGCGCAGGGTGCCGACGTCGAATTCCGCACCAACGAGGAACCGCCGTTCCTCAACAAGCTGGTGATCAACCACGCGCTCCCCATGCTCGTGGACGGAGAGCCGGCCATGCAGTGGATCGCCGCCCGCTTCAACGGAGAACCCACCACACCCAACTGCGGCCAGTTCTGACGGTCGGGGCGATATCCCGGACCTCGAATGCCCGCTCGATAGACTGCGGGGCATCGCTGAACGCAGGAAGTACAACGCCGCCCAGCGTCGCCGCGAACTGGCTGACGCTGCCATCGAACTGCTCGGCAAGGACGGTTCGCGCGGCGTCAGTCACCCCAAGGTCGACAAGAAGGCAGAGGTTCCCGACGGCACGACGTCGTTCTATTTCCGGACCCGAGATGCGCTGATGCACGCGATCGCCGCGCGCCTCAACGAACTCGACCTCGCCGACCTCTCCCTGCTCACCGAGTTGACCGATGCCGATCCGACAGAGTTCGCCGGCACGCTCGGGTTCGCCACGCTGGTCATGTATTCGTCGACCGAACCGTGGCTCACCCGGGCCAAGGCCCGCTACGAGTTGGCCCTGCAGGCCGGCCGTGACGACGAACTGGCTGCAACGCTCAGCGCGTCCGTCGAGGGGTTCTACGGGGTTGCGCGCGCAGTCGTGACGGAATGGCATGCCACGGACGAGAATCCGATGGCGCCCGACGTCATCGACGAGCAGGCCAAAACCCTGTTCTCGTTCATCAACGGGGTGATGATGACCTTTGTCATCGGACAACCGCTGGTGGACAACGCCGATCAGCTCGACCGGCTGATCCGAGGAGTCCTGGCAGGCTGGCCGGTCGAGGGAACTGCCTGAACGGCGTTGTCGAACAACGGCGACGACAACAGCATGGCGCTCACGTGGTCGACGAACACGTCATGGTCGGAACCGAGGTTGCCTTCCGTCCATTCGATGAACAGCGAGATGATGGCGCCGAAAACGGTGGCGTACTGCATCTTGACCCGCGCCGCCGCGACGGTGCCCGCTCGGTCGGTCGGTGCCGTCAGTCCGGTCATCGCGCCGACGGCGTCGCGTACGAAATGACGAAGCCTGAGGTCAGCGATCGGCTCCACCAACAGGATTCGGCAAATCCGGGGATCTTCTTCGACCAGTTGCGCTGCTGCTCCCACTCCCGCACGGATGCGTGTGGGTAGATCGGCGTCCGGGTCGGCGGCGGCGTAGATGACCTGACGTGCGTGCTCGAACGTGCTGCGGTAGACCTCGCGGAGCAGGTCGTCGGTGTCGGTGAAGGTCTCGTAGAAGAACTTCTGGCTGAGCTCTGCCTCGCGGCAGACGGCGCGCATGGTCATGGCGGCGACTCCCTGGGTGCCGACCAGGTCGGCGCCTGCCTGGATCAGTCGGGCGCGGCGGTCCGCCGACCGTGCTTCGGCGGCCTGGCCGCGGTACGGCCTTGACATTCCGTGAGCATAGCGAGCACGATCCAATTCTGGAAGCAACCGCTTCCGGATTGTGAGGGGGATGCCCAGTGACCGCGCCCAGTGAAGGTGACGCAGACCGGGCTCGCCCCGAGGTCGCGGCGTGGACGGCGTTCGTCGACGGATTGCGCACGGCCGGTGCGCAACTCGCGGCAGACACCGCCGCCCTGCCGGAATCCGAACGCGCCGACGGGTTCCGTGCACTGTTGCGCGCAGTGTCAAATCAGCTGGGCCGCTTGGAAGTTGATCGCGACAAGCCTGAGTTCGTCGCGTTCAACGGCTGGCGTCAGAAATTCCTGATGGACAATCCCGACTTCCAGTACTGGGTCGCCGATGTCCGCCCCGGCGGCCGCTACCTGATCCGTGGCAATCGCGGCGACGCCGCGTACGTGTCGATCACCGCCTATTCCGGTTCGGGCGGGGCGGCTGCCCAGGCGAGCTCCCGAATCGACAGTGATGCAATCACGTTCGACGCCGACGGCGATTACCAGGTGACGGTCGGCGGTGGCCGTCAGGAGAACGACTGGCTGGACCTGCCCGATCGCGCGATCGTCATCTGGGTACGTCACTTCCACGATGACGCACAGACCGATCGCATCGGGTGGTGTGCCATCGAGCCGGTCGAGCCGCCCCCTGTCCCGGCGGCGATCGACCCGCTGAGGTTCGGCAAGCAGCTGTCGAAAGCCTCGGCGGCCATCGCCGTGCTGCCGCGCATCTGGGATGGCGCGGTGGCCGCCGATCACGAGTCGCCGAACCAGTTGCACCACTGGACCGAGATGGCCGGGGGAGCAGTGTTCACCGAACCGGCCATCCACTACCTGCGCGGCGGTTGGCAGCTCGGTCCCGACGAAGCGCTGCTCGTCGAAGGCGATCTGGTGCCGTGCCGGTACTGGAACATCTTGGCGTACAGCAGATTTCTCAATTCGCTCGATTACCGGCACCGGCGGGTCTCCTACACTGGTGCCACCGCGAACCTCGATGGCGGACGCTACCGGTTCGTGGTCTCGGCCACCGATCCCGGACCGGCCGCCGGGGACTGGATCGACAGTGAGGGCCGCGCGTTCGGCATTGTCGTGATGCGGTTCCTGCAACCCGAACAGCAGCCCACCCTGCCCACGACGCGCATCGTGTCCCTGACCGATCTGGCGGAGCGCCCATGACCGGCTGGACCGGCCCTGCCCGCACACCGGAGGCGTTGACGGCCTACGCGGCGGCCGAGCAGGATCGGGCCGCGCGCCCGGACCGCTACCAGCTCGGTGCCGACGCCATCGACATCGTCATCGACCGCGGCACCCGCGGTGCCGGCGTCGGCGTTCTGGGCGACCCCGGCGAGTGGCGTCCGGGCGTGGAGCAGTACCTGGCCTCGGCCGAGGAGGACGGCCGGCTCAACGCCCTCGGAGCGTTGACCGCCCAGCGAACCGCGTCCGGGCGGCTCGCGGCCAGGATCGCGATGGCGCGGTATCTGAAGGAACATCCCACCACCGAGCACGGTCCGCTGCTACCCCCGGTGATCATCACCGGCGGCTGGCGCACGGGCACCACCTTCTTGTACCGGTTACTCGACCGCGACCCCCGATTACGTGCGCCGCTGCCAGCCGAGCTGGGCGCGCCGTGGCGGCTACCCGGCGACCTCGACGGCGACGAACGCGTCCGCCGCCTCGAGGCGGCCGCAGCCGGTCAGTACCTGCTGCACGTTCTCAACCCCACGATGGCCGCGGTGCACGACTCCGGACCGAACCTGCCCGAGGAGTGCGTGCTCGGCATGGGCACCACCCTGCGCAACTGGGGCTTCACCGCCACCACGCGCCTCGACGGCTACGCGTCCTGGCTCGCCGGCCAGGACTTCGCCGCCGAGTACGCGCAGCACCGGCGGATGCTGCAGATCCTCGACGCCGGGGACGGCCGCCGTTGGGTCCTGAAAGCGCCGGCCCACACCGCCGAGCTCAGCCACGTCATCGCGACGTATCCGGGCGCCTGCATCGTGCAGTTGCACCGCGACATCGTGGAGACGGTGGCGTCGGGCGCCAGCCTGTTCGCGACGTACCGGTCCACTTACAGCGACGACGTCGACGGGGTCGACGTCGGCCGGTTTCAAACGGCGCAGACCGAGCTGTGGCTGCGCCGCGCCCTCGATGCCCGGGCCGCGGCGTCCACTGTCACCTGGCTCGACGTCCAGTACCGCGACCTGGTGGCCGACCCGGAGGCGACGGTGCGTCGCATCTACGCCGCGGCGCAAATGGAGCCGCCGGACATCCGTGGAATGCTCGCCGATCATCACCGCGCCCAGCCCCACGGCGGGAAAGGCGCGCACCGATACCGGCCCGAGGAATTCGGTATCAACCCCGCCGAGTTGCGCGAGCGGATGCACTTCTACACCCAGACGCTCGACCCGTCCGGCGCGCATCGGATCGAGGCGTGACGCGCCGGCCCGTCGGGGAGCGACTGGCGCTAATCGCGTCGCCCCATTACTTTCCCTGAGGTGATGTCCTCAGCCGTTGGCGCAGTCGCGCGGTCGATCGCTCCCTTCCTGACAGTCGCCTCGGTGGTCGCCGCGGGCCTCGCCACTGCTCCGGGGCCGACGGTCCGTCTGGCCAGCGACGGCAACCCGCTCGAGGGGCACTCGTTCTACGTCAACCCCTCGTCGAAGGCCGCGCGCGCCGCGCAGGGCAACCCGAGCCCTGAACTGCAGGCGATCGCCAACACCCCCACCGCGTACTGGATGGACAACGTCTCCAGCCCCGCGGTGGACGCCAAGTACATCGCCGCGGCGCAGGCCGCAGGCACCATGCCGATCCTGGCGCTCTACGGCATCCCGCATCGCGACTGCGGGAGCTACGCCGCGGGCGGTTTCGGGTCGGCCGCTGCGTACAAGGGCTGGATCGACGGTGTCGCCGCCGCCATCGGCGGTGGGCCGGCCGCGGTCATCCTCGAACCCGACGCACTCGCCATGGCGGACTGCCTGTCGGGCGATCAGCGCGAGGAGCGCTACAACCTGATGAGCTACGCGGTGGACACGCTGACCCGCAATCCGGGCACTGCGGTGTACGTCGATGCGGGGCACTCCCGATGGACGGCCGCCGACGAGATGGCCAACAGGCTCAACCGCGTCGGCGTCGCCAAGGCGCGCGGATTCAGCCTCAACACCGCGAACTTCTTCACCACCGAAGAGGAAATCGGTTACGGCGACGCGATTTCGGGCCAGACGGGCGGCAAGCCCTACGTCATCGACACCTCGCGCAACGGTGCCGGACCGGCCGAAGGCGAGATGTACTGGTGCAACCCGAGCGGACGGGCCCTCGGCGCGGCGCCGACCACGGCGACCGGGAACGGCAACGTCGACGCGTTCCTGTGGGTGAAGCGTCCCGGTGAGTCCGACGGCGCATGCGGTACCGGCGAGGCCGCCGCGGGCACCTTCGTCAATCAGTACGCCATCGACCTGGTCCGCAAGGCGCACGGGTAGAGCGGACTACTGGGGCGGGGGAGCCTCCGCCTCGCACTCAGCGAGCATCGGCGTGGTGAAGTCGACCGAGCCGACACCGCCGAGGGTCATGCCGTTGTCGCGCAGCGTCATCGTCGTCGTGTAGCGGCAGGTCTGATTGACCGTCAGCCCGGTCAGGAACTCGACGTCGTAGGTGTACAGGAACGAGCGCACGAGCTGGTTCGCGTCCCACGGCACATCGAGGGCGAAACCCAAGGACGACCCAGACCGGGCGTTGAGCAACCGCGGGCCGACCTCACCGATCCCCGGCGTCAGGTAGAACGGGGCGCCGTCGAGCTTGGTGCCGGACACACTGACGCTTCTGATGCGATAGCCGGTGGTCCCGGACGGGATCAGCGGGCCGCGCCTGATGTTCGTGCTGAACAGGATCGAGTAGTTGGTCCCGCCGGCAATGGCCGTCGTGCTGAAGCTGGTCGAGGTGAACTCCTGTGGCAGCTGAGCCGCGCAGTTGCCGACCTTGCCGGATGGATCACCGCATTCCTGTGGTGCCGCCAGTGCACTTGGTGCGAGCACCGCAGCGCCGACTACGGGCACCGTGAATGCGGCGCCGCGGATGAACGTGCGTCGGGAGAACGCACTTCCTGAACGATTCGTCATTGGTCTTCCTCCTTGTTCGCTCGTGTTTTTCGGTCTCCAATTCCGAAGCTACAAGGGTGACCCCGCGATGTGGCCGGGTTCGGCAACTAGGGCGTGTCTGACAAACATTTTGGATGTGGCGGTCCAGACTTGGGGTGTGTCGCGTTTTCAGTTGCTTTCCGATGCTCAGTGGGATCTGATCGCT
>NZ_JBZDPT010000048.1:19099-107018 GCF_058270035.1 Mycobacterium shunyiense | reverse complement strand
CGCCGAGAACGCTTGAGCTTCAATCGAAAACACCGCTGAACAGCAGAAAAGCGCCCACTAGAACACTAGGAGCGCCACATGTGTTCGATATTACGCCGATCCACTGACACGCCGAGGGGTTATCCACAGCGCACGATTCATCCACAGCGACAGTCGATTACGTTGCACTGGACTGCGACTCGAGACAGACGGCCGCGAATCCACCGAATGCAGCCCAGTCAGGGCAGTGCGGCGGCCTGTGCCATATGCCCCTGGAAGCCGAGCCGGGTCGCCATGTCGCGGTACTGGTCACGGTATGTGCGGTAGCTCGCGTCGTCGCCCTTGGCGCGGGCGATGAGTGCCCGGACCCGCAGCAGCATGATGTCGCGAATGATCAGGCCGTCCTCGGCAGGGGCCGCCGCCAGTCTGGCGATCGCCGCCTCGGCCTCGGCCACATCGCCCTCGGCGCCCCGGTCCAGCAGGGCCTCGGCGAGGATCCCGGTCGCCAAGATGTTGTACGGAAGCTGCCCGCTGTGGAAGAGGTCGTCGATCGCTTCGCGTAGCACCCGGATGGCCCCGGCCCGGTCTCCGCGCTTGGCTCGTTCGCGCGCGGTGTACACATCGATGCCGACCAGCTCGGACATATAGAACCGTCCGCTCACGCACATCTGGCGAACCTGGCCGAGGATGGTCAATCCTCGCTCACGGTCGGCCGGCGAATCGCGGTTCAGCAAGGCGTATCCCATGGTCACCCGGGCCAGGCCGAGCGCGATGTCGTCACCGGCCCCTTCGGTGATCTGTAGCGCCCCGTCGATGTCGCGCAACGCATCATCGCTGGCGAGCAGTACCCCGCAGGACACCGTGGTGAAGTACGTCCAGGTGATGACGAGAGCGTGGGTGAACCTGTCGGTGTTGCGTGCCATGGCGAGCGAATGATCGAGGTCGGCACGCCAACCATCAAGGCCCAGAGCCCATTTGGCGATGCTGCGCGCTGCGAAGGCCGCTGCCAGCGGTGAGCCGATGATGAAATTGCCCTTGGTGGTGTCGCCGTCGGCCATGTCGATCGCCATCTGCGACCAGCGCAGCACCTCACCCATTTCGCCACTCTCGATCTTGAGCGAGATCGGGGTCGCCGACAAGCCGACGGTGAGCGCAGGGTCGCCGATGGATTCGATCAGGGTCATGTGCTCGGAAACCTGCTGTGATGCTTCGCGCACCCGCCCCTGCAGCATCAGTTCGCCGGTCAGTCCGGCCATGCCGACCGCCAGTGAGGCTTTGTCTCCGGCAGCCTCGCACAGCTCCCGCAGCTCTTCGAACCGAGCGCCGGAGACGCCGACCTTGCTACGGAAGCCATTGCCGCAAACCAGAGTGCGCGGAGCAATCCGCATCGCCGCCCGATCGGGATCATCGGAGGGCAGCAGGTCGGCGATCTGGCGGGCACGCTCCCAACACAGCTGGGCCGCAGCGGAATCCCGGTTGTTCGCCCAGGCTCCCGCGCGCATGTGCCAGCTGTAGGCGGCATGTAGGTCGCCGGCGGCTTCCAGGTGTTCGGCGATCAAGGCAGCGTTTTCGTCGGCCAGTTCGGGTTCGCGTGCGGCGATGGTGTCGGCGAGGCGCCGGTGCAGTTCGGCGCGATCGGATTTCAGCTGTGATTCGTAGGCGACAGTCCGCACCATCGGGTGGTGGAATGCGAACTCCGCGTAGGGCGTGTACTGCACCTGATCGATCAGCTCCGCCTCGATCAGATCCTCGAAGATGGGTTCGGTGTCCAGGCAGGCCAACAGCCCCGCGCTGAACCGGGACCCGATCACCGCAGCGGCGCTGAGCGTTCGCTTGGCCGCCGGGTCCAGCCGGTCGATCCGCGCGGCGATGGTGGCCTGAAGCGTGGCAGGCACGCTCACCCGGCCCTGCCCGTCGGACAGCACATAGGCTCCGCGTTCGCCGTGGAGCAGGCCCCGTTCGGCCAGGTCGCGCACGATCTCGAGGGCGAAGAACGGGTTGCCGGCGGCGCGCCCGGCGATGGTGTCGGTCAGGTCGGCGACCCCGTCGCCGGTCCCCAGCATCTCGTTGATCAAGGCCGAGGTCTCTGAATCATCCAGTGGTGCAAGCACTATGGTCTGTGCGCCATGGACATGGCTCAACGCGCCGTGGTATTCGGGGCGGTAGGTGATGACGACCAGGGACGGCGTCTGCGGTGTCACCGACAGGAAATCCGACAGCATCGATTCGCTGACCCCGTCGATCCAGTGGGCATCCTCGACGACGTAGACCGCAGGGGCGCTCCGTGCCAGCGACGCGGCGTTGACCAGGGTGGTGAGGCGCCGCCGCCGGGCATCTGGGTCGATCATCGGCAGAACGACGTCGGGGTCGCCGATGCCGAGCAGGTCGTCGAGTAACTCCAGGCTCTCTGTGGTGTCGTCGGGAACCTGGTCTCGGAGCTTCGAGCGGGCCGCCTCACGGTCGAGGTCTGCCACGCCGAATCCCGCCCGCAGCAGGCCGGTGATGGCATGAAATGGGATTTCACTGGTGTGGGACTCGCAGAACGTGGAGTGCACCGGCACCCCGCGTGCGGCGGCCTTTGCCGCGAGTTCGCTGACCAGTCGGCTCTTGCCGATACCGGGTCCACCCACCAACAGGACGATGCTGCCGTGACCCTGGATCGAACGTTCGAGGATGCCCTCTAGGGCGGACAATTCCCAGCCTCGGCCGACCAGGGTCGATCCTCCGACATTGAGCAGGTTGTGGGCGGAATTGAGTTCCAGCAGCCGGCGGGCTTGGATCGGGTGCTCGGCTCCCTTGACCTGGACCATCTCAGCCTCACCCAGCATCATGGTGTCTTCGACCAGGCGTGCGGTCGACTCGGTGAGCATCACTCCGCCGGGCGGCGCGACCGATTCCATGCGCTGCGCCATGCCCACGTGCTCACCGATCGCGGTGTAGCTCATCGTGTCGGTGCCGACTTCCCCGGTGATGACCTGACCTGAGCTCAGACCGATGCGAAGCTGCAGATCGAGGCCGTCGCGGGCAGTCACCTGCACCGCCAGCAGGGCGGTCTCCTGCAGGATTTCGAGCGCGGCCAGGCAGGACCGAAAAGCATGGTCTTCCAACGCAACCGGTGCGCCGAAGATGGCCATGATGCCGTCACCCGTGAACTTGTCGACGGTGCCGCCGTATCGACGGACCACGGAGGCGGAGTGGTTGAACAGGTCGCTCATGATCTCCCTGAGCCGTTCGGCGCCCAGGGTCGCTGCGATGTCCATGGACCGGACGACATCGGCGAACAAGACGGTGACCTGCTTGTATTCGGCGCCCGGAGTCGATGTGACGGGTGCGCCGCACGCGTCGCAGTACCGGGCGCCGGCCCGCGGTTCGGTGCCACACGTGCGGCACGTCGCAGTTTCCGTCATTCGAAGCCCCCGCCATCGGAGAACCTGCTGCATCGAGAATAGAACGCAGCAACGCCGAAGGGGCGGGGATGGCCCACCATCACGATGGGCCTTTTCCGCAGCAACGACGAATCGAGCAACGACCTGCGTCGACGCCGGACCGGTGGGTGCCTAGTGGTGCCGTCCGAACCGGAAATGGCGATGACGCGATTTGTGCGATTCCGCGACGGTGTCAACCTTCTGGCTCATCTCGGCCACCAGTTGTCCGATGAAATCGGCGTTGGCCGTAGTGCCGCACACCTGTGTCTGGACCACCACGTTGTGTCGCGGTGCCATGCCGAAGTGGCATACCCAGCCGTTGGCGTCATCGCTGAGGTCCGCTGCGTACGACACGACCACGCCATCGCTCTCCGAGACGTCACCGATATGCCAGGGCCATGGATCTTCGCCTGGAACGGTCTGGGTCACGTCCTGGCCGACGCATTGCTGCCATTTGCCTCGAATGTCCTCAACCACCTTGCGCGCGGTGTCGGTATCGGGATATGCGATCACCGCCTGGTCGAACAACATTTCCGGCCCGGTTCCGTCCCCTTCGGGGGATTGCAGGAACTGCCTGCGTACCGCCGTCGAACCGGTGTCCTGGTACCAACCCGCCGTGGCCGGATCGCCGATCACGCACGGATCATTCCCGCGCTCGGTGTCCCAGGTGGACTGAACGGCCCCGTCGTCGTAATTGGGGTCCCCTACGAGCGATGGGGTTCCCAATATGTTGCCTGCTTCGGCAGGCGTCAGCAGAGTGCGCTGGAGAGCGGAATCCTTGACCGTCTTGGTCTGCTCCCCGGTGCCGAGAAAGTACATGAGTCCCGCCACGAGTAGGGCACAGACCACCACTCCCAAGATCACCCAGGCGACGGTCTTGTTGCCACGCCGCGGCGCGGGTGCGGCCGGGGGCACGGGGACGGGTGGCCAGGGCGGCGGCTGAGGCGGCCACGGACTTTGCGGTGGATATGTCATGGTGGCGGAAAGCGTAACGGTCGATTGGGTCGCAACAGGTGATCAACCGCTGAATATTGTCAGCTTGTCTCCAGTACTGCCCGCCAGGCCGCCAGTTTGCCCTCAAAGCGCATGGTCTGGGCGGGACTGGTCGAGGGGGCCCGCGCGCTTGGCGACGGGGGAGTGCCGACCAGGCGCCGGTAGTTGGTCTCGGCGGCAGCCCCGTTGAACACCACTCGCTCCAGAGTGTGGTGCGCGGCGAAGAATTCCGCAAAGTCGTTGGGCACCATGCTGTCCCGCTCGACAGCCGAATCCAGGCTGCCCACTCGCCGGCAGGACCGGAGCACATCCCACACCGCCACCCGGTGCGTGAGCAGGGCATCAACACGATCTGGATAGGGCGCATCGGCATCGAACCCGAACAGCGCCCCGGTGATTCGCCAGAACGCGTTGCGTGGATTGCCGTAGTACTGGCCCGAGGCCAACGACATCACGCTCGGCATGTTTCCGAGGATCAGTACCCGGGGCCGCTGCCCGACGAGGGGGTCCAGTCCGTGCAGGAGCTCCGTCACGGGCCGGCCAGAAGTTCGGATACGGTGACGAATCGGTAACCGGCCGAGCGTAATTCGTCGATGATCCGGGGTACTGCGGCACGCGAGGGAGCGCGGCTGTCATACATGGCATGCAACAGGATGATCGAGCCCGGCCGTGCCTCGGAAACGGTCTCGGCCACGATCGCATCGGCATCAGCCGTGGAAGACGAATCAGGTTCGACGTCCCAGGTGACCATCGTCCGATCATGGGTGGACAGGTAGTGCGGCAGTGTCCAGAGCTTCTTGCCGTACGGCGGGCGGAAGGTGATCGGGCCCCCGTACCCGGTGGCACGGATCGCGGTGTCGGTGCGTTCGATCTCGTCGGCGACGGTGGCCGGCGACGTCAGCACCATCCGTCGATGCGAGTAGCTGTGGTTGCCGATCTCGTGGCCTGCCGTGGCGATCGCGGTGCCGAACTGCGGTGCAGTGCTCAATTCTGCACCGGTGAGATAGAAGGTGGCTCGAACCCCGGCGTCGCTGAGCATCCGCAGCACCTCAGGGGTATGCGTGGTTGGACCGTCGTCGAAAGTGAGGGCGACGACCTTGGCCGAGGTGTCGACCCGGTGCACCAGGTGCCCGGTGAGGGCGAAGGTGCGTGACTTCGACACCCAGTACCCGGCGGCGAACACGGTAACGGCGACGATCAGCAGAACGGCGAGACTCCACAACCATCGACGCACCCTCGCATGTATACCCCGCGCACACGCGGGCGCCCCGAACGGCGTGGGGGGAGTCACGTTCGGGGCGCCATGTCGTAAGTCGTCAGCTCAGGTGATGGACCTCCTGCAGTCCGTACACCGGCGTTGCCAGGCCTTCGTAGCGGGCCTTGAGCTGCAACGCCAGATACAGCGAATAGTGCCGGGATTGGTGCAGATTCCCGCCGTGCAACCACAGGTTGGGCTGTTGGGTGGGCTTCCACATGTTGCGTTGTTCGCCTTCCCATGGACCGGGGTCCTTGGTGGTGCCGGAACCCAGACCCCACACCTTGCCGATCCGGTCGGCGACTTCCTGGCTGATCAGGTCTGCCGCCCAGCCGTTCATCGATCCGAACCCGGTGGCGTACACGACCACGTCGGCGGGGAGTTCGGTGCCGTCGGCCAGGATCACCGAGTTTTCGGTCAGCCGGTCGACCTCGCCGTGGGCGAGTTTGATGCTGCCGTCGGCGACCAGTTCGCAGGCGCCGACGTCGATGTAGTAGCCCGAGCCGCGGCGCAGGTATTTCATGAACAGGCCGGAGTCGTCGTCGCCGAAGTCCAGGTCGAATCCGGCGGCTTCCAGTCGCGCATAGAAGTCCTTGTCGCGCTGGCGGATCGCGTCGTAGATGGGCCGCTGGAAGTCGGCCATGATGGCATACGGCAGTGACGCGAAGGTCAGATCCGCCTTCTCGGTGGTCATTCCGGCAGCCACTGCGCGTTCCGAGTACAGGGCGCCCAGACCCAGCTCCATCAGTGAGTCCGACTTGACGATGTGGGTAGAGGATCGCTGGATCATCGTCACGTCGACGTCGTTCTCGTACAACGCTTTACAGATGTCGTGGGCGGAGTTGTTGGCGCCGATCACTACTGCGCGCTTGCCGACGTACCGGTCCGGGCCGGGGTGGTGGCTGGAATGGTGCTGCTCGCCCCGGAACACTTCCTGGCCGGGCAGCGTCGGAATGTTGGGCTTGCCCGACATGCCCGTCGCGAGCACGAGTTGCACGGGCCGCAGGGTCACCGCTTCGCCGTTGCGGTTGACCTCGACGGTCCATCGCTGTTCGTCCTCGTCGTAGGTGGCGGACAGGCAGGTGGTCGAGCTCCAGTACGGCACTTCCATTACCCGGGTGTAGAACTCGAGCCAATCGCCGATCTTGTCCTTGGGGGCGAACACCGGCCAGTTCGCCGGGAAGGGCAGATACGGCAGGTGGTCATACCAGACCGGGTCGTGCAGGCACAGCGACTTGTAGCGTTTGCGCCACTGATCGCCGGGGCGTTCGTGTTGATCGACGACGATGGCGGGCACCCCGAGTTGGCGCAGCCGGGCACCGAGGGCGATACCGCCCTGCCCACCGCCGATCACCAGGGTGTAGGGCTGTTGGGAGTAGCCCAGGGTGAGCTCCTCGTCGAGACGCTTCTCGGACCACGAGCGAGTGTCTGGATCCGAGCCGTGAATCGCGCCCAATGGCCGGTTGGCGCCCTTGCGCTCCTCGTGGCCCTTGAGTTCCTGGAGCGTGGTCAACAGGGTCCAGCCCAGTTCGTCGCGCAGCCGCAGGTGGCCCTTGCCGCGACCCGCCGAAGTCTCGAACTCGATGAATGCCGAGGTGATGACGTGCTCGCCGTCGAAGTCCTCGGTGGGGGTTTCCGCCGTCCGGAATCCCGAGGGATCGGTGTCGTTCAGCCGCGCGGCCAGCATGTCGGTGATGCCCTCGTGGCCCTCGACGGTCTTGAGGTTCCAGGTGAACGAGACCAGATCCCGCCAGAAGCTGTCGGTCGCGAACTTCCCCACGACGCGTTCGATGTCCCGGTCAGCGAGCGCGGACTCGAAGTCGGCCAGCCAGGTGTCAACCCGTTCCTGCGGTGACAATGTGGTCAGCGGTGCGGCGGTGGTCTGTGTCATGTGGCCCAGCCCACACCGTGTCAAACACGGCAACAAGGGTTGCACGGGGTTGCATCGGAACAGGCATTTGCGTGCGAAAAGACCTGCGGGGAGACATCGCAACGCCTTGCAACCCTTACGACGTGCAGGGGCATGGGCATAGAAACATCCACCATGAAAGCAGCCGTGTACTACGGACCGAACAAGGTCGAGATCGCCGATGTCCCGGAGCCCGACCCCACGCCCGGCACCGTCAAGATCAAAGTCGGTTTCAATGGAATCTGTGGCACTGACCTGCACGAATATTACGCGGGCCCGATTTTTGTGCCCACCGAGCCACATCCGTTGACCGGCAGGCAGTTGCCGCTGACCATGGGGCACGAGTTCTCCGGGACCATCACCGAGGTAGGCGCCGGTGTCACGGGGTATGCGCCCGGCGACCGGGTTGCGATCGAGCCCATTTACCGATGTGGCAATTGCGCACCGTGCCGGGCCGGTACCTACAACGTCTGCCGGCAGATCGGTTTCCACGGCCTGATGTCCGACGGCGGCATGGCCGAGTACACCGTCGTTCCGGCCGACATGTTGCACCGCCTGCCCGACAACGTGTCGCTTGAGCTGGGCGCGTTGGTCGAACCGATGTCGGTCGCCTACCACGCCGCGACGCTCGGGGAGGTCGGTCCGCTGCATACTGCGGTGATCTTCGGGGCCGGGCCGATCGGCATCGGCCTCTGGTTTGCGCTGCGCGGCAAGGGTCTCGACGACGTGTTCGTGGTGGAGCCGTCGCACACCCGGCGCGCGGCGATCGAGACGCTCGGGGCCAGGACCCTGGATCCGACCGCCACCGACGTTCCCGCGTTCATCGCCGATCGCACCGACGGCCGGGGTGCCGACGCGGCGTATGACGCTGCCGGAGTCGCGCCGGCCATCGCCGCGGCGACAGCATGCGTGGGGGCGCGCAGGCCGACGATCAGTGTCGCGATCTACGAGAAACCGCTCGCGACACCGCTGCTCAACCTGGTGATGAACGAATCCCGGATCCAGGGCTCCCTCTGCTACACCTCGGCCGACTTCGAGGCGGTCATCGATCTCATGGCGCAGGGGCTGTACGACCCGAAGGGGTGGGTTACTCCCATTGCCATCGACGACGTGATCGACGAGGGATTCGAGGCTCTGCATGCAGGTAAGAAGATGAAGGTTCTGGTCGACCCGAGCGCAGGTGCATCGTGATATCGCACGGCAAGGCGGCCTGAAATAGCTGACAAAGCAAAAACATTCGAGCATGCCCGGCCGAATTTGACGTGAGGGTCAGTTCGTCGATCGGAGGGTTTTCGTGGCGTCATGTAGTGATGTGGAGCACAATCGGCTGTGATGGCTGGTTCGTCGGTACCCGAGCCCGCGGTTTCCTCTGGTGAGGACCCGCGGCGTTACGCGATGCTGTTGTCGGCGGTGTACGACGCGACCATGTCAGGTGACCGCGCGCCCGCGCGTCCGCGTTCGGTCATCGAAGATTCCTGGAACAGGTTGCGGGCCAAGGGGATCAACCCCGACCATCACATTCCGCCCCGCGTCGAGACCACCGGGCTCGACTTGCTCAGGCAACAGTCGGGGCTCATGTCGGTACTCGACGAGGTCACGCGCGGGCTCGAATCGGTGATCGAAGAGGGCGACAACATCCTGGTCATCGCCGATGCCCGCGGTCGGGTGCTGTGGCGGTCCGGATCGCCGCGGGTGCTGGGCCTCGCCGACCGGCTGGGTTTCATCGAGGGTGCGTCCTGGAGTGAGAACGCGGTGGGCACCAACGGCATCGGCACCGCGCTGGCCTCCCATCGCGCGGTGCAGATCTTCTCGGCCGAGCACTTCCTGCGCAGTCACCACCCGTGGACGTGCGCCGGTGCCCCGATCCGCGATCCGCGCACCGGGCAGGTGATTGGGGTGGTCGACGTGTCGGGCCCGGCTCCGACGGTGCACCCGACGACGGTGGCCCTGGTGGATCTGGTGGCGCGGCTGGCCGAATCCCAGCTCCGCGAAGCGCACGACCGGACGTTGAACCAGCTGCGCGCAGTCGCCGCCCCGATGCTGGCCAGGGTGGGTGGTCCGGCGCTGGCGGTCGACGCCGAAGGCTGGGTGGCGGCCGTGGCGTCATTGCCGATGCACAATCGGATTCTGTTGCCCGAGAATGGTTTACCTGGCCGCGTGTGGATCCCGCCGCTGGGCATGTGCGATGTGGAGTCGTTGCCGGGTGGGTGGCTGGTCCGGGTGGCGGACGACGCGGAGTCCACGGCGGCGCCATCGAAGGTCATCCTCGACCTGCGTGACGGGGAGTCTTCGCTGGAGATGGCCGGCCAGTTCGGCAATTGGCGGCGCAGCATCTCCAGTCGCCATGCAGAGATCCTGCTGGTGCTGGCGACCAGTGAGCAGGGCCGGTCGGCACCGGAACTCGCCGAGGATCTCTACGGTGACCGGTCGCGAGTGGTGACCGTGCGTGCCGAAATGTCGCGCCTGCGTAAGCAGTTCGCCGGCCTCGTGGCGGGTAGGCCCTACCGGTTCGGGGATTCGGTGGTCGTGGACGTTCGGTACCCACAGGACATGTCGATGTTGCTCACCTCGTCGACGGCTCCGGCGGTTCATGCCGTGCGCGGTATACCTTGACCTGATGACGGCCGACCCCACACTCCTGGACGGACTCGACGGCGAGGCCGGTGCGCAGCGCGCCGAGCTGGTCGAATGGCTTCTGGCTCGCGGCATCAGCGCCGATCAGATCCGCCAGGCCGGCACCCCGATGCTGCTCGCCTCGCGCCGGGTTGCCGGAGATGACGGCACCTACGTGTCGACCCGCGAGATCAGCGAGCAGACAGGGCTGGACGTCGAGCTGGTGCAGCGGTTGCAGCGGGCGATGGGGCTGGCGACGGTCGAGGATCCGGACGCTGCGGTGCTGTTGCGGGCCGACGCCGAAGCGGTGGGCTTCGCCGAGCGCTTCCTGGAACTGGGTATCGACCCGGATCAGATCGTGCAGATCACCCGGGTGCTCTCCGAGGGGCTCAGCCGGGCCGCCGAGGTGATGCGCTACGCCGCGCTGGCGGCGGTATTGACACCGGCGGCAACGGAATTGGAAACCGCCAAGGCCAGTGAGGCGCTGGTGGCCGAGGCGGCCCCGCTGATCGGTCCGATGATCTCTGACATGCTGTTCGTGCAATTGCGCCATGCGATGGAGACCGAGGCGGTCAGCGCATCCGAGCGAGCCGAGGGGGTTCCGCTCCCCGGTGCGCGGGTGGTCACCATCGCGTTCGCCGACATCGTGGGGTTCACCCGGCTGGGCGAGGTGGTACAGCCCGAAGACCTTGAGCGGCTGGCGAATCGGCTGGCTGAGGCGGCTCACGAGGTGGCGGTCGGCCCGGTGCGGTTGATCAAGACGATCGGCGATGCGGTGATGCTCGTCAGCACCGATGCGGCGGCGCTTCTGGATGCGGCACTGCGGTTGGTGGCCGTCACCGAAATCGACGAGGAGTTCCCGCGGCTGCGCGTCGGTCTGGCGACCGGGCCTGCGGTGAGCCGGGCCGGAGACTGGTTCGGGGGTTCGGTGAATCTGGCCAGTCGGGTTACCGGGGCGGCCCGGCCCGGGACCGTACTCGTGGCGGAGTCCACCCGGACCGCGGTCGGTGAGGGGGACCGGTTCAGCTGGTCGTTCGCCGGAGCCCGCCACCTCAAGGGCGTCAAGAACGACGTCAAGCTGTTCCGCGCCCGGATCGCGTAGACCTTTATCGAATCTTCATCGAACGACTAGGACAGCCACATCGAGCCTGGGGAACCTTGAGGCATGACGAAACTGATGATGCTGGGTGCCGGCGCGGTCGTGGCGGCGGCCCTGGTGGCCGGCTGTAGCAACCAGTCCACCGACGGGGCGGCCGATGCGACCACCGCCACCTCGGCGACGGCGACGAGCCCGCAGACGCCGGGTGAAGCGGACAACTCGGCGCACAACGACGCCGATGTGATGTTCGCCCAGCACATGATTCCGCACCATCAGCAGGCAGTCGAGATGAGCGACGTGCTGCTGGCCAAGCAGGGCATCGACGCGCGGGTGACCGAACTGGCCACCCAGATCAAGGGTGCGCAGGCTCCGGAGATCGCGCAGATGCAGGGCTGGCTGACGCAGTGGGGTAACCCGCCGATGCCCCCGATGCCGCAGCAGGGCCATGGCGACATGGGCCACGGCAACATGGGGCAGGGCGACATGCCCGCGATGCAGGGCATGGTGTCGGAGGCCGACATGACCGCGCTGCGCAACGCGCAGGGCGCCGAGGCGGCCAAGCTGTACCTGACGCACATGATCGCCCACCACGAGGGCGCGATCACCATGGCTCAGGATGAGATCAAGGACGGTCAGTATCCCGCCGCGGTCGAGATGGCCCGCACCATCGTGAAGACGCAGCAGCAGGAGATCGACACCATGCGCCAGATCCTGGGTTCGCTCTAGCTGGTCGGCAGGATGATCGTGAAGGTGGTCCCGGTACCCGCGCCGGTCGCCGGGCTGCTCACCTCGATCCGTCCGCGGTGCCCTTCGACCAGGGCCTTCACGATCGCCAGCCCGATGCCTGACCCGCCGTGGTCGCGGTCGCGTGCAGTGTCGGCCCGATAGAAGCGTTCGAAGACATGGGGCAGGTGCTCGGCGGGGATGCCCTCGCCGGTATCTGTCACGGTCAGCGTCAGGGTGCCGCTCTCGGGACCGGTGGTGGCGCCGATCGTCACCTGTCCTCCTGCCGGAGTGTGTCGCAGCGCGTTGTCGAGCAGGTTGCCCAGAATCTGGGCCAGCCGGTGCGGATCGGCCCACAACGCCGGCAGGTCCTCGGCGACCTGGGACCGCAAGGTCACGCCCTTGTCGTCGAACCGGTCCTGCGCTGCGGCTACGGCGGCCGCCACCACAGTGCGTGTCGCGACCGGTACCGGGGTGATCGTGGCTGGGCTCTCCTCGGCCTTGGCCAGGGCGGCAGCGTCGCCGGCGAACCGGACCAGCCGGTGGGTCTGCTGGCGCAGCATCGTGACGGTCTCGGGGTCAAGGGTTCTCACGCCGTCCTCGATGGCCTCGAAGTAGGCCTCCAATACCGAAACCGGGGTGCGGATCTCATGAGCAAGGTCGCTGAACAGCCGGCGGCGACCGACGTCGACAGCCTCCAGTCGTCCGGCCATCTGGTTGAACGAGCTGGCCAGGGAGTCGAATTCGTCACCGAGATGGGCCGGTGGTACCCGCGAGTCGTAGTGGCCGTCGGCGATGGCTGTCGCGGCCCGGGTCACCTCGGTCAGGGATCGCTGCAGCCGCCTACCGACATACCAGGTAACGATCAGGGCCGCCAGTATCGCGACGCAGGATGCGACCGCGATCGAGATGGCCGTGGCATAGACGTACGCCTCCTCGGCGTGCATCTGCTCGGCCGAGTCGCCGGAAACCCCTGCGCGGTGCAGATGTTCGCGGAACAGCGGCGGCCCCACGACGGCGGCCACCAGCCCGGTGGTGCCGGCACCCGCGACCAGAACCAGGGCCTGGGCCGACAGCAGCCGGGTGCGCAGACCGACGGTCATCGCCGGCCGTCCTGCCCCGTGCCCATGCGGTATCCGACGCCGCGCACGGTGATCACGTACAGCGGGTCGGCCGGGTCGTCGCCGAGTTTGCGGCGGAGGTGACCGATATGGACGTCGACGAGGTGTTCGTTACCGACATAGGTGGTTTCCCATACGGATTCGAGGAGTTGGCGACGGCTCAGTGCCACTCCGGGCCGGGCCGAGAGAGCGGCAAGCACGTCGAATTCGGTGCGCGTCAGCATGATCGGTTCGTCGTCGAGGAAAACCTGGCGTCCGTCGACGTCGATGCGCAGCGCGCCGAACACCCGGCCGTCGGCCGCCGCGGGGGAGGGGACGCGGGGTCGGCGCAGCATGGCCCGCACTCGGGCCACCAGTTCCCGCGGACTGAACGGTTTGGTCATGTAGTCGTCGGCGCCCACCGACAGGCCGACGATGGTGTCCGTCTCGGTGTCTCTGGCGGTCAGCATCACCACGTAGGCGTCGGAGAACGTACGCAATTGTCGGCAGACTTCCACACCGTCGATGCCGGGCAGGCCGAGGTCCAGGACAACCACGTCGGGGTCGACCTCGCGGGCCAGGCGCAGCGCCTCGGCCCCTTCGTGGGCGACGGTGACCTCGAATTGATCGCGGGTCAGATAGCTGGCGATGACCTCGGCGAGCGGGGCCTCGTCGTCGACCACCAGGGCCCGGTAGCCACCCGGTACGTGCTGCATCAGCCCATAGTGCAGGAGTGGGACGGGGACCATAGGAAATTAATACCCTAGGGGGGTATAGTATGAGACGACTGCCAAGCTGGTTCAGGAGGAAATTGATGAATACCCAGACTGTCACCGTCACCGGCATGACCTGCGGGCACTGCGCCACGTCGGTGCGTGAAGAGGTCGGCGGCATCCCCGGTGTGCGCACCGTCGATGTTGATCTGTCGACCGGGCTGGTGACCATCGGTAGCGAGAACCAGCTGGATCCGTCCGCCATCAGCGATGCGGTCGCCGAGGCCGGCTACGCCGTCGCGAGCTGAGACCACAGTCGATCATGAGTGCGCCGCAGAAGCTCATCGGGTTCGTCGTCGGACTCGTCGTGGTGTTCGCCGTGTCGTTCGGGTTGGGCTCGGCGGTCACGCCGAGCAGCGCCCCGACTGCCGGCCACGACTCCGATCACGCCGCGGCGTACACGCTCCAACTCGATGAGGCCGCACTGCCCGCCGGCGGCACGGTGCCACTGCGGTTCCGGATCGTCGACAGCGCGGGCGTGCCGGTGACCGAGTACGTCGAGAGCCACGAAAAGCTGCTTCATCTGATCGTGGTACGGCGCGACCTCGCCGGCTACCAGCATGTGCATCCGGTGCTCGACGAATCGGGCACGTGGACTGTTCCGCTGGATCTGGCCGAGCCCGGGGACTACCGGGTGTTCGCCGACTTCGTGCCGAGCGACGGTCATGCGGTCACGCTCGGCGCGGATTTGAACGTCGCCGGCAGGTACCAGCCGCAACCGCTGCCCGCGCCTGCCGACATCGCCATGGTCGACGGATATGCGGTCACGCTCGCCGGGGTGGCCAAGGCCGGGCAGCCGTCGGAGCTGACCCTGTCGGTCAGCCGGGACGGCAAGCCGGTGACCGACCTGCAGCCGTACCTGGGCGCCTACGGGCACCTGGTCGCGCTACGCGCGTCGGATCTGGAGTACCTGCACGTCCATCCGATGAGTGATGCCGCCGACCCCGCTACTGCGCCGGGCCCTCAGATCGCCTTTCACGCCACACTTCCCAGCGCCGGTGAGTACCGGTTGTTCCTGGATTTCAAGCACCGCGACGCAGTGCACACCGCCGAATTCACCGTTGAGGGGGCACCGTGAGCACCGCCACCGGCCATGTCGTACTGGAGATCGGTGGGATGACGTGTGCCTCATGTGCCGGACGCATCGAGCGGAAGCTCAACAACCTCGACGGCGTCACCGCGACGGTGAACTTCGCCACCGAGAAGGCCACCGTCGACGTCGCGGGCGAGGTGACGCCCGAACAGCTGATCGAAGCCGTCGAAACCGCAGGCTACACAGCACAATTGCCTGCCACCGAGCCGGCCGGGCACCATCCCGAGGACGATCCGACCGCGGCACTGCGCACCCGGCTCATGGTGTCGGCGGCGCTGACCATCCCGGTGGTGGCCATGGCGATGGTCCCGGTGCTGCAGTTCACCAACTGGCAGTGGCTCTCGCTGACGCTGGCCGCGCCCGTTGTGGTGTGGGGCGCGCTGCCGTTCCATCGCGCGGCATGGACGAATCTGCGGCACGGCACCGCCACCATGGACACGCTCATCTCGATGGGCACCATCGCGGCATTCGGCTGGTCGCTGTACGCGCTGTTCTGGGGTACCGCCGGGATGCCGGGCATGACGCATCCGTTCTCGCTGGCGATTTCACAGACCGACGGCACCGGCAACATCTACCTTGAGGTCGCCGCAGGCGTCACCACCTTCATTCTGGCCGGCCGGTACTTCGAGGCGCGTTCCAAGCGGCGCGCCGGCGCGGCCCTGCGTGCGTTGCTGGAGCTCGGTGCCAAGGACGTCGCCGTTCTCCGAGACGGTGTGGAACAACGCATTCCCATCGAGTCACTGTCTGTGGGCGACGAATTCGTGGTCCGTCCCGGCGAGAAGATCGCCACCGACGGAGAGGTGGTCGAGGGCTCGTCGGCGGTGGATGCCTCGATGCTCACCGGCGAATCGGTTCCGGTCGAAGTGGAAGCCGGCGACCAGGTCGTCGGTGCCACGGTCAACGTCGGCGGCCGGCTCGTGGTGCGCGCCAAGCGGATCGGATCCGACACCCAGCTGGCCCAGATGGCGCAGCTGGTCGAGGACGCGCAATCCGGAAAAGCGCAGGCACAACGCCTCGCGGACCGGGTGTCGGCGGTCTTCGTGCCGATCGTCATCGCGCTCGCGGTGGGCACGCTCGGGTTCTGGTTGGGCACCGGCGGATCGGTGGCCGCGGCGTTCACCGCCGCGGTGGCGGTGCTGATCATCGCCTGCCCGTGCGCGCTGGGCCTGGCCACCCCGACCGCGCTCCTGGTCGGTACCGGCCGCGGCGCCCAGCTCGGCATCCTGATCAAGGGGCCCGAGGTTCTTGAGTCGACCCGCCACGTGGACACCGTGGTGCTGGACAAGACCGGGACGGTGACCACCGGGGCGATGACACTGCTCGACATGATCACCGCCGCCGGTGAGGATCCCGCCGAGGTGCTGCGGTTGGCCGGCGCGGTCGAGGACGGCTCCGAGCATCCGATCGCCCGGGCCATCGCCAAGGGCGCCCGCGACAAGCTGGGCGAGCTCCCCTCGGTCGAGGATTTCGCCAACGTGGCGGGCCTCGGGGTACAGGGCGTCGTCGACGGCCACGCCCTCGTGGTCGGGCGATGTCAACTGCTCGCCGACTGGGGACAGCAGTTGCCTCCGAACCTGGACACCGCGACGCGCGAGGCGCAGAGCCAGGGCCGCACCGCCATTGCCGTCGGGTGGGACGGCCAGGCGCGTGCCGTGCTGGTGGTCGCCGACGCGGTGAAGCCCACCTCCAAGGAGGCGATCGAGCAGCTGCGCGGCCTCGGTCTGGAGCCGATCATGCTGACCGGCGACAACGAGGCAGCAGCGCATGCCATCGCCGAACAGGTCGGCGTGCACGAGGTTTACGCCGAGGTACTGCCACAGGACAAGGTCGATGTGGTCAAACGGCTGCAGGACGAGGGCCGGGTGGTGGCCATGGTCGGCGACGGTGTCAACGACGCCGCGGCATTGGCTCAGGCAGACCTCGGCCTGGCCATGGGAACCGGCACCGACGTGGCGATCGAGGCCAGCGATCTGACGCTGGTGCGTGGTGACCTACGGGCCGCCGCCGACGCCATCCGGCTGTCCCGGCGCACGCTGGCCACCATCAAGGGGAATCTGTTCTGGGCCTTCGCCTACAACGTCGCAGCATTGCCGCTGGCGGCGGCCGGACTGCTCAACCCCATGCTTGCCGGTGCGGCGATGGCGTTCTCGTCGGTGTTCGTGGTCAGTAACAGCCTGCGGCTGAGACGTTTCCGATGAAGTCGCTCGCGGCCCTGATGGCGATCGTCCTGTGGGCGGCCGCCTTTGCCGGGCTGGCCAAGATCACCGATCACGATCACCCGGCACACCTGCCGCACCCGGTCGCTGCGGCAATCGGTTTCGACAGTGGTGAGCTGACGCTCGATCACCCACATATCGGAGACGATGCCCCTTCACACATGCCGGACGGATTCACCGCCGCCGTGCTCCCGAGGAATTACCTTGCCGTGGCGGCGTTCTCGATGGTTGTTCTCATCGTCGGCTGCGCGGTGCTGTGCGGGTGTGCCGCCGTTCGGGCGCAGCGGGGTCCACCTGACCGTCATCGGATCCCACTCGCCGGACAAGCACTGCTGCTCCGGATCTGTATCGCGCGCCGCTGACAGACAGCGTCTTGACGCTGTCCAGGTCAGTCGCCGCGCTCTGCGCGGTCCGATACAGAATCGACGAATCCATGAACCATGCCCTGTCCACCCGTTCTTTCCACGTTCTGCGCCGAAACCGTGGGCCCAACACCATGGTCGGCCACACTCCCACCCTGTGGGTGTCCACTCCGTTCGCCGATGCCGGGCGCGGATTCTGGGCCAAGCTCGAGGGCTTCAATCCTGGGGGGATGAAGGATCGCCCCGCCATGCACATGGTGGAGCAGGCCCGGGCCCGAGGTGACCTGAAACCCGGTGGCCGCATCATCGAATCAACCAGTGGCACATTGGGGCTGGGGCTCGCCTTCGCCGGAACGATCTATCACCATCCGGTGACCCTGGTGACCGATCCGGGCCTTGAGCCCATCATCGAGCGCATGTTGACCGCCTACGGTGCCGAGGTTTCGACGGTCACCGAACCACACCCCGCCGGAGGCTGGCAGCAGGCCCGGCGGGACCGGGTGGCCGAACTGCTCGCGGCCGACGACACTTCGTGGTACCCGGACCAATACAACAACCCGGACAACGTCGAGGCCTATCGGCCGCTCGCATTGGAACTGAACGCGCAGATCGGCCGGGTCGACGTGCTGGTCTGCTCGGTCGGAACGGGCGGGCATTCGGCCGGCGTGGCGCGGGTCCTGCGGGAACTCAACCCGGACCTGCGCCTGATCGGCGTGGACACGATCGGCTCGACCATCTTCGGTCAGCCTGCCGCGACCCGCGTCATGCGGGGCCTCGGCTCGAGCATCTATCCCCGCAATGTGGACTACGGCGCGTTCGACGAGGTCCACTGGGTGACTCCGGCCGACGCGGTGTGGGCCGCCCGGACGCTGGCGTCGACGTACTACGCCAGCGGGGGATGGAGCGTCGGGGCGGTCGGTCTGGTGGCCGGCTGGGCGGCACGAAACCATCCGCCGGGCACCACGATTGCCGCGGTGTTCCCTGACGGCCCACAGCGGTACTTCGACACGGTTTACAACGACGACTACTGCCGTGATCTCGGTCTGCTCGATCACCAACCGGCCGATGAACCCGAGACGATCGACACTCCAGGCGATCGCGTGGTGCAGTCTTGGACCCGCTGCGAGACGGTCACCGACCCGATGGCGGTCGCCGGATGAGCGGACTCATCGCACAGTTCCGTAGTTTCGACCTGCCGAGTCGGTTGTTGATGGTCAATCAGTTCGGCATCAACCTGGGCTTCTACATGCTGATGCCGTACCTGGCCGGCTATCTGGCCGGCCCGCTCGGTCTGGCCGCGTGGGCGGTGGGGCTCGTGCTGGGCGTGCGGAATTTCTCGCAGCAGGGCATGTTCATCGTCGGCGGCACTCTGGCCGACCGGCTGGGGTACAAGCCGCTGATCGTCGCCGGGTGTCTGTTGCGCACCGCGGGGTTCGGGCTGCTCGTTGTCGCGGACTCGTTGCCGGCGATGCTCATCGCCTCGGCGGCAACAGGTTTCGCCGGGGCCCTGTTCAACCCCGCGGTGCGGGCGTATCTGGCCGCCGACGCCGGTGACCGGCGGGTCGAGGCCTTCGCCACCTTCAACGTGTTCTACCAGGCCGGAATCCTGTTGGGTCCGCTGGCCGGAATGGCGTTGCTGGCCTTCGATTTCCGGGTGACTGCCGGAGTTGCGGCCGGGGTGTTCGCGGTGCTGACCGTGGCTCAGCTGCTGGCACTGCCGCGGCACCGTGCCGAGCCTGCCGAGCAGCGGAGTTCAGTGTTGGAGGATTGGCGTAGCGTCGTCGCCAACCGCGGGTTCGTGTTGTTCGCAGTGGCGATGATCGGCTCCTACGTACTGTCGTTCCAGGTGTATCTGGCATTGCCGCTGCAGGCGGCACAGCTGCGCCCCGGAAACGAGACCGCACTGGTGGCAGCGATATTCGTGGTGTCCGGTCTGATCGCGGTGGGTGGCCAGCTACGGATCACGCGGTGGTTCGCCGACCGCTGGGGGCCGCGGCGCAGCCTGGTGGTGGGCCTGCTGGTGCTGGCGGCGGCCTTCGTTCCGATGGCGGTGGTGCCCGACGGCGACCGGTTCGGGCCGGCCGCTGCGGTGGCGGCACTGCTCGTCTCGTCGGCACTGCTGGCGCTGGGCTCGGCCGCGGTGTTCCCGTTCGAGATGGACACCGTCGTGACGCTGTCGGGAGATCGACTGGTCGCCACCCACTACGGGTTCTACAACACCGTCGTCGGCGTCGGGATCCTGCTGGGCAACCTGGCCACCGGCTCGTTGATCGGTGCCGCGCGCGCCGCGGACCTCGCCGAGCTGGTGTGGCTGGGCCTCACAGCGATCGGGCTGGTGTCCGCGGCGGCGCTCTACGCGTTGACGAGGGACGGCGGGAAGCTCGCGCCCGCGTCGCTCACTGCATCGGAACGGTGACGCCCTCCGAGGGCTGCACGATCACAAATCCGTTGCCGTGGAACGAGACCTGCACGGCCTCGCCGGAACCCCGGCCGATCAGCGCGCCCGCCTTGAAACTCGTCTTGAGCTGAGTCTGAAGGTGTGCCGACCAGGCCACCACGGCATTGGTGTCGGCGTAGGTCGGGGCTTCGGCGGCGTCGAGCACGACCGGCGGACCGTCGGTCGTCAGCGCCACCCATCCGGTGCCGCGCAGTGTGGTGTTGAACAGGCCGCCGGTGGCGATGCTGCCGCCGCGGACCCGTTCGATGTTCCAGTCCAGGCTCGACGAGAAGGCCAGCACGTTCTTGCCACTGACCGACAGACCCGAGTTGGACAGCTGCAGCAGGTGCACGTCGAAACCTTGATCGGCCAGGAACACATCGCCGGAACCCTGGCAGCGCATCAGCGGAAGACCTTCGCCGGTGAGGGCCTTCTTGATGAACTTCGATGCGCCGCCGCCCTCGAAGGCGAAGTCGACGTTGCCCTGGTAGGCGACCATCGAACCCTGCCGGGCCATGAACGGGTCACCCAGGCGGACCCGCAGCATCTTCTTGTTCTGGTTGGCGATCGGCGTCGCCTCTTTCTCGCTGAACCGGCCGTCGACGAGTTCGCCGCTGATGCCGGCGAACCCGCCACCCTGGGTCTGGGCCTGAACCTGTGCCTGCTGCGCCTGTGTCTGCTGCGCCTGTGCCTGCTGCGCCTGCGGTTGCTGCGCCTGCGGTCGCTGCGGCGTTGCTCCCATCGGCGCGCGGCCGGCCTGGCCCTGATGGGATACCTGATCGGTCCAGGATTGCCCGTCCCACCACCGGTATTCGTAGCGGCCCTCGGGATCAGGCAGCCAACCGGGTTGCGGGGTTCCGTTCACAGTCATCGCCTCAGGCTACAGATGGAGCACCGATCTGAACGGTGTCCGACCGGTGCTTTCAGGTCGCGTTCGTAGCCAAGTGGCGAAATTTTTGCCGCGGCGCTGCCACAGCGTCACGAACGGGGCGAACCCCTGGCATTCTGGTGCCATGGCAAAGGAAATCGACCCGCTCCGTGCCCAGGGTGCGCTCGCGGTCTTGAAGCAGCACCCCGGCATGGTGCTGTTCGCCGTGTCACCGGCGATCATCGTGCTGGGCGCCGTGTGGTGGATCGCCGGCCCGGGCTGGGCGGGGTTGCTGCTGGTCGCCCTGGTCCTGGCCGGTGGCGCCGCCCTGCTGCTCAAGCGCAACTAGACCGGAAACCAAGAATTGGCGTTCGCCGGTGGTGAACGCCGTCCCATCAGCAATGTAACGGTGTAATCATGTAATCATGAATAAACATCAACACCATCGCCGGTCTGCGGACGAGGCCGCCGAGTGGTTCGCGGGCCGCCTGCCCGACACCTGGTTCACCGGCGATCCGACTGTGATCGTCGACCGTGAAGAGATCACCGTCATAGGCCGGCTTCCTGATCCGGAGGAAGCCGAGACCAAAGCCCGGGCCTCCGGGCGGGCGTCGCGGTTCCGGGAGGAGACACGCGGTGAGCGCATGCGCATCGCCGACGAGGCTCAGGGCCGTTTCGACCGGAAGGTCTCCTGGGGCGTGGAAATAGGCACCGGGGTGGGCGACGACGACGATGTGGAGCGAATCTTGTTCACGCACATCGCCGTACCGGTGATGACGCGCCTCAAGCAGCCCGAGCGTCAGGTACTCGACACCTTGGTCGATGCCGGTGTGGCGCGGTCCCGCTCGGACGCGCTGGCCTGGTCCGTGCGACTGGTCGGCCAGCACACCGAGGAGTGGCTGGACAAGCTGCGCGACGCGATGAAGGCGGTCGACGATCTACGTGCCGAGGGTCCCGGCTCCTAGAGTCGCTCGACTCCCACATATACCGAGCCCAGCGCCGATGTTTGCGACAGCGGATCTATCGATGTCCGGTCGGCCAGCAGGTTGCGGTTGACCCCGTAGGTATCCGGTGGGCTGCCCTTACGGGGGTCGAATACTCCTGAGCCCCAGCCGTGATCGAGCACGACGACCCCGCGGCGCGGCCGGTCGCTGAGGGCCGCGGTCACCTCCAGTCGCCCGGTCGGTGAGAACACCCGAACCCGGTCGCCTGACGCGATTCCCAGCGCGGCGGCGTCCTCGGGGTGCAGCAGTACCTCGTTTCCCTTGCCGCCCGGATGCAGGCCGGGCAGTTCGTTCAGCCACGAATTCATCGAATGCCGTCGGCGCCGGTTGCCCAGCAGGAACGGGAACCCCTCCGGCGCTTCGGGATCCGGTGTGGCGAGCAGTTCACGGGCTCGGGCCACGAACTCGGCGGGAGCCGCATGGACCTTGTGGTCCGGGGTGCGCAACGCCTCGCGGAACCGGCCGAACTGCCGCGGGCCGAGCACCAGGCCGTGCGGATGAGCTTTGAGCTCGCGCCAGGTGAGCTTGTGCCCGTCGACCTTGCGTGAGGTCAGGATGATCAGTCGGTCCATCCAGTGCGGCCCGAAGGCCAACCCGGGCCGCCGGGTCCGCGCCGCCAGCCACCGGGTCGCGCGGATGAACCCGTTGAAGCCCTTGGCGCCGAACAGCGGGCGGCGCATCGCCAACGCCAGATCGGTGAACACCTGCCACTCCTCGCGGGCGCCGGCCGGCGGTTCGACGGCCTTCCCGCCGTACTGCACGTACGGCTCGTCGTGCATACCGCTGGTGAAGGCCAGCAGATCGTCGCGTTCGAGCCAGTGCGCCGCGGGCAGCAGCCAGTGCGCGTGCCGGTGACTCTCGCGTTGCACCAGATCGATGGCCACCAGCAGGTCCAACTGAGCCAGAGCCTCGTCGAGCCTGGCCCCGTCGGGCCCCGAGATCACCGGGTTACCGGAATTGATCAGCAGGGCACGGATCTGGCCGCGGCCCGGCGTGGCGATCTCGTCGGGCAGCTCGGCCAACGCGTGCGCCCCGGCGACCAGCTCACGCCCCGCCACCCGGCTGGTGTGCGGGCGGGTGGCCGCCAACCCGGCCAGCCGCAGCGTGTCGACGTACCCCGGCTCGAAGCGACGACCACCCGGGCGGTCCATCCGCCCGGTGATCAGGTTGAGCACATGGCCTAGCCATTCCGCCACGGTGCCCGCGGCATGGAGCGAGACCCCGGTACGGGTAATCGCCATCGCCCCTGGCGCCGAGGCGAATTCGCGAGCCACCCGCTCGATCACGTCGCGGGGGACATCGCAGCGTGCCGCCAGGTCGTCGAGGTCGGCTTCGCCAGTCAGCCCACGTAGGTCCGCCACCCCGACGGCCAGCTCGGCACAGTCGGCGCGGTGTTCGCGACCCTCGTCGAGAATCACCTTGACCATCGCCAGTAGCAGCGCCCAATCCGTACCGGGTCGCACGGGCAGATGGAGGTCCGCGGCCTGCGCGCTCTCGGTGCGGAGCGGGTCCACCACCACGATGCGGGCGCCCCGCTTCTGGCGGGCCAATGCCCGGCGCCAGCCGCCCGGCACCGATTCCACCCAGTTCCACGCGCTCACGGCAGGATTGGCGCCGATGATCAGAAAGTAGTCACAGTTGTCGACATCGGAGACGGGCACCATCAGTGGTGATCCGTACATGGCTTCGGCCACCACGTGCAGCGCGTTCTGGTCCACCGAGCCGACGGCGTAGCGGTTGTACGTTCCGACGGCGTCCAGCCAGGCGTTCATGAATACGAGGTTCGAGGACGAGTAACCGGCCGGGTTGCCGTAGTAGGCGGCCACCGCATCCGGGCCCCCGGCCTCGATGATCCGGTTCATGCGCTGGGCGATGTCGCTGATCGCCTCGTCCCAGCTCGCCTCGACGTAGCGGTCACCTACCCGGCGCATCGGCGCCACGATCCGCCGCGGGTGCTCCACGACCTGACCGGCCGTGCGGCCCTTCGCGCAGAAATCACCCCAGGTGTGCGGGTTGAGCTTGTCGGGACCGATCTTGACGACGCGATTGTCCTCGACCGTCACCTCGAGACCGCAGGAGGCCAGGCAGTACCGGCAGAACGTGTGCACGGTACGGGTCGTCATTACAGTGACACTACAATTTGTAATGGAGTTGCGTTGCTAAACCTGCGTCATCTCCCAGTACCGACCATGCCGCGACATGAGTTCCTCGTGGGTGCCGCGCTCGATGATCCGGCCGGCGTCCATCACCAGGATCAGGTCGGCATCCCGGATGGTCGAAAGCCGGTGGGCGATGATGAAACACGTCCGGTCCCGGCGCAATTCGGCCATCGCCTGCTGGATCAGGAGTTCGGTGCGGGTGTCCACCGCGCTGGTGGCCTCGTCGAGCACCAGCACCTTCGGCCGGGCCAGCACCGCACGGGCGATCGTGATCAGCTGCTTCTCACCGGCGCTGATGGCACCGCCGTCATCGTCGACCCGGGTGTCGTACCCGTTCGGCAGGGTGTGCACGAACCGGTCCACGTATGCCGCCCTGGCCGCCTCGATCACCTCGTCCTCGGACGCGTCGGGCCGGCCGTAGGCGATGTTGTCGTAGATGGTGCCGCCGAACAGCCAGGTGTCCTGCAGCACCATGCCGATCGAGGACCGAAGCGATTGCCGGCTCACCGTCGAGATGTCGACACCGTCGATCAGGATCCGGCCGGAATCGACGTCGTAGAACCTCATCAGCAGGTTCACGCAGGTGGTCTTGCCCGCGCCGGTGGGGCCGACGATCGCCACGGTACAACCAGGCTCGGCCACCAGAGAGAGGTCTTCGATCACCGGGGTGTCCGGTAGGTAGCCGAAGTTCACCTGCTCGAATTCGACCCGGCCGCTGTGGATCTCGAGGTCAGTGGCCGGCTCGGAGGACTGCTCGTCGGCGTCGAGCAGCTCGAAGACCCGTTCAGCGCTGGCGATTCCGGACTGCAGCGTGTTGTACATCCCGGCCACCTGGCCCAGCGGTTGGTTGAACTGCCGCACGTACTGGATGAATGCCTGGATGCTGCCCAGCGTGATCTGTCCGGTCGCCACCTGTAACCCACCCACCACGGCGACGGCCACGTAGCTGAGGTTGCCGATGAACATCGTCGTCGGGCCGACGAGTCCAGAGAAGAACTGCGCCCCGATGCTGGACCGGTAGACCTCGTCGTTGAGTTCGTCGAACTTCCGCTGGGCGGCCTCCCGGTGCCCGAAGGTCTTGACGATCGTGAAACCGCTGTAGGTCTCCTCGATGTGCGCCGCGAGCCGGCCGGTGTTGCGCCACTGCGCCACGAACAAGGGCTGCGACCGACGGGTGATCCAGCGGATGGCCCACAGCGCCAGCGGCACGGTGACGACGGTGAGCAGGGTCAGCAGTGGCGAGATGGTCAGCATCATCACCAGCACCGCGAACACGGTCAGCACCGACGTCAGCAGTTGGCTGACGGTCATCGCCACCGAGCTCTGCATGTTGTCGATGTCGTTGGTAACCCGGCTGAGTACCTCGCCACGCTGCCGGGAATCGAAGTAGGACAGTGGGAGTCGGTGCAGCTTGTCCTCGACGTCGGCCCGCAGCGCCACCATGGTGCGCTGCACCGTGACGTTGAGCAACTGCGCCTGCAGCCAGACCAGCACCGCGGCAAGCAGATACAGGCCCAGCGCCAGGGCCAGGGTGCGGGCCACCGCGGCAAAGTCCACCCCGTGGCCGGGAACCACGTTCATTCCCGACAGCAGGTCGGCGAACGTCGTATCGCCGCGGGCCCGGGCGGCCGCTACGGCCTGCTCCTTGGTCAGGCCCGCGGGTAGTCCGCGTCCGATCACACCGTTGAACAGCAGATCGGTCGCGTGCCCGAGAATCCGGGGGCCGATCACGCCGATCGCGATACCACCCATTCCGAGCAACACCACCGAGATCGCCAGGCCACGTTGTGGCAACAGGCGCCTGAGCAGCCGAAGGGCCGATCCGCGGAAGTCTCGGGTGCGCGCGACCGGTGCGACAGGCGTCCCCGAGCGGCGCAGCACGTGCCCGGTCATCGCGGATCTCCGGCAGTGATGGCCTGCGACGCCGCGAACTCGGCGTAGGTGGGACAGTCGGTCAGCAACGACTCGTGCGTACCGATGCCGACGATACGGCCGTCCTCGACCACGACAACCTGGTCGGCCTCGATCACCGTCGAGATCCGTTGCGACACGATGACCACGGTGGCGTCGGCCGACACTTCGCGCAGCGCGGTGCGTACCCGGGCATCGGTGTGCACATCGAGGGCTGACAGCGCATCGTCGAACAGGTAGATCGCGGGCCTGCGGATCACCGCACGTGCGATCGCCAGCCGTTGGCGCTGCCCGCCCGAGAAATTGATGCCGCCCTGCGCCACCAAGCGGCCCAGCCCCTCGGGGTGGGCCGCCACGAAGTCGTCGGCCGCCGCGATCCGCAGCGCCTCCCACATCTGTTCGTCGGTGAGTTCCTGTCCCGGCGCAGCGCCGTAGCGCAGATTCTCGGCGATGGTTCCGGAGAACAGATAGCCGCGTTGGGGGACCAGGCCGATCGACGACCACAGCTGTTCGAGGTCGAGTTCACGCACGTCGACGCCGTCGACGCGCACCGCGCCCGCGGTGACGTCGTAGAACCGGCAGATCAGGGCCAGCAGGGTGGATTTGCCGGATCCGGTGGATCCGACGACAGCGGTGGTGGTTCCGCGCTCCACGCGCATCGAGACCTGCTGCAGCACTGGGCGATCGGCGCCGGGATAGCTGAATGACGCGTCGTGGAACTCGATCTCGCCGGCTATGGACACCGGTCGGACCGGGTCGGGTGGGCTGGTGATCTGAGGCCGGGTGTCCAGTACACCGCTGACACGCTCGGCGCAGACCGCGGCGCGCGGAAGCATCACTGCCAGGACCGTCGCCATCAACACGGCCATCAGAATCTGCATGAAGTAGGCCAGGAACGCGATCAGTGAGCCCACCTGCATGTGGCCGGAGTCGATGCGCAGTCCGCCGAACCAGATCAGCGCGACGCTGGAGATGTTGATCACCAGGGTGGTGGCGGGCAGCATCAGCGCCTGCCACCGACCGGCCTCCAGCGCGGTGGTCGACAGGGACTGGTTGGCATCGGCGAAGCGGTGCTGCTCGAAGGGTTCGCGCGCAAACGCGCGGATCACCCGGATGCCGGACAGCTGATCGCGCATCACCCGGTTGATGCCGTCGATCACCTTCTGCATGCGACGGAAGATCGGCCACAGGTGTCTGATGATCCAGAAGTTCGCCAGTGCCATCACCGGAACACTGACCAGCAACAGCCACGACAGTCCGGCGTCCTGGTGCAACGCCATCAGGATTCCGCCGATCGACATGATCGGCGCGGTGATCAGGATGGTGGCGGTCATCTGCAGCAGCTGCTGGATCTGGCCGACGTCGTTGGTGGTGCGCGTCAGCAGCGACGGGGCGCCGAAGCGGGCCGTCTCCTCGGCCGAGAACGTGGTGACGTGGTGAAAGATCGCCGAACGCAGGTCGCGGCCGAAACTCATGGCGGCGCGCGATCCGAAGAACACCGCGCCGATCGCGCATGCCACCTGCAGACCGGTGACACCGAGCATCACCCCGCCGAGTTCGACGATGCGCCGGGTGTCGCCCTTGGCCACGCCGTCGTCGATGATCGCGGCGTTGACCGTCGGCAGATAGAGCGACGCCAGGGTGCTGATCACCTGCAGTGCCGCGACGATGGCGAGCAGCCGCCGGTACGGCCGCACGTACCGTCGCAGCAGCGCCCAGAGCATCTGGCTACTCTTGCACACCGCCGCTGTCGGTCGTGTGCGGCCGCCTCCGTGTCCGGTCGCTGAAAGTCCAGGTCAGTCGGTGTGTCGCTATGGGGCATAGGTGTTGCAGCTACAGTGCATGGCGTGACTGCCCGCACGGCCACCAAGCCACTACTCCGCAATGCCAGAGCCTTGGCGGTATTGGCTGCGGCAATGGTCCCGGTGTTCGCCGGGTGCTCGACCGACGAGCCCGCGTCCCCGGAGGTTCCTCAGACCGAGACGCAGAGTGCCGGTGGCACAGGCAGCCACGGCCCGCACTTCCCGCACTGTGGCGGCGTGAGCGATCAGACGGTGACCGAGTTGACCCAGGTGCAGGGACTGGTCAACACCGCGACGAATTCGTCGGGCTGTCAATGGCTGCAGGGCGGCAGCATCCTGGGGCCGCACTTCTCCTTCACCTGGTTCCGGGGCAGCCCCATCGGGCGCGAACGCAAGACCGAGGAGCTGTCGCGGACCAGCGTGGAGGACATCAACATCGAGGGTCACGGCGGTTTCATCGCAGTCGGGGAGAACCCGCTCAAGGCCGGCGACGTCAACCTGTGTGAGATCGGCATCCAGTTCGACGACGATTTCATCGAGTGGTCCGTGAGCTTCGACCAGAAGCCCTATCCCGATCCGTGCGAGGTCGCCAAGGAGCTGACCCGCCAGTCGATTGTGAATTCCAAATGATGACGCGACGTGGGGTTGCCGGAGCGTTCGCGGTGCTGGCAGTGTTCGCCGGGCTGACCGGGTGCACGCGCACCGTGGACGGCGCTGCGGCCAAGGAAGGGTCCAGTGGCGGCCCCAGTAACAACAAGTCCGAGAAGACGTATCCCAACCTGCTCAAGGAATGCGACGTCCTGACCACGGACATCCTGGCCAAGACGGTGGGTGCTGACCCGCTCGACATCCAGAGCACCTTCGTCGGCGCGGTGTGCCGCTGGCAGGCGGCCAACCCGGCCGGCCTGGTCGACATCACCCGGTTCTGGTACGAGCAGGGCAGCCTGGACAACGAGCGTCAGACGGCCGAGAAGCTGCAGTACGCGATCGAGCAGCGGCGGATCGCCGGTGTCGATTCGATCGTGATGAAGCCCAACGGGCTCAACGGGGCGTGCGGTGTCGCCAGTGACGCGGCCGGCGTGGTCGGCTGGTGGGTCAATCCGCAGGCGCCCGGGATCGATGCCTGCCCGATGGCCATCAAGCTGATGGAATTGACGCTGGCCACCAACTCCTAGCGGGGTACGTGGAACCGCACCAGTGTCGCGCCGCCGAGCGCGAGCTGGTCCCAGGGGTCTCCGGTTCGCAGCACCGCGATGGCCGATGTCGGGAACTTCAGCGAAATGCTCTCCGCCGCAGTGCGGTTGGAGCCGTCTGCCAGGCCCAGGGCAACGGCGGACATGGCCGGCTCGTGCCCGATCACCAGAACAGTCGAAGGCTCGGTACCGAAACGTGACGCGACACCGTTGATCTCGTCGATGACGGTGCCCGGCCTCGCGTCGTAGATGCGTTCGGCGTATTGCACGGGGGCTTCGATGCCGGTGCGTTCCAAGGTCTGACGGGTCCGGGTGGCCGTCGAGCACAGCACCGCGTCCACCCCGTCGAAGTTGGCCCGGATCCAGTCCCCGGCCAGACCGGCCTCTCTGATCCCGCGCGCCGCCAGCGGGCGGTCGTGGTCGGCGACCCCGTCGGGATAGTCCGACTTGGCGTGGCGCATCAGCAGCAGGGTTCTGATCGGACTGATCGAATCGGCCATTCCAACGAGGTTAGGCCATGCCGTCGTAGGTCCCCGGACTTGTCGGCCGCCAGTCCTACACTCGCCTTGCTCGGAAGATGAACCCACCGGGGTCAACACAGAGAGGACGGGGCCGATGCGTTTTCTGCATACCGCCGACTGGCAACTCGGCATGACCCGTCATTTCCTGAACGGTGAGGCCCAGCCCCGTTACTCGGCGTCGCGCCGGGAGGCCGTCGCGGCCCTCGGCCCGGTCGCCGCGGCCTCGGGTGCGGAGTTCGTCGTGGTGTCCGGTGACGTGTTCGAGCACAACCAGTTGGCCCCGCGTGAGGTCAGCCTGTCGCTGGAAGCCATGCGCGGTATCGGGGTGCCGGTCTATCTGCTGCCGGGCAACCACGATCCACTCGACGCCGCGTCGGTCTACACCAGTGCGCTGTTCACCGCCGAATGCCCCGACAACGTCGTGGTGCTCGATCGCGCCGGCGTGCACGAGGTGCGCCAGGGGCTGGAGATCGTCGCGGCGCCGTGGCGGTCCAAGGCACCCACCTCAGATCTGATCGGGGACGTGCTGGCCGATCTCCCCGCCGACGGCGTCACCCGGGTTGTGGTGGGTCACGGCGGCGTCGACATCCTCGATCCGGACAAGGACAAGCCGTCGCTGATCCGGCTGGCCGCCGTCGAGTCCGCGTTGGCGCGCGGTGCCGTGCACTATGTGGCGTTGGGGGACAAGCACTCCCGCACCGAGGTCGGTTCGACGGGCCGGGTCTGGTACTCGGGTTCACCCGAAGTGACCAACTACGACGACATCGAATCGGATCCGGGGCATGTCCTGGTGGTCGATATCGACGAGACCGCTCCGCATCGGCCGGTACGGGTGGAGTCCGAACGGGTGGGCCGGTGGCGCTTCGTCACCCTGCGCCGTGAGGTGGACACCGACCGCGACGTGGCCGACCTGGATCTGAACCTGGATCTGTTGGCGGACAAGGAACGCACCGTGGTGCGTCTGGCGTTGACGGGCTCACTGACCGTGACCGACAAGGCGGCACTCGACGCCTGTCTCGACAAGTACGCCCGGTTGTTCGCCGCGCTCACCGAGTGGGAGCGGCACACCGAGATCGCAGTATTGCCTGCCGACGGCGAATTCGACGACCTGGGTATCGGTGGTTTTGCGGCGGCCGCCGTGGACGAGTTGGTGGCCACCGCCCGTACCGAAGGAGCCGGGGCCGACGACGCCAGGGCGGCGCTCGGGCTCCTGCTGCGCCTGGTCGACCGGGGGAGTGCGGCATGAAACTGCACCGCCTGGTCCTGACCAACTACCGCGGCGTCACCCACCGTGAGATCGAATTCCCCGATCACGGTGTGGTGGTCGTCAGCGGCGCCAACGAGATCGGCAAGTCCTCGATGATCGAGGCACTGGATCTGCTGCTCGAGGCCAAAGACCGCTCGGGCAAGAAGGAAGTGAAGCAGGTCAAGCCGACGCATGCCGACGTCGGCGCCGAGGTGATGGCCGAAATATCTACCGGCCCTTACCGTTTCATGTACCGCAAGCGCTTTCACAAGCGTGCCGAGACCCAGCTGACAGTGCTGGCGCCGGTACGCGAGCAGCTCAGCGGGGACGAGGCGCACGAGCGGGTGCTGACGATGCTCGCCGAGACGGTGGACACCAGCCTGTGGCAGGCCCAGCGGGTCTTGCAGTCCAGCTCGACCGCACCGGTCGACCTCTCGGGCTCAGACGCGCTGGCCCGGGCCCTGGACGTGGCCGCCGGTGAGGCGGTCGCGCTCTCCGGGGACGAGCCGCTGCTGGTCGAACGCATCGACGCGGAGTATCTGCGCTACTTCACCGCCACCGGCCGGCCCACCGGTGAGTGGGCGGCGGTGACCAAGCGGCTGGCTGCTGCCGAAGGCGAGATGGCGCAATGTGCCGCGGCGGTGGCCGAGGTCGACGACGCCGTGCGCCGGCATGCCGAGCTCAGCGCCGAGGTCACCGGACTGGCCGGTGAGCGCGAAGTGGCCCACGCCGCCTTGGTCGCGGCGCGCAAGGACGCCGAGGCGGTCGCCGCACTGGTGCAGCGGCTCAAAGAGGCCGACGTGGTGGCCGAGGCCGCCCGGGTGGCGCAGGCCGCCGCGGCCGCGGCCCTCACCGAACGCCGGCGGCTGCGGGCCGACCTCGACGAGCGGGCCACCACGATCACCGAACTGCAGGCCGCGCTCGGTGTGGCCGACGGTGAGTCCACCACCGCCCGTGAGGTTCACGAGGCCGCCGAGGCTGTGGCCGAACAAGCTCGGCTGGCAGCCCAGGAGCACGAAGCCAGGGTTGAGGCCGCCCGCGCCACCCTCACGCAGATGACCGACCGCGACGAGGCCGACCGGTTGGCCGCCAGGCTGAGCAAGATCGACGCCGGCGTGCGTGAACTCGACCGGATCAACCGCGACCTGACCGGGATCACGCTCGACGACGCGGGGATGCGGGCCATCGAGGCTGCCGCGGTCGCGGTGGAACGTGCTGCAGGGCAGGCCGAACTGGCTTCGGCGCGAATCGAACTCGTCGCCGTCGAGAACCTCGATGTCCGAGTGGACACGGCCGGGGTCGCTCTGGAGGCCGGTAGTCCCTGGTCGGTCAACACCACCGCCGAGACCGAGATCGCCGTGCCCGGTGTGCTCACCGTCCGTGTGGTGCCGGGCACGCCGGCCGCGCAGACACAGGCCCGTCTCGACGAGGCGCAGAACGTGTTGACGGCTGCGCTGGCCGCGGCCGGGGTCGACGGCGTGGAAGCCGCGCGGGCCCTCGATGCCCGGCGTCGGGAACTGATCGGCAGCCGGGATCGGTTGCGCGCCACCGTAGAAGCGCTCACGGGCGATGACCAGTTGGCGGATCTGCGGGCCCGTCTGGCGCAGCTGAGTGCCGGGCAGCCCGACGAGGCCGGGTTGTTCGAGCTCGCCGGGCCCACCGATATCGCCACCGCCCGCACTGAACTCGATACCGCGGTGAAGGCGCACCGCCAGGCCGTGGCCGACAGTGAGACCAGCCGCAAGGTGATCGCCGCGGCGGCCCAGAAGCTCACGGAGAAGTCGACCCGCTACAGCGTGCTGCGCGAGAAGCTCACCACGGCGCAGGCCGAGCTGACCGTGGCCGGTGGCCGGTTGGAGGTCCAGCGTGCGCAGGCCGGCGACGATGAGTTGGCGGTCAAGGCTCAGGCCACCGAGGAGGAGGCCACCGCCACAGCAGGCCACGCGACCGCGCTGCGTACCGAATTGTCGGCCACCGCACCGGATTCTGTGAAGGCCGCCCTCGACGAGGCGGTCCGTCGCGCGGCGGCCCTGGATGCTCGCCACGGGGCGGCCGCTGATGCGCTGCGGGAGTTGGCTGCGCAACTCAAGGTCTACGGCACCCAGGGGCGCAAAGGGCATCTCGATGCTGCCGAGACCGAACGCGAGCACGCCCACGCCGAATACCTCCGGGTGCACCGCCGGGCCCGGGCGGCCGAGACGCTGCGGACGGTGATGGCGCGCCACCGCGATGCCACCCGTCAGCGCTACGCCGATCCGTTCCGTCTCGAGGTGCAGCGGCTGGGCCGGCTCGTCTTCGGTGAGGATTTCGAGGTCGACGTCGACAGCGACCTCAACATCCGGACCCGCACGTTGTCCGGGCGCACGGTGCCCTACGAATCGCTGTCGGGCGGCGCCAAGGAGCAGCTGGCCATTGTCGCGCGGCTGGCCGGCGCGGCGATGGTGGCCAAGGAGGACAGTGTGCCCGTGGTCATCGACGACGCCCTCGGATTCACCGATCCGGACCGGCTGACCAAGATGGGAGCGGTATTCGACGCCGTCGGCGGAGACGGGCAGGTCATCGTGCTCACCTGCAGCCCGGAGCGTTACGCGAGCATCCAGGGCGCGCACCACATCGCCTTGACGGCCTAGAAGTAGGCGTTGGACGGAACGGGCGTGCCGTGCAACAGGTTCTGGCCGATCACCCGGGCCTTGTAGGCCACCGGGTTGTGCAGGGTGATAGTGCGGATGTTGCGCCAGTGCCGGTCAAGGTTGCGCTGCCGGGACGCCGCACTGGCCCCGCCGAGTTCCAGCAGTCGGGTGGCGGCCTCGGGTGCGACGTCGTCGAGGTGCACTTTCACTTTGGCGACCTTGAGCTGGGCTTCGGCCGCGAGCCGCAGGTCGGGCACCCCGTCGACGGCAGAATCGGTCGCCGCCCCGATCGCCGTCGCTGCGTCCAGCACGGCGGCCCTCGCGACGTAGGCCGTGCTGGCCAAGACTCCGAGTTGCCGCTGCAGCAGGGGATCGTCGGTGGGTCGTTCGGTGACGGCATGGCTGAAGTTGCGCTCGCGGGAGCGCAGCAGCGCCACGCCGTCGTCGACGACATTGGCCAGGATTCCGGCGACCACCGCGTGGATGAACAACTGCAGTGAGGCGTACTGCACGGTCGGGACCGGGTCGGCGTCATACGGGGTATCGGAGAGGATCTCGTCGGCAGCGACCGTGACATCGGTGAACGTCGTGGTGCCGGTTCCGGTGCGGCGCTGGCCGAAGCCGTCCCAGTCATCGACGAGCCGTACGCCTTCGCGGTCGGTCGGCACCAGGACGTTGGCCACCGAGTCGTGGTCGGTGGTGGCGGTCACGGTCAGGTAGTCCGAGAACAGGGTGCCGGTGCTGTAGTACTTTTCGCCGGTGAGCCGGTAGGTGCCGGCCCCGTCGGCCAGCAGCCGGGTGTTGAACACCAGGCTGCCCACGGCCAATGAGCCCTTCTCGCTGAATGCGTTACCGAAGATCTTGCCTTCGGCGATCTTGCCCAGCCAGCGCGCCGACACCGGATCCTCGGCATTGCGTAGGCGCTCCTCGGTGAACCAGAAGTGGGTCCGGAAGATGTGGGCGACGATCGGGTCGGCCTTGGCCACGTCGATCACCGCGGAAAAAAGCTGCGGCACAGTGAATCCTGAGCCGCCGAGGGACTCGGGCAGGCGCAGTGTGCCGAACCCGGCCCGCTTGAGCGCCGCGACCTGATCGAAAGGGTTCTCGTCGTTCAGGTCGCGGTCCTTGGCGCCTGAGGCGATCGAGGCCAGCAGGTCATCCCATTCCGGGGTTCCGGGCCGGAGGTGGGTCACGTTCTCGACGGTGGTCATGGCACCGTTGTATCTGGACCGGCTATCACTGGGCACGTGTTTGGATCAGCCCGAACCTAAGCCCTTCACCCGCATTCCGTAGAGATAGGTGGTCAGGTATTCGTCGATCACCTGGACCCGCACCTCGGGGGTGTCGGGAATGGTGATCAGCAGTGCGTAGAGCCCGGCGAAAAACGATGCGCCGTTGTGCAACACGTCTACCGTGTCCGGGATCTCGCCGGCGTCCCTGGCGCGCTGGAGCTCTTCGATCAATGCGACCAGCACGGGATGGTGTTCCCATTCCTCCGAGGGCGGGCGGGTCGTTGAAAAATGCAGCGCCAGAAAATCTTTGAATAGCGGACGGCCCAGCCGCCGCTCCAACTTCTCCAGCATGCGCACCGATTCGGTGAGGGTGGCGCGCACATCGTGCGGTGCGGCGAAGCGCCGGATGAGCTCGGCGGCCATCCGGGCCTCCTCGCGCTGTTCCAGCTCCACCAGGACGTGTTCCTTGGTGGGGAAGTGGAAGAAGAAGGTGCCGTGGGCGACGCCCGCGGCGGATGCGATTGCTGCGGTGTCGGCAGCGGCCATGCCCCCGCGCTTGAACTCGGCGATCGCGGCCCCGAGTAACCGTTCGCGGGTCTGCTGGCCCTTGCGGCTGCGGGGGGTGGCGTGGAGCACGGCCTCATGCTACGTCAGAAATAACTGACTGTACTCAGTTCTGGCCTTTCCTTTGAACCGTGGAGCCGCTACGGTTTCGAGTATTAGTTGATCTGACTGAAGTCAGTATTTGGAGGTCGGCGTGCAGATCCTGGAGCAGGTTCAAGACCTGCCGAAAGCCGGGAACATCAAGGCCCAGTGGGTGAGCCTGTGGACCGGGCCGGCAGTCGGTGCGGTCCTGCTGGTGGCGGCGCTGGCCTTCCCCGGCTTCTGGCCACCCATGTCGCCCACCTGGAGCGCGCAGCAGGTTGCCGGTTTCTATGCCGACCACACGGCGTGGATCCGGTTCAGCCAGGTGACGTTCAACCTGTGCGGGATCCTGATCCTGCCGTTCTTCATGGTGATCGTCGTTCAGATGAAGCGGATGAAGACCCAGAGCCATGTGTTCGCCTACTGCTACCTGACTGCTGCGGTCAGCGGTGCCACGATCTTCGCGCTGTCCAACGTGTTCTTCCTGGTGGCGGCGTTTCGCCCGGATCGCAATCCCGAACTGATCATGCTGCTCAACGACCTGGCCTGGATCGTGCTGGTCGCTCCGGTGGGCATGGTGGTGTCGCAGTTCGTCTTGCTGGCGGTGGCGGTCTACTTCGACAACGGGCCCGAACCGGTGTTTCCGCGCTGGGTCGGGCACTACTCGCTGGCCACCGCGGTGGCGATGATCCCGGCTGCGGGTGCTGCGGTTTTCCACACCGGGCCGCTGGCGTGGGACGGTGTGCTGGCCTTCTGGTTGCGCAACGGTGCGTTCGCGGTCTTCGTCATCGTGATGTTCTTCGTGCTGCGCCGCGCGGTACTCAGCCAGGCTGTTCAAGACGGGGTCGTGGAAGCTCGGGTGCGGGCGTGACAGTTCAGACCGAGGCGCCGCCGGGCAGACCCGACGTGCGGCTGATGACCTGGTTCTTCCCGCTCTGGTACGGCGCCTTCGGTGTCATCATCTGCATCCTGACCCGAGTGACGCCGCCGCCGCGCCCCGATGTCACCGCTGCCGACAAGGTGGCGTTCTTCGTCGAGCACGGTCTGACCATCAAGATCGGCTTCTGTCTGCTGCTGATCCTGCTCGGCGGGGCGGCGATGACCAACGGATTGGTCGCCTACCAGATCAAGCGCATGTCGGTGGGGTCGGTGTTCGCCTACGGCTACATCGGCGGCATGGGCGTCGGCGCGCTGCCCGGGTTCTTGTTGGTATCGGTGTGCTTTCTCACGGCGGCGTTTCGGCCGGACCGTGACCCGGAACTGATCAGCCTGCTCTATGACCTCGGAATGCTTTCCTACAACGGATCATTGGGGTGTTTCACGGCGGCCTACCTGGTGTTCGCGATTGCGATCCTCTACGACAAGAACCAGATCTTCCCGGCGTGGTTCGCCTATGTGACCATCTGGCAGATCATCACCGAGGTGATCGCCACCCAGATGTTCGTGTTCGAGTCAGGGCCGTTCGCCTGGAACGGATCAATCGCCTTCTGGTGGGCGGTGGTGGTCTTCTCCGTCTGGCTGTCTGCCCTGATCGTGCTGCTCCGGCAGGCGCTCAAGCGTGAGGAAACATACAGTGACGCAGACTGATTCGCGACCACAGGCCTCGTCGGAGCACCTGCCCGGCGACGGGCACATGTGGGTGATGGTGCTCGGCGACCTGGTCATCTTCGGTGGCTACTTCATCGTCTTCATGATCTACCGCACCATGTATCCGGACGAATTCCTGCGGGCCCAACAGCATCTCGACATCACGATCGGTGTGGCCAACACCGTGATCCTGCTGACCAGTTCCTGGTTGGTGGCCCGTGCGGTGCTGGCCGCCCGCGCCGGGCGGCACGAAACGGCGATCCGGCTCACCTGCGCCGGAGGTGTCGGCGGTCTGATGTTCATGGCCTGCAAGGGTTATGAATGGGTCGTCAAGATCCGGAACGGGCACACCAATTCCGAGATGTTCTACTCGTTCTACTACGTGCTGACGGGTGTGCACCTGATCCACGTCCTGATCGGGCTCATCGTGTTGGGCGTGATCGTGCGGGAATTGCGCAATCCCTCCCGACGGCGCGCATCGGTCGTGGAGGCGAGCGCGGTCTACTGGCACATGGTCGACCTGCTCTGGGTGATCATCTTCGGCCTGCTGTACGTGGTGAGGTGACGATGACCGACAAGGCTGTGACCCAGACGTGGCTGGTACTGGTCGCCATCACCGTCGGATCCTGGTGGTTGGCACCGGCGCAGTATTCGGACGCGCTGCGGGCCAGTGTGCCGATCACCGCGCTGGTGCTTGCGTTGACGCTGATCAAGTCCCGTTTGATCATCCGGCAGTTCATGGAGGTCCGGACCGCGCCGAGGTGGCTCAAACTCGCCACGGACGGCTGGCTGGTGGCGCTGTTCGGAGCGATTCTCACCATCTATCTGATGTGAGCATCGCGCGGCACAATGGAACGCAATGACCATGAACGCCAAGCGCAGGCGGGTGCACGACAAGCTGGCTGCGCTACCGGGGGTGCGCGCGGTGCGGCGCCCGGTCAGCCCTGGTTCTGACGAGCGGTTCGACCTGTTCTACGTACGGTCCGGGCGTAAATCCGCGCATCCGGTGGTGATCATCCCGGGAGGTCCCGGCGTGGCATCGATGCAGCCGTACCGCGCGTTGCGCAGGCGGGCGGCTGCGACCGGATTCGACGTGATCATGATCGAGCACCGCGGCGTCGGGATGTCGCGGCATACCGACGCGGGTGCGGATCTGCCGCCGGCGGCCATCACCGTCGAACAGGTGGTCCACGACGTGGCCGCGGTGCTCGACGACGCGGGCGTGCACGAGGCGGTGCTGTACGGCACCTCGTACGGGAGTTACATCGCCGCCGGCTTCGGTGTCCGCCACCCGGACCGGGTCGCGGCGATGGTGCTGGACTCGCCGCTGCTGTCCACCGCTGATATCGAAGTGGTGCGCAGTGCTGTCCGGGGCCTCCTGTGGGAGGGTACGGACCCGGACACTGCGGACCTTGCGCCCAAGGTCCGGCGCCTGGTGGCCGGCGGGGCATTGGCCACCAGGGGAGGAGAACTGGCCGGTCTGCTGTACGGGTTCGGTGGCGCTGCCCTGCTGGACCGCCAACTCGATCTGCTGCTGCGCGGCCGCACGGTGGTTTGGTCGGGGCTCGCCCGGCTGAGCCGACTGTCGACGCGAAAAGCGCCGTACCGCAACGAGGTAGACCTCGTCGGGCGGATCGCCTTCCGCGAACTGAACTACGCCGGCGTGCCCGATGGCCTCCCGCTGGACCCTGCGCTGGAGATGGCCGACATGATCGGCAGCGCAAAGTTCTTCGAACCCTTCGAGGTGGAGCCCTTCGACCTGCCGGCCGAGCTACCGGACTTTCACTGGCCCACCGTCGTACTGTCCGGTGGCCGGGACCTGACCACACCGCCGGCCGTTGCGGAGCACATCGCCGAGCTGGTCCCCGGGGCCGTGCTGGTTTTCATGCCGACGGTGGTGCACAGCGTGATCGACACCAGGGAGCGTGCGGCGTTCGCAGTGATCCGTGCCGTGCGCGACGGTGTGGCCGAACAACTTTCGGCCACCGCCGACGAACTGGATGCCCTGCCCGCACGTCCTGCCATCCGGGTCGCGGTTTCGGCGATAGCGGCGGCCACGGCTGTGGAATCGGCGGTGCCGGCCGTCAATCGTCCGTGGCAATGATGACGGTGGCCGAGCCACGCGGGCGGCATACGGCAATGAACTCGTGGAACCCGCTGAGGCCGACAACCCATCCGTAGGAATGCTCGTTGCCCTCCCGCGGCACGCTCAACCGGTAGATCTCGTCGGCGGTACTCAGGATCGGCGCCGTCCACGCCATCACCAGTTCGCGCGACAGCAGGAACTCGGCGCTGACCCACGGGTTCAGGTTAGTCGCAGGCCACGACCACAGGGTTGCCACCGCGTCGGCGTGTGAACATCGCTGGAAGCCATCAGCATTGAGGGAATCCAGCCGGTAGGGACCATGCACGGGGTCGGGTTTCCCAGTCCACGGGGAAGCACAGTCGTGGTGGTAGCGGGGATGAGTCAGGACACTGTCGATCAGGTCGGTGCCCGACACCGCCACCGGGATCGCGAACGTCAGCAGAGCACACCAGCTGTACATACCCGGAGCCATGCGTACGGTGGTGTCGCCGATGAGTTCGACGTGCACGGGCGGCGCTACTTGAGGAAGCCGACCTTCGTATAGTCGGTGTCGGCCAGGCCGGGGGCCCCGAAATTGGCCAGGTTGCTGCGCACCGCCACGTTTCCGGGCGACTGGAACAACGGAAGGCTGAACACCTCGTCGAACAGCATCTTGTCCAACTCGTTGGCCAGGGTCAGGGCTTTGGCCGGGTCCAGCTCTTCCAGCGTCTGCTCGATCTTGGCGTCGATCTCCGGGCTGCCGATCTTGCCGAAGTTGCTGGCCCCGTCCTGCGCGTAGATCTGGGTCAGCGAGCTCAGCGGGAAAGCGTCTCCGAGGAAGGCGAACTGGGCAATGTCGAAGTCGCCCTTGATGATGTAGTTGGTGAAGAACCCGGTACCCGGCTTGGTGTCGAGCTTCAGGTTCACCCCGATCTGGCCGAGCATGTTCTGCGCGATCTGGGCCACCTGCCGGGTGCTGCCCGCGTCGTAGAACACATTGCGGATGACGAGTTCTTTGCCGTCTTTCTCCCGGAACTGCCGTCCTTCAGGCACTTTCCAGCCCAGCGCGTCGAGTTCGGCCTTGGCTTTCTCGGGGTCGAACGCCACCGACGCGGCGTTGTCCTGGTAACCCTGCTGACCCGCGACGAAGATGTGGTTGTTCAGCGGGACCGGGTTGTCGGTGAGACCCCGCTGGGTGATGTTGGCGAGCGCCTGACGATCGATGCCCTTGGCGACGGCGCTGCGCAGCGCCGGGTCGGCCAGGATCGAGCCGGGTGCGCCGTTGAAGGTCAGGTGGTACCAGCTGGCCGACGGTGCCCGTCGGATGCTGATCCCCGCGGTCTTACGGGCGATGGTCAGTTCGTCCAGCGACGCGGTGCCGGTCGCGTCGATGGTGTTGTTCTGCAGCGCCGGGATGCGGGCGGCGTCATCGAGCACCAGGTAGGTGATGGTGTCCAGCAGCGGCGGGGTACCCCACCATTTCGGGTTGCGGCTCAACGTGATCCGCTGAGCGCCCCGGTCGATGTTGGTCACCATGAACGGGCCCGCCGACGGCCCGGGCGCAGTCAGTTGCCCCTTGTTGAAGGCCTCGGGGGTGGAGGTCATGCTCTTGGGCAGCAGCCGGCCGTTGCCGGCGAACATGCCCTTCCAGTCCGCGTAGGGCTTGGCGAAGGTCATCACGGCCTGGCGGTCATCGACGCCGCGGGTCACCGAGGCCACCCGCTCGAAGCCGTTGGGCGCGGCGATGACGAACGCCGGGTCCTTGCCGCTGTTGGCCTCGGTCTGGGACTTGATGTCCTCCCAGGTGATCGGCGTGCCGTCGGTCCACACCGCCTTGGGATTGATCGTGTAGGTGACCACCTGGGGGTTGGTGCCCGTCAGTTCGACATTGGTGAAGTAGTCGGTGTTGACCGTCGCCGATCCGTCAGCGGCGATCACGAACGTGCGGGGCATGGTGGGCCTGGTGAGCGCGCCGACGTCGCCGGTGTTGCCGTCGAGGTGCAGCGGATTGAAGTTCGAGGGGAACTCGGTCAGGGCCAGGCGCAGATTGCCGCCCTGACGCAGGTTCGCGACGTCCTGCGGATTGATGTCGTTGGTGGTGCCGACCTCGGCGTTTCCGCCGGCGGAGGGGGTCTCCCGATCACCGCCGGAACATCCGGTGAGAGCGAGGCCGGCAACAACGGTGGCGATAGCCAATCGTCGGATATTGAATCCGTTCATGCCGCCGATGCTAGAGGTACGCGGGCCGCTATGGGGTCAGGACTCGGGCAGCGCCGGTTCGACGGTTGCGTTGGAACGGCAGCCGATACCGTGGGACCCGGGTTTTTCGACGGGGGAGGCGCGGCCGTGACGGACACGACTGGCACCGATGTTCGCTGGTCGCCGGCGACGCGAATCGGTTTCCGCTTCGGGTTCTGCTACTTCGGCCTTTTCGGGCTGGCTTGTTTTGTGGGGCTTACTCCGGTGTTGTTGGCGGGCGCCGGGATCCCTCTGCCGTGGTCCTCGGTTGCGGGCCTGCTTGAGGCGGTGCGTCCGTTGATCGATTGGACCGCATCCGGAGTTCTCGGACTGCGGATCGAGAGCATGCAGGTGGGCAGCGACAGTGCATTCCAGTGGACTGCACTGTTCCTGATGCTGGTGGTCTCCACGGTTGCGACTGTCGTCTGGTCGGTACTTGACCGTCATCGCGACAACTACGCGCGCTTGGCTGCCTGGCTCACCTTGTACCTGCGATTCGTACTGGCCACGGCGATGTTCTATTTCGGGATGGCCAAGGCCATTCCCACCCAGATGCCGTTTGTGCTGAACCGTCTGGTCGAGCCCTTCGGCAACTTCAGCCCACAGGGTGTGTTGTGGTCGCAGGTGAGCATCTCGCAGCCCTACCAGATCGCACTGGGGTCGGCCGAGCTGCTGGCCGGAGTATTACTGCTGATCCCGAGGGCGGTGCCGGCCGGCGCCTTGTTGGCAGCGATCGACATGTCGCAGGTCTTCCTGCTCAACATGACCTACGACATCCGACTCAAGACCGTGTCGTCGATGCTGCTGCTGATGAGCCTGTTCCTGCTGGCGCCCTACGCCGCGCGGCTGGCGGCGGTGCTGTTCTCTGATCGCGCCGTTCCCGCGGCGAGCACACCTCAGCTGTTCACCTCGGGACGGGCCAACCGAATCGCGTTGGTGGCCCAGCTATTGGTCGGTGCGATGCTGTTCGGTGTCACTGCGGCGCAGAACTGGCAACAGTGGGCCAGACCGGTTCCCGAGCTCTACGGCATCTACCGCGTCGACGGCTTCTCGGCCGAGGGCTACCGGCGTGATCCGCTGCTGACCGACGAATTACAGTGGCGTCGAGTGATTTTCGACCGTTCGTTCAACCTTGCCGACCCGATGCGGCTGACCATCCAGCACATGGACGACTCGTTCGAGGAATACGGCGGCACGATCGATGCGAGTCGGCATTTCATCGACTTGAATCACTACATCGAGCTGGGAACCTCCAGGCAGACGCCGGTGCGGGTGCGCCTGACCTACTGGTGGCCGGGACCCGACCGCTTGGTGATCGACGCCGACGACTACGCCGGACACCGCATTCACGCCTGGTGCACCAAGGTGGATCCGAACTCGTTTCCGTTGGTGGAGAGGGGCTTCAGTTGGGTCCGCGAGACTCCGTACAACAGGTGAACTCAGTCGGCCGGCTTTGGTTGCGGCACGGCGGCCAGCAGCTTGCGGGTGTACGCGTGCTGCGGGTTGGCGAGCACCTCCTCGCCTGAGCCCTGTTCGACGACGGCGCCCTTGTACATCACCGCGACATCGTGGGCCAGGTGTTTGACCACCGACAGGTCGTGGGAGACGAACAGGTAGGCCAGGCCGAACTGGTCCTGCAGGTCCAGCAGCAGGTTGATGATCCCGGCCTGGATCGAGACGTCCAGCGCGGAGACCGGCTCGTCGAGCGCGATGATCTTGGGCTGCAGGGCCAGGGCACGGGCGATCCCGATGCGCTGCTTCTGTCCCCCGGAGAACTCGGCCGGGTAGCGGGCGGCGTCGGCGCGTCGCAGGCCCACCAACTCGAGCAGCTCGGCCACCCGTCCGTCGATGCGCGGTTTGTCGAAGCCATTGGCGGTCAACGGCTCTGCCAACACATCCGAGACCGGCAACCGCGGGTCCAGTGAAGCCACGGGGTCCTGGAACACCACTTGAAGGTCGGTTCGCAGGGTACGCCGCGTCTTGCGGTCCAGGGTGGCCACGTCCGAGCCGAGCACTTCTATCGAGCCCGATTGCGGTGCAGACAGATTCAGGATCTCGTGCAGGGTGGTGGATTTTCCCGATCCGGACTCGCCGACGATGCCGAGGGTGCGGCCGCTGCGCAGGTCGAAGCTGACCTTGTCGACCGCGCGGACCTCACCGACCTGCCTGCGCAGCACCACGCCTTTGGTGAGCTTGTAGGTCTTGGTCAGCTCGCGCACCCGCAGTACCACATCGGCGTCGCCGGAAGGCTTCTCCGGGGCGGTGACGTCGGTCTCGGGGCCGCCCGCTAACCCGTAGATCTCGGCGGCACTGCGCCCACTCACCTGATCGGTGCGGATGCAGGCTGCATGGTGATCCGGCGCCAGCTCGATGAGTTCTGGCTCGGCGGCCAGACATTCGTCGATGGCCAGCGGGCAGCGGGGCGCGAACGGGCAGCCGGTCGGTACCGTCGTGAGCGACGGCGGTGCACCAGGGATGGGCACCAGACGCGTGCCCTGCGAGGCATCCAGGCGTGGCACAGAGCCGAGTAGGCCGACGGTGTAGGGCATCCGGGCGTTCTCGTACAGCTTGGCCACCGGAGCGTCCTCGACGGCCCGTCCGGCGTACATCACGAGTGCCCGGTCGGCGAATTCGGCGACCACACCGAGGTCGTGGGTGATGATGAGCACCCCGGCGCCGGTGACGTCGCGCGCGGTCTTGAGCACGTCGAGGATCTGGGCCTGGACCGTGACGTCGAGGGCGGTGGTGGGCTCATCGCAGATCAGCAGATCAGGATCGTTGGCGATGGCGATGGCGATGACCACCCGCTGGCGTTCGCCGCCGGACAACTCGTGCGGGAACGAGCGGGCGCGTTGTTCCGGCTGGGCGATCCCGACCAGCTCCAGCAGTTCGACGGCCCGGGACCGGGCCGCGCGCCGCCCCAGATCGCGGTTGTGGGCTTCGAGCGCCTCGGCGATCTGATCACCCACGGTGTAGACCGGCGTGAGTGCGGACATCGGGTCCTGGAACACCGTGCCGACGGTGTTGCCCCGGACCCGTGACAGCTGCGCGTCGGACAACCCGATCAGTTCCTCGCCACGCAGCCGCACCGATCCGGACACCTCGGCGAACTCGGGCAGCAACCCGATCACCGCCATGGCACTGGCCGATTTCCCGGCACCGGACTCGCCGACGAGCGCGACCACCTCACCGGAATCCACATGGAAGTTCAGGCCCCGCACCGCGTGTACCGCGTCGGTGTCCGTAGGGAAGTCCACCGTCAGATCAGATACCTCGAGTAGCCGGCTCATCGGGTGCCGCCCTTCCGCCGACTCCGCCGTCGCAACCGGCCGCTGCCCGGGTCGAGGGCGTCGCGGAGGCCGTCTCCGATCAGGTTGGCGCACAGGATGATCAGTACCAATACCCCGGCCGGGAACAAGAACACCCAGGGGAAGGTGGTGGCGGACTTGGTGCCGTCGGCGATCAGCGTGCCCAGCGAGACGTCGGGGGCCTGGATGCCGAATCCCAGGTAGCTCAAACCGGTTTCGGACAGGATCGCCACTCCCACGTTGAGCGCGGTGTCGATGATCAGGATGGACGCCACGTTCGGCAGGATGTGCCGCACGATGATGCGCGCGCTGCTGACACCCATATAGCGGGCAGCCAAGACGAATTCGCGCTCCCGCAGGCTCAGCGTCATCCCCCGCACGATGCGGGAGCTGATCATCCAGCTGAACGCCGAGAGCAGCACGATCAGCCAGAACACCCGATCGGACTGGCTCAACCGGGGCGTGACGATCGCGATCAGGATGAAGCTGGGCACCACCAGCAACACGTCGACGATCCACATGAGCGTGCGATCGCGCCAGCCGCCGAAATATCCGGCGACCGACCCGACCGTGGCGGCGATGACGGTCGAGATGAACGCCACGCACACACCGATGAGCATGGATTTCTGCATGCCGCGCAGGGTTTGGGCGAGGATGTCCTGCCCGAGTGCGTTCGTGCCGAACCAGTGGTCGGTCGACGGCGGCTCCTGCAGCGCGTAGTAATCGAGGTCCGAATAGCTGTAGGGGAGCACCGAAGGCAGCGCGTAGCAGGCCACGAACATGATCACCAGCAGTGTCAGCGACACCACGGCGGGCCAGTTGCGCAGGAACCGGCGGAACACGAGGGTGCGCCGGGTGGCGAATTCCTCGGTGTGCAGGCCCGAGCGGGCCGCGGCGGCATCCCCGGTGGGAGCAGACGTCTGGGTCATGTGACTCGCACCCTCGGGTCGAGCATCGCGTAGATGACGTCGGAGAGCAGGCCGGCGACCAGGATCACGGTCCCGGTGAACACCGTGATCGCCGCGATGATGTTGGTGTCCTGGGTGGCGATGCCCTGCACCACCCATTCGCCCATCCCGTGCCAGCCGAAGATCTTCTCGACGAACACCGAACCGGTTACCAGCCCGGCCACCCCGTAGGCGAACAGGGTGGCCATCGGAATGAGTGCGGTCCGCAGCCCGTGTTTGAACAGGGCGCGACGTCGGGTCAGCCCCTTGGCCCGCGCGGTGCGGATGAAGTCCTGGCCGAGCACGTCGAGCATCGCGTTGCGCTGGTACCGGCTGTAGCCGGCGATGGCCATCAGGGCCAGGGTGAACGTCGGCAGCACGAGGTGCTGCAGCCGGTCGACGAACTGGTCCCAGGCGCCGCCGACGGGCACCGGCGCCGTTTCCCCCGTGTACTCGAAAATTTGCACGCCGAGAATCGAGTTCACGTTGAGTGCGGCCAGGATCAGCATGTTGGCGATCACGAAGGACGGCGTGCTGATCACCAGCAGGGACAGCACGGTGATGACGCGGTCCGACAGCCGGTACTGGCGGATCGCTCCCCACGCGCCGACCACCACGCCGATCACCGCGCCCGAGATCGCGCCGATGACGAGCAGGCGCAGGGTCACCCCGATGCGTCGCCACAACTCGTCGACCACCGGCTGGCCGGTCACCGTGGTTCCGAAGTCGCCGCGGACCGCGTCGGCTGCCCAGTTCGCATAGCGGAGCGGAATGGGCTGGTCGAGGCCGAGTTCAGCGGCTTTGGCGTCGATCGCGGATTGCGGCGGCCGCGGATTGCGCTGCTCGAGGCTGTCGAGGGGTTTGAAGTTCAGCGACGTCAGCGTGAACGTCAGGAACGATGCCAGGGCCAGCAACACGATGTAGTTGAGCAGCCGGCGCGCCAGAAAGCGCGTCATCCGGTTGTTCCTGCCCACGGCTGCATGCCAGACAGGGTAGAGCAGCCGGGCACCGGAACCCGGTCATCGCGGTGATGTGAGGTTCGGCGCGCCCCGCGCTCGATGGGTAACTGGTAGTCGGCTCACAGCTTCGGCATAGCAATCAGGCGTTCACTGAAATACATGAAGGTCAGCGGACTGAAGAATGTGAAAGTGATCGCTGCGGTCGCCGGTGGTGCGGCCGTGGTGGGGCTGGGCGTGTTCGGAGCGGTCTCGGACGTTCACTCGGGGGCCGGCGAGTCCCTGGCTTCCGGATCCCACATGAACGTCGGCCAGACCAGCACGGAGACGACGCCTCCGACTGCACCGCAGGTTTCGATGGCAGTGCCTGCGATGAGGGGCTACACGCCGCCGTCCGGGTTCGCCGTCACGCACTGATCACTGCGCAAAGTGCCGGGTAGTGGTTTCACCGCCACCCGCCGTGGCTATACGTCGCGCGGAGGTGAGCGCATTGGGTAGCGCGAAGGAAAACATTCAGCGAAATCTGAAATTGGTCACTGCCGGAATGGGCGCGATCGGTGGGTTAGCTACCGCTGTGCTCGGAGTCGCGATGGGCGGAGGCGTCGCCGGAGCCCAGCAGCGGGAGGAACCACCTGTCATCACCACTGGACAAACGGTTACCGAGACGACTCCGCCGACAGCCCCTGAGACCTCGAAGGGCACTCCGTCGGTCTCGGCGACCACCCCGTCGGGGTTTGCCACGCCACACTGATCGCGGCTGATCTCGCCGACCGGGGCCTGCGAAGTCGGGTTTACCTCGCCCGCAGGCCCCGGTAGGGAGGTCTCTGTGACAGGAGACGAACGCAACAAGCGGACCAAGTACGCGATGGCCGGTGTCGGGGCGATCGCACTTGCAGCGATGGGCGCATTCGGTGCGATGGTGGCCGAGGCGCCGAGCAGTGGCGCGGTTCCGGCCGTCAATGTTGGTGAAACCGTAACGAAGACAACGGCTCCCACCGAACTCGAGACATCGTTCGCCAAGCCGAAGGTGAAGGTGGACCTGCCCGACGGGTACGGCAACGGCTAGGGGCGGGGTGCCTCGCCGATGCTGGTGACAGTCGGCTTGTCCGTCGATGCCGACCCGGTGCGGGTGGCTCGGATCAGGACCCGGTCGTTGACCCCGTACAGCGGTTTGACGGCATCAGGCAGGGCGTAGCTCTGGGTGAATCCGTCGTTGCTGCGCACCGTGACCGACGTTGCGGACAGCTCGGTGATCGTGCCGGTTTGAAACAGCGTCGTACGGTAGCCGCCGCCTTCGGTCAGTACGGCCTCGCTGTGGATCGTGGCGGGATCGGTCCCGTCGTGGGGCCGTCCGTCCATTCCCGGCCCGCCCATCCAGCGCGGGGGCCCGCCCTCTGCATTGGGCGGACCGTGGTGGCCAGGGCCCTGCGTATCGGTGGCGGCATACACCGCCGCGCGGCCGAGCCCAGCAATGGCCGCCGCGATGCCGACTGCGGCAACAGTGGGTCGGATGCTCATATGGTCCACGTTGCCGGGGCCGGCTGTGTGCCGGCTGTGTGCGGGCTCTGGCGCAGATGTGGCGCTGTTTCACAGCCGGCACATAGAAAGCGCTCAGTCGGGGCCTAACGAACGGACGAATAATGAGCGGGTGAGCAGCACGACCAATGGCACCGATTCCGAGTCCGGGCGCGCCGTCATGCGCCGCGCCGATGGCAATCCGATCCAGGTCCTGGTAGTCGACGACGAACCCGTACTGGCGGAACTGGTGTCGATGGCGCTGCGCTATGAGGGCTGGGACATCGCGACGGCAGGTGACGGCGCGAGCGCCATCGCCGCTGCCCGGGACAGCCCGCCCGATGTGGTCGTCCTCGACGTGATGCTGCCCGACATGAGTGGTCTGGACGTCCTGCGCAAACTGCGGGAACAGATTCCCGGCCTGCCTCTGCTGCTGCTGACCGCCAAGGATTCGGTGGAGGACCGCATCGCGGGCCTCACCGCCGGCGGCGACGACTACGTCACCAAACCGTTCAGCCTCGAGGAAGTGGTGCTGCGGTTGCGGGCACTGCTGCGGCGCACCGGAGTCACCAGTGAGGACGGCGGCGCCAAGATCGTCGTCGGCGATCTCGTGCTCGACGAGGACAGCCATGAGGTGACCCGGGCCGGTGATCCGATCACCCTGACCGCCACCGAGTTCGAACTCCTGCGCTTCATGATGCGCAACGCCAAGCGGGTCCTGAGCAAGGCCCAGATCCTCGACCGGGTGTGGAGCTACGACTTCGGCGGCCGGTCCAACATCGTCGAGCTGTACGTCTCGTATCTGCGCAAGAAGATCGACAGCGGACGGGAACCGATGATCCACACGCTGCGCGGTGCGGGTTATGTCCTCCGGCCCGCGCGCTGAGGTGACGGCCGGGGCAAGCGTCACCCGCTGGTGGTCACCGCGGACCTGGACGCTGCGGGCCCGGCTGGTGGTCACCCAGGTGGCCCTGCTGGCGGTGGTGTGCGCCAGTATCGGAGTGGCGACAGAGTTTGCGCTGCAACGGTTTTTGATGAACCAGCTCGACGATCAACTGATCGAGGCCGGCCGCCGCTCGGCCGCCATCTTCGAATTGCCGCCGCCACCACCGGGAACCCCACCCCCGCCGGGAATGCACCGTCATCACCGGGTTCCGTTCGACCCTGAGGAGGGGCCGGGACCCGGATTCCTCAATGCCCCGGGGCAGGCCGCCCGCACGGTCGGAGCGGTGGTGGCGCCGAACCGCCCGGTGGACGCAGGGGTCATCACCGCCGACGGCGACCGCGTCGAGGTCAGTGCCGCCGCGGCCGTCCAGCTGTCCCAGGTCCCGGCGACCCGGGAACCCGAAACCGTGGACCTCGACGGACTGGGCCGCTACCGGCTCATCGGCCTGCACCCGCGTCACGGCGGCCCGCAGACCATCGTGACCGGGCTGCCGACGGCCGTCGTCGACGACACTCTGCTGTGGGTCCTCGGCATGTTCTGTGTACTGGCCGCCATCGCGCTCATCGCCGCGACGACGGCGGGCATCCTGATCCTGCGGCGCCAACTCGCCCCGCTGTCTCGCGTCTCGGCGGCGGCACGCCGGGTGGCCGATCTCGAACTCGACCGCGGCGAGGTGGAGTTGCCGACACCGATCGTGCCGGTCGACCCCGCCAGTGCCCACACGGAGGTGGGTCAGCTCGGTACCTCGCTGAACCGGATGCTCGACCGCATCGCCAGCGCGCTGTCGGCCCGGCACGCCAGTGAGACGCGGGTGCGCCAATTCGTGGCCGACGCCAGCCACGAGTTGCGGACGCCGCTGGCGGCGATCCGGGGCTATACCGAGCTGGCCCAGCGCAAACGTGATGACCTGCCCGCCGACGTGGCCCATGCGATGAACCGGGTGGAGTCCGAGACCACGCGGATGACGCAACTGGTCGAGGACATGCTGCTGTTGGCGCGCCTCGATGCCGGGCGGCCTCTGGAGCGCGACAGCGTGGATCTGTCCAGGCTGATCGTGGACTCGGTGAGCGATGCCCACATCGCCGGCCCCGACCATCAGTGGGCGTTGGATCTACCCGAGGACCCGGTGGTGGTTGAAGGCGACGAGGCCCGGCTGCATCAGGTGCTGGCCAACCTGTTGGCGAACGCCCGTACGCACACCCCGCCGGGCACCTCGGTCACGGTGTCGCTGAAACCCGACCGGGATGCGGTGCTGCTGCGCGTCGCAGATGACGGCCCGGGTATCCCGGCGTCACTGCTGCCCGACGTGTTCGAGCGGTTCGCGCGCGGAGACTCGTCGCGGTCGCGACGGGAGGGCAGCACCGGGTTGGGTCTGGCGATCGTGGCCGCGGTGCTCAAGGCGCACGGCGGCACGATCGAGGTGAGCAGTACCGCGGGCTCGACCGAATTCGTGGTGCGGCTGCCGGTCGTCAGCTCACAGGGCACGCACAGGATGGACCAATCCGGCACCTAGCGGCCACGGCAACGATGAGAACGTGACCCTTGTTGCCGCGCATCCCGCTGCCGAGGTGCCGGCGGCGACACCCGAGGAGTCGAAGCCCCGCAGCTCGACCTCGATGACCCAGAGCATCGCCCTAGTCCTGCTGTTGGCCGGCACCGCGGTGCTCTACCTGTGGAACCTGTCGGTGAGCGGGTGGGCCAACGCGTTTTACTCGGCCGCCGCGCAAGCGGGTGCCGAGAACTGGACCGCGATGCTGTTCGGGTCCAGTGACGCAGGCAATGCGATCACCGTGGACAAGACGCCCGCGGCGCTGTGGATCACCGATCTCTCGGTGCGCCTGTTCGGGCTGAGCCCGTGGAGTGTGCTGGTGCCGCAGGCGCTCATGGGCGTCGGTGCGGTCGCAGCGCTCTACGCGGCGGTGCGCCGCGCGGCCGGGCCGTGGGCCGGTCTGTTGGCCGGCACCGTCCTGGCGCTGACGCCGGTGGCCGCCTTGATCTTCCGGTTCAACAATCCCGACGCGCTTCTGGTGCTGCTGCTCGTCGTGGCGGCCTACTGCGTGCAGCGCGGAATCGAAAAGAACTCCAGCCGTTGGTGGTTCGTCGGTGCGGGGGTTGCACTCGGCTTCGGTTTCCTGGCCAAGATGCTGCAGGCATTCCTGGTGCTGCCGGGTATTGCCGCCGCGGCGCTGGTCGCCGGAGACCGCCCACTGGGCCGACGCATCCTCGATGTCGCCACCGCCGGCGTCGCCATGGTCCTCAGCGGTGGCTGGTACCTGGTGCTGGTGGAGTTGTGGCCGTCCTCGTCACGGCCCTACATCGGTGGTTCGCAGCACGACAGCATTCTCGAATTGGCATTGGGCTACAACGGTTTGGGTCGGCTCACCGGTGACGAAACGGGTGGCCTCGGCAATCTGAACTTCGACGTCGGGCCGGGGCGGTTGTTCGGGTCGCAGATGGGCGCCGACATCGGCTGGTTGCTGCCCGCGGCGCTGATCTGCCTGGTGGCCGGCCTCTATCTGACCCGCCGGGCCGCCAGGACCGATCCGGCCCGGGCCGCCTTGATTCTGTGGGGCGGCTGGCTCCTGGTCACCGCGCTGGTGTTCAGCTTCATGAACGGCATCGTCCACCCCTATTACACCGTGGCGCTCGCCCCGGCCATCGGTGCGGTCATCGGCATCGGGGCGAGGTTGCTGTGGCAACACCGCACCGACCTCCGCGCCGCCACGGCGATGTCGGGCGCGGTGTTGGTGACCGCGGTCCTGGCCGCAGTGCTGTTGGCCCGCAACGACGATGCCTTCCCGTGGCTGCGGGCGGCAGTGGCAGTGGCGGGTGTGGGTGCCGCGGTACTGCTGCTGATGGTCACACGGTTGGAGCGCCCGATGGTGCGGGTGACGGCGGTGCTGGCGGTCGCGGCCTGCCTGGCCGGTCCGGCCGCGTACTCGATCGCCACCGCCTCCGCCCCGCACACCGGGGCGATACCGTCCGTCGGTCCATCGCGTGGTGGCGGCGGGTTCGGCGGAATGTTCGCCGCCCCCGATCCAGGGCCGACGCTGACCGCAACGCTGGCCGCAGATGCCGACGGCTACCGGTGGGCGGCCGCCGTGGTGGGCTCGTCGAATGCCGCCGGATACCAATTGGCCACCCGCGCACCGGTGATGGCAGTCGGAGGCTTCAACGGCACGGATCCGGCACCCACGCTCGACGAATTCCAGCGTCTCGTCGACGACGGCGCCATCCACTACTTCATCCGATCCCGCATCATGGCCGGAGGATTCGGCGGACACACCCCCAGCGGCAGCCAGGCGGCCACCGAGATCGCGGAATGGGTCCAGGCCCACTACAACCCGGTCACCGTCGACGACGTCACCATCTACGACCTGACTCACCGTGCGTCGAACACATAGCCGGCGCATAGCTTCGCCCAACCCGGATCACAACCCTGCGGAGAACGATGAACTCATGACAACCTTGGTCGAAGAACCCGAGCAGCGCTTTCATTTCGCGTCGCGGCCCAACGCCACACACGCCGCGCGGGACGCCGGGGTTCCGGTGCTCGACGTCGTCGTACCGGTGTACAACGAGCAGGCCACGCTCGCCCATTCGGTTCGCCGGCTGCACCGGTATCTCGCCGAGAACTTCGCGGTGCCGGTGCGTATCACCATCGCCGACAATGCGAGTGTCGACGAAACCCCGCGCATCGCTGCCGAACTGGCCGCTGACCTCGACGACGTGCGGGTGGTCCGGCTGGAGGAGAAGGGGCGCGGACGCGCACTGCGGGCGGTGTGGTCGGCTTCGGACGCGCCCGTGCTGGCGTACATGGACGTCGACCTGTCCACCGACCTGGCCGCGCTTGCGCCGTTGGTGGCACCACTGATCTCCGGCCACTCCGACCTGGCCATCGGCACCCGTCTGGGCCGCGGCTCACGGGTCGTCCGCGGCGCCAAGCGCGAGTTCATCTCGCGCTGCTACAACTTCATCCTGAAATCGACTTTGGCAGCCCGGTTCTCGGATGCCCAGTGTGGATTCAAGGCGATTCGCGCCGACGTTGCCCGCGAGTTGCTGCCCTACGTTGCCGATACCGGGTGGTTCTTCGACACCGAGCTTCTGGTGCTGGCCGAACGCAGCGGTCTGCGCATTCACGAGGTTCCGGTGGACTGGGTGGACGATCCGGACAGCCGGGTGGACATCGTCGCCACGGCGGCCGCCGATCTCAAGGGCATCGGGCGGCTGCTGCGCGGGTTCGCCAACGGGTCGATCCCGGTGAACACGATCGCCGCGCAGCTCGGGTCCTCTCGGAAATCGGCTGCCCCTGGATCGTTGTTGCGCCAGGCGGTGCGTTTCGGTGCGGTCGGTGTGGTCTCCACGCTGGCCTACCTGTTGCTGTTCACGGCCCTGCGGGCCGGTGTCGGCGCGCAGGCCGCCAACCTGATCGCCCTACTGGTGACCGCGATCGGAAACACCGCAGCCAACCGCCGCTTCACGTTCGGCATCGCCGGTTCGGGCAACGTCACCCGCCATCATCTGGAGGGATTGACGGTGTTCGGGATCGCGCTGGCCATCACCAGCGGATCACTGGGACTCTTGCACGTCGTGACGCCCGTGCCGCACCGCGGCGTCGAGCTTGCAGTATTGGTGGCGGCCAACCTGTTGGCCACCGTGGTGCGCTTCGTCCTGTTGCGCGGGTGGGTCTTCCACCCCGCGCGGACACGGCAGGTCACCGCGCCGAATCGAGGGACCGAACTATGACGACCATCGTCGACACGGCACCAGAAGCCGCCGCGGAGACCGCGGAATCGCCGAAGACATTGACACCGCGCTGGATTCGCCCCACCTATTGGGCTCTGCTGGCCGGCACCGCGGTGCTCTACCTCTGGGGGCTGGGATCGTCGGGGTGGGCCAACAGCTACTACGCCGCCGCGGCCCAAGCGGGCACCCAGTCCTGGAAGGCCTGGCTTTTCGGATCGCTGGATGCCGGCAACGCCATCACGGTCGACAAACCACCGGCCGCGATGTGGGCAATGGGCTTGTCGGGCCGGCTGTTCGGCTTCAACGAGTTCACCATGCTGCTGCCGCAGGCGTTGATGGGGGTGGGTGCGGTGGCACTGCTCTACGCCACCGTGCGCCGCACCAGCGGTCCGGCCGCCGGACTGATCGCCGGGGCGGCGTTGGCGCTGACACCGGTCGCGGCCTCCATGTTCCGCTACAACAATCCCGATGCACTCCTGGTCCTGCTGTTGGTGCTGGCGGCTTACTTCATGGTGCGTGCCGTCGGGCCGGTGTCGGCACGGGCCAGCGCCGGGTGGGTGGCATTGGCAGGATGTGCGCTCGGGTTCGCGTTCCTGACCAAGATGCTGCAGGCCTTCCTGATCGTGCCGGGCCTGGCCCTGATGTTCCTGGTCGCCGCGCCGGCGGTCGGAGTGTGGAAACGACTGGGTACCTTGCTGATCGGCGCGGCGACGGTGATCGTCTCGTCGGGCTGGTACCTCGCGCTGGTGGCGTTGTGGCCGGCGGACTCCCGGCCCTACATCGCCGGATCGACCGACAACAGCCTGTTGCAATTGGCCTTCGGCTACAACGGGCTGCAACGCATCCTGGGGCAGGAGGGGCACGGGCCCGGCGCGGGCCCCGGTCCGGGTGGACCCGGTTTCGGTCACGGTCCCGGCGGCGGCCCCAACCTGATGTTCGGCGGTGACCCCGGGATCGGCCGGATGTTCGGGATGTCGATGGGCACCGAGGCGTCGTGGCTGTTGCCTGCGGCGCTGATCGGGCTGGTTGCCATGCTGTGGCTGGCCCGGCGCACCGCGCGCACTGCCGGACCGCGGGTCGGTGTGTTGATGTGGGGCGGCTGGCTGCTGGTCACCGCCGTGGTGTTCAGCTTCATGGACGGGATCATCCATCCCTATTACACCGTGGCGCTGGCGCCTGCGGTGGCGGCTCTGGTGGGCATCTCGGTCGTCGAATTGTGGCGGGTCCGTGCCCGGTCGGCAGCCCGGCTGGTGCTGGCGCTGATGCTGGCCGGGACCGGGGCGTGGGCGTTCGTGCTGCTGGACCGGACGCCTGACTGGTTGCCGGCGCTGCGCTGGATCGTGTTGATCGGCTCGGCACTGACGGCGGTCGCCCTGGCGATCACTGCCCACCGGGCGGGCAAGGTCCCCGCGGTGGTGGCGCTGGCGGCCATGGTCTTCGGGCTCGCCGCGACGGCGGCCTACACCGTCGAGACGGTGGCGAAAGTCCACGGCGGTGGGCCGATGGCCACCTCGGGACCCAACCGGGACATGGGGTTCGGCGGACCCGGTGGTCCTGGCGGTCCTGGTGGATTCGGGCGCGCCGATGATCCGGCACTGGCCGAGCTCATCGCGGGGGCCGACGGGCGCTGGGCCGCAGCCGGTGTCGGCTCGATGCAGGTCAGCGATCTAGAGCTCAAGACGGGCGAGTCGTTGATGGCAATCGGCGGTTTCACGGGCAGTGACAACTCGCCCACGCTGGCGCAGTTCCAGCAATATGTTGCCGATGGCCAGGTCCGCTACTTCCTCGATCGGCCCGCAGGTGGTCGCGGCGGGCCGCCCGGACCGCCGCGTGATCCCGGCGGTAGCGCGGGGGAGATCACCACATGGGTTCGCGAGCACTTCACCAAGAACATGGTCGGTGAGGTTCCGGTGTACGACCTGTCTGCGCCCGTCGCCTGACACCCAGACCGCGGCGGCCGTCCACATCCCCCCGGCAGGACGGCCGCCGCCTGGGCGCACCCCAATCGGCTCAGCCTGATTCTTCCTCTGGTCCTGTCGGCGGCGCGGGGTTAGCGTCGATTCATGTCTGTCACCGACCAGTATCTGGCCAACAACGAGGTCTATGCCACGACCTTTTCCGGGCCGTTGCCGTTGCCGCCCAGCAAGCACGTTGCGGTGGTCGCGTGCATGGACGCCAGGCTGGACGTCTACCGGATCCTCGGCCTGGGCGACGGTGAGGCGCACGTCATCCGCAATGCCGGTGGTGTCATCACCGACGACGAGATCCGCTCACTGGCCATCAGCCAGCGGCTGCTCGGCACCAAAGAAATCATCCTGATCCACCACACCGACTGCGGCATGCTGACATTCACCGACGACGGGTTCAAACAGCAGATCCAGGACGAAACCGGAATCAAGCCGAACTGGGCCGCCGAGTCCTTCGTCGACCTGGCCGAGGACGTGCGTCAGTCGTTGCGTCGCATCGAGGCCAGCCCGTTCGTCACAAAGCATGAATCGTTGCGCGGCTTCATCTTCGACGTCGCCACCGGCAAGCTCAACGAGGTGACGCTGTAGCTCACCCCACCTTGTACGTCGCGATGGCCTTCGCCACCGCCTCGCCGTCAGGAGTGACGATATCGACCTCGCTGTTCACCAGGGACCTACCCTGACGCAGCACGCGCCCGAGGCCGATCAGATCGGTGGCGCGGGCCGGCGCCAGATAGTTGATTGTCATCGAGACCGTCACTCCGCGAAGCGAATCCGGAACGTCGGCGTGCGCCCAGGCTGCCGCCATCACCGTGACGTCGGCCAACGCGGCGATCGCACCGCCGTGCACCATGTCGGCGATCGTGATGTTCGACGGATCCCACGGCAACCGAAGTCGGACCTCGGGGCCGTCGAGGTTTTCGGCGAAAATGCCGAGTTTGGCCACGAACGGCGACTGGGGGAGGAATTGCGCCATGACTTCCGGGCCGGTCTGGATACTCATGGCCGCCAGTGTCTGCCGCCGGCGGTCAGCGTCTCAATTACCTGCGGGGTAAGCGCACAGTGAATCCGCCGTTCCCACGGGGGATGGCGCTGCTGGTGGCCGGGGCGCTGTTCATGGAAATCCTGGACGCCACGATCATCGCCCCGGCCATCCCGTTGATCGCCGCGTCGTTCGGTGTCGAGGCTGTCGATGTCAACGTGGCGATCTCGGCATACCTGGTCACGGTCGCGGTTCTGATCCCGGCCAGCGGCTGGCTGGCCGACCGGTTCGGTGTCCGCCGGGTGTTCATCGGGGCGATCGCAGTGTTCACGCTGGCCTCGGTCGGCTGCGCGGTGAGTGCCTCACTGCCGATGTTGGTCGCGATGCGGATCCTGCAAGGGGTCGGCGGCGCCATGATGGTGCCCGTCGGCCGCCTGGCAGTGTTGCGGCACAGCAGCAAGTCCGACCTCGTGCGGGCCATCGCACTATTGACCTGGCCGGCGCTCACCGCACCGGTGCTGGCTCCGGTGCTCGGTGGGGCCATCGCGACGCTGGGCAGCTGGCGGTGGATCTTCGCGATCAACATTCCGATCGGCGTGATCGGAATTGTCCTGGCGCTCGGACTCGTCCGCGGCGGGCCGCAATCCGCGGTCCGGTCGCTGGACTGGCCGGGCCTGCTGGCACTCGGCTCGGGGATTGCTGCGGCCCTCATCGCATTGGAGAACATCCGGGTCTCGGGGACCGACTGGGGACTGGTCACCGGATGCGGCGCCGCGGCAGTCGTCCTACTCGGCGCGGCCATGTGGCGGCTGCTCACGGCGCCGGCCCCGCTGGTGCAGTTGCGGGTGCTACGGGTGCACACGCTGCGCATCACGGTGGTGGCCGGGTCGCTGTACCGACTGGTGATCACCGCGGTGCCGTTCCTGCTGCCGCTGCAATTCCAGCTGGAGTTCGGCTGGACGCCGCTGGCAGCCGGCGTCATGGTGGCCGCGTTGTTCGCCGGGAACCTGACCATCAAGCCGGCCACCACCCCGTTGATGCGCAGGTACGGCATCCGGACCGTGCTGCTGGTCAACGGGGTGACCTCGGTCGCGTGCTTCGGCCTGCTGGCCGCGTTGCAGCCGGGCCTGCCAGTGGCGGTGATGGGCGTCGTCCTCTATCTGAGCGGGGCGCTGCGGTCGATCGGCTTCACCGCCTACAACAGCCTGGCGTTCTCCGACATAGACGGGGAGCACCTGACGCACGCCAACACGCTCAACGCCTCGGTGCAGGAGTTGGCGGCCGGACTGGGCATCGCGGTGGCAGCGCTGCTGCTCAGCCAATTCACCTCATATTCGGTGACCTACCTGGTCCTGGGCGCTTTGCTGGCGCTGACCCTGGTCGCCACGGTGCGGCTGCCGCGGCACGCAGGTGCCCACGTAAGCGGGCATCGGATTTGAAGGTTGCCCGCCATTGACACCGCGGCGGCAGGGCGGCTAGATTCCTGGCCATGCTTGCAATTCTGGCCATTCCTACCAACTTAATGGGGAAGTGATGACCACCGCCAAAACGACAGGTCCGCGAGCCAATCAGGCCGGGCAGTACGAGCTGAGCCACCTGCGGTCCCTGGAGGCCGAGGCCATCCACATCATCCGTGAGGTCGCCGCGGAGTTCGAGAAGCCGGTGCTGCTGTTCTCCGGCGGCAAGGACTCGATCGTCATGCTGCACCTGGCGGTCAAGGCGTTCGCGCCAGGACGGCTGCCGTTCCCGGTCATGCACGTCGACACCGGGCACAACTTCGACGAGGTGTACGAGACCCGCGACGAGCTCGTCGAGCACTACGGTGCGCGCCTGGTCGTGGCCAAGGTGCAGGACGACATCGATGCCGGCCGCGTGGTGGAGACCATCCCGTCGCGCAACCCGATCCAGACCGTCACGCTGCTGCGCGGCATCCGGGAGAACAAGTTCGACGCCGCCTTCGGTGGCGCCCGCCGCGACGAGGAGAAAGCCCGCGCCAAGGAGCGGGTGTTCTCCTTCCGCGACGAGTTCGGCCAGTGGGACCCCAAGGCCCAGCGTCCCGAGCTGTGGAACCTGTACAACGGCCGGCACCACAAGGGCGAGCACATCCGGGCCTTCCCGATCTCCAACTGGACCGAGTTCGACATCTGGTCCTACATTGGCGCTGAGAAGATCAAGCTGCCCTCCATCTATTACGCGCACCAGCGCAAGGTGTTCGAGCGCGACGGCATGCTGCTCGCGGTGCACAAGTTCATGCAACCCCGCAAGGACGAACCGGTGATCGAGAAGACCGTGCGGTTCCGCACCGTCGGCGACGTCACCTGCACCGGCTGCGTGGAGTCCACCGCCGCAACGGTTTCCGAGGTCATCGCCGAGACCGCGGTGTCGCGGCTCACCGAGCGCGGCGCCACCCGCGCCGATGACCGGATCTCCGAGGCCGGAATGGAAGACCGTAAGCGCGAGGGGTATTTCTGATGAGCACGTTGTTGAGAATCGCCACGGCGGGTTCCGTCGACGACGGCAAGTCCACGCTGATCGGCCGGCTGCTGTTCGACTCGAAGGCGGTCATGGAGGATCAGCTGGCCGCCGTCGAGCGCACCTCCAAGGAACGCGGCCACGACTACACCGACCTGGCACTGGTCACCGACGGGCTGCGCGCCGAGCGGGAGCAGGGCATCACGATCGATGTCGCCTATCGCTACTTCGCCACGGCCAAGCGGAAATTCATCATCGCCGACACCCCGGGGCACATCCAGTACACCCGCAACATGGTGACCGGAGCCTCCACTGCGCAGCTGGTCATCGTGCTCGTCGATGCGCGCCACGGCCTGCTCGAGCAGTCGCGCCGCCACGCGTTCCTGGCCTCGCTGCTGGGCATCCAGCACATCGTGCTGGCCGTGAACAAGATGGACCTGATCGACTGGGACCAGGAACGTTTCGAGGCGATCCGCGACGAGTTCCACGCGTTCGCCGCCCGGTTGGACGTGCACGACGTCACCACCATCCCGTTGTCGGCGCTCAACGGCGACAACGTGGTGACCAAATCAGACATCACCCCCTGGTACGAGGGCCCGTCGCTGCTGAGCCACCTCGAAGACGTCTACATCGCCGGTGACCGCAACCTCGTCGATGTCCGTTTCCCGGTGCAGTACGTGATCCGGCCGCAGACCCATGAGCACGCCGATCACCGCAGCTACGCCGGCACGGTCGCCAGCGGTGTGCTGCGTCCCGGCGACGACGTGATCGTGCTGCCGGCCGGAAAGCCCACGCGCATCACCCAGATCGACGGCCCGAGCGGTGTGGTCGAGGAGGCCTTCCCGCCGATGGCGGTGTCGATCAGCCTGTCCGACGACATCGACATCTCCCGCGGCGACATGATCGCCCGGCCCAACAACCAGCCCCGGGTCGCACAGGATTTCGACGCCACCGTGTGCTGGATGGCCGACGGATCGTCACTGGAGCCCGGCCGCGAATACCTGATCAAGCACACCACCCGAACCACCAGGGCCAAGGTGACCGGACTTGATTACCGGCTCGACGTCAACACCCTGCACCGGGACAAGACCGCGACAGCGCTCAAACTGAATGAGCTGGGCCGTGTCTCGCTGCGCACCCAGGCGCCGCTGCTGCTCGACGAGTACAGCCGCAATGCCGCCACCGGTTCGTTCATCCTGATCGACCCCAACACCAACGGCACCGTGGGTGCCGGCATGGTGCTGCGCGAGACCCGCCACGACACCGCGAGCCCCAACACCGTGCGGCACGAGTCGCTGTGCACCGCCGAGGACCGGCTGTCGAAGGGCCGCACCGTGTGGTTCACCGGCCTGTCCGGCTCGGGCAAGTCCTCGGTGGCGGTGCTCGTCGAGCAGAAGCTGCTCGAAAAGGGTGTTCCGGCATACGTTCTGGACGGGGACAACCTGCGCCACGGGCTGAACGCGGATCTGGGCTTCTCGATGGCCGACCGGGCTGAGAACCAGCGCCGACTGGCCCACATCGCCGCCATTCTGGCCGACTCCGGCCAGGTTGTGCTGGTCCCCGCAATCAGCCCGCTGGAGGAGCACCGCGCCCTGGCCCGCAAGGTCGCCACGGATGCGGGTCTGGAGTTCTACGAGGTGTTCTGCGACACCCCGCTGGAGGACTGCGAACGCCGTGATCCCAAGGGCCTGTACGCCAAGGCGCGCGCCGGTGAGATCACCCACTTCACCGGCATCGACAGCCCGTATCAGCGGCCGAAGAACCCGGATCTGCGGCTCACGCCTGACCACAGCACCGATGAACTGGCCGACCTGGTGATCGAGCTGTTGGAATTGCCGTCGTGAACGATCACGAACTGGCTGCCCGGCTGGCCATCAGGGCCGGGGATCTGCTGCTCGATGTCCGTGCCGACTTCGCCGATGCCACGCCGGCCGAGCGAAAGGCCGCCGGGGACAAGCAGTCCCACGATTTCCTGATGGCCGAGTTGGCCAAGCTGGTTCCCGGTGACTCGGTGCTGTCCGAGGAGGCCACGGCCGAGGAACGGGCCGATCCGGCGCGGCTGAACGCCGACCGGGTCTGGATCGTCGACCCGCTCGACGGCACCCGGGAGTTCTCCGAACTGGGCCGCGACGACTGGGCCGTACACGTGGCGCTGTGGAGTGCGGGCGAACTCGTGGCGGGAGCGGTCGCGCTGCCCGCGCAGAACACCACGCTGTCCACGCCCGAGGTAGCCGCACCCCGCCCCTTCGACGGCCCGCCCCGGGTCGTCGTGTCACGTACCCGGCCGCCCGCGGTGGCTCTGGCCGTGCGGGAGGCGCTCGACGGAACCCTGGTCGAAATGGGTTCGGCCGGAGCCAAAGTCGCCGCGGTGATCCGCGGGATCGCCGATGTGTACGTGCACGCGGGTGGTCAGTACGAGTGGGATTCGGCCGCGCCCGTCGCGGTGGCCCGCGCGGCCGGCCTGCACACCTCACGTATCGACGGCTCGCGGTTGGTCTACAACTCGGCCGACCCCACGCTGCCCGACCTGATCGTGTGCCGCCCCGAACTGGCCGAGCGGGTACTGGCCGTCACGGCGGGGTAGTTCTCGGCGCGGTCAGGGAATGAGCATGGGCTCGTCACCGGCCTTCGGACAGGCGGTTTTGAGGTCCTGTATTGCCTCCGCCGTGCCCTCGTACCCGCGCACGTGGTTTCCCTTGCTGACCTGATCGAGCTGGTTCGCGAGGGTGCTCGCCGTCTGCCGCAACCCGGAATCCTCGATCGCCGTGGCTTCTTGGCGGACAGCGGCGGCGGCATCGGCGGCATCAGTGGGCAACGTGGTGGGTGCGGGGCCTGTCATCGCCCGATGCGTGTCGAGTTGCACGCTGACCCAATGGGCCATGGCCTGCTCGGCATGCCCGCAGTCCTCGTCACTGGGCCCGTCGGCGTAGCCGACCACAACCATGATCAGCATCAGCGGCGACGCTGCGGCCAACATGACCAGCCTGACCTTGGCCGACGACCAATCCCGGAGTGCCACCAATGCAGCCTAAACGCGGTCGCGGACCACTACGCTCACCGAAATGAGCCGCCCCACGCTGCGCGAACTGGCCAGCCTCCCCGCCGCACCGGCCCGTCTCGCCGATTCCACCCTGGTCTTGATCGACTGCCAGAACACCTATACGCAGGGAATCATGGAGCTCGACGGGGTGCAGGCCGCTCTCGAGCAGACGGCACAACTCCTGGACCGGGCCCGCAGCGCGGGCATTCCGATCATCCACATCCAGCACTCCGACGGTCCGGGTTCGCTGTATGACATCGAAGGGGAGAGCGGCGCGATCGTCGCAGCGGTGGCTCCGCGCGAGGGAGAACCCGTGGTGGTCAAGCAATTCCCCAACTCGTTCGTGCAGACCGATCTGGACGACCGGTTGAAGGGGCTGGGCGCCTCGAACCTGCTGCTGGCCGGATTCATGACGCACATGTGCGTCAACTCGACCGCGCGCGGTGCCTTCAACCTCGGGTACGCCCCGACCGTGGTGGCCGCTGCCACTGCCACCCGCACACTCGCGGGCCCCGACAGCGCACCGGTGCCGGCCGCGGTCATGCAGTCGGCGAGCCTGGCCGCGATGTCGGATCTGTTCGCGGTCGTCGTCCCGGACGCGGCCGGTATTCCGGACTAGCCGACTGCCGAACTGCCCCTCCGTCGCCGAGATCGACGCCATGGCTGCTGCTGCGCACTGTGAGCAGCCCTAACGTCGATCTCGACGAAAATAGCCGGGCGTCACGGATGCTTGCAGGTCTCGTATCTGTCCATGAGCGCCTGTTCGGCGGCCGGAGGTTGGTAGACGAGGAGATCGCGTGCCGTGCACCCGCCGATGGTGATGGCGATGGCGCCGGTGGCCTGACCGTTCCCGGTGATGTGTCCCTGTATCTGATCGCTCGCGGTGTAGAGGGTCGGCCCGGCCAGCGTGGCCGCCAGTGGCAGATGCCGTAGGGCAAGGGCGACTGCGTCGGCAGGCTCGTGCGAGCGGGTCTGCTCCGCCAGCCATACCGACGGTTGCACGCGGCCGTTGATCGTCAGCCTGTCGATGTGCGGGATCGTCTGGTCGGCGTTCATCCGACTCCAGACGTCGAGCTCACCGGCCGTCGGGAAGCGGCGGGCACTCTTGATGTCGGCGGGGTGATCGTCGCCCGCGCTGATCGTCCAGGTCACGTTGGCCAGGCCCGGGAACTTTCCGGACATGGTGGTGACCACGGCGGCCACGTCCGTGTAATCGGTGGCATCGGCCAGCCGGATCGATCCGACATCGGAATGTCCCCATTCCTGCATCGTCGACCGGCCGTTGGGGTGAGTCACCGTCGCACGTAAACGTACTGTGGCCGTGGAGAATTCACGACGCATGGCGGCCCAGTCGCGGGCCTGGGAGATGATCTGTTGCGCGTTGTCGATCGGTAACCTGCCACCGTCGACTGCGAAGACGTTCCAGCCGTGGTGGGCGGCGAGCTCGGTGTGGTAGCCGGTGTAGTTGACCATCGTGAGGTCCTGCAGGTAGCGGGACACCACTGCCGCGAGTTGATCTTCGGTGATGCCTTCGGCGGTCTCGACATCGATGGCGAACCGCACCACGCCCTGGGCCGGGCGATTCGTCACGGTGTGGCTGACCGTCTGCACGCCGGGCATCTCGCCGAGCAATCGCGCAAGGCGCGCCACATCTGCGTTGCGGTCGGGCGGGGTGGCGTGGCAGGCGCTCAGTACTGCGGTGACAAACGCCAGGGCGAGGGTGATCGTCAAGCCGCGCCAGGAGGTCCGGTGCCTCACACCGGTCGGCTCAATCTGCCTGCCGGCGTTACGTCTTTGCTGACTTTCACGATTGCCGTCCCTCCAGGAACAATCCACATCACGGAAAGCATTGCATACGGCAATGCCGTTCAATCGACGTGGTGAGCACGGCCGATTGCCGGCCGGAGCGGCGACACCGTTCGCCCGTAGCGGTGCGGGCGATGAGTGAGCTGGCACAATCTCAGATCATGCGGATGTCGGCGAAGGCGGAGTATGCCGTCCGAGCCATGGTCCAGCTCGCGACGGTCGGTGACGGCGAGCTGGTCAAGACCGACGACCTCGCCAAGGCGCAGGGAATCCCGGCGCAGTTCCTCGTCGACATACTCACCGCGCTGCGCACGGACCGCCTGGTCCGCAGCCATCGTGGCCGCGACGGGGGCTACGAACTGGCGCGGCCGGCCGGTGAGATCAGCATCGCCGACGTGCTGCGCTGCATCGACGGACCGCTGGCCAGCGTGCGCGACATCGGTCTGGGGGATCTGCCGTACTCCGGTCCGACCGCGGCCCTGACCGATGTCTGGCGTGCGCTGCGGGCCAGCATGCGCTCGGTCCTGGAGGAGACCAGCCTGGCCGACGTGGCGGCCGGCGCGCTGCCGGGCCACGTGGACACGCTGGCCAACGCCTACCGCGATCAGGAACACGAACGCGGCCACCGCTGAAGCCGGTCAGCCCCCGTACGGGCGGGTGATGATCTCCAGGTAATGCCCGGACGGGTCCTGGAAGTACACCCCGCGACCGCCGTCGTTGTGGTTGATCTCGCCAGGGTGCTGACCATGCGGATCGGCCCAGTGCTGCATGCCACGGTCGCGGATCTTGCCGTAGATCGCGTCGAACTCGTCCTCGGAGACCAGGAATGCGTAGTGCTGCGGCCGGATCTCTTCTTCAGGCCCCATCTGGGCGTAGTCGAGGCTGACTCCGTGATTGAGCGTCACCGCCAGAAACGGACCGAACTCCTGCGGGGCGGGCAGGCCGAACAACTCGGTGAAGAACTCGGCGGAGGCCTGCCGATCCTTGGCGGCGACGATGGTGTGGTTGAAGGTGATGGCCATATCGGTCCAGTAAACCGCTGGACCCGCACCCCCGGCAACGGTGCAGGATGGGACCATGCCCAACACCCAGATCCTGGCCGGGCCACAGGTGCGGCTGCGCCCACCGGTAGTCGAGGACGCCGAAGCGCTGTACACCCGGATCGCCTCCGATCCCGAGGTCACGAAGTATCTGTCCTGGCGCCCGCATTCGGGGGTGGCCGAAACGCGGCGCGTCATCACGACATTGTTCAACGTCGGTGACGAGCAGACCTGGTTGGTCGAAGTCGACGGTGACGTGGCCGGGCTGTGTGCCAGGCGTCGACCTCAGCCGTACTCGGTAGAGCTGGGTTACTGCCTGGCCCGGCAGTGGTGGGGACGTGGCCTGATGTCGGAGGCGGTTTCGTTGATGCTGGCCGATATGCAACCGGATGACACGGTGTACCGGATCACGGCCTACTGCCATGTCGACAATGCCGGTTCGGCTGCGGTACTGCGACGGTGCGGTTTGTCACTGGAGGGAGGGCTCGCACGCTACGGGATGTTCCCCAATATCAGCGACGAACCTCAGGACGTCCTGTTGTTCGGAAAGGCGGTGCGGTAATGGGCACATTCGATATTCGCGGGCTCCGACGTCCGGTGATCGTGGCGCCGATGGCAGGTGGGCCCTCGACGCCGGAACTGGCCGCGGCCGGCAGCAATGCCGGCGGACTCGGGTTCCTCGCGGCAGGTTATCTGACCGCCGACGCGCTCGCCGAGAAAGTCACCGCGGCACGCGATCTGACTACCGAACCCCTCGGGGTGAATCTCTTTGCGCCCCAGCCCAGTGCGGGCACGTCCGAACAGATCCGGGCCTATGCCGACGCGCTGGCCGGTGAAGCGCAGCGCTACGGGGTGGCACTCGGCGAGCCGAGGTACGACGACGACGCGTGGGCCGCCAAGCTGGATGCGGTGCTCGATCTACGGCCCGAGGTGGTCTCGTTCACGTTCGGCCTGCCGAGTGAGTCCGAGATCGCCCGGTTGCGCAGCGCCGGCGTCACCACGGTCGGCACCGTGACGACTCTGGACGAAGCCTGGCTCGCGGTGAGCCGCGGGGTCGATGCCCTCGCCGTCCAGGGACCCGCAGCGGGTGGGCACCGCGGCACGTTCGATCCGTCCGCGTCGCCCGGAACACAATCACTGGACCATCTACTGGCCGACGTACTGTCGGCGGTCGACATCCCCGTAGTGGCCGCCGGTGGGTTGATCAGCGCCGACGACGTTGCGGGCGTTCTGGCTGCGGGCGCGGTGGCGGCTCAACTCGGCACGGCGTTCCTGCTGGCCGATGAATCCGGCAGCAGCCCGGTGCACCGGGACGCGTTGCGGAGCCCTGAGTTCACCGAAACCGTTGTGACGAGGGCATTTTCCGGCCGGTATGCACGTGGATTGCGCAACCGGTTCATCGTCGATCACGATGGACAGGCGCCGTTGGGCTATCCCGAGATCCATTACCTGACCAGCCCGGTGCGCAAGGCGTCGGTTGCCGCAGGCGACCCGCAGGCCACCAATGTCTGGGCCGGCACCGGGTGGCGCCAGGCCCGCACCGGTTCGGTGGCCGAGATCATGGAGGGGTTGACCTCGGACCGCTAGCGCTGTCCGAGTCCGACGTCCTCGACGACGACGTCGCCGTCATCGGAGCGCACGGTGACCTCGGCGGCGGCACTGTCGGGAACGGTCGTCTCGGGCACCCGCACCTGCGTCGAGGATCCGGACTGGGCATGCACCAGATACGGCCCACGCCCGGGCAATCCGATGGTCACATCGCCGTTGCGGCTCACCGCATCCACCCGCCGCGGCGCGGCGTCACGGAAATCGACGGCGATGTCACCGTCGGACGTGGTGGCGTTGAACTGTTCGGTGACCGCTATGGGGGAGCGCGAGAAGATCTCACCGTTGACGGTGTGGGCCTCGACGCGGCGGGCCGCACCCCGCAGGATGATCGGCCCGTCCGTGGTCCGCGCGATCAACTGGTCCAGGTCTGCCTGCGCGATCACGGTGCCGATCTCCTGCTCGGTGCGCACCGTCAGCCGCCGGGCCTGCTCGGGCGGTACGGAGACGGTGATCTCACCGCCGCGGGCCCATTCCAGGACGCGAGACGGATTGCCCAAGATGGCGATGCGCGTCTCGTCGCCGTCGGTGGTGACCTGCAGTCGGTGTGCGCCACTGTGGGTGGTGTTCACCAGGCGCAGATCGGCCGCGGCGTCGCGGGTTTCGCGGTCCGCGGTGATCCGGATCGCGACGGGGATGTGTGCGGTGTCGATGACCAGTGATCGCATCGTGCCCGGCAGGGCCTCGTGGTCAGTGATGACTCGGACGTTGCTCACGGCCCACGCCGCGAAACCCAGCGATGTCACCGAACCGGCCACGAGCAGCGTGGCCGCGACGATCAGGGCGAGACGGAAGGTGGTGCGCCCGCCGGGGTTCAGCTGGGGTGGTGGGTTGACCGGCGGCGGAGGGGCGATGGTGGTCACGTTGAAAGTCCTTCCCGGTGTGGATGTTCGGTCTAGGTCTCGAGATAGCGCAGCACTGCCAGCACGCGGCGGTTCTCGCTCTCGTCGGGAGCGAGGCCGAATTTCGTGAAGATCGAGGCGATGTGTTTCTCGGCCGAGCCGACCGAGATGTGCAGTGTCGTGGCGATCGCCGAGTTCGTCCTGCCTTCCGCCATCAACTGCAGGACGTCGCGTTCGCGCGGGGTCAGCTGGTCCAGTGCACTGTGGCGGGCCGAGCGGACGAGGATCTGTGACACCACTTCGGGATCGAGCACCGTGCCTCCTCCGCCCACGACGGCGACGGCGTCGAGGAAGGCCGGCACGTCGGCGACTCGGTCCTTGAGCAGGTAGCCGAATCCTCTGGTGTCCGACGCGATCAGATCGGCCGCGTACCGCTCCTCGACGTAGTGGGAGAGCACCAGCACCGGCGACTCGGGGTTCTGGCTGCGCAGCAGTGCCGCGGCCCGGATGCCCTCGTCGGTGAACGTCGGCGGCATCCGGACATCGAGGATGGCCAGGTCGGGGTGGTACTCGTTGACGAGCCGCAGCAGGTTGGTGGCGTCGGGCACCCCGGCGACCACCTCGTGTCCGGCGTCGGCCAGGATGCGCTCGATACCGGCCCGCAGCAGCGCCGAGTCCTCGGCGATCACGATGCGCATGGCAGCACCGCCGTGACGATCGTCGGGCCGGTGGCGGGACTGGACACCGCGAAGGTTCCGCCCGCGGCGCGTACTCGTTCGTCGAGTCCGCGCAGGCCGGTGGCGTTCTCGCCCGCGTCGACGACGGCTCCGCCCTTTCCGTCGTCGAACACCGATACGTGCAGCACGTCGGCGGCCTCGTCCAGGCGCACGGTGACCACCGCCTGCGAGGCGTCGGCGTGCTTGGCGATGTTGGTCAACGCCTCGGCGACCACGAAGTAGGCGACCGATTCGATCTCATCGGGCAGCCTGCGGGGCAGCTCGATGTGCAATGTGGTTGGTACCCCCGAGGTTTCGGCACGCTGCACCACAGAGGACAGTGCCGCGTCGAGTCCACGATCGGACAGGATCGTCGGGGCGATGCCGCGCACCACGTTGCGCAGTTCCACCAGCGCGCTCTTGGCGTCGTCGTGGGCCTCGGCGATCAGCGCCTTGGCGGCGGGCGGATCCGAATCCAGTTTGGTCTGCGCCAGGCCGATCGTCATCGCCAGGGACACCAGGCGGGGCTGCACGCTGTCGTGCAGGTCCCGCTCGATGCGGTGCCGTTCGGTCTGTGCCGAGGACACCGCGCCCTGCCGGGCATCGGCCAGCGCGCTCACCTGATACTCCAGGGCCGCGGTGGGTGACGGCGACAGCAGCCATCGATCGATCGCGGCATCGACCGCGGGCGCGAGGATCAGGATGGCGACCGCGGCGATGACGGCGATGATCGCCAGCAGCCACGTGACCGGCGGGGACAGGAACACCAGACCGGCATCGTCGTCGCTGTGCCGGATGGCGACGGCCGCGGCCGGGCCCAGGAAAGCGAACGTCAGCAACGCGAATGCCAGGCCGGTGGCCAGCATGTCGTACGTCATCCGCAGGTAGTGGTGGCAGACGCCTTTCCAGAACCGGGTACTGCTGATGTCCAGCCACAGTTGGTGAGCCCAGCCCTGGACGCCGGTATGCGGCGACAGTCGGCGGGGCGGGACGCCGAGACCGAAACCGAATACGGCTTCGCTTCGGGTCCGCTCGAACCACTCCACGCCGCGCATCAGGTAGATGAACACCACGCCGGCGAGCAGGAATCCGATCACCGACGGGATCGAGGAGACCCCGATGACCATGATGGACAACGGAATCCAGAACCACACGAGCGCGACGGCGGCGCCGGTGATCATCGATGCGGTCGGTACGACGCCGATGTTGCGTGATGTCGACACGGGCTCAGACGCCGGCGGGGCAGGCGTGGGCAGGACGGTTTCGCTGGGTGCGACCATGCCTCCAACCTACGAAGTTGTGCGGTGTGGCGACACAGCGTTTTCCCCAGACCGTGCTGGGGGATAACCCCCGGATCGGGGATCTACTTCGGCGCGGTGAGCTCCAACGCGATGTTGTCCGGGTCGCGGAACTCCAGGATGTGGGAAGGGCCGATGTCCTTGACCGGTTCGTGCGCGATATCCAGATCGTCGAGGTGAAGCGCGGCCTCGTTCAGTTCGGCGAGGCTCCTGAGCCGGAAGGCCAAGTGGTCCAGCCCGGTTCGGTTCTCGTCGAAGGCATCCCGGCCGACCGGGCGCAGTCCGATCAACGTTGCCCCGGCGTCGTAGATGACCCCACCGGACAGGAAACTCAGCCTGGCGCGGGTGGCGACGTCGGCGTCCTGCGGCAGCTCGATGAGGACCGGCCAGCCGAAAACGCTCTCGTAGAACTGCCGGGACCGTTCGATGTCGGTGACCGTGAGCCGCACATGCGCGACCGAGGACGTGGTGATGGCCATGGGGTTCATGCTGCCACCACGACATGACAGAATCCGTGGGTGCGTGTGGGGATGACGATGCCGGTCATGGAGCCTCAGTTGGATGCGACGACGCTGCGGTCTTGGGCGCGCGTCATCGACGGAGGCCCGTTCTCGTCGCTGTGCTGGGGTGAACGCATCGCGTTCGACAACCCCGACAGCCTGACCCTGCTGGGCGCGCTGGCGGCCTGGACCGACCGGGTGCGGCTGGTGACCACCGTGGTGGTGCCGCAGCTCCACGATCCGGTGATGCTGGCCAAAGGCCTGGCCACCGGAGATCTGCTCAGCGGCGGACGGTTGACCGTGGGCATCGGTGTCGGCGGCCGTCACGAGGACTATCACGCGGTCGGCGCCGACCCGGCGTCCCAGACTCGGCGGGGAATGGCCGAGCGGGTCGCGGTGATGAAGCGGGTGTGGGCCGGCGAGAAGGTCACCGAATCGGTGCTCCCGGTCGGGCCGCCGCCGGTTCAGAGCGGTGGGCCCTCCCTGCACATCGGCACCATCGGGCCCAAGACCATCCGGGACGCTGCGGCCTGGGCCGACGGCGTCGCCGGCACGACTCTGGATCTGGATGTAGACCGCCAGGCCGAGTTGTTCGACATCGCCCGCACCGCCTGGGCCGAGGCGGGCAAGTCTAAGCCGCACCTGGCCACCTCGTTCTGGTTCGCGCTCGGTAAGCCGGAGGAGGCCCGCGCGCAGGTGCACCGGCACCTGCGCCGGTACATGAACTGGATCCCGGCCGAATACGTCGACGCGATGGCCCCCGCGACCGGCTGGGCGGGCACCGAAGAGGAACTGATCGAGGTGCTCGGCAGGTTCCAGGACATCGGCACCGACGAGGTGCACCTGATCCCGACCAGCTCCGACATCGACCAGCTGCGCCGCGTGGCCGAGGTGGCGAAAGTCTTCGCCTGAGCGTCCTTGCTGGACGAGTCCAGCAAAACGTGATCAAGATCATGGAATAAGCGCCTCGTAGACTGGATCTCTGTTCGACGTGGAGATTCCCGACGTTTGTTTGCGCGGAAAGGCGCGGTGCCGACTGTCGGGGTTTCCGCTCAATGCCTGTTCGCAGACCTTTGATTCAGGCGTGTGCGGGGTTGTTCATCTGACCGTTACCGGGTGTTCGCCCGGGGTGCCCTGAGTGCGGGACACCGGCGTGGGTGGCCGCGGGCAAGTCCAGCGCACGTTCGGCTACAGCAAACGATGTCAAGGGTTCGTCAGTGATCGGCGCTCGCGCGGTTCTGGTACTAGCGTGTCGTTCGACGTCGTCGTCAGACGGCGGGGATACAACAGTTGGGGAACTCATGATCCAGAAGAGCTTGATCGCCACGACCCTCGCCGCGGGGGCCATCGGGGCCGCCGTGACGCTGGCCGCGCCGGCATCGGCCGATTCCAAGGGCAACAGCACCGTCGGATGCTCACCGTGCGACCGGGTGAATTCGTCGGTCACCGATGCCGTCACCGACGCCGCCAAGAGCGCGCTCACCGGCGGGGTCGACCTGCCTGAGAGTCCCATCGTCGACAAGTGGACGAAGTTCCCGGGTGAGACCGCCGAGAAATGGACCTCATTCCCGGGCAAGACCGCCGAGAAGTGGGCGACGTTCCCCGGCAAGACCGCCGAAAAGTGGGGAAGCTTCCCGGGCAAGGTGCTGAAGAAGTGGACCGGCCTGGGCTGAACCCGGCCGGAGGGCACCAATCTCACTCACGAACGAGCGTGTGGCAGACAAGCCGCACGCTCGTCTCGTATCTGCGGATCACCTGAAATTTCGCTGATCTTAACTGTTCTCGCAGCACAGCCCGCCCCCTGAAATAGACGCAGCCCGGTTCACCGACCAAAGGAGCCCGTCGCAATGGCTGCGCCTGCACGGCAGTTGCACCTCAACGCATTCCTGCGCAACATCGGCCAGCACGAAGCGGCGTGGCGCCTCCCCGAAACCGATCTGTCGGGTATCACCGACATCACCCACTACATCGAACTGGCCCGCATCGCCGAGCGCGGCAAGCTCGACGCGGTGTTCTTCGCCGACCATCCGGTGCTCAAGGACCAGACCGAGTTTCGCCCGTTCGATGCGCTGGACCCGATCACCCTGGTCGCAGCGCTGGCCGGCGCAACCACCAACGTCGGGCTGATCGCGACGGCATCCACCACCTACAACGACCCGTACGGGTTGGCGCGGCGGTTCGCCACGCTCGATCACGTGAGCCGGGGCCGGGCCGGCTGGAACGTCGTGACGACGGCCAACGCCTCGGCCGCGGCCAACTTCGGGGTACCGAACCACCCGGATCCGGAGGCGCGGTACCAGCGCGCCGACGAATTCCTCCAGGTCGCACTGAAGTTGTGGGACAGCTGGGAAGACAACGCCATCGTCGGCGACAAGGACGCGCCCCGTTTCGTAGATCCGGCGAAGATCCACGCGGTCAACCACTCCGGCCAATATTTCGACGTGGCCGGACCGCTGGAGGTACCGCGGTCCCCGCAAGGCCATCCGGTGCTGTTCCAGGCCGGATCTTCGGAGCCCGGTAAGGATCTCGCGGCCAGGTACGCCGAGGCCATTTTCACCGCCCAACCCACACTGGACGAGGCCCGTGACTTCTACCGCGACGTCAAGATCCGCATCCGTCGGTTCGGTCGCAACCCGGACCAGGTGCACATTCTTCCCGGACTGTCGACGATCATCGGCAGCACCGAAGCCGAGGCGCAACAGCGTCAGCGCGAACTCGAAGAACTCACCGTGCCCGATTACGGTCTCGAACAACTGAGCGCCATCGTCGGATTCGCGGTCACCAAGGCCGATCTCGACCGGAAACTGAGCTTCCCGGCCGAAGACCCGGGCGACACCTTCATCAAGAGTCGACTCACCCTGGTGAAGCGGTTGGTCGAGACCGACAACCTCACCGTTCGGGAGTTGTTGCTGCGGCTGAGCAGCGGGCGGGGTCATCGGTTGTTCGCCGGCACACCCGAACAGATCGCCGACACCATCGAGGAGTGGTTCACCACCGGCGCCGCCGACGGTTTCAACCTCATTCCGCCGGCGTTGCCGTCCTCGCTGACCGACTTCGTCGACCACGTCGTCCCAGAGTTGCAGCGCCGCGGCATCTTCCGGGAGGAATACACGGGAACCACCCTCCGCGATCACCTCGGCCTGGACCGGCCGGCCAACCGATTCACCACCGGCGCGGATGCTTCCGTGTCGGCCGCGAGCTGACAGGGAACCTGATATGCGTAATCCGTTGACCCGCGTGACCCGGGTGATCGTTGCCGCCGGCCTGGTCGCGGGCCTGGTAGCCGGCTGCCAGTCGTCCGGATCCGGGGCGCAGGGCAGCGGCGGACTGTCGACCGACGCACCGATTCCGGTGGCGGTCCCGAAGGGGACCACCTTGGTGGTGGCTGATGACGCGAACCGGCTCAAGACCCTGTTCAGACTCTCCGGTGAGCAGGACCGGCTGAGCGCCGACGTGACCTACGCCAACTTCAGCAGCGGCCCGCTACGTCTGGAGGCGATCCGGTCGGGCAATGCGCAACTGGGCCGGGTCGGCGATGTCCCGCCGATCCTCGCGCAATATTCGGACGCCGGGGTGCCCATCGTCGGGGCGGTCAAATACGACGGCAACGGGCTGGTGCTGGCAACCTCGCCGGGTTCGGGCATCAAATCGCTGAAAGACTTGGCCGGCAAGAAGATTGCGATCAATGAGGGCACGGCGCAACAGGCGGTCGTGCTGCGCAACCTGAAGTCCGTCGGCCTGAGCATCAAGGACGTACAGCCGATCAATCTGGGTCTGGCCGAGTTCGCCGACGGTCTGCGGGCCGAACAAGTCAACGCCGCGGTGCTCAAGCAACCGGACCGGGTTCGTTACCTCGCTTCCACACAGGGGGAGGGGAGCATCGAAATCCCCAACGCCCCGGGCGCCTATCCCGGCTTGTATTACGTCTACGCCAGTGGGGAAGCGCTGTCCGACCCCGCTCGCGCCGCGGCCATCCGCGAATTCGTCATCGCCTGGTATCGCGCCGAGCAGTGGCTCAATGACAACAAGCAGACCTGGATCGACGAGTACCTGATCAAGGACCAGAAGGTCAGCCCGGAGGATGCCGAGGCCATCGCCGCGGCCGACGGTAAATCCTCCGTACCGGGGTTCACGGATGAGCTGATCAACACCCAGCAGGAGACCATCGACCTGCTTCAGCAGGCCGGGGCATTCTCCGGGAAAGAGTTGCACGCCAAGGACGAATTCGATTCCCGGTTCGCCGATCTCAACGCGACGTCGACGGGCAAGCAGTGACCACCGTCCAGGCGGCACCCGCTTCGACGGTGACAGCGGAAGCGGGAGCCGCTGGGCGCCAGGATTATCCGAATCTGGAACATCGGTCGGGCACGCAGCGTCGCCGGAGGCTTGGGCCCGGACGCGCCATCCCGGCGTCGTTGGCCATCGGACCGTTTCTGCTCGTTGTCGTCTGGATCGTCACCTCACAACTGGGGATTCTCGATCCGCGCACCCTGCCGCCGCCGCTGGACATCCTGCGCACCGCCGGTGAGATGTGGTCGGACGGCCGGTTGCCCACAAACATCCTGGCTTCCCTGAAACTGGCGTCCGTCTCGCTGGCCATCGGGGTGACACTCGGCCTGGTGCTGTCGCTGATCTCCGGGTTGAGCCGCGTCGGGGAGGCGATCGTCGATGGGCCGGTCCAGGTCAAACGCGCGGTGCCGACCCTGGCGATCATCCCGCTGGCGATCATCTGGTTCGGCATCGGCGACACCATGAAGATCATCATCATCGCCACGAGCGTCCTGATCCCCGTTTACATCAATACCACCGCACAGCTCAAGGGTGTGGACCTGCGTCACGTGGAACTTGCTGAAACCGTTGGGCTTTCCCGCAGCCAATTCATCCGCAAGGTGGCCATACCCGGCGCGCTGCCCGGCTTCTTCACCGGCCTGCGGCTTGCGGTCACCATCTCGTGGACCGCCCTGGTCGTCGTCGAACAGGTCAATGCCACCAGTGGTATCGGGTACCTGATGACCCAGGCCCGCCTCTACGGGCAGCTGGACATCGTGGTGGTCGGCCTGTTGGTCTACGCGGTGTTCGGACTCACCGGGGACTACGCGGTTCGCGCCGTCGAGAGGAGAGCGTTGTCGTGGCGGCGCGCGCTGGGAACCTGACCGAGGAAGTTGCCGTCGTTCGACAACTGAGCCGATCATTCGGTGGCTCAACGATTCTCGACTCGGTGGACCTGACCATCCGCAAGGGCGAATTCGTGGCCCTGCTGGGACGCAGCGGCTCCGGTAAGAGCACGCTGCTGCGCGCTCTGGCCGGGTTGGACCACGGGGTCGCCGGCACAGGGGACCTGTTCGTCGCCCGTGATGTATCGGTGGTGTTCCAGGATTCCCGGTTGCTGCCGTGGTCGCGGGTGCTCGACAACGTCGCCCTCGGGTTGTCCGGCAGTGAGGTCAGACAACGAGCGAGCGCGGTGCTCGCAGACGTCGGCCTGGCCGGGCGCGAGCGAGCCTGGCCGTACGAGCTGTCCGGCGGTGAACAACAGCGTGTGGCACTGGCCCGGTCACTGGTGCGCAATCCCGCGCTGCTGCTGGCCGACGAACCTTTCGGGGCGCTCGATGCGCTCACGCGGGTTCGTATGCACCACCTGCTCAAGGAGTTGTGCGCGAAGTACGAGCCCGGCGTGCTACTGGTGACGCACGATGTCGACGAGGCCGTCACCCTCGCCGACCGGGTCCTCGTTCTCGACGGCGGATCGTTTGTCGTCGATCGACACCTGGATTTTCAGACTCCCGACGCCCGTACCTACCGCAATCCCGAGTTCGTCGCGCATCGCGAGGCGCTGCTCGCTGCGCTCGGGGTGGGGGCGGGCGAAGGGCCCTGAACAGATCAGTGGTGATCCGCTGTAAACGGACCACCACTGATACGTGGGCGGTGTTGGAGGGTTCCTCCCCCTGATCACCACCACCGCTCCCGCGCCTCTGGTCGAAAGCCGACGCGATGGAGCCACTGTATACCTCTGGTGCAGTTTGCTGAAGGGTTGTTTGCAGAAGCGAACAACCAACTTCAAGATCACTTCACTGTCTAGGATCGGTCTTTGCCGGGGGAGGCTTCGCCCTGAGCGAGATGCTCGGCGAGCAGCGCTCCGGCATTGCGGATGTGGCCGGCCATGGCAGCACGGGCCTTCTCGGGGTCGCCTGCCCGTAGGTGCTCGATGACGGCGCGGTGATCCTGGGCCGAGGCCTCGGGCCACCCTTCCACCGCGGCGAAGAACTTTCGCGGTGCGTAGGACAACGTCGTCTTGATCAGCCAGCGCATCTTGCGCGATCCGCTCAGCCGGTAGATGAGGGCATGGAACTGATGGTTGAGGCGTTCCTCCTCGTCGAAATCACGGTTGGCAGCCGCAATTTCGAGCGCGTCCTGGATGCGCTCGAGTTCGTCGACCATTGCCGGGGTGATCGTCGTGGCCGTACGGGCGGTGAGTTCACCACCCAGCAGTGCCTGCGCGTCGTAGATGTCGCGGATGTCGTCGCTCGACAGCGCGGTCACCATGAAGCCGCGCCGAGGCTCGACGGACAGAAAGCCTTCGGTCTGCAGTTGCAGCAGGCCTTCGCGCGCCGGGGTTGCGCTGATCCCGAGCTCGTCGGCGACAGTCTCCGGGCGGATGAATTCTCCGGAGTGCAGCTGCCCCGAGACGATGAGCTCGCGCACGTGGGCCGCGGCGACGTCGGACAGCCGTAGCGGCGTGCGTCTCTTCGAATTCCCGGTCATGGCAGCGGGCCTCAGACGTCGATTCCGCCGCGCTTGACCAATTGCTTGGCGATCACGCCGCGCTGGATCTCGTTGGTTCCTTCGCCGACGATCATCAGTGGCGCGTCGCGGAAGTAGCGTTCGACGTCGTACTCGGTGGAGTATCCGTAGCCGCCGTGGATCCGCACTGCGTTCAGTGCGATCTCCATGGCGGTTTCCGAGGCGAACAGTTTGGCCATACCGGCCTCCATGTCACAGCGGCCTCCTGCATCGATCCGCTCGGCCGCATCCAGCAGCAGGCTGCGGGCAGCGTAGAGCTTGGTTCCCATGTCGGCGAGCATGTTGCCGACCGATTGGTGCTGCCAGATCGGCACCCCGAAGCTTTCGCGGTCCTGCGCGTACCGCAGTGCGTCGTCGAAGGCGGCGCGGGCCACGCCGGTCGCCCGGGCCGCGACCTGAATTCGGCCGACCTCAAGTCCCTTCATCATCTGGGCGAAACCGCGTCCTTCGACGCCGCCCAGCAGCGCATCCGAATCCACGTGGCAGTCAACAAAATTGATCTCGCAACTCTCGACGCCCTTGTAGCCGAGTTTCGGCAGGTCCTTCGAGACCGTGAAGCCGGGAACCTTCTCCACCAACAGGATCGACACACCCTTGTGGGCGGGCGTGGCGGCCGGATCGGTCTTGCACAACAGCGCGACGAGGCCGGCCTTGCGGGCATTGCTGATCCAGGTCTTCGAGCCGTTGATCAAATAACCGGATTCGTCCTTCGCGGCGACGGTGCGCATGGCCTGCAGGTCGGAGCCGCCACCGGGTTCGGTGAGTGCCATCGTGGCCCGTAGCTCTCCGGTGGCCATCCGGGGCAGGAACTTGTCTTTCTGCTCCTCAGTGCCGAACTGCAACAACAGCTTCGACACCACGGTGTGCCCGCCCATGGCGCCGGCCAGGCTCATCCAGCCGCGCGCTAGCTCTTCGGTGACCTGCGCATAGCAGGGCATCGAGACCGCGGCGAAGCCATACGGTTCCGGGATCGCGAGCCCGAAGATGCCGAGCTCCTTCATCGCGTCGATGAGTTCTTCGGGGTAGGTGTTCGTGTGCTCGAGTTCCCGGACGACGGGCCGGACCTGTTTGTCGACGAAGTCGCGGACGGTACTGACGATGGCCTGCTCTTCGGCGGACAGCGTGATCACTGCGGCATCCCTTCCATAAACTTTATAGAAAATATTCTATAGAGAATGCGATCCTGCTGTTGCCCCGTGGTTCGGCTAGGGTTCGCTGAACATCGGGAGGTTTGGGAGGATCGGCCGCTTCGAGTACCGGGTCGGCCCGTGAAAGGGGGCGGTGATGGTCGGGTGGCGGAGTGTTGCTGTGAGCGCGTCTCTCGCACTGGGAGTCGTCGTGGCCTGTGCGCCCTCTGAGAAAACGGATGTGCGCCAGATACCGAGCAGTGAAACGCAGGTCAAGCGGTCGGACACGCTCAGCGATTTCCGTTTTCGATGGACTGCCGAGCCGGGCATTGATCTGTACTCGGGTGCTGCGGTCCCACTGCGCGCGTATGCGGAGTCTTGGCGGGTCGCGCAAATGAAGTCCGACATGAGCGCTGCCTACCCCGGATTCGAACGGGCCGTTCCCGCCAACCGTGAACTGACCGATCATTCACCGCGTGATGCACCTGCGTACATGTTGACCTTTGTGCGTCCGTACATGGACGACGAACTCGACGAGGTGTACACCGGTCAGCCCCGATATGAGTCAAAGCGGTTCTATGGCAACGAGTACTTCCACATCCTGTCGCTGGACGAGGTGGATGGCGGCTGGCGGGCGTACGTGTGCGACGGGTTGTACGACATGTACCGCGATGACGCGGACGGCTACAGTCCGGTAACCGGTTTGCGCGGTTGGGCCGGACCTCCCAAGGAGCCGATGAAGGCCATCCGGGTGTGGCACGTCGAAATGGCAGCACCAGAAAGTTCGGCAGCGAATGCTCCTCAGAAAGGTCCCAACCCGGCCCCGATGGACGACGTCTTCTCATCGTGGCGCATCCGGGGCGCGGCTCCCGACAGCAAGTGGGAGTCTGCTCCGGGATTCGGCGGCAGCGATTACCACGAGACCTTTGCCGACTTCGAGCGCCGACGGGAGCAATGTAGCGACCGGCTACCTGATGGACGTGATGCGCGGAACGCCGACGGCCGATCAATCAATACCAAGCCGGATATGCAGCCTGCGGCACCAGGCTGGCCAGACAACGCGGCATAGCCGTCTTCAACGTCGTGCGCTCGTTGTCGCTGAGCGTTTACGCAGTTCAGAGAGGGTGCCCCCGGCAGGATTCGAACCTGCGGCCTTCTGCTCCGGAGGCAGACGCTCTATCCCCTGAGCTACGGGGGCGCGGGCTGAAGATCAGCTGCGCCGATTGGGCTTGCATAGCGTAGCGCATAGAAGAGCGAATACGGATTCGGGGCGCGGGGACCCCAGACCATAGGATGGACCCTCGTGACCCCCGCCGACCTTGCAGAGCTGCTCAAGGCTACTGCCGCCGCAGTGCTGACCGAACACGACCTGGACACCGCCGCGTTGCCCGACACCGTCACGGTCGAGCGCCCGCGCAACCTTGAGCACGGCGACTACGCGACCAACCTCGCGCTGCAGCTCGGTAAGAAGGTCGGTGTCAACCCGCGCGAGCTGGCCGGCTGGTTGGCCATCGCGCTGACCGCGGCCGACGGCATCGCCGCCGCCGAGGTCGCCGGCCCCGGCTTCGTCAACCTGCGCATCGAGGCTTCGGCGCAGGGCGTCATCGTCACCAACGTGCTGACCGCCGGCGCGGCCTACGGCAACTCCACCGAGCTCGCCGAGAAGATCAACCTCGAGTTCGTCTCGGCCAACCCGACCGGCCCCATCCACATCGGCGGCACCCGCTGGGCCGCAGTGGGCGACGCGCTGGGCCGGCTGCTGACCACGCAGGGTGCCGACGTCACCCGCGAGTACTACTTCAACGACCACGGCGCCCAGATCGACCGGTTCGCCCGCTCGCTGGTCGCCGCCGCCAAGGGGGAGCCGGCGCCGGAGGACGGCTACGCCGGCGCCTACATCACCGACATCGCCGCCTCCGTGCAGGCCAAGCGCCCCGATGTCATGAGCCTGCCCGCCGACGAGCAACAGGAAGTGTTCCGCGAGGTCGGCGTAGACCTGATGTTCACCCACATCAAGGAATCTCTGCACGAGTTCGGCACCGACTTCGACGTCTACACGCACGAAGACTCGATGCACACTTCCGGCCGCGTCGACCAGGCCATCGCCAAGCTGCGCGAGACCGGCAGCATTTACGAGAAGGACGGCGCAACCTGGTTGCGCACCACCGAATTCGGTGACGACAAGGACCGCGTCGTCATCAAGAGTGACGGCAACCCGGCCTATGTCGCCGGCGACATCGCCTACTACCTGGACAAGCGTGAACGCGGGTTCGACCTGTGCATCTACATGCTCGGCGCCGACCACCACGGTTACATCGCCCGGCTCAAGGCCGTCGCGGCCGCACTGGGCGAGGATCCCGCGACCGTCGAGGTGCTGATCGGCCAGATGGTCAACCTGGTCCGCGACGGGCAGCCGGTCCGGATGAGCAAGCGCGCGGGCACCGTCATCACCCTCGACGATCTGGTCGAGGCCATCGGCGTCGACGCCGCCCGGTACTCGCTGATCCGCTCCTCGGTGGATACCTCGATCGACATCGATCTGGCGCTGTGGTCCAGCGCGTCCAGCGAAAACCCGGTCTACTACGTGCAATACGCGCACGCCCGGCTGTCCGCGCTGGCGCGCAACGCCGCCGATCTCGGCGTCGCTGCCGACACCGCGCACCTGGATCTGTTGTCCCACGAGAAAGAGGGCATCCTGATCCGTAACCTGGGCGAGTTCCCCCGGGTGCTCAAAGCCGCTGCCGCACTGCGGGAACCGCACCGCGTGTGCCGATACCTGGAGGACCTGGCCGGCGACTATCACCGGTTCTACGACGCTTGTCGCGTGCTGCCCCAGGGCGACGAGGAAGCAGGCGATCTGAACGCGGCGCGCTTGGCGCTGTGCGAGGCCACCCGCCAGGTGATCGCCAACGGTCTGGGCATCCTCGGTGTGACCGCTCCGGAGCGCATGTGAACGCGCACCCTGCCGGCCCCCGGCACGCCGAAGAGATCCACCACGCCGGTGCACCCGTCAAGCCGCAGTCTCCCGACGAGATCCTGCTGCTGGCACCAAACGTGTGGCCGCGCAACCTGGTTCGCGATGAGGACGGTGTCGTGTCGATCGCCGGGATTCCGGTCACCGACCTGGCCGCCGAGTACGGCACCCCGTTGTTCGTGATCGACGAGGACGATTTCCGGTCGCGTTGTCGAGACATCGCCGCTGCCTTCGGTGGCGGGGACTACGTCCACTATGCGGCCAAGGCGTTCCTGTGCAGTGAGATCGCCCGCTGGGTCAATCAGGAAGGCCTGTCGCTGGACGTCGCGACCGGGGGAGAGCTGGCGGTGGCGTTGCACGCCGACTTCCCGCCGGAGCGAATCACCTTGCACGGCAACAACAAATCCGTCGCCGAGCTCACCGCGGCCGTCAAGGCCGGGGTCGGGCACGTGGTGGTCGATTCCCTGATCGAGATCGAGCGCCTGGACCGCGTCGCCGGGGATGCGGGCATCGTCCAGGACGTGCTGGTCCGGGTGACCCCGGGCGTGGAGGCACACACCCACGAGTTCATCTCCACCGCCCACGAAGACCAGAAGTTCGGCCTGTCGCTGGCCAGCGGTGCGGCGATGGAGGCGGTGCGCAAGGTGTTCGCCACGGACAACCTGCGCCTCGTGGGGTTGCACTGCCATGTCGGTAGCCAGATCTTCGACGTGGCCGGATTCGAAGTGGCCGCCCACCGCGTGATCGGACTACTGCGCGACGTCGTGTCCGAATTCGGTGTCGAGAAGACATCGCAGATGTCGGTCATCGACCTTGGCGGCGGATTGGGCATTTCCTATGTGCCGCAAGATGATCCACCTCCGATGCGGGAGCTGGCCGACAAACTGCTGGCCATCGTGCGAAGCGAGTCGGCCGCCGTCGGGCTACCTACCCCGAAGCTCGTGGTGGAGCCGGGCCGCGCCATTGCCGGGCCGGGAACCGTCACCCTGTACGAGGTCGGCACGGTAAAAGACGTGGCGATCAGCGCCACCGCACAGCGACGCTACGTGAGCGTCGACGGCGGTATGAGCGACAACATCCGCCCGGCGCTGTACGACGCCGAGTACGACGCCCGGCTGGTGTCTCGGACCAGCGACGCAGCCGCGACTCTGGCGCGCATCGTCGGCAAGCACTGCGAGACCGGCGACATCGTGGTCCGCGACACCTGGGTGTCCGACGACATCGCGCCCGGTGATCTGCTGGCCGTCGCCGCCACCGGTGCCTACTGCTATTCGATGTCGAGCCGGTACAACCTGCTGTGCCGGCCCGCCGTGGTGGCAGTGAAGGACGGCAAGTCGCGGTTGGTGCTCCGACGGGAGACTGTCGACGATCTTTTGAGCCTGGAGGTGAGTGGTCAATGAGTGATGAGAAGCCCATCGGCGTAGCGGTATTGGGGCTCGGCAACGTCGGCAGTGAAGTGGTGCGCATCATCAACGAGAGCGCCGCTGACCTCGCGGCCCGCATCGGTGCCCCACTCGAGGTGCGCGGCATCGGCGTGCGCAAGGTCTCCGGCGACCGCGGTGTGCCCAAGGACCTGCTCACCGACGACATCGTCGAGCTGGTGTCGCGCGACGACGTCGACATCGTGGTCGAGTTGATGGGCCCGGTGAAGCCGGCCCGCAAGGCCATCCTGGCCGCCCTCGAACAGGGCAAGTCGGTGGTCACCGCCAACAAGGCACTGATGGCCCAGTCCACCGGTGAACTGGCGCAGGCCGCCGAAAAGGCGCGCGTCGACCTGTATTTCGAAGCCGCTGTGGCAGGCGCGATCCCGGTGATCCGTCCGCTGACCCAGTCGCTGGCCGGCGACACCGTGGTGCGGGTGGCCGGCATCGTCAACGGCACCACCAACTACATCCTGTCCGAGATGGACAGCACCGGCGCCGATTACACCTCGGCACTGGCCGACGCCAGTGCTCTGGGGTATGCCGAGGCCGATCCCACCGCCGACGTCGAGGGCTACGACGCAGCGGCCAAGGCCGCGATTCTCGCCTCGATCGCCTTCCACACCCGGGTCACCGCCGACGACGTCTACCGCGAAGGCATCACCAAGGTCAGTGCGGCCGACTTCGAGTCCGCCCGAGCTCTGGGCTGCACCATCAAACTGTTGGCCATCTGCGAGCGGCTCACCACTGACGAAGGCAAGCAACGTGTTTCGGCACGCGTGTACCCGGCACTGGTGCCGTTGACGCACCCGCTGGCCTCGGTCAACGGAGCCTTCAACGCCGTAGTGGTCGAGGCCGAGGCGGCCGGCCGGCTGATGTTCTACGGCCAGGGCGCCGGCGGCGCACCCACCGCGTCGGCCGTGATGGGCGACGTCGTGATGGCCGCGCGCAACCGGGTCCAGGGTGGCCGGGGTCCGCGCGAGTCCAAGTACGCCAAGCTGCCGATCGCCCCGATCGGCTTCATCCCCACCCGCTACTACGTCAACATGAACGTCTCGGACAAACCAGGCGTGTTGTCCGCGGTGGCGGCAGAATTCTCCAAGCGCGAGGTCAGCATCGCCGAGGTGCGCCAGGAGGGCATGGTCGACGAGGAGGGTCAGCCCTGCGGCGCCCGCATCGTGGTGGTCACCCACCAGGCCACCGATGCCGCGCTCTCGGAAACCGTCGAGGCGCTGGCCGATCTCGACGCGGTGCAGACCATCAACAGCGTGCTGCGTATGGAAGGAACGAACGCATGAACCCCGGGACGCAAGGAAAGACCAGCGCAGGGCCGGTGCACCGGCCCTGGCCGGGATTGATCGAGGCCTACCGAGATCGCCTTCCGGTCGGCGACAACTGGACGCCGATCACCTTGCTCGAGGGCGGCACGCCGCTCATCCATGCCAAGCGCCTGAGCGAGTTCACCGGCTGCACAGTGCATCTCAAGGTCGAGGGGCTCAACCCGACCGGGTCTTTCAAGGACCGCGGCATGACCGTTGCGGTCACCGAGTCCCTGGCGCGTGGGCAGGAGGCCGTGCTGTGCGCGTCGACGGGTAACACGTCAGCCTCGGCGGCCGCCTATGCCGCTCAGGCCGGGATCACCTGTGCGGTGCTGATCCCGCAGGGCAAGATCGCGATGGGCAAGCTCGCGCAGGCGGTCATGTACGGCGCCAAGATCATCCAGGTCGACGGAAACTTCGACGACTGCCTCGAACTGGCCCGCAAGATCACTGCGGATTTCCCGACCATCGCGCTGGTGAACTCGGTCAACCCTTACCGCATCGAGGGGCAGAAGACCGCCGCGTTCGAGATCGTCGACGCGCTGGGCACCGCACCTGACGTGCATGCTCTGCCGGTGGGCAACGCGGGCAACATCACCGCCTACTGGAAGGGCTACACCGAGTACCACCGCGACGGTCTGACGGACCGGCTGCCGCGCATGCTCGGCACCCAGGCCGCCGGAGCTGCCCCGCTGGTCCTGGGGGAGCCGGTCAAGGAACCCGAGACCATTGCCACCGCCATCCGCATCGGTTCGCCCGCGTCGTGGTCCGGTGCGGTCGAGGCCCAGCAGCAGTCCAAGGGCCGATTCCTGGCTGCCACCGACGAAGAGATCCTCGCGGCATACCACCTGATCGCCCGCAATGAGGGCGTGTTCGTCGAGCCCGCGTCGGCGGCCAGCGTGGCAGGTCTGCTGAAGTCGATCGAGGACGGCTGGGTCAAGCGCGGCTCCACGGTGGTCTGCACGGTCACCGGCAACGGACTCAAGGATCCCGACACCGCACTCAAGGACATGCCCACCGTCACGGCCGTGCCGGTCGATCCGGTAGCCGTCGTCGCCAAGCTCGGACTGGTCTGAGCCTGGTGAATCAGACCCTGCCCGCCGGGCTCACGGCCACTGCTGTCGTCGCAGCCTCCAGCGCAAACCTCGGCCCGGGCTTCGACAGCCTGGGGCTGGCGCTCAGCCTTTACGACGAAATCATCGTCGAGACAACTGAAGCCGGCTTGCAGCTGGAGGTCGAGGGCGAGGGTGCGGGTCAAGTTCCGCTCGATGCGACGCATCTTGTGGTGCGCGCCATCGAGGCCGGGTTGCGGGCCACCGGCTATCGTGCGGCCGGACTGATCGTGCGCTGCCGCAACGAGATTCCGCATTCGCGCGGGCTCGGATCATCGGCCGCTGCCGTCGTCGGCGGCCTCGCCGTGGTCAATGGTCTTGTGGCGCAAGCCGGTTCGGACCCGATGACCGAAGATCAGCTGATTCAGCTGTCGAGTGAGTTCGAGGGGCATCCGGACAACGCCGCGGCGGCTGTGCTGGGCGGGGCGGTCGTGTCCTGGACCGAAACCGATCCCGACGGGCGGCCGCGCTACCGCGCGGCCCAGGTGCGCGTGCATCCGGACATCCGACTGTTCCCCGCGGTCCCGCAGCAGCGGTCGTCCACCGCAGAGACCCGGGCGGTGCTACCCGAGCAGGTCAGCCACGTCGATGCGCGATTCAACGTCAGCCGCGCGGCCCTGCTCGTCGTGGCCTTGAGTGAGCGCCCGGATCTGCTGATGACCGCCACGGAGGATGTGTTGCATCAACCACAACGCGCCGCGGCCATGCCGGCCTCCGCGGAATACCTGCAGTTGCTGCGGCGTTGTGGAGTGGCAGCAGTGTTGTCCGGGGCCGGACCTACGGTTCTGGGGCTGAGTTCGCAGGTAGGACTGCCTGATGAGGCCGTGGATTACGGCACTGCGAACGGGTTCGCCGTCAGGGAGATGTCGGTCGGAACGGGCGTCCGCTGGACGTCGGGTGTGGCCGCCAGGAACTGACGATGTGCGGCACAAGAAGAGCCGAACGCCACACGCCCAGTGTTGACGTTGCTTGATTACTTCACAAAAGCGAGTTATTCTCGCTTTCGTCCAGCACTCGCAGGGTCTCTGCCTGCGTCGACACCAGGACGACCACCCAATCTTCTTGTGTTCTACTCGTGGACTGACGGCTCGCCGTATATCGGCGGACCCGGGCGATCGCCGTTGCAAAGGCGACGGTGTGAGCTACGCGCTCAGCGGTTCAGCTGAACGCGCTTCGACCTTTGGGGAACCCTCGCACGACCTGATGAGCGAGGGAAAGAAAGGAAATCCGTGACAGAAACGGACCTCTTCACGGCTGACAACGCCAACGGCACTGGGGATTTGCCGAACGCCGTGACATCTGAAAGCACCGCGACCACTGACACCGCGGCCGCGCGGCGCGCTTCCAGCGCCCGGCCCGCGTCGTTGTCGACCATGGTTCTGCCTGAGCTGCGCGCCCTGGCCAAGGAAATCGGTGTCGAAGGCGCGTCCGGGTTGCGTAAGAGTGAGCTGATCGCAGCTATCCGCGCCCACCGTGGTGAATCCAACGGTGCGACCGCCGAGGCCAAGCCGGCCGCCGATACCCAGCCGGACGCCGGTGCCGAGGCTGCTGAGCAGCCCGCGACTCGTCGTCGTGAGCGTCGGGGTTCCTCGCGCCAGGCCGGCGCGCCGGTCGCCGACGCGGCCAAGGACGACGCAGGCAAGAACGATGCGGGCACCGAGGCCGTCAAGGCCGAGGCGAAGACCGATTCCGCCGAGCCCGACGCGAAGACCGCTGAGGCTGCCGCCGAGCCGCAGGAAAAGCCTGCCAAGCAGGACAAGCGTGAACGCCAGGAACGGCGCGAAAAGCGCGAGCAGTCCGACGCCGACAAGGGCGAGGCCAAGGCCGACAACAAGGCTGACAACAAGCAGGACGACAAGCGCGACCAGAAACAGGACCGCGGCCAGGGGCGCGAGCAGTCCGACCAGTCTGACAACCAGCAGAACCGGGGCGGCAACTCCAACTCCCACGCCGATGACGATGGCGATGGGGACGGCCGGCAGGGCCGTCGCGGCCGTCGGTTCCGCGACCGTGACCGTCGCCGGCGCGGTGAGCGTGGCGCCGAGGGGGGCAACGAGACCGAGCTGCGCGAGGACGACGTCGTCCAGCCGGTCGCCGGCATCCTCGACGTGCTGGACAACTACGCGTTCGTCCGGACCTCGGGCTACCTGGCCGGGCCGAACGACGTCTACGTGTCCATGAACATGGTCCGCAAGAACGGCTTGCGCCGTGGCGACGCCGTGACCGGTGCAGTCCGCGTGCCCCGCGAGGGTGAGGGCGGCGGGGGCCAGAACCCGCGGCAGAAGTTCAATCCGCTGGTGCGCCTGGACAGTGTCAACGGTGGTCCGGTCGAGGCGGCCAAGAACCGCCCCGATTTCACCAAGCTGACCCCGCTGTACCCGAACCAGCGGCTGCGCCTGGAGACCACGCCGGAGCGGCTGACCACCCGCGTCATCGACTTGATCATGCCGATCGGTAAGGGGCAGCGCGCCCTGATCGTGTCGCCGCCGAAGGCCGGTAAGACCACGATCATGCAGGACATCGCCAACGCGATCACCAAGAACAACCCGGAATGCCACCTCATGGTGGTGCTCGTCGACGAGCGCCCGGAAGAGGTCACCGACATGCAGCGTTCGGTGAAGGGCGAGGTCATCGCCTCGACCTTCGACCGTCCGCCGTCAGACCACACCCAGGCCGCCGAGCTGGCGATCGAGCGGGCCAAGCGCCTGGTCGAGCAGGGCAAGGACGTCGTCGTGCTGCTGGACTCGATCACCCGTCTGGGCCGCGCGTACAACAACGCGTCGCCGGCCTCGGGTCGCATCCTGTCCGGTGGTGTCGACTCCACCGCGCTGTACCCGCCGAAGCGGTTCCTCGGCGCGGCCCGCAACATCGAGCACGGCGGCTCGCTGACCATCATCGCCACGGCGATGGTCGAGACCGGTTCGACCGGTGACACGGTGATCTTCGAGGAGTTCAAGGGCACCGGCAACGCCGAGCTTAAGCTTGACCGCAAGATCGCCGAGCGCCGGGTGTTCCCCGCGGTCGACGTCAACCCGTCCGGTACCCGCAAGGACGAGCTGCTGCTCTCGACGGACGAGTTCGCGGTGGTGCACAAGCTGCGCCGGGTGCTCTCGGGGCTGGATTCGCATCAGGCCATCGATCTGCTGATGAGCCAGCTGCGCAAGACCAAGACCAACTACGAGTTCCTGGTCCAGGTCTCCAAGACCGCTCCGGGCAACATGGACGTCGACTAAGCGCGACACCAAAAAGGCCCCCGATATTGAAGTGCTCCCCGGAAGTTGGACTGAGAAATTCAGTTTGTTCTTCTGGGGAGTACTTTTTTGCATCCTTGTAGTTCGTTGACTGAGGCCCAGCGCGGTGCGGCGGTAGCGTTGTTCGAGCAGGGTCGGGGCTATAGCGTCACC
>NZ_JBZDPT010000048.1:18490-18976 GCF_058270035.1 Mycobacterium shunyiense | reverse complement strand
CTGCATGGCAGGAAGGTGCTGGTGGCAAAACCGACCAGAACGCAGTACTCGTTCGAGTTCAAGCTCGACGTGGTGCGCAAGGTGATCGACGAGGGTGCGGCCGCCCAGCAAGTAGCTCAGCAGTACCGGCTGTCCTCGGCCACGCTGGTGCAGACCTGGGTGCGGACCTACCGCCGGCTCGGTGAGGACGGGTTGAAACCCAAACCCAAAGGGCGCCAACCCAAAGACGCTGATTCCTCGTCGCAGGAGTTGACGGACCTGGCGCGGCTGGAGCAGGAGAATGAGCGGCTGCGAGCCGAGAACGCCTACCTAAAAAAATTGCGGGCCTTGAGGGCGCACGAACGGCGGTGAAAGCCGCCGCTGTCGCCGCTCTCAAGGCTGATCATCGGCTGCCGGTGCTGCTGGAAGTCGCGCAGTTGGCGCGCTCGACGTTCTTCTATCACCAGGGCAAACCCGAGGCGCTCGACCCGCGCGCCGACCTCAAAG
>NZ_JBZDPT010000048.1:0-18348 GCF_058270035.1 Mycobacterium shunyiense | reverse complement strand
GATTCGTGGTGGCAAAAAAGACCGTGCTGGCGGTGATGCGCGAGCTGGCGCTGATCTGCCGGGTGCGGCGCCGCCGGCGCTACAACTCCTACACCGGCGGGCCCGGTCAGGTCGCCGAAAATCTTCTCAACCGCGAGTTCACCGCTGCCGCGCCGAATCAGAAGTGGGTCACCGACGTGACCGAGTTCCGCATCACCGATCGCAAGGTCTACTTGTCCCCGGTGCTCGATTTGTTCGACCGGTCGGTGGTGGCTTACGCGTGGTCGGCCAGCCCGAATGTGGAGTTGACCAACACCTCACTGACCGCGGCGATCGCCACCTTGGAGCCCGGCCAGTGTCCGCTGGTGCACTCCGATCAGGGCTTCCAATACCGGCATTGGTCCTGGCGCAAGTTGCTCGGCGACGCTGAGGTGGTGCAGTCGATGTCGCGGAAAGCCAACTGCTATGACAACGCGGTCATGGAGAACTTCTTCGGTCACCTGAAGTCAGAAATGTTCCACCACAACCGGTTCGACACTGTCGAGGACTTCACTGCTGCCCTTGACACCTACATCCACTGGTACAACACCGAACGAATCTCGACAAAACTCAAGGGCCTGAGCCCGGTCCAATACCGAGCCCAGGCCCTTGCCGCTTAAGCTCCAAACGTCAGTGTCCAACTTTCGGGGACCACTTCATATTCGGGGGCCTTTTCGTGTTGTCAGGAAGTTGGCTGCGCGCGCAACCCCGGCATCAAATAGCGGCGAACCTGGGCGAGGACCGCGTCCTCGTCACTGGGATCCAGCGTGTTCCCCGGTACGGTCGCCAGCGAGATCAACACTCGCGCAACCCATTCCGATGCTTCGGGGATGTCGATGTCGGCACGCACCTCGCCGCGGTCACGGGCGGCCGCCAGATAGGGCGACCAGAACTCGGCGAGGTCGGGGATCATGCCCTGCACGCCGGCCCCGGCGCAGGCGGCGAATTCCTCGGGTTCGTCGGTGCGGAGTTTCATCAGGACCGCGCCGGGATCGTCGTAGGCTCGCAGGCCATTGCCGACGCCCCAGGCGATCTGGCGATCCAGCCCCTCGATCTGCTCCAACATGGCCTGGGCTTCCGACCAGAACGTGTCGTTGAGGCGCACGATCACGGCGCCGAGCAGCGTCACCTTGTCCGGGAAATGGCGGTAGAGCCACCCGCGCGACACTCCGGCGGCCTCGGCGACCTCCGAGACGGTGGTCGCGCGAATGCCCTTGGTCCGCAGGCATTCTTCAGCAGCGTCGATCAGTCGATCTCGCACGCTGCGCGGTGCCGTGGTGCTGGTCAACTGTGGTGTCTCCTGGTCTTCCGGTTGGGCTCAGGTACATGATTCTGCCAAGCGTGTATCCGTCGCGCCAGAACCATGGTAGACAGTTTTCTAATTCTGTTCACTCACCCTTGGGGATTCATCGGATGGCCGAAACGCTGCAGCAGCTGCTCCGGGAACGCGAAGCAGGTGACACGGTCGCCATCAAGTACGGCGACCGGACGTGGTCGTGGCGTGAGCATATCGCCGAGGCGAAGGCCCAGGCCGCGACCCTGATCGGGATCGCCGAGCCGCAGCGTCCCCTCCATGTGGGCACCCTTCTCGGCAATACCCCCGACATGCTGACCGCGCTGGCCGCTGCGGCCCTCGGCGGCTACGTGCTGTGCGGCATCAACAACACCCGTCGAGGTGACGCGCTGGCCCGCGACATCGCCCGGGTCGAATGTCAGGTCGTCCTCGTCGACGAACACCATCGCGGGCTGCTCGAGGGCCTCGACCTGCCGGGCGTCACCGTCGTCGAGGTATCGGATACCGCCTGGTCATCGCGGGAACTCACGCCGCACCGCGAGGTCGGGCCCGACGACACCTTCATGATGATCTTCACCTCGGGCACCAGCGGCGAGCCCAAGGCCGTCCGGGTGCCGCATTCCATCGTGCTGTTCTCCGCCGCCGCGCTGGTGCAGCGCTACGACCTGACCGAGGCGGACACCTGCTACCTGGCCATGCCGCTGTTCCATTCGAATGGCGTGTACGCCGGGTGGGGCGTGGCGCTCAGCTCGGGCGCGGCCATGGCGCCGGCACAGTTCTCCGCGTCCGGGTTCCTTCCGGACATCCGCCGCTATGGCGCGACGTACATGAACTACGTCGGCAAGCCGTTGGCCTACATCCTGGCCACCGCCGAGCAACCCGACGACCACGACAACACGCTGCGCGTGGCGTTCGGCAACGAGGCCGCCGACCGCGACATCGACGAATTCAGCCGCAGGTTCGGATGCAGCGTCTGGGACGGCTTCGGCTCGACGGAGCTGGCGATCATCATCACCCGTTCCGAGGGCACCCCCGCCGGCAGCGTCGGCCAGGGCTTCCCAGGCGTGGCGATCTACGACCCGGAGACCCTTGAAGAGTGCCCGGCCGCACAATTCGATGCCACCGGTGCCCTGGTCAACGCCGAGGCCGCCACCGGGGAACTGGTGAACACCAACGGAAGCGGGATGTTCCGCGGCTACCACAACGATCAGGGCGCGACCGATGAACGGCTGCGCCACGGCATGTACTGGTCGGGCGACCTGGCCTACCGCGACGCCGACGGCTGGATCTACCTGGCCGGGCGCACCGCGGACTGGATGAGAGTGGACGGCGAGAACATCACCGCGGCGCCGATCGAACGCATCCTGTTGCGGCAGCCGGTGATCAGCCGCGTCGCCGTCTATCCCGTGCCCGACGAGTTCGTCGGTGATCAGGTGATGGCCGCCGTCGTGCTGCGTGACGGTCAGTCGCTGACGCCTGACGACTTCGGCGCGTTCCTGGCGCAGCAGCAGGATCTGTCGCCGAAATCCTGGCCGCGGTACGTCTGGCTGGCCGACGATCTGCCCAGCACGGCGACCAACAAGATTCTCAAGCGCGAGTTGGTTGCCCTCGGCGCAGATCCGGCCGGTCGGGTGCTCTGGAAGCGCGACGGTACGGTCTATACGACTCTCTGAGGCAAGGAATAGTCGCCGGTCATCCCGCGTTTAGGCTGTTGGCGGTTGACCTGGCATAATGGACCGCCGACCCTCGGTCCCGGTTCACGTCCATCTGAATTTCGGGCGACCCGGGCCAACGATTGAAGAGGAACCCATGAAAACAGGCATTCATCCTGAGTATGTCGAGACCACGGTGCACTGTGGTTGCGGCAATACCTTCCAGACCCGTAGCACCAAGCAGAGCGGCCAGATCGTGGTCGAGGTCTGCTCGCAGTGCCACCCGTTCTACACCGGCAAGCAGAAGATCCTCGACAGCGGCGGCCGCGTGGCCCGCTTCGAGAAGCGGTACGGCAAGCGCAAGCCTGCCGGTGATCAGGCTGCCGCAGCCGACAAGTAGCTACGTCAACGGCGCCCGATCTGTCGCATATGCGTCAGATCCGGGCGCTGTTCTCGTTTCCAGACATAGGTGGAAAGGATGTGGCTGACGTGACGGATACCGCTTCTGCTGGACTCCCGGCTCAGCCGGGGAAAGCAATCGAGGCGCTGCTCGCCGAGCACGCAGACCTTGAGCGCCAGCTCGCCGATCCCAGCCTGCACGCCGACGCCTCCGCCGCCCGCAAGGTGGGCCGGCGCTTCGCCCAGGTCTCGCCCGTCGTGGGGACCTACCGCAAGCTCGAAGCCGCCCGCGGTGACCTGGAAGCCGCGCGCGAGCTCGCCGCCGACGACGCCAGCTTCGCCGACGAGGTGGACGAGCTGACCGCCAAGGTCGCCGAACTCGACGCGCAGCTGACCGACCAATTGGCACCGCGCGACCCGCACGACGCCGATGACATCGTGCTTGAGGTCAAGTCAGGGGAAGGCGGCGAGGAGTCGGCACTGTTCGCCGCCGATCTGGCCCGCATGTACATCCGGTATGCCGAACGCCACGGCTGGACCGTCACCGTGCTCGACGAGACGTGGTCGGACCTGGGCGGCTACAAGGACGCCACCATCACGATCGCCAGCAAGGGCGATTCCGCCGACGGCGTGTGGTCGCGGATGAAGTTCGAGGGCGGCGTGCACCGCGTGCAGCGGGTGCCGGTCACCGAATCGCAGGGCCGGGTACACACCTCGGCCGCCGGCGTGCTGGTCTACCCCGAGCCAGAAGACGTCGAGCAGGTGCAGATCGACGAGTCCGACCTGCGCATCGACGTCTACCGGTCCTCGGGCAAGGGTGGCCAGGGCGTCAACACCACCGACTCCGCGGTCCGCATCACGCACCTGCCGACCGGCATCGTGGTGACCTGCCAGAACGAGCGCTCGCAGCTGCAGAACAAGGCCAGGGCCATGGTGGTGCTCGCCGCTCGGCTGCAGGCACTGGCCGAAGAACAGGCGTCGGCCGACGCATCGGCCGACCGGGCCAGCCAGATCCGCACGGTCGACCGCAGCGAACGGATCCGCACCTACAACTTCCCCGAGAACCGGATCGCGGATCACCGCATCAACTTCAAGGCGCACAACCTCGACCAGGTGCTCGACGGAGACATGGACGCGCTGCTCGACGCACTGGGCGCCGCCGACAAACAGGCCCGGCTGCAGCAGGAGACATGACACCCGTGCGGCAGGCGGTCGCGGCCGCAACGGTGCGGCTCGCAGCCGCAGGCGTCGCCTCCCCGCGCATCGACGCCGAGCTGCTGGCCGCGCACGTGGCGGGCGTCGACCGCGGTCGGCTGATGTTCCTCGACGACGCCGACGAACAGTTCCGCCAGGCCTACGACGAACTCGTGGCCGCCCGGTCCCGTCGAATTCCGCTGCAACATCTGATCGGCACGGCGCCGTTCGGCCCGCTGACGCTCACGGTCGGGCCCGGGGTGTTCATCCCGCGGCCGGAAACCGAGGCGCTGCTCGAATGGGCCAGCACGCGGCAATTGCCTGGCAAGCCGCTGATCGTCGACCTGTGCACCGGCTCGGGTGCGTTGGCGTTGGCGCTGGCCGCGCGGTGGCCCGACGCGCGCGTGCTGGCCGTCGAGAACTCGCCCGCGGCCCTGGAGTTCGCGCGGCGCAACGCCACCGGGACGCGGGTCGAGATACTGGACGCCGACGTCACCGCGCCCGGCCTGCTGCCCGAACTCGACGGCCGGGTCGACCTGCTGGTGTCGAACCCGCCCTACATCCCCGAGGCCGCGGTCCTGGAACCCGAAGTGGCCGAACATGATCCCGTCACCGCATTGTTCGGCGGCCCCGACGGTATGTCGGTGATCCGGCCGATCGTCACACTCGCCGCCCGGTGGTTGCGCGATGGTGCGTCCTGCGCCGTCGAGCACGACGACACCACCTCCGAACTGTCGGTCGGGGCCTTCGTCGACGACGGTCACTTCACCGAGGTCACAGCGCACCGCGACCTGGCCGGACGACCCCGCTTTGTGACGGCGACGAGGATTGGGAGAAGCTGAGTTGATGCGCGCACCGACCGGGGAGCCGACATGACGATCTTCGACTGCACCGACGCTGATCAGCGTGCGACCGGTATCGCCTCGGCGATCAGCGCGGTGAAGGGCGGCCGATTGGTGGTGATGCCGACCGACACCGTCTACGGGATCGGTGCGGATGCCTTCGATCGCGACGCTGTCGGCAGCCTGCTCGCGGCCAAAGGCCGTGGCCGCAACATGCCGGTCGGCGTGTTCGTCGGCTCGTGGAGCACCATCGACGGTCTCGTGTACTCGGTGCCGCCGGCCGCCCGCGAGTTGATCCGGGCATTCTGGCCGGGCGCACTGAGCCTGATCGTCACGCAGGCACCGTCGCTGCAATGGGACCTCGGGGATGCCAACGGCAACGTCATGCTCCGGATGCCGATGCACCCGGTGGCCATCGAGCTCCTGCGGGAGGTCGGCCCCATGGCCCAGTCCAGTGCCAACGTGTCGGGTCAGCCGGCCGCGGTGACCGCAGCGCAGGCCCACGAGCAACTCGGCGACAAGGTGGAGGTCTACCTCGACGGCGGGCCCGCCGAGCAACAGGCCGCGTCCACCATCGTCGACCTCACCGGCGTCCAGCCACGCATCCTGCGCGCCGGTCCGATCAGCGCGGCGGACATCGCCAGGGTCGTCGGCGTGGAAATCTCCACGCTCACAACAACACCTACGGAGTGATCTCAGCTTGCTGCAGTACGGTTCATCGGTGATGTCGGCCGGTGACGCAGTGATCCCCGCGGTCAATTCCGGGCTTCTCGCTCTGTCGGACCGAGGTGCCGGTGTTCCGCTGCGTGAGTTGGCGCTCGTCGGCCTGACCGCCGCGATCATCACGTACTTCGCCACCGGCTGGGTGCGGGTGCTGGCCATCCGGGTCGGCGCCGTCGCCTACCCACGGGAACGCGATGTCCACGTACAGCCGATACCGCGGATGGGCGGGTTGGCGATGTACATCGGGGTCGCCGCCGCGGTGCTGCTGGCTTCCCAACTGCCCGCACTCACGCGGGGTTTCGTCTATTCCACCGGTATGCCCGCGGTCGTGGTCGCAGGTGGGCTCATCATGGCCATCGGGCTGATCGACGACCGCTGGGGGCTGGACGCCCTGACCAAATTCGCCGGCCAGATCACCGCGGCGAGCGTGCTGGTCACGATGGGTGTGGCCTGGAGCGTGCTCTACATCCCGTTCGGGGGAGTGGGCACCATCGTGCTCGACCAGGTGTCCTCGATCCTGCTGACGCTCGCGCTGACGGTGTCGATCGTCAACGCGATGAACTTCGTCGACGGACTCGACGGTCTGGCCGCCGGGCTGGGACTCATCACGGCCCTGGCCATCTGCATCTTCTCTGTCGGGCTGTTGCGCGACCACGGCGGCGACGTCCTGTTCTATCCGCCCGCGGTGATCTCGGTGGTGCTGGCGGGCGCCTGTCTGGGCTTCCTGCCGCACAACTTCCACCGGGCCAAGATCTTCATGGGCGATTCGGGATCGATGCTGATCGGCCTGATGCTGGGTGCGGCGTCGACGACCGCCGCCGGGCCGATCTCGCAGAACGCCTACGGTGCCCGCGACGTTTTCGCGCTGATGTCGCCGTTCCTGCTGGTGATCGCCGTGATGTTGGTGCCTGCACTGGACACGTTGCTGGCCATCGTGCGTCGCACCCGGGCAGGCCGGAGTCCGCTCAGCCCCGACAAGATGCATCTGCATCACCGACTGCTGCAGATCGGGCACTCGCATCGCCGCGCCGTGCTGTTGATCTACCTATGGGTGGGCATCATCGCTTTCGGTGCCGCAGCGACGATTTTCTTCGATCCCCGCTACACCGGAGCGGTCGTCGCGGCCGCCATCGTGGTGGCGATCGTGGTGACACTGATACCCCTGTTGCAACGTGGGAATGAAGCGTCCGAAGACGAGCACGAAGCGAAGTACGACAAAAAGTAGTAGGCCACGTTTAGGGGTGCCTACCATGTGTTAGGGTGCTGCCAGAACCCGAAAAACCTCGCGGGTTGCCGGCCCGGCCCCTCGGTTCGACGAACCGTCAGGTGCCGATCAACGACCGACAAAGGGAGCTACCCCGTGGGTGAATCGAGCCCGCCCGCCGCCCTCCGATATTCTCGTCGGGCGCGCACAGGGTTTTGCCAGGGGGCAGCAACCGTTGGCATCTCCGAGGGTGCGGCGTTTCGTGACAGCGGGATTGGGGTGAATCAGTGACGACACCAGCGCAGAACGCGCCGTTGGTGTTCCCGTCGGTGGCTTTCCGGCCACTGCGTCTACTGATTGTTTGCGTCGTCCTCACCGGGCTGGCCGTCGGGGCCGCCGGTTACATCGGACACATTTTCTTCGGCGTCTTCTTCGGTGTCGGCCTGGTCCTCGGCTTGATCAACGCCCTGCTGGTGCGTCGGGCCGTCGAGGCGATCACGGCCGAGGATCACCCGCTCAAGAAGAAGATGGCCGTGAACTCCGCGACGCGGCTGCTGATCATCACTGCGATCGCACTCGGCATCGCACTTTTCTTCAAGAAGCACGACGGCATCGCGGTGCTGTTCGGGCTGGCTATTTTCCAGGCTCTGCTGGTGATGAGCACCAGCATCCCCGTGCTGCGGAAGATCCGCTCCAACGGCCTGGATGTCTTGGATACGGAATCGAAGGGTTGAGCTGACCTATATGACTCAGACGACGACCGTGCTCGCCGCCGAAGAGGGTGGCGCTGCCATCCACGTAGGCCACCACACGATGGTGTTCGAGCTGTTCGGGATGACGTTCAACGGCGACACGATCCTGGCCACCGCGGTCACCGCGGTGATCGTGATCGCGCTGGCGTTCGTCCTGCGGGCCAAGGTCACCTCGACCGGGGTGCCGGGCGGTGTGCAGCTGTTCTGGGAGGCCTTGACCATCCAGATGCGCCAGCAGATCGAGGGCTCGATCGGTATGAAGGTCGCCCCCTTCGTGCTGCCCCTTTCGGTGACGATCTTCGTGTTCATCCTGATCTCCAACTGGCTCGCGGTGCTGCCGCTGCAGTACGGGGGCGCGGACGGCGCGGCTGCCGAGTGGTACAAGCCGCCGGCCTCCGACATCAACTTCGTGCTGGCGCTCGCACTGTTCGTGTTCCTCGCCTACCACGCCGCCGGTATCTGGCGTCGCGGCATCATCGGCCACCCGGTCAAGGTGATCAAGGGCCACGTCGCGTTCCTGGCTCCGATCAACATCGTCGAAGAGATCGCCAAGCCGATCTCGCTGGCCCTCCGTCTTTTCGGCAACATCTTCGCCGGCGGCATCCTGGTCGCGCTGATCGCGATGTTCCCCTGGTACATCCAGTGGGCACCCAATGCGATCTGGAAGACCTTCGACCTGTTCGTCGGCCTGATTCAGGCATTCATCTTCTCGCTGTTGACGATCCTGTACTTCAGCCAGTCGATGGAGCTGGACCACGAGGACCATTGAGCTCACTGATCCACATATCTGATCCCTACAACTGCAGCACACGAACCTCTGGCGGCACAGCCACCAGTTATCAAGGAGGATAAAAGGAATGGAACTCGACCCCAACGCCCTCATCACGGCCGGCGCGCTGATCGGTGGCGGTTTGATCATGGGCGGCGGCGCCATCGGCGCTGGTATCGGTGACGGTATCGCGGGTAACGCGCTGATCTCGGGCATCGCCCGGCAGCCCGAGGCCCAGGGCCGGCTGTTCACCCCGTTCTTCATCACCGTCGGTCTGGTGGAGGCCGCGTACTTCATCAACCTGGCCTTCATGGCGCTGTTCGTCTTCGCCACCCCGGGCCTGCAGTAGTCCATCAGCATGGGTGAACTCGGTTCGACTGTCCTGGCGGACAGCATCAACATCCTGGCTTCAAGCCAGGCAGCGGCGGAAGGCGGTGGGGGCCAGAGCAACTTCCTGGTCCCCAACGGCACCTTCTTCGCCGTGCTGATCATTTTCCTGATCACACTTGCTGTGATCGCGAAATGGGTTGTGCCACCGGTCGGCAAGGTACTGGCAGAGCGTGAAGCGATGCTGGCGAAGACCGCCGCCGACAACCGGAAGTCGGCCGAGCAGGTGGCCGCGGCACAGGCCGACTACAACGAGGCGATGGCCGGGGCTCGCACCCAGGCATCGGCGATCCGTGACGAGGCCCGCGCCGCGGGTCGCGAGGTGGTCGACGCCAAGCGTGCCGAGGCCAGCTCCGAAGTGGCCGAAACCGTGCGCGAGGCCGATGAGCAGCTTGCTGCCCAGGGCGCCGGTGTGCGGTCGGGACTGGAGTCTTCGGTGGACGGACTCTCGAAGACCCTGGCCAGCCGAATTTTGGGCGTCGACGTGAAATCAGGTGGGACGCAGTAGATGTCGATATTTATCGGACAGCTGATCGGCTTTGCCGTCATCGCATTCATCATCATCAAGTGGGTTGTGCCGCCGGTGCGGAACCTGATGCAGAAGCAGCAGGAAGCCGTGCGGGTCGCGCTCGCCGAGAGCGCCGATGCGGCCAAGAAGCTCGCCGAAGCCGATGACATGCATGCCAAGGCACTCGCCGACGCCAAGGCCGAATCGACCAAGGTGACCGACGAGGCCGCGCAGGACTCCGAGCGGATCACCGCTCAGCTGGCCGAGCAGGCCGGCACCGAGGCCGAGCGGATCAAGGCCCAAGGCGCTCAGCAGGTTCAGCTGATGCGCCAGCAGCTCATCCGCCAGCTGCGTACCGGTCTCGGATCGGAGTCGGTGGCCAAGGCCGACGCACTGGTCCGGGCACACGTCGCCGACCCGGCCGCACAGGCGGCCACCGTCGACCGGTTCTTGGCCGAGCTGGACCAGATGGCGCCATCGGCAGTGGTGATCGACACCGCGGCCACGTCCAAGCTGCGCGCGGCCAGCCGCGAGTCGCTGGCGGTCGTGGTCGGGAAGTTCGACTCCGTCGCCGACGGTCTGGACGCCGACGGGCTGACCACGCTGGCCGAGGAACTGGCCTCCGTCGCCAGGCTTCTGCTTTCGGAGTCGACGCTGAACCGGCATCTGGCCGAGCCGACCGACGAGAACGGCGCCAAGGCCGAGCTGGTCGATCGTCTGCTGTCGGGCAAGGTCGGCAACACCACACTGGACGTGCTGCGGACTGCGGTCTCGCAGCGCTGGTCGACCGAAGGGAACCTGGTCGACGCCATTGAACACACCGCACGTCTGGCGCTGCTCAAGCGCGCCGAGATCGCCGGTGAGGTCGACGAGGTGGAGGACCAGCTGTTCCGGTTCGGCCGCCTGCTCGACGCCGAGCCCAAACTCTCGGCCCTGCTCAGTGACTACACCGCCCCGGTCGACGGACGAGTCGCCCTGCTGGACAAGGTCCTCGGCGGTAACGCGAGTGGGAACGGGACGGCGGCGGCGCTGCTGACCCAGACTGTGGGACTGCTGCGCGGTGAGCGTGCCGACGAGGCCGTCATCGATCTCGCCGAACTCGCAGTCGCCCGCCGCGGCGAAGTGGTTGCTCACGTGACCGCCGCGGCTGACCTGACCGATGCTCAGCGGACCCGGCTGTCGGAGGTGCTCACCCGCATCTACGGACACCCGGTGTCAGTGCAGTTGCACGTCGACCCGGAACTGCTCGGTGGTCTGTCGATCACCGTCGGTGACGAAGTGATCGACGGCTCCATCGCATCCCGTCTGGCCGCCGCTGCGACACAGCTGCCGGACTGATAACCCCCACGAACCACCCCAAGAACAAGGTAGGAAGACGAAAAACCATGGCAGAGTTGACAATCTCGGCTGCTGATATCGAAGGTGCCATCGAGGACTACGTATCCTCGTTTTCCGCCGACACCGAGCGCGAAGAGATCGGCACCGTCGTCGACGCCGGTGACGGCATCGCTCACGTCGAGGGCCTGCCCTCGGTCATGACCCAGGAGCTCCTCGAGTTCCCGGGCGGTGTGTTGGGTGTGGCGCTCAACCTCGACGAGCACAGCGTCGGCGCCGTCATCCTGGGTGAGTTCGAGAAGATCGAAGAAGGCCAGCAGGTCAAGCGCACCGGCGAGGTGCTCTCGGTGCCCGTCGGCGACGCGTTCCTCGGTCGCGTCGTCAACCCGCTCGGCCAGCCGATCGACGGCCAGGGCGACATCGAGTCCGAGGAGCGGCGCGCACTCGAGCTGCAGGCCCCTTCGGTGGTGCAGCGCCAGGGCGTGTCCGAGCCGCTGCAGACCGGTATCAAGGCCATCGACGCCATGACCCCGATCGGCCGTGGCCAGCGTCAGCTGATCATCGGTGACCGCAAGACCGGCAAGACCGCGGTCTGCGTCGACACCATCCTCAACCAGCGTGAGGCCTGGGAGACCGGCGACCCCAAGCAGCAGGTGCGCTGCGTGTACGTCGCGATCGGTCAGAAGGGCACCACCATCGCCAGCGTGAAGCGGGCGTTGGAAGAGGGCGGCGCGATGGAGTACACCACCATCGTCGCGGCCCCCGCCTCCGATCCGGCCGGCTTCAAGTGGCTGGCGCCCTACACCGGTTCGGCCATCGGCCAGCACTGGATGTACGACGGCAAGCACGTGCTGATCGTCTTCGACGACCTCTCGAAGCAGGCCGACGCCTACCGCGCCATCTCGCTGCTGCTGCGCCGCCCGCCGGGCCGCGAGGCATTCCCCGGCGATGTCTTCTACCTGCACTCCCGCCTGCTGGAGCGTTGCGCAAAGCTGTCCGACGAACTGGGCGGTGGTTCGATGACGGGTCTGCCGATCATCGAGACCAAGGCCAACGACATCTCGGCGTTCATCCCGACCAACGTCATCTCGATCACCGACGGCCAGTGCTTCCTGGAGTCCGACCTGTTCAACCAGGGTGTGCGCCCGGCTGTGAACGTCGGTGTGTCGGTGTCCCGTGTCGGTGGCGCCGCGCAGATCAAGGCGATGAAGGAAGTAGCAGGAAGTCTCCGCCTGGATCTGTCGCAGTACCGCGAGCTGGAGGCCTTCGCGGCCTTCGCCTCGGATCTGGATGCGGCCTCGAAGGCTCAGCTGGACCGCGGTGTCCGCCTGGTCGAGTTGCTCAAGCAGGCGCAGTACAGCCCGCTGGCGGTCGAGGATCAGGTCGTCTCGATCTTCCTCGGTACCCAGGGTCACCTGGATTCGGTCCCGGCCGAAGACGTCACCCGCTTCGTCGACGAGCTGCTGGAGCATGTCAAGGCCAGCCACTCCGACATCCTCAAGGGCATCAAGGAGACCAAGAAGCTCTCCGAGGAGAACGAAGAGAAGCTGGTCTCGGTCATCAACGAGTTCAAGAAGGGCTTCGCCGCCACCGACGGCAGCTCCGTGGTCGTGAAGGACGCAGAGGCCGAAGCCTTGAATCCTGATGACCTGGAGAAGGAATCGGTCAAGGTCCGCAAGCCGGCTCCGAAGAAGGCCTAGGTAACCAATGGCAGCCACACTTCGCGAGCTACGCGGGCGTATCCGCTCCGCTTCGTCGATCAAGAAGATCACGAAGGCGCAGGAGCTGATCGCCACGTCGCGGATCGCCAAGGCGCAGGCCCGGGTCGATGCGGCCCGGCCCTACTCCACCGAGATCACCAACATGCTCACCGAGCTTGCGGGTGCCAGCGCGCTGGACCACCCACTGCTCGTTCAGCGGGAGAATCCCAAGCGGGCCGGTGTGCTCGTGGTGTCCTCGGACCGCGGTCTCTGCGGCGGTTACAACGCCAACGTGCTGCGCCGCGCCGAAGAACTCTTCTCGCTGCTGCGGGAAGAGGGTAAGGAGCCGGTGCTCTACGTCGTCGGTCGAAAGGCCTTGGGCTACTACAGCTTCCGCCAGCGTGCGGTCGTCGAGTCCTGGACCGGCTTCTCGGAGCGTCCTGAGTACAGCAACGCCAAGGAGATCGCCGACACCCTGGTGACGGCGTTCATGTCCGGTGCCGACGACGAAGGCGACGATGCGGGAGCCGACGGCATTCTGGGCGTCGACGAACTGCACATCGTCTCCACCGAATTCCGGTCGATGCTCTCGCAGACCGCAGTGGCGCATCGGATTGCACCGCTGGTCGTCGAGTACGTCGGCGAGCCGGAAACCGGTCCGCACACGCTGTATTCGTTCGAGCCGAATGCCGAGGACCTGTTCGACGCGCTGCTGCCGCGCTACATCGCCACCCGCGTGTACGCGGCGCTGCTGGAGGCGGCGGCCTCGGAGTCGGCTTCGCGCCGGCGCGCCATGAAGTCGGCCACCGACAACGCCGACGATCTGATCAAGGCACTCACGCTCGCGGCCAACCGCGAACGTCAGGCGCAGATCACCCAGGAAATCAGCGAGATCGTGGGCGGCGCGAACGCGCTGGCCGACGCGCGCTAGCCGGACCAAAGACGAAAGCCTCGTAGGAAAGCGAAGAGAGAATGACTGCTACTGCAGAGAAGACCGCGGGCCGCGTAGTCCGCATCACCGGCCCGGTGGTGGATATTGAATTCCCGCGCGGTGCCGTGCCCGAGCTGTTCAACGCGCTGCACGCCGACATCACCTACGGCGCGCTCGCCAAGACCCTGACGCTCGAGGTTGCCCAGCACCTCGGCGACAACCTGGTGCGCTGCATCTCCATGCAGCCCACCGATGGCCTGGTGCGTGGCACCGACGTCCGCGACACCGGCGCCTCGATCTCCGTGCCGGTCGGCGACGGCGTCAAGGGCCACGTGTTCAACGCCCTCGGTGACTGCCTCGACGAGCCCGGCTACGGCAAGGACTTCGACCATTGGTCGATCCACCGCAAGCCGCCGGCATTCGCCGACCTGGAGCCCCGCACCGAGATGCTGGAGACCGGTCTGAAGGTCGTCGACCTGCTCACGCCGTACGTGCGTGGCGGCAAGATCGCCCTGTTCGGTGGCGCCGGTGTGGGTAAGACGGTTCTGATCCAGGAGATGATCAACCGTATCGCCCGCAACTTCGGTGGTACCTCGGTGTTCGCCGGCGTGGGTGAGCGCACCCGTGAGGGCAACGACCTGTGGGTCGAGCTCGCCGACGCCAACGTGCTGAAGGACACCGCGTTGGTGTTCGGTCAGATGGACGAGCCGCCAGGCACCCGTATGCGCGTCGCCCTGTCGGCCCTGACCATGGCCGAGTACTTCCGCGACGAGCAGAACCAGGACGTGCTGCTCTTCATCGACAACATCTTCCGGTTCACCCAGGCCGGTTCCGAGGTTTCGACCCTGCTGGGTCGTATGCCTTCGGCCGTGGGTTACCAGCCGACGCTGGCCGACGAGATGGGTGAGCTGCAGGAGCGCATCACCTCGACCCGTGGTCGCTCCATCACCTCGATGCAGGCCGTGTACGTGCCCGCCGACGACTACACCGACCCGGCGCCGGCCACCACGTTCGCCCACCTGGACGCCACCACCGAACTTTCGCGTGCGGTGTTCTCCAAGGGAATCTTCCCCGCTGTGGACCCGCTGGCCTCGTCCTCGACGATCCTGCACCCCAGCGTCGTCGGCGACGAGCACTACCGCGTCGCCCAGGAAGTCATCCGCATCCTGCAGCGCTACAAGGATCTCCAGGACATCATCGCCATCCTCGGTATCGACGAGCTGTCGGAAGAGGACAAGGTGCTGGTGTACCGCGCCCGTAAGATCGAGCGCTTCCTGAGCCAGAACATGATGGCGGCCGAGCAGTTCACCGGCCAGCCGGGTTCGACCGTGCCGCTCAAGGAGACCATCGAGGCCTTCGACAAGCTGGCCAAGGGCGAGTTCGATCACCTGCCCGAGCAGGCGTTCTTCCTCATCGGTGGTCTGGACGACCTGGCGAAGAAGGCCGAAAGCCTCGGCGCCAAGCTGTGATGAAGCCGTTCGGAAACAGGGAGGTGGTGTGACATGGCTGATTTGAACGTCGAGATCGTTGCCGTCGAGCGTGAGCTCTGGTCCGGCACCGCTACGTTCGTCTTCACCCGGACCACCGCTGGTGAGATCGGCATCCTGCCGCGACACATCCCGTTGGTCGCCGAGCTCGTCGACGACGCCATGGTGCGGGTCGAGCGTGAAGGCGAAGACGATCTGCGGATCGCCGTCGACGGCGGTTTCCTGTCGGTGACCGAGGAAACGGTTCGCATCCTGGTGGAGAACGCTCAGTTCGAATCCGAGATCGACGCGGATTCCGCCAAGCGGGATGCGGAGTCCGACGACGAGCAGACAGCGGCATGGGGTCGGGCGCGCCTGCGCGCTCTCGGCCAGATCGACTGACGACAGAGACGACAGATGAGCGCGCCCATGATTGTCATGGTCGCGCTCGTCTGCGTTCTGCTACTGGCGGTCGGAGCGTTGAGTTACCGATTGTGGAAGTTGCGTCAGGTTGGCGGGACGGCAGCCATCCTGCGTGACTTCCCCGCCGAGGGCGGCAGTGGCTGGCGCCACGGAGTGATGCGCTACCGCGGTGGGGAGGCCGGGTTCTACCGGCTGTCCAGCATGCGGTGGTGGCCTGATCGACGGTTGAGCCGGCGGGGGCTGGAAGTGGTGTCGCGCCGCCTCCCACGTGGCGATGAGTTCGACATCATGACCGATCAGATCGCGATTCTGGAGCTGCGCGATACCAGCCCCGAACGCCGCCAAGGCTATGAGATCGCCCTGGACCGGGGCGCGCTCACGGCGTTCACCTCTTGGCTTGAGTCGCGGCCGTCACCGCGAGCTCGCCGCCGCAATTACTGAAGCTATTTCTCGGTTCCGCCGCCTGGCTTCCACAGGACGTCGCCCTCCGGGTTCGCGACCCGCGACAGGATGAACAACAGATCCGACAGCCGGTTGAGGTACTTCGCGGGCAGCACGCTGACCGACTCACCGTGCTCATCCACCGCGATCCATGCCGACCGTTCAGCTCGGCGAGCCACCGTCCGGGCGACATGGAGCAGGGCGGACAGAGGACTGCCGCCGGGCAGGATGAACGAGTTCAGGGCAGGCAGTGCCTCGTTGAACTCGTCGCACCACTTCTCCAGGCGGTCGATGTAGGCCTGGGAAATCCGCAACGGTGGGTACTCGGGGTTCTCGACGACGGGGGTGGACAGGTCGGCGCCCGCGTCGAACAGGTCGTTCTGAATTTGGCGCAATACCGCCCGGATTTGCTGATCGGGTTCGCCCAGGGCTACTGCGACGCCGATGGAGGCGTTGACTTCGTCACAGTCGGCGTAGGCCGCCAACCTCGAATCATTCTTGGAAACCCTGCTGAAATCACTCAGCCCGGTCGTGCCGTCGTCGCCGGTGCGGGTATAGATACGGGTGAGATGAACAGCCATAGCTGAACCGTACCGGGCTTCAGGACAAGCTCGCCGGGCTCGGCGGATCTGTCCGAGCAGGCGGAAACTCGACGGCAGGCTGTCTACACTGACCGGCGTGAGCGAGCGTTTCTTGGTGACCGGAGGAAACCGGTTATCAGGCGAAGTTGCTGTCGGTGGGGCAAAGAACAGCGTGCTGAAACTGATGGCGGCCTCATTGCTGGCCGAGGGCACCAGCACGATCACCAATTGCCCCGACATCCTGGACGTACCGCTGATGGCGGAGGTGCTGAGGGGGTTGGGTGCGACGGTCGAGCTGGACGGTGACACCGTCCGGATCACGTCGCCCGACGAACCCAAGTACGACGCGGATTTCGCGGCGGTCCGCCAGTTCCGCGCCTCGGTCTGCGTGCTGGGACCACTCGTCGGCCGCTGCAAGAAAGCCAAGGTCGCGCTGCCCGGCGGTGACGCGATCGGCTCGCGGCCGCTGGACATGCACCAAGCGGGGCTACGGCAGCTGGGCGCGACCTGCAACATCGAGCATGGCTGCGTGGTGGCAGAGGCCGATCATCTGCGGGGTGCCGAGATCCAACTGGAGTTCCCGTCAGTGGGGGCGACCGAGAACATCCTGATGGCCGCCGTACTGGCTGAAGGTGTCACCACGATCCACAATGCGGCGCGCGAGCCCGACATCGTCGACATCTGCGCGATGCTCAACCAGATGGGCGCCAAGGTCAGCGGAGCCGGGACGTCGACGCTCACGATCACCGGCGTCGACCGGCTCTACCCCACACAACACCGGGTGATCGGTGACCGGATCGTGGCGGCCACCTGGGGGATAGCGGCGGCGATGACGCGCGGGGACATCTCGGTGACCGGCGTGGACCCGCAACACCTGCAGCTGGTCCTGCACAAGCTGCACGACGCCGGCGCCACCGTGACCCAGAACGACGACGGTTTCCGGGTGGTCCAGTACGAGCGTCCCAAAGCGGTGAACGTGGCGACGCTGCCATTCCCGGGTTTCCCGACCGACCTGCAGCCGATGGCGATCGGCCTTGCCGCGGTGGCCGACGGCACATCGATGATCACCGAGAACGTGTTCGAAGCCAGGTTCCGGTTCGTCGAGGAGATGATCCGGTTGGGTGCCGACGCGCGGACCGACGGCCATCACGCGGTGGTGCGGGGGATCCCGCAGCTGTCGAGCGCTCCGGTGTGGTCCTCGGATATCCGGGCCGGCGCCGGCCTGGTGCTCGCCGGCTTGGTCGCCGACGGTGAAACCGAGGTTCACGACGTGTTCCACATCGACCGCGGATACCCGTTGTTCGTGGAAAACCTGTTGAGCCTCGGAGCGGAGATCGAAAGAGTAGGCTCGTAAGCAGCACGTCCGAGCCTGTCTTTCAGCCTCAAAATCGCGCTGACCAGCCGATTTGACCTTGTAGGCAGGCTCGCGCTAATCTTTTGAAGTCGCCGCGGAGCGGGGAAAACCCCCGGGGCCAGAGCGACTTGACAAGCCAGCTGAGAACGTACTAAGCTGGCGAGGTTGCCTCAGACCGGATGAAATAAGCCAGGATGAAGCAACTTGACTTGCCAGCAAGGTTCAAATTAAGCTGGTGGGGTTGCCCCAAAACAGGGTGACAAAGCAGAAAAGCCTGTTGTTTGAGAACTCAATAGTGTGTTTGGTGGTTTTTGTTTGTTGTTTTTGGCCACGCTCTTTTTCCCGTTTAGGGTGTGGCTTTGTTTTTTTGATGCC